>DGHK01000017.1 GCA_002392655.1 Lachnospiraceae bacterium UBA3850 | reverse complement strand
AGCCACAGGCCGGATCATATACTTTGTTAATCTCCGTCTTTCCGGCAACTGCCAGTCTTGTAAGAAGTTCCGAAACCTCTTGCGGTGTATAATACTCTCCACCAGACTTGCCAGCATTTGATGCATACATACCCATTAAGTATTCATATGCATCACCAAAAGCATCTATGGTATTCTACTGAAAGTCTCCCAGCTTCATCTCACCGATACCATCAAGGAGCTTAACCAGCTTATCATTCCTCTTTGCAACTGTTGCTCCAAGCTTATTGCTATTAACATCTATATCATCGAAGAGACCTTTGAAATCATCTTCGCTTTCACTTCCATTTGCAGAATTCTCAATATTTTGAAATACCATTTCCAGTTTTTCGTTTAAGTTTTCTACAACACTACGGATATTCCCATCCTTGTTCTTAAATGTAGCTTCTGTATCCTTTGCATCTCTTCTTACATTACAGAAAAGCTCTGATGGAAGTATGAAGAATCCTTTTGTCTGGACCATATCCTCTCTTGCCATCTCAGCATCTTCATCACTCAGCTTTGCATAATCAAAATCTAAGTCACCGGCATCCCACTCGTCCTTATTTATCTTTGTAGTAAGGTTTTCTGATATATATCTGTAGAACATGAATCCAAGGATATATGACTTAAAGTCCCAGCCATCAACACTTCCTCTAAGATCATCTGCTATCGCCCAGATAGCTCTATGAAGCTCATCACGTTCTTGTTCTTTCTTTGTATCTGCCATTATATTTCTCCGTTTTTATAATATTTTATCTGTATCCTAGATAGACTTTTCCAAGTACATATTATAGCAAAAAATGAGCCGCATTTATACCGTAAATACAGATACCTATGCATGCTTGCGGATGACATTCATTCGGACTTCGCTTTGTCCTCATATGCTCATCGGGACCATGGCATAGCCATAGTCCCGATGTATGTTGTCGCCAAGCTCAGATTAATATACAGCGCTGCTGCGCAGCTATCAGCCAATAAAAGAAACACGCCTTTGCAAACAAGTTTGCAGGCGTGTTTCTTCATTGACTGTCACCTTCGGTGACTGCTGTATATTATTCTGAGTTTGGCTCGTTATCACTCATATTCCACAGTAGCAGGAGGCTTAGGTGTATAGTCAAACAGGACTCTGTTAATGCCTGGTACTTCTGTGATTATACGGTTTACGAGGTGGTCGATGAGTTCGTTGGAGAGGTGTTCTACTGTTACTTCCATAACATCTGTTGTGTTGATGGCACGGATGATGCATGGCCAGTCGAAGGTTCTCTTTCCATCTTTAACGCCTGTTGATTTGAAGTCCGGTACTACTGTGAAGTACTGCCATACTTTTCCTTCGAGACCGTTCTTTGCGAATTCTTCACGAAGGATGGCGTCTGACTCACGAACCGCCTCAAGTCTGTCTCTTGTGATTGCTCCCGGACATCTTACTCCAAGGCCCGGACCTGGGAATGGCTGACGATATACCATGTTATCAGGAAGGCCAAGTTCTTTTCCTACTACTCTAACTTCATCCTTGAATAGGATTCTTACAGGCTCTACGAGCTCGAAGTCCATGTCTTCAGGAAGACCGCCTGCGTTATGGTGTGCCTTGATTCCGGCATCGCTTTCAAGTATGTCAGGCCAGATTGTTCCCTGTGCGAGGAACTCGATTCCGTCCTGCTTTCTAGCTTCTTCTGCAAATACTTCTATGAATTCTCCACCGATTATTTTTCTCTTCTCTTCAGGATCTGTAACTCCTGCAAGCTTATCAAGAAATCTATCGGTTGCGTCAACGTAGATGAGGTTTGCATTCATCTCATCTCTGAAAACCTTGATTACCTGCTCCGGCTCACCTTTTCTGAGAAGTCCATGATTAACGTGAACGCATACCAGCTGCTGTCCTATCGCCTTAATAAGAAGCGCTGCTACTACTGAGGAATCAACTCCTCCAGAGAGGGCAAGAAGCACCTTCTTGTCTCCCACCTGTGCCTTCATTTTTGCAACCTGGTCATCGATGTACGCCTTTGCAAGTTCAGGAGTTGTAATTCTCTCCATTCCTTCGGGTCTGCTTTCTAACATGTAAAATGTCCTCCTTTATTAATTCTTTACTTTATATATTCTTTTCTTTTATCTTTACCCCTCGCCGGTCTCTTCAATAAGCCTTATGCCCTCGACTTCTATATCAGGATGATACGAAAGCATCGGCCTGATATCCGTCCTGCCTTTAATCCTTCTGTCCACGTAATTCTTCGTGATCTTAAGCACCAGCGGTGACAGTGTAAGTACGCCTATCATATTCGGTATCATCATCATTCCGTTAAATGTATCTGATATCCCCCATGCGAGGTTGGAAGTTATGATTGCACCAATAACAACCATAAAAGGAGCTATCTTTTCAGCAACGGAAGCTGTTCTCTTGATACCACCTAAACCCATCCTTATTACTGCTTATTGATGGCCATTCTAAAAAAAGTAAAAACCTTTTCTATTATACTATCTTAGAACGTCTTCTTTCAACTGAAAATGGGTTTAGCATTCATAAGTCGCTACGCGACTTATTTCATGTCGCGCTCTTCGCCATATACATATGTGCTACGCACATATGACAGAAGCTGAGATTATTATCTTTAAGTGCAAACACTTAGATATAATCTCAGCTTCTACACACATGCAAAGCATATGTGCACGGCTCAGAGAACACGCAAAATCCCCCAACACTGCACACAGTGTTGGGGGATGAATTATACTAAGTATAGTTTGGTACTACCGAGATTACTCTACGATAGAAACAACTCTACCTGAACCTACTGTTCTACCACCCTCACGGATAGCGAATGTAAGTCCCTGCTCCATAGCTACAGGATGGATAAGCTCTATTGACATCTCTACGTTGTCACCAGGCATGCACATCTCTGTACCTTCAGGAAGGTTGCAGACACCAGTTACGTCTGTTGTTCTGAAATAGAA
>DGHK01000007.1 GCA_002392655.1 Lachnospiraceae bacterium UBA3850 | reverse complement strand
CGAACGAGAAGCCCCCACTTCTTAGTGAAGCGAAAGTGGTGGGAGTATGTCACCAAAGAAGACAGGAAGAATTTGATGGGAGACTTCTGTCGTGGCTGTGGCTATTGCATGCCATGTACAGTAGGAATACAGATCAATAACTGTGCGAGAATGTCGCAGCTCATCAGGCATTCGCCATCTCAGAACTTCCTTTCTGAAGAGTGACAGGGACTTATGATGAAGATTGAAGAATGCATCGACTGCGGACTTTGTAAAACCAAGTGTCCATATGAGCTTGATACACCGAACCTGCTCAGGAAGAATCTGGCAGATTATAAGGATATTCTGGCGGGGAAGGTTGAGATATAAGTTAGTATAATGAGTGGAGAAGGAGACGAAAAACGTCTCCTTCTTTTTAGTTATGTTTGTATGTTTGGTTACGTTTCGTAACCCCGCCTGTTGAATTCTGTGTCTCTCGTAAAGTATAATCTAATCAATCAGAGTCGACACTGATTCCAATCATACTAAAACGTATGAAGAAAGGATACTTATGGATGATACAAATAAGGATATACTCAGGCTTTTAAGAAAGAACGGTCGTATGAGCTTTACTGAAATCGGTAATCAGCTCGGAATATCACGTGTTGCGGTTAAGAAGCGTGTGGAGAAGCTGGAAGATGCCGGAATCATACGCGGCTATAAAGCGATTATTTACCGTGAGGAAAATGTAAAAATGCTCATGGATATAACTACTGTAGATGATGACTACGAGGATATACTTGAGTATCTGAATCGAAGCGGTTATGTTACTGAGCTTTATGTGATGACCGGAAATAATCGTATACATGCTACAGCAGTAGCTCCTGATGTATCAGAACTAAAGTATCTGTCCAAAATGGTAAGCAAGAAGTTTGATGATAGGATTAAAAGCTTAAGCTGCCATGGAGTAAAAGAAATAGTAAAGGATACATTTGGAGGTGTCGACTATGACAGAGAAAGATGGAAAAATAATAAATGAAAAAGTGATTAGAGAGATGAATAGATACCTCGAAGGAACAACCGTCGAGGAGGTGCTGCTTAAAAATAGAAAACTGTTTCATTTTCATGTGCTGTTTACTAATGAGCAGATGGAACAGGGTGTTGATGTACTTGATCTAAGCCAGAGAGCATATAACTGTCTCAGAAGAAACAACATCTATACCTTGGGCGATCTTGTTAACGGAGTAAAAACTAATGGAGAAGAAACAAGCAAGAGGAGGCTGCTTAAGTTCAGAAACCTGGGGAGAAAAACATCAGAGGAGATTCTTCTTAAGATGTTCTATTACCAATTCATAGTACTGCCCGAAAAAAGGAAGAATGAATATATGAAGGAGGTGGTACTCTCAAATTGTAGATGAGGTACCGAAATGAGGTACCGTGTACCAAATGGCAAAAAGGTACACGGTACCTTTTTTGCAATTTACATACTCTGATTAATGCTTTACTATAGTAATATAAGTTCTTTGCATATATGATGATTTTGAAAGGGGGATAAGTAGTATGTTATGTCAAAACTGTGGAAATGAAGTGCCGCAGGAATCTTTATTCTGTCCTTACTGTGGAGCAAAGATAGAGCAGGAGCAAACGCCGTTGCAGAATAATACAGAACCGGTACAGAATAGTACAGCGCCGGAGGATTTATCGATAAAAAAGAAGAAGCGGATCATTATTGGTCTGATTTCTGCAATTGTTGTAGTTGCGCTGGTTGCAGTTTTCGTTGTTCTAATTCCTATCATTAGATGCAACCATTATATCAGTCTCGGAGAAAAGCGCGTTAAAGCAGGTAAATATGAAGAAGCCGTTGATGCATATAATGATGCATTAAAAATAAAAAGCAATAATAAAAAAGCAATCAATGGTCTCTCAAAAACATATGTAAACTGGGTTGATGATTTAATGGAAAAGGGAGAGTATGATGAAGCACTGGCGAAGATAAATGAGGCAGTAGAGGAGGTCGGTACTGAAGAGGTTATTCAGTGTCAGGCTGATACGGTTGTTAAATACTGTGATGCTGAGCTTGAATTGGGTAATAGTGATCTGGATAGCCTGAGTTATGACGATGCCAGGGCTGCATATGAGAAGATACTGGAGATCAATCCGGAGAGTGAAGATGCATATCTCGGTGTTATAGAGGTAGACATCAGAAATAATGAATTCGAGAGCGCCCTTGAGGTTGCAAAAAAAGCATATGCTCTTATTGGCGGAGAGAAGTTAAATGAAAAGATAGACATGTTAGAAAGTGGAAATATTTTTGCATCTAACGGATGGGTTATGAGGGAAACCTGCTATGACGCTGATCATAATCCTGTTTATATACATGAATATACCTATAATATTAAAGGCGATACGGCTTCAATAACATGGAAAGACCCAGATGGAACATATCGAGATCGCATAGACCTTGAGTATAATGATAAGGGCTGGGAAACGGTTTCCTACAGTTACGTTACCAGCACAGGTGAATTAAATAAAAAGGTCATTGAATATGACGGGTACAATTTTTCAGAGATAGAGTATGAAGGAACATCCGGGGAAGTAGATGAATATAAAGATGGTAAGGTAAACGAAGATGGAAAAACCCTGGAATGGACCAGATATAATTCAAATCATGATTTTTTGGAAAGACGAATTTTTGATTATGATGAAAATGGACATAATATAAAGCAGACTTTATATACCTCTCAGGGAGATATATCAGATATTTATGAATTTGAATTTAATGACTTGGGAAAAGTATCTAAGAGAATTGAACATAGAGAAGATGGGTATGTACGGGAAACTGTTGTATATGAATATAATGAAGCCGGTATTATGATAAAAGAGACCACATATGATGATACAGGAAAAGTAGTAAGGACCGTGGAAAGTGATTAAGCTATGAGACTTTTTATCGCTATAAGATTTGACAGTGAAATAACAACAGCTCTGAAACAGCTGCAGGCCTCTCTTAAAGATTGTGGGCTAAAGGGGCATTATTCCAGTGAAGAGAATCTGCATCTAACTCTGGCTTTTATCGGTGAGTATGGTAATCCCGAAAAAGTTCTTGATGCGATGAAGGCAGTAGAGTTTGAGGAGTTTCCGGTAGAGTTCTTTGGCTTTGGTCATTTCGGAATCTACCACTGGGTAGGAATTGAGGAGAATCCTTATCTCATGTCCTATGTTAAGAGGCTTCGCAGCAGTCTCAGAGAAAACGGGATTCCTTTTGACAGTAAGAAGTTTAAGCCACATATTACACTTGCAGGAAGGGGCAGGTTTATGGATGGCAAAGTGAGGTATCCGGATAAAATTCCGGAGATAAAAACTACTGTCAGAAGCGTGGCGCTGATCAAATCAGAGCAGGGAAAGGACGGTTCAATATATACAGTGCTGGGCGAGGTTAAATGCACAGAATAGTTAGCAGAATACAGAAAACGAAAGGATTTTTACAATGAAAGAAAACAAGGTGTGGGAGATTCTGGAGATCGAGCCTACTGACGATGTGGATGCAATCAGGGATGCGTACAGGGCGAAGCTGGTAAAAACTAATCCTGAGGATGATCAAGAGGGATTCATGCAGCTGAAGGATGCGTATGACAAAGCTCTTGAACTTGCATCAGGTGAAAATGCTGAAGAGGAAGACCCATACTCAGAGGTGATTTCCAGAGTTGACGATATCTATAAGGATATAAATAAGAGGATGGATACTTCATTATGGAAGGAGCTTTTATCTGATCCTGTCTTTACGAGCCTGGATGAGCAGGACGAGGTGAGACGAGAATTCCTGGAGTACACTATGTCGCATTATAAGTATCCGGGCGAGGTATTCTATCTGTTCGACGATGTATTTACAATCAGGCATGACAGAGCAGCTTTATGCGAAGAGTTTCCTCAGGACTTTATATCTTTTTTATGTGATCAGATAGAAAATGAAGGCGATTACGGACTTGCCGAAAAGCCCATTATAGGCAGAGCAAATGGTCCTGAATCCGTAAATTCTGTCGTGGTTGAGTATAACGGCGAGCCTTCGGATCCGGCTGAGTTTGAATATGAGGTGGATGAATATATATCTACGATCAACAGCTTTATATCCAACTACAGAAGAATTGAAAATCCGAAAAATCCGGAAGATTACAGAGCTTCTGAGCTCGAGTCTCTGGGTGAGTCTATCCTGCAGGCAAGGAAGTATGATTTCTATCATCCTTTTGAGGATATCGCGGTGATCAGATATCTCTACTACAAGGAAAGATATGATGAGTGTTTCAGTCTGCTGAGTGAACGCATAGAACATACACTGATGGCGGGTGAGGAGCATTCTGATTTTTATTACAGTCATTTGATATTTATGTATCTCAGATTTTTTATACAGGATATACATAAGGAGATGGGACTCGAGATAACTGATGAGATCCTGGATAAGGCTTATAAGGTTCTGCCCAAGACCATGAATCTGATATACGTGAATGAGACGCATCCGGCTATGGGTCTTTATTGGTATCTGAAAGGAGATAAGAAGAGAGCAAACGAATATATACTTTTTACGTTTGAAAATGTGGAAAGCACCGCCTATAAGGATATATCAGATCAGATTGACAGAGAAAGAAGAGAGGAGCTTCCGGCTATGATTGAGGCAGAGCCGGATAACCTCAGCTACAAGATAAGTCTGGGCTGGCTCTATGCCAGAGCTGAGCGGATGGAGGATGCGTATAAGATTTTGGAGAGTGTGTCAGAGAAGGATCGTAGTGACATGGAATACTACGCCATAATGGGACGTCTCCTGCTTACCGAAAACAAGATAGAAGAATCACTTCCGTATCTTATCAAATGGAATGAGCTTCTCGTAGAGAGTTATGGTTATGATAAGAATCTGGACAAGAACGCTCTTCCGATTGAGGAGGTGCGTCAGATAATCAGGGTTCCTTATAGCTATTATCTGATCGCAGTTGCTCAGGTGAATCTGGGAGATATGGATAATGCCAAGTCAAATGTAATGCTTGCGCTTAAGGGTGCATCCCTTAAGGAATACTATGAATTCACGGATCTCTATAACTATATAATTAATTCAACCGGAGCCTTTGAAGAAGGTCTGGAATTTTGGAGCAGGGAAGTTGAAAAGGAAAATGATTATATAACCATCGCCCATGGTGGCAGACAGTATATGGCTTATAAGGCCGGAGATGTAAATACTGTTATTGATGATTATTTCTATCTCAGAAACAACGATCCGATGTATGTGGATTCGTATGTGTTTGCTGAGGAGATCTTCCTGGATTATGATGATATGGAGAGCTTTGAGGTGGCGCTTCAGTATGTTGAGCACGCGGGAGTTCAGGATGTAAAGCTTGATATCAATAAGGCTAAGTATCTCTATGAGAAGGATGATTATGAGGGGGCGGAGGCGCTCTTCAAGCAGACTCTCGAAAACTATCCGGAGGATGCGAATGTAAACTATGAGTACGGCAGAATTCTGGACAGACTTGATAGAAGAGATGAGGCAGCAGAGCAGTATGAAAAAGGTCTCGAGAAGAATCCTGAGCATCAGGATATCCTCTATCAGCTTTCAGAGTATTATAACGATTACAGATTTGAGGTTCTGGAGGATGAGAGCAGTTATCAGAAGGGACTGGACTGTTCAGAGAAGCTGATAGGCTTAAGCTACAGTCCGAAGACGGCAGTTAATCATGCTCTTATACTTATGGCCGGTATGAGATATGAAGAAGCGCTTGAGTTCTCAAAGAAGATGGTCGAAGATTATCCTAATGATCCATATGCAAACAATGCTCTCGGTCGTGCTTATATGTATATGGAAATGTATGAGGATGCGGAAAAAAGCTTCAAGGATGCAATCGCCTGCTACAAAGGAACCAGAAGCTTCATCTCTTATAAAAACCTCGTTCGTGTTTATAGGATGATGCAGAGGTTTAGGGATGCGGTCGATATATATAAGGAATATATAGAGAGATTTGAGTTAGACGATATAACAACATTTACTGATTTTGCAGATACCTATGACGATGCTGAGATGTATGAAGAAGCTCTCGCATGTCGTCATGAGATTATAGTAAAAAAACTAAGCAAAATTACAGGAAAGGACATCGACTTTTCCGAAGAGATATCGATGAAAAAAGCCGTAGCTGATAATCCTGACATCCCTATTGAAAACTTCGGAGATCTTTTGTTCTACATACGTAAATATGCGACTACTCTTTCATATATGAACAGGCTGGAGGATATGAAGGCTATAGAAAAGGATATGAATGAATATCTGGAGTTAGCAGACGCATATAAATCAGTAGAGGATATGACAGAAAACTTCAGGGAGATGATGAGATATGCGCTTCATGCAGCAGCGTACTATTATACATTTGTCAGAAGAAGTCCGGAGGACGCCATCAAAAACTTCAAGCAGTTTTCAGAGGTTCGAATCAAGACAGAGGGCGAGGAGAAGGACTATTATGAGGATCTCTACGAGGCTTATGATCTGATCTCAAGAAACTATCTGCTGATGGGTGACACAGAGCAAGCAGTCATCTATGTTGATAAATCACTGGAGTTTCTGAAGGAGGCTTTTGGTTCAGAAGAAAAGTATCTGAACTATGCGAGATACACACCGCTTCGTGCGTGCAGATTGTCTGGCCTCTACCTGATAAAGGAGGGAAAAGAAGCTGCTCTTCGCTATCTGGATATGATTGATAGCTGCAAGAAATGTGAGCACTGCGGCTTTAGTGTCTGCGTCGATAAGCTCGAGAGACTGGGCTATCTGGCAGAGGTAGATGGTGATTATGGAAAAGCGATTGAGTACTATGAAGAGGCAATCCACTATGGCGGAAATGATAGTGAGAGAACCTCGGCCATAAGAGAGTGTAGAAGTAAATAGATCTATGATAAGAGAGGATTAAAAATGAAAGTACTTATATTGAACGGAAGCCCAAGAGTTGGGGGAAATACAAGCATAGCTGTAAATGAGATGGTCAAGGTTTTTGATGCTGAAGGTGTCGAAACTGAGATAATCCAGATTGGAAATAAGGATATACGCGGCTGTATAGCCTGTGCATCCTGCAAAAAAACAGGCAAATGTGTTTTTGATGACGAAGTAAATGTTATCGCGAAGAAGTTCGAGGAGGCAGACGGGCTTGTGATTGCTTCGCCGGTTTATTATGCATCTCCAAACGCAACACTTATCGCACTTCTTGACAGATTGTTCTACAGCAGTCACTTCGACAAGACTATGAAGGTTGGCGCAAGCGTTGCAGTTGCACGTCGTAGCGGAACTACTGCAGCATATGATGTGCTGAATAAGTATTTTGGAATTGTGGGAATGCCTATAGCTACAAGTCAGTATTGGAATATCCTGCATGGAAGATCTGTTGGCGAGGCTGAGCAGGATATGGAGGGACTTCAGACGATGAGAACACTTGCGCGCAATATGACATTTCTTATGAAGAGCATCGCTATCGGTAAGGAGCAGTTTGGACTTCCTGAGAAGGAAGACTGGCAGGCAACGAATTTTATCAGATAAGTAATCGGATATAAGAGTTTGGGAGGATGGCATGGCGAGATGTGAAGTATGCTTCAGACATTGTGAGATAGCCGAAGGAGCTAAGGGCTTCTGCGGTGTCAGGGGCTGCAGGAATGGAAGTATTATTCCCTTAAATTATGGAAGGATCACCTCGATGGCACTTGATCCCATAGAGAAGAAGCCGCTAAGAAGATTTCATCCCGGAAGCCGGATACTTTCAATCGGAAGCTACGGATGTAATCTGCGCTGTCCATTCTGCCAGAATGATGAAATATCCTGGTCGGAAAGGGCATATGAGTTTGAAACGGAAGCGGAGGTCTGTACTCCTGAGGAGATTGCATCGACGGCTGCCTATTATAAGAGAGAAGGAAATGTCGGAGTTGCATTTACCTATAATGAACCTCTTATCGGATATGAATTCGTACGTGATACGGCGAAGCTCGTTTCTGAGAGAGGGATGCTTTCAGTTCTTGTTTCCAACGGAACAGCTGAGCTAAGAGTACTCGAGGAGATAGCACCATATATAGATGCGATGAACATCGATCTCAAGGGTTTTACCAAGAGCTTTTACAGAGATGTGCTGGGTGGCAGTCTTGATATGGTAAAAGCCTTCATCGAACGTGCGGTTCAAGTATGTCATGTTGAGCTGACGACACTCATTATTCCCGGAGAGAACGATAGCGAAGAGGAGATTCGTGCAATCAGCTCATATATAGCCTCTTTGAAGAATGCAGAAGGAGAAGTGATAGGTGCGGAGATTCCTCTTCACATATCTCGATTCTTTCCGACATTTCATATGACAGACAGAGCAGCCACTGATGTGAAACTTATATATCGTCTGGCGGATGTAGCCAGAGAGAAACTGAGATATGTTTATGAGGGAAATGTCTGAAAGTAAAGTGAAAACGAAGATCAGAAGACTGATAGTTTGCATGCTGTGTTTATGTATGGCTGTGGGCTGCGGTCTTTCTTCGGATGAGGATAATAGCTCATCCAGAAGTGTTCCGGAAGAAACTACAGAGGAAATTTCAGAGGAAACTTCAGAAAGTACTACAGCGAAAACAACGGAAGCTTCTACGGAAAAAACTACTGAGAAAAAAACTGAGATGACAACTGAGGTGTCAACAGAGAAGACAATTGATATGTCTACGGACATCCCCGATTACTCCGGAGAAGCCTATATCGAGATAAATGGAAATAAGCCTTCCTTTACTGATGAGGAGAAGAAAAGCACAGAGGCTTTTGAACTATATAGCGATTTGGACAGACTAGGAAGATGTGGTCCTGCCTATGCGAATATATGCCCTGAGCTTATGTCTACAGAGGCTCGCGGTGAAATCGGTGATATAAGACCAAGTGGATGGCATACAGTAAAGTATAGTGAGGTAATTGAGGATAATTATTTATACAATAGATCACATCTGATTGCATATAGTTTGGCGGGAGAAAATGCAAACCCAAAGAATCTCATCACTGGAACACGTTATCTGAATCAGGAGACGATGCAGATATTTGAACTGAAGGTTCTGGACTATGTGAGGGCAAGTGAAAACCATGTTCTGTACAGAGTCACACCGTATTTTGAAGGAGATAATCTGCTGGCAAAGGGAGTTGAGATGGAAGCCTGGTCAGTAGAGGATGAAGGTAGAGGTATATGCTTCCACGTATTTTGTTATAATGTACAGCCGCATATCGTGATTGATTATGCAACGGGGGATAGCAGACTTGCAGATGATGTACAAACTACGGAGCTTACCACTGAAGCTGTGACTGAAGTGACAGTGGATTCTTTGACAACAGAGGCGGCACCTTCAACCGCAGATACTGATTTTGCAAATACCAGTCGTGAGTTTGTGGTAAATACAAATACCCGGAAGATACATATGCCTTCGTGCAGCAGTGTTAGTGATATGAAGGACAAGAACAAGTGGGAGTGTACCTCCACTTTGAATGAACTGATTGAGAAAGGATACTCTCCGTGTGGCAGATGTCTGGCGGAGTATAGATAATCTGATATAACGTTACATCATTGAGGAACTGAAAGAGATGAAGAGAAAAACCGGTTTAGTTGCAGCGCTGCTTTTTATGATGATGGTCATAACAGCAGGCTGTGGCTCAGATAAAAAAACCGAAAAAACTGAAGCTGTGGCTGTTACAACTGAAGCTCGTTCGATAGAAGCTATAGAAGAAAAAACTACAGAAGAGATAACTACTGAGCAGAAGACAACAGAAGAAAAGACAACGGAAGAGAAAACGACAGAAGCGAGGAGAGAACTGCCTGAGGGACCGGAGTATGATACTTCAGGCTTCGTGAAGATAAGTGATGTGGATCCGGATATCGAGCAGGAAATCAGATACTATTCAGATTTTAATTTTGTTGGTGAAAGGATAGAGGGATACGAGGAGCCGATTGCTTTTCTTACCAGGGAGGCTGCCACGTCACTCAAGGATGCAAATGATGACCTGAAGGAAAAGGGCTATAGGCTGAAGATATATGATGCCTACAGACCACAGGATGCGGTTGATAATTTTGTTGAATGGTCACAGGATGAAAATGATACGGGCATGAAAGAATACTTTTATCCTGAACTTGATAAGTCTGTACTTTTTTCTCAGGGTTATATCGCCCGTCATTCTGCTCATAGCAGGGGAAGTACGGTGGATATAACACTTGTGGATGCTGAGACTGGGTCTGATATAGATATGGGTGGAACCTTTGATTATTTTGGAGGGCGGTCTCACGCAGATTATTCCGGAATCACAGAAGAGCAGTATTCAAATCGTATGATTCTTAGAGATGCTATGACGGCTCACGGCTTTAAGCCATATAATGGTGAGTGGTGGCATTTCTCACTTATAAATGAGCCATACCCCAATACATATTTTAACTTTCCTGTGAACAGCGCTTATTTGGAGTAATGGTTTTTAATTGAAAGCAAGTAGATGTTTAAGAGGTATTTTATTATGGATGGGCAGTTTGATATTCAGGATTATCTGCTCAGCGAGGTTGCAAGAATAAGGGAGCAGAATCAGGATATGGTATATGTATCCTTCCCCGGAGATGAAAAGAGATCAGGTCGAAGCTGCACTAGCACTACTCGGAGCAAAGAACTAAAAAAGGGTGAATTGAAAAAGCTGGAATATGGTATAATAATTAGCGATTTGCAAACCAAAATCAATACTCTTGGCAAAGCGAGGATAAAAAAATGTCGGAAAGATCATCAAAGCTTTATATCTATGCATCAGGTGTTGAGAAGGAAATAATTAAGAAGTGCCTAAAAGACAGTATAGCTGTAAGTGGCTATTTTTATGATAAAGTTGAGATGGTAAAAGAGAAGATATGTGAGGAAGTCTATTACAGCATAGACGAGGCACCTGACGTAGTTGGCGAGAATGACTACGCAGCAGTCTGTTCAGATTTTGGCGAGGTTGTTCTTAAGAATAAAGGGGTTCCGAGAAATCACATAATAGATATCAGCAGAAGGACAGATAAACTAAGTAAAGAGTTTCATCTATTCTTTGATGAGTCTGAGCAATCAAAGTACTACGGATGGGTTGAGGCAAACAGATCAGCTGACAGCTCTGTTAAAAAGGACGAACTTAATAGCTGGCACGACGAATGTATAATAAAGTTTCTGAGAAGCTTTCAGAATAAATTCTATATCCTTTATGACGGAAGCCATCAGACTGACTATCCGTATGTTGAAGAGAGCCTGAAGGACTTAGGGAATTTTCTGGGAAGCATCAAGGTAGATATGGAGCATGATCATACCATAGACAGCAAGAGCCCGGAATATGAGAGACTTTTATATGAGGATCTGACTGATACATATATATGCTTATTATGTGATAGAAACAGGATAAGAAAGATAGAAGGACATCTGCTGGACTTAGGAATAGAAAAGAAAAAGTTCTTGATGCTGGATGATGTTTTCTACCATGCTGCATCAAAGCCTTTCTGTGAATATGATATTCATCTCGGTACGGTTCACCGAAGGGAGGAGATTCCCGGATTTGTCTGCTTCGGTAATGAGGAAGACGCAACAGAAAAAACATTTAGGATTATCACTCTGGGAGGTTCGACCAGTGATCCCACATATGGAAATATAAAGAGCTGGTCGGAGGTTGTGTACGATACACTAAAAAGCCGCGGGCTTGACGTCATCCTGTACGGAGGAGGCGTTTCTGCTTTCACGGCAGATCATGAATGGATGAAGCTTATCAGAGATGGATTGCATCTAAATCCGGATCTCGTAATAAGCTACGGCGGATTCAATAATTCAACAACACTAACCTTCACAAAGCAGCATCCTTCCTGCAGAAATGCACAACTTGATTTTCTGGAAAGTATTCTGACTTGTGAGGACGAAGCAGTCAGAAGCAGATGGATCGCTCCGTTTGACAGCATTTCGAAGGGTGTGGAATATAAAGGAACGCTGGCAGAGCACTGGCTGGAATGTGAGAAGATCATGCACTCCGTATGCAGTGGTTTTGGTATAGACTTTGTAGGTTTTCTGCAGCCGTTCAATAGAACATTTGCTGCTGAGTATGGATCCGTGCCGCTTAATGCTGAGGTTTTTGGATTCTACGATGAACTAAAGGAAATGAACTGGGAGAAGGAATGGCTTATAGACTTTTCCAACATCTTTTCAGGAAGAGATGATATGGAAATGTTTTATGATGTCTGCCATCAGTATGAGCGTTCCAATCGCGTAATTGCAAAGAAAATGATGCCTTATATACTAAAGAGTATGGAAAGAAAAGGGAAGCTATGATAATACTGGGTGTATCAGGGCTTTATCACGATTCAGCCGCGACTATAATAGATGAAAACAAAATAATTGCTGCAGCACAGGAGGAAAGATTTACCAGAATAAAGCATGATAACAGACTTCCTGTAAATGCGATCAGATACTGTCTGAAGGAGGCAGGTGTGACTCCTATGGATCTTGACGCCGTTGTTTATTATGATAAACCGATGCTGACACTGGACAGATATATAAAGAATATAATAGCACTTGGAGAAGAAGCAGATTATCTGATAGATTCGAAGCTGGATGATGTAGTAATTAACAGACTATCAGTTGACAGGAATCTGAGAAAGGTGCTTGGTGTTTTAGGTAAAGAGGATAAGCTTTACACAGTGGAGCATCATATGTCACATGCAGCGTCTGCATTTTATCCATCGCCATTTAAGTCCTCAGCGATAATAACTGTCGACGGAGTTGGCGAATGGGCAACCACGACCATAGGAAGAGGAGTGGATGATAAGATAGAGATTATAAAGCAGATCGACTATCCACATTCGCTTGGACTGCTATATAGTGCATTTTCTTCCTTCTGTGGCTTTAAGGTCAATTCAGGTGAGTATAAGTTTATGGGACTTGCTCCGTATGGCGAACCTGTTTTTTATGATCTCATAAAAGAAGAAATAATTGATATCAAAGAGGATGGTTCCTTTAGAATTAATCTGGATTATTTTGATTACTATAAGGGCAAATATATGACCAACCAGAAGTTTTCCGATCTGTTTGGCGGGCCCGCTCGAGAGATGGAATCAAGGATAACTAAGCGCGAGATGGATATTGCTGCATCTGCCCAGAAGGTGATAGAGGAAATAATCATTCTCCTTGGCAGGTATGCAAAGAAGCTTACGGGAGAAAAGAATCTGTGTATGGCAGGTGGCGTGGCACTAAACTGTGTTGCAAACGGAAAACTTCTTTCAGAAAGAGTATTTGAAAATATATGGATCCAGCCAGCCTCAGATGATTCAGGAGGTGCACTTGGCTGTGCCCTCTATACTATGTATGAGAAGTTCAAAGTCGGCAGGAGCATTGACGAAAATGACAGCCAGAGGGGAAGCTATCTGGGGCCGGATTTTGATGATGATTATATAAAAAGCTTCATAAAGGAAAACTCCTGCGTGGCTGTAAGATATGAGTCAGAGGATGATTTATGTAATACCGTAGCAGGATATATAGATGAAGGCAGGGTAATCGGCTGGTTTCAGGGACGTATGGAATATGGACCAAGAGCTCTTGGAAATAGAAGCATACTGGGAGATTCCCGTAACGCTGAGATGCAGTCAAAGATGAACCTCAAGATAAAACATAGAGAATCATTTCGTCCCTTCGCTCCGATTGTACTAAGGGAGAGAGTAAATGATTATTTTGTAATGGAAGAAGAAAGTCCTTACATGTTACTTGTTTCAGAGGTACAGCCGGATAGAAGGACTGATTTTAAGAAGCAGGATACAGATGATATGCTGGAAATAGTAAACAGAAAGAGATCAGACATACCGGCGATCACGCATGTTGACTATTCAGCCAGAATTCAAACAGTAACCGGAGAACGTAATCCGCTTATATACAAGCTTACCAAGAGCTTTGAAAAACTGACAGGGTGCGGAGTTTTGATCAATACATCCTTCAATGTACGAGGAGAACCGATTGTCTGTACTCCGGAGGATGCATACAGATGTTTTATGAGAACGGAAATGGATGTACTTGTTTTAGGGCATTTTGTATTATTAAAGGATAAGCAGCCGGCTTATGAGGAAACCGGAGATATGGAGGGATTATATGAGCTTGACTGATGAAAAAAAGAGACTTAAAGAAGCCGCTATAAAGCTTTCTCCTCTATATGGTACATTTGAAAAAATCGACGAAGCGGAGAGCAGTTATTATAAAGAATATGCTTCCTGTAAGCATTTTGATACAGATATATCCTGTTATGCTTCAGATGAAATATCAGATCTGAGAAGCATGCTGCTTCAGCTCTGGGATGATGACGAGGAATTAAAAAAAGCTGTTATCCCGATACTTATGGCGGCATATGTTAAAACAAAAGATTCTACCGAAAACTATCTCGAAGAAGTTGGTTTATTTAATTACATGATGTGACATAAGTGTCAAAAGTCATAATACGTTCCTGCTTGCAGGATAAGTATTATGTCACAAATAAGTGTCAAAAGTCATGTACGTAATAAAAGGTGGTGCAGATATGACAGACATCTCTATTGCTAGAGAATATATGAATACTATGGCGGAGTTCCTTCTTATTATGGAGTCTTCGCCTATTCCTGTCATGTCATATGTTTCTTTAAAGGACTCTGAGTGGTTACCTGCTGATGTGATTGATTCGCTGGAGCTTGCCATGCAGCGTGGATTAGATAAGGGTCTGGAAAAATTAAAAGAATTGCTGCACCGGATTCAGGGTTCAAAGGAGTCGGTCAGATATGCTCATACCTATCAGCTGCTTTGCTGGATGGACAGGCATATAAGCTATGAGAAAAAATCTGAGCCGACAGTGGTCTCACTTTACGATATGCTTCCGATAAGTGAGGGTAAAACTATATCTGTTGGTGCTTTAAATGATAATTATCGTGAAACAAAGATATGGATAAATCCGAAGTATGGTACATTTATGGGATACTTTGATGCTGAGGATAAAACAGTATTTCGAAAGATCAGCAACAGAGATGCTCATTGGAAGATGAACGGTATACTCACGAGGATCAGCTACACCGTATGGGATGAGTCCTTAGAATTTAAGAATATTATTATTCCGATTGATGTTAAAAAATATAAAAAAAGGGGTGAGTTTAAAGTTGCATTTACCCCGATTACGGGCCTCAAGGATCCGCTGGTTCTTTCCTTTCCGGATGTAGAAGAAAAGAGGCTTAAGCAGCGCGGGATTGCTCTTGATGGTCATAGGGATGAGGATGATATCCTAAATAGATTTTGTACGAGCTGGAAAGAGGCCTGTGTGAAAAAAGCAGATCTATTCTTCGGACCGGAGATGATGGGTACTAAACAGATGTACGAAAGAAAGGGAGACTATTTGAAAATCTTAGTCGACCTTATCGAGGATATAAAAAAAGAGGGCTTAACTCCTCCAAGTATCACTATCATGCCGGGCATCTGGAAGAATGGAGAAAGCATGACTCTTCTGGTGGATGGTGAAGGAAGAATAATAGGCAGCCAGAGAAGGCACATACAGTTTATTGACAGGGCCGATAAAATGGTCGAGGATATAAAACCGGTTCCCAAGCGGGAGTTCTGTATCATACACCTTCCGGGTGCATACAGGATAGGTGGACTGATATGTGCAGAATTTCTACCGCAGGAGGGGAATGATTCGGTTGAGAGGCTTTGCAGGGATCTGTGCTGCAATCTGCTTATCGTACCATCCTTTTCAGCCGGTGAATATGATTATATGAGCAGTCTGGCCATCACAAAACCATATGGAACAAGTGTTATATGGGGCAATTGCTGCGGTGCATACTACTATTCGCCGAGGATTATAGGAGGTGTATCTGTCGCAGGTACAGACTATGTTGAGCGATTGGGAAGCCATGCGAGGTGCGGACATAAGTGTAAAGAAGGACAGTCATGTCTCTTTTGTATAAAGCTTCCGGCAGCGACAAGAATGAGTAAGCCGGATACGATGCCGCTTGACGGTACGATTGAACATATGCTTCTTGAAATGTGAAGAGAAAGAACAGGTGATATAAAATGCAGAAAGAAAAGAGCGAAATATCGAGAGATGAACTGGATGAATATATCCATGTGGCTCATTCGGGCTTCATAATAATCGTTGCCGCAATGGTGCTTATACTTTTGGCTTTTATTGTTTGGGGTATAATAGGAAAAATCCCTGTTACTGAAACAGTAAATGGATTTGTTATGTATATGGATCCCCAGGAGGCGGGTGAAACCGGAACAGAAGCTGAACAGTATTGCATAGCTTGTCTGGATGCATCTAAGTACAGCACCGAGCAGATAAGAGAGATCGAAGATAAAGTGACGCTGGAGATGTCGGATGGAACTAAAATGGATGCGAAGGTAATTTCTATATACAGTGTTCCATATAGCAGAGATGAGATCTCAGCTGAATATTTAATGGATAATGAATGGCTGGTGGAGGAGTGCGTTTCTTCTAATTATAACTGGCTTCTCATAATTAAAGCAGATAATCTGTCAGGATATGAGTATAGTCTGACTAAAGCAACTCTGGTTCTGGACGAAGTGTCCCCACTTAGTTTTCTGGTGAGGTGATCATGAGTAAATATAAAAAAGTAAATGTTCCTATCATTGTTCAGCTGGAGGAACAGGAGGGAGGCGCAGCCTGCCTCGACATGATTCTTGCATATTATAAGAAATGGATACGCCTTGAACAGGTCCGAGAGGACTGCGGCGTTTCAAGAGACGGCATACAGCCTGAACTTTTAGTTCATGCGGCTGAAGGATATGGTTTATCCTGCAGCCTTGAAGCTGTGTCCTTTGATGAATTGAAAAAACAAAAAACATTTCCTATTATTTCCGTGCTAAACAACAGTCAGTATGTTGTTCTTTGTGGTTTCGGAAGAAAGGGCGTATATCTGAATCATCCTTCAAAAGGAAAAATAGTTATCAGCGAGGAGGATTTTAGGAACAAATATAGTGGAGAGAGCTTTTTGCTCAAGCCGGGACCGGATTTTGTCTGTGAAGGCAGAAGAAACGGAACCGTAGATTATATAATGGACTTTATCAGGGAGAACAGAAGGATCGTTGTGCTTTTGTTCATTACAGGAGTGCTTGCCACATTTGGTGGAATAGTTTCTCCTATATTTCATCGTATATTTACAGATGAGGTTCTTGCGGGAAACAGGAGAAGCTGGTACCCGGATATTCTTTTTGCATTTGTAGCTGTATTAGTTTTTGAATTAGTAGCAGGAATTTTAAACCAGATACTGCTTATAAGATCCAAAGGCAAAGTTACAGCTGTAAAAAATGCAAGCTATATGAGACATATATTCTACCTTCCGATGGATTTCTTCATGAGACGAAAGACCGGAGATCTGTCAAATCGGCAGGAACAGAATAACATGATAGTTGATACATTTATCAGCTCCTTTATTCCTCAGATAATGAATATAATACTTCTGTTATTCTACATAACGGTCATGCTGAGCTATAATGTCATGCTGACTGTTATCGGAATAGTGTCGACTGTTGCCAACCTGCTTCTTATGAAGCGAATCGGTTCGATGCGTAAGCAGATAAATGAGGTATATTTCCAGTGCAAAGCAAACCTTGATGCTACTACGGTATCCGGTATCGATATGATAGATACGATAAAAGCGACCGGAGCGGAGAATGCATTTTATGAGAGGTGGAGCGGCTATCAGGCATCTATGATCAATGCGCAGGTGGTAACGCTGAAGAAAACGAGCGTTCTCGCTAATGTTCCGGCATTTATAACATCACTTTCGGAAAATATAATTATGTTTATGGGTTTCGTTCTTATCATACATGGGGCGTTTACAGCCGGAATGATTTTGACATTTTTCCAGCTCATGAAAGCAATGACTAAGCCGGTTGACCAGCTGGTAGATGCCGGAGAAAATCTGGATGCCATGAGTGCTGCCATAGACCGAGTGAATGATGTTATGAACTATCCGGAGGAGGCTCAGACGGATATAGATGACAGCAGTGTGGATTATGAAAAGCTTAAAAAGCTGGGTGGAAGCATTGAGCTGAAGGACATATCTTTCGGTTACTCCAGTGGCGCTGAGCCGCTTATCGAGGACTTCAATCTCACGCTTACTCCCGGAAAAAGAGTGGCTATAGTGGGTGAGTCGGGCTCCGGTAAATCAACAATTGCCAAGATGATAGTCGGCCTTAATAAGCCATGGAGCGGAGAGATACTTTATGATGGAAAAAAGATAGAGGAGATTCCAAGAGTTCTTTTCAAAGCATCTGTTGCTTTGGTGGATCAGGAGGTGGCTCTTTTTAACGATACAATAGCAAACAATATAAAGATGTGGGATAACAGCATAGAGGATTATGAAATGATCATCTCTGCCAGAGATGCAGGTATACATGATCAGATAAGGAAAAGGTCCGGTGGCTACAATATGATAGTTGAGCCAAGAGGAGCCAACCTGTCGGGTGGTGAAAAGCAGAGAATCGAAATAGCCAGAGTTTTGTCGAATGAACCGTCGATTCTCGTTATGGATGAGGCTACTTCAGCTCTCGATGCAAGGACTGAGTATGAAATATCTGAATATATCCATGAAAGAGGAATCACCTGTATAATTGTTGCACATCGACTATCTACTATCCGTGACTGTGATGAGATAATTGTTATGGATCACGGAAAAGTGGTGCAAAGAGGAACACATGAAGAGCTGATGAAGATCGAGGGACATTACAGGAAGCTTGTTATGTCGGCTTAAGGAGAATAGCTAATGAGTCTTTTCGGACCCCAGTTAAAAAACAGAATAGAAAGTGATAATAAAGCGGTTGACAGCAGTCAGCGTCTGTTGGGAGATATACTAAGCTCGGGAAATGGTAAGTCATCAGGAGTCGGACTCTCAGATATAGATCAGCAACGTCAGCTTGAATATATAGTGAGATACTTCAAGCTGGAGGTACCTGAGTTTTCTCGTGAAAAGAGTAACATCGATGATCTGATTGATGATTTGGTCAGAAGTACCGGAATATCAAATAGAAGAGTGCGTCTGTCAGGTAAATGGTGGAAAAACTCTGATGAAGTTATGCTTGCGAAGGTAAAGGATGAGGATAGCTATGTTGCACTATTTCCGGATACATTTTATGGCTATTATTATTATGACGGAGTCATCGAAGACAAACGTCATGTAAAGCGTGTGGACGCTGATCGCTTTGAGGATGAGGCTATATGTTTCTACAAACCTCTTCCAATGCATGCCTTATCCAGGAAGGAGTTTTTAAAGTTTCTGATCAGGCAGATTAAAATCAGTGATGTATTTTTATATATGCTGGTATCGATTATAATTGCGCTCTTTTCGACGATAGCCCCACTGGCAACCAACATTGCCATGTCAGAGCTTGTGCCGACAAAGTCAGAGAATCAGATATATCTTATGTTTTTATTTATTCTGATGGTACTGATAGTTTTTCTCATGCTGCGATCAGTAAATTATTCATTGATCATGCGTGTCAGGTTCCGTCTGGATGTTATACTGGGAAATAGTGTGTACTACCGAGTTCTCAATATGCCAAAATCCTTCTTCAAGGGAAAAGCTGCCGGAGGACTCTCGCAACGTATTTCATCACTATTTATGCTGCCCCTTTTGATTTCGGATATACTATGTGTGAGCACCAATCTTATATGTGCTTTCTTTACTGCTCTGCCGGTATTTACTGTTGCTCCGGTGCTGCTTCCTTCGGCGCTGGTTCCGATACTTCTGATCGTTTTGCTGCTTGTAATATCTTATTTCCAGGAACAAAAGCTGGAAATGAAAAGGCTAAACGCAGCTGAAAGTAATGGTGGTATCGTTTATGATCTCATATCCGGAGTGCAGAGACTTAAGCTAAGTGGAAGCGAGGACAGAGCATATGCGAAGTGGTTAAGACGATATGCTGATGAGGCCAGTGCTTCATTTTCAGTTCGTTTTCCGGTATGTATAAAGCTTCAACTGGTACGTGCTCTTGAGCTTTCCGGTATGATCTGGGCATTTTATCTGGCGTTTAATCATAAGGTTTCAGTAGCGGGTCTTGCTACATTTCTATCTGCTTATGAAATAGCTATTTTAAATCTGAATATGATAGCAAACAGAACTAGAAGAATCGCACTTTTTGGACCTGTTCTTGAATTAGGAAGACCTATTTATGAAACCTCGCCACAGTTTTCTTCTGAAAAGAAGGTTGTATCATCTATCTCGGGTGGAGTAGAGCTAAGCCATATAACATTTCGTTATGATGAATCTAGTCCTGTAATACTGGATGATGTATCGCTGACAATAAAACCGGGCGAGTACGTAGCTATTGTCGGCGGAAGTGGATGCGGTAAGACAACGCTTGTAAGACTGATGCTCGGCCTCCTTTATCCGGAACAGGGAACTATTTACTACGATGATATGGACATCAGGGATCTTGATCTTCAAAGTCTCAGAAAGTGTATAGGTGCAGTTCTTCAGGACGGAAAGCTTTTTGCAGGAGATATCTATTCAAACATTACGATTACGAGACCTAACTGTACTATGGAAGATGCGTGGGATGCTGCTGAGAAGGTCGGTATGGCGAAGGATATTAAAAGTATGCCAATGGGTATGCACACCATGATTTCTGAAGGAAATGGTGGTATCTCCGGTGGCCAGAAGCAGCGTCTTATGATTGCTCGTGCAATCGTTGGAAATCCGAGTCTGATGATCATGGATGAGGCTACAAGTGCACTTGATAATGTGAATCAGAAGATAGTTACGGATTCACTGGATGCCCTGAAATGTACCAGAATAATAATAGCGCATAGACTTTCCACGATACGTGAATGTGACCGTATCATAGCTATGGATAATGGAAATATCGTAGAAAGTGGTACATATGAAGAGCTTATTGAAAAGGGCGGATTCTTTGCGGACCTTGTTGCGAGACAGCAGATTAAAGGTGAATAAGTAGTAATAGTCCTGCACTCTGAATATTTTGGGGTGCAGGAAAAAATTACCCAGAAACATGACATAGAGTTGTCGTGTTTTGTTTGATATGATAACTATATAGGATTTCAAAACAACTGCGAGATGCCATATGGCTATAGGTGCGAAGCAAAAGAAGGGAAGTTATTTGAAATGAAAATAGATAGGCTTATCGGAATACTTTCTGTACTTTTGCAGGAAGAAAAAACAACGGCGCCTGAACTTGCAGAACGTTTCGAAGTATCCAGGCGAACGATTAATAGAGATATCGAGGATTTGTGCCGGGCTGGGATTCCTATCCAAACCACCCAGGGAATCGGTGGCGGAATCAGCATTATGGAAGGCTACCGAATGGACAGGACTATCCTTACATCAAAGGATATGCAGGTGATACTTGCGGGACTCAGGAGTCTGGATAGTGTAAGTGGAAGCAGCTACTACAGTCAGCTGATGGAGAAGATTCAGTCGGGCTCTTCGGATTTTGTGAGCGGAAGAGATTCAATCCTTATTGACCTTTCGTCGTGGTACAAGGGAACGCTTGCACCGAAGATAGAAGTGATACAGGATGCCATAGAAAATCGTCAGTATCTAAAGTTCAAATACTTTGCTCCGTCAGGAGAGAGTAAGCGAACGATAGAACCGTACTATATCATATATAAGTGGACCAGCTGGTATGTGTATGGGTGGTGCCTGAAGCGAAAAGATTTTCGTCTGTTTAAGCTGAATCGAATGGATAAGGTTGCGATGTCAAAGGATACATTTGAATGCAGAAATGTTCCTGCACCGGAGCTTTCCGCGGAACCGAGGACACCGAGTAATATTGTGC
>DGHK01000011.1 GCA_002392655.1 Lachnospiraceae bacterium UBA3850 | reverse complement strand
AATGAGTCAATCAGGTGCAAGCACCATCAATCCTCGGGAGAACCACTCCGTTCGACTTGCATGTGTTAAGCACGCCGCCAGCGTTTATCCTGAGCCAGGATCAAACTCTCAAAAAAGATTTTGTCCTTGCAATAGTTTAAACGTTAACGTTTTACCATTCCAAAACTTACTGTTAGGTTTTGATTCGTTCAGTTCCGAATATTCTTTTGTTCAACCTTGTTGAACTGTCTTAAAAGAATTTTCGGGGTTGTCATCATTATTCTGTTGTTAAAGTACGCTTGATTCAGTAGGATAGTTTATCCAAGAATACGGAGAAGGAGGGATTTGAACCCTCGCGCCGATACTCTCGACCTACTCACTTTCCAGGCGAGCCCCTTCAGCCACTTGGGTACTTCTCCAAATAACTGAATCATAATCAATCGATAGTAAAATCGATGAGCGGAGAGGATGGGATTCGAACCCATGTGCCCTTGCGGACAAACGGTTTTCAAGACCGCCTCGTTATGACCACTTCGATACCTCTCCATGTAGAATTTTCAGAGCTGAGTTTCTATCTCAAGCTCGTAAAAAGTAGTCGCCTTTTTTCCAGCGACTTTGTCTATAATAGCAAAACTAAATATGCATGTCAATATCTATTTTTAACTTTTTTTTATTATATTAAATTATCTACAAATATCGGGCAGAGAGCTGTCTCTCCCTGCCCGAAAAAACATTAATTATCCTTTTTCTTCTTATATATGATAAACATTATCATCGCACCTGCAATTATCATATATATAATAACTAGTTTAACATATACACTATCACCGGTTTTAGGCTTTCCAGAAGCTGCTTTTGCTGCCTCGTTTTTTTCAACCACAGGTAACTCCGCTTCCCCTTTCTCTTCCAGCTTTTCTTCTTCCAGCTTATCTTCCTTCTTTTCCTCTTTGCTGACCACTTTTTCAGTAACGGTAATAGTCTGATCCTTATCTTCTATATCCTTATGCTCTGCAACTACTCTTCCTTCCGTATCATACATAGTCTCAAAAACAACAATAGAAGTACTGCTTATTTTCTCAGCATCAAAGTTGAACTCCACATCAACTTCACCTGACTCCTTCTCTGCCACAAATGATCCAGACGTAATTATCTCTTTTCCATCTACCTTAATTGGCTCACCGGTTTTCTTATCATATAGTACACCTTCTAACCTATATGTTTCGCCGACAGTAACATTTTCATATTTTACTGTATCAATTATGACTATGTCTTTATTGCGTTCTATCACATTTGAATCAGATCCTTTTTCATGCGCCTTTGTACCAATCCTTGCGACATGTATAGTCTGAGCTTCATCGTCCGGATTCTCGTGTGAAACCGGGAATATATCCTCATCCTCATAGCCTTCATATTCTGCCTCTTCATCTACACTGTCACCCAGATACAGATATTCGTAGAACACCAGTGATTTTCCCTCGAGTCCTCTCACATCAATTCCCTCGAACGCCATATCAACGCTTCCATTTTTTTCATATATACTTTTCTCATTTCCTTCTTCAGTCCTGAAGGTCTTTTTTACCGTTATAGGATTTCCATCCTTAAGCATCTCAGCGACCTGACCACTAGCATCCTTCACCATTAGCTTTCCCAATAATGTATACTCAGTGTCCGCCTTTAGGTATTTGTATTCAACAGTATCAACAAATGTTATATCCGACGACAGGGAAGCGACATCAAGCTCGCTGTCTTTTTCATGCGCCGTCGTCCCTATCTCTGGAAGTGGCACATTTCTGATTATAGGTTCGGTATTTGAAGGATCAAATGCATCATATGTCATCTCTTCTTCTATCCTTACCGTTATCGGCGGTTCAAGCTGCTTATCCATATTCGCGTCACATCTGAGTTCGGAGACCGTATATTCACCGTACGGAAGTGCACCCACGCCCTCCTTTGGCTCTATATCTTCTCCATCCTCTGCAGCACTCATCCACAGCCCCTCAGTTGTCGCACATCCATTTTCGTCCGTTGTGATTATCAGAGTCTCTCCACTTTTTACACTCTTTACCTCAAAGTCAACACCACTCATAGGATAATCGTCCTCAAAGGTTCTCTTCACCAGCTTGATATTTCCCCTTATCGCTTCATCATATACACTTACCTTTCCAGAAAAATCACTCTCTTCGTTTATCATCAAAAGCACCGGCTCTGCCTGACGCTCACCGTCCGCTTCATAAGCCACATCATTTAAGGTGTATCCCGTCGGAGAACCAATCTCTTCTATCTTAACGACGCCGAAGGGAATAAATATATCTCCTTTTTCATCTATGTATAGTTCTGACTGTTCTCCATCCGGAGTCATATACTCCTCATTCAGTATGGCCAGATATCTTCCGTCTTCTCCCAGACGAGTGGTGACATGCCATACACTGTCGGCTTCCTTCTCTTCTATATTCTCCAGAGTATCAAGTGCATAGTATGATATCTCAAACTGAGCCCCCTCGAGCGTGCCTTCTCCTTCTACTGTCATTCTTCCGGAGTACTTATCATACTTTTCAATAGTGAGCCCTTTCTTATAATTATCAGGCGTTTCAAAGGAAACCGTCACCGGTTTAGAACTATTATTCTGATAAACTCCCGCCGCGATAGTCTGATTCAAATAATCATCCGGTGCCGCATTTTCACTTTCATAGATTCCAAATCCCAGATAATGTTTAAATGCTTCATAGTTTGAAAGCCCCTTCTTCTTTGCATAAAAGCTTACATCAAAGTAAGCAGACGCTCTTCTTCCTTCCGATAGTCCATGTTTTGCAAAATGCTCTAGCAGGCCTGAATTACTGAGTCCGGAAATATCCTTATTTTTTTCTCTATAGTAGCCCGGTTCAAATACTGCGCTGTAGTCGACTCCATCATAGATATAGGTGCCCGCGTTTGGTACACTTATCTGTATATTATATGTTGTCTCATCCAGTTTGAAACCTTTTCCGGCCTTTGTCTCCTTTACTGTATACTTTCCGCTCGGAAGGCCACCCAGGTATCCACCTCCCTGTTCATTGGTATTTATTCTTCCGGCTACCGCTCCCGTCGAATTATAAACTTCGTACTCTGCCCTAAGATCATAATTTTTATTATCCTTTGTATAGTCCTCTGACGACTTCTTAATTAGCTGAAGTCCTCCGAGAAAGCTTACCTCCGGAACTTCATTAGAAACAAACTCGCCATTCCTGTTTTCCTCAGTCAAAACTACGGACTTCTTATTACTTTCACTGCACTCACTGTCTATCTTATAGCCCTTGCTTGCCTTTGTTTCCCAGCAGTAATACTTCCCGAGGGGGACATCCTCTATAACGGAAACCTTTGTCCTCTTTCCTTTTGAATCAAGTAAGAACGCTACACCTGATGCGTCTGTTTCCAGATAATAATTTAAACGTCCATCCTCTGACTGTATCTGATACCTGGCCCCTTCCAGCGAGAATCTGTTTCTGTCCTGAGTATATAAGCTATACTCACTCCTTACCTTCTTTTTAAGCGACAATTTGCCATACGAAATAGGTGTGACTTCGCCCTCTATTTCAGGTTCCTCAACTATATATGCATTAGATGCAGTCCAATCATCATATCCAACAGTCTCAAGCTCGATATAGTACTCCTTCTGTGGTCCGTAAACATAGCTCCACTCACTTCCACAGATTCCGGCATAACCACTCGCTCCATCAGGCAGAACATAGGTGCTTCCTGATTTTATACCCTGTTCATAGAGATACACCGTACTACCCACCGGAAGCGGGATACCACCATCCTCAAGAACATACGAGAGGTCATCCGATGAATTTCTCAGGTAATATGCATAACCGCCGCTCTCATCATCAGCTGCTCCGGTCATATATGCCCCCAGATAATTTCCAACCTCATCATAAGCCTCAAACCAGACATTATTGTATGCATTCTCAGAATACGAACCAACTTTCTTGATTCCGAGATAAGAGCTCGGAGCCGTTTTATACCTGTATATATAATAGTAATAACCTGACGAAAGTGTCGGATCATACGCGCCATATTGATTATAAGCATCAAATGTATTCATCCGGATCTTTCCACCGGCTCCCTGACTGTAAATGTAGCCATAGTATGTGATCAGCTGTGAGTGCGTCCATTTCCAACCTCCACCAGATGTCGGGGACATGAGCAGCATGATATCGCCGGCCTTTGTACTTTCGACGATGTCCACAAAGTCAGATACATATCCCTCTCCTATGAACTCGTAATCACCGGATGCAGTTATCTCATTATAAAGGACCTCCACACTTTCTGTGATTCCGATCTTATTTCCATCCGGATAAGAATTATTCATAACTCTTGATACCAGTCCTGCACACCATATATTTCCGGCCGGAGGTGCACTATCGGATGTGTTGTACTGGCCATCCACCACTCCGAAGGTTGCGGTTATATAGTTCTTTGCATCCTCCCACCAGTCTGCACTGTTTGTCATAGGTCTCTTATCTCCTACCGGCCTGTACTCAGGATCCGGAACGGAAGAATTACCGATAAGCCCATCCTCATTATCAAAAATCAGTGCATCCCCCTCCGTCATAAATGGACGCATCTCGGCATCTATCAAGGAGTCCTCTTCCTTTTGTTGCCCCGCATCGCTGTCTGTTGCAACATCCGTCTGACCTTCTGCATTTAAACGCTCTGTTATAAGTCCCGAATAAAAAACGAAAGAGCCAACCAGAAACAGCGTTATAATAATTATTAGCGATATATTGTATCTATCCTTCAAACTCTATCCTCCTATAATTTTATCTACATTCATACTGAATTCCCGCGAAGCTTATCAGATCACCCGGAACCGCCTCTACAGGATGATTTTCCTCAAGTCTTTTTTCATTTACATATGTGCCATTAGTTGACCCGGCATCCCTTACCAATAGCGTGCTCCCTATCTTCTCGAGTATGGCATGCACTCTGCTGATGGAAGGCTCATTTATACAATAATCACAGCTTGTTGTCTGCCTTCCTATCCTGGTCTCTCCTTCTATCAGATATATCAGTTCCTCTGATTGTTCTCCCAGTGGTATCAGTCTCGACACACCATCTTCTGCTTCCTGTGAGAGAACAGTCGTATCCTTCGATTCACTTTCTTCCTCTGAACGAACATAGGCACTACTTTCTATCCGACCTAATGACAGAGGCTCATATGACGACTCCTCAACCTGTCGCACATTTTCATCTGTCACCTCAACCATGCACTCCGTTTTCTTCTTCTGATGCATGACATCCGAAGCTATATAAATAACAAGTGAAACCATGATCAGCGCTGAAAACTTGATTGACTTCGGTCCGAATATCACCAGCAGAACCACCGATGTAATAACTGCAGCGACCGCCGCCAGTATATATAAGCTTTTCGCAGATTCAGAAATCACACCCTCGTCATCTGCGCTGTAGTCCGTATCTTCAAAAAAATCCATCTTCTGTTTCTGATAGGAAACACTACTCACTCCACTATCTCTTATCTCCTGATGCATATCATCTCCATACTTTCCCTCGAATTCATCCACTATCCTGCAGAAAATCTCAGGAGTGAAATTATCCCCCAAAAATCTGCTGTACATCTCATATAGAAAGACAACACCATCACGGTTTTTATGGTCAAATATCCTCATTATCTCTTCAAAAAGCTGCTTCAGCTGATCCCTGAAATCTCTGACAGTATTTGGTGTATATATGAACTTATGCATATCGGACTGCTCATCATAAAGGATATACTTCATATTCAGAACAAGCCCTGATGGAGAAAGCAGATACTCCTGCACCTCCTTTATGCAGTTTTTTATATCCTTAACCAAAGCAAGTATGTCCTTCATCGAAGGTATATATTTTCCGTAAACATTTGTAAGCGGACTGTATCCATCCACCTTCACATACATGCTTCTTCTATTATCAAGTGTTCTTACTTCAGCATCCGGCAGATATTTCATATGATTATTTATAAGCATCTTCTCTTCGTAGCTTCCGGTAAGCTCTATATCACAAACCTCATAATAGTTACTTATCCCTTTATTCTTCGAAAGTATCATCATAAAGCTGCCACCTCCTTAGTCTGTCTTCCCGTACATCTATCTCTCTGCTGCAGCTGACACTAATATCCTTTATCACTCTGAGCGTTCCCTCAAAAGACGCCTTGTGACTCGAGTAAGAGGACTTCATATCCAGAGCACCGGTCACTATGGACTTCTCAAAGTCCGCCCCACTCAGATATTCCTCTACACATTCATTTCTTATGTTATTAAGGGGTATCGTGTATAGCCTTTCATATTCCGACGAATTAACAAACCCTCGCTCATAAGCAATCAGTAGTCCAAGTATTGCAAAAAAAGCCCCAAATATAATAACCGGCACTATCACACTTGCTTCTATCGTCATATAACCCTTATTCATCTAGTTTCCTTTCCCTGTACATTTGGAACATGGAGGAAGCGATACATCACTCAGCTTTTTTCGTTCTACGGTTCGTTTTAACCTCGAACAGTTTCTGATTGAGTGATAGCATTCACCCTCCGAAGTAATATAAACAATCTCTCCTGCATTTTTGCCGCAATACTCACAGGCCCTGTAGCCATCTGCACCCTCTCTCATTACTGCCCTTATTTTTGGCATGAGATACGTACAGCTTCTGGACTTGTGATATACGACACCATTTTTTGCAACATAAACATACTCATTCTCCTCGTCATCATCTTCCTCTCCTATGTATCCGTTTCTTCCTAGATAAGCCTTCTGCTTTATATGCTCCCGACACATTCGGTTGAATGAGCCAATGATAGGAATATCTACATGGATGGAATAGGTTATCTCCATCTCTATATACCCGTCCTCATCCGGAAAGCTTGATCCCAGAAAGCTCACACCACTTACTCCACCAACCACGTATTTTTCGATCAACGGTTTTGAATCAACATATTCATCAAATCTCAGCTTAACCATAGGATAGTCTGCAACACCGACACTCGGAAAACTGTCAGTCAGGTATGCATATTCCGCCATATATTCCGTTGTTTCCACCGCACCCTCATATATAGCAGCCTTTACCGTAAATATATTCGACAGATAGATGAAGAAAAGCATAACAAAAAGAAAAAGGGGAAAGCCTATTGCAGCTTCTATGGATACGCTTCCTCTATCATCTATAAACCGATCCTTTTCACTCAACCTTGCTCCCCCTTTCTATATATAAAAACCTGCCGGACTATATCCCTTCCACGCATTTAAAAGGCTATTTATTTTTTATTTGCGGCAGATTTCTCTACGTTTAATATCCTGCTTCTTCATAAATATCAAATTCTTTTCCTTTGTAGGTTATGCTTGCGTTAATCCCGAAGGCCGTTATGGCATTTACCATTCTGAAGGAAGTCTCGCTCCCTTCTACACCCTCCTGAGTTGCATTCATCTGCATAACATCAAGCATCCTGTAATACATATCATCTCCTGCCATCGCCATCAGAATGGTCAGGTAATCGTTATAATCAAGTCCGCTTTCTTCGTCAGAGGGTTCATCCAGATAATCATCCAGGTGACTCAGACTCTCAAAATCCGTGACCCAGTTAGCTTCATTTTTCAAGTAAGGAACCTTATGACCTCTAAGCAACAGATAAACATCTGCTATAGCTTCTATATATGCCCAACATCCCGCCAGCAGATACTTAACTACCGGCTGGAGGAAAGGAAAGAACCACGTAAGTCCCCAAGCTATCAGACTACACTCTGACATCTTCTTTGCGTCCAGTACTATGCTTCCGAAGTTTACTCCGAAACGTATCAGAAGTATCCTGTCTACTACCGTTTTGTAATTCGCACCGTCCGTGGGTTTTCCAGCTATCAGATACTCCATCTCAAAATTCAGATATGTATCATCAAACTTCCTGTCTGTAAGAGAGTTAAAATGTTTCCTCACGTATAAAAGCGCTTCCCCACCTGTGGTCAGTGCATCTCCCCATCCACTTCCTTTTCCGGTATCAAGCTTCATCCTGTCTATATCACTGAAGCTCGTATCTATCTCCCCGAAAGTAGCTTTACATTTCCCGGCTGATGGCATTATGGAGTAGTCAACTATGTTTTCACCGAGCTCTACATCTTCCGGCAGTAGTATCCTCGCAAGTCCTGCATCTGTGTAGCTCTTCAGTGTATCTCTCGGGTCGATAACCTCCTTCCTCTCCTCTCCGGGATCTCCGGGCGGATTCTGTTCAAAATCCTCTTCGCCCTCACTTTGTTCTTTTTCCTCTTCTTCCTTTCTAATTTCTTCCTGCTCACCGGCTATGTCAGCGTCCATGTTATTTAGTGTCTCTTCGTTTACCGGTTCATCATTCCCTGCAGTTTTTTCCTTTATCATGTCTATTCCGGAATCAGCTGCATCATATATAAAATTGTCATTCAGCTGTTTCTTAAACTCAGCCAGATTATCATCCATCAGATGAACCATACCGGATAACTCGATATCATTTACCTGATAATCTTCTCCCAAATCCTCCTTAAGAAGCTCTACCATCTCCGCTTCAAGCGCACCCTCTCCACGGTTTCCTGCATTACCGTCAAGCAGCAGGATATGGTAACGATCAAATATAAATCTGTTGTAATTAGCCAGCTCACTGGATGTTACACTGCTGACCGCAGTAACCTGTTTAGTTTTAGCACTACTCAGATCAACTATATGAATCACAGCCGTCGTCAAAATAAGCATCACAACCAGCATGATAGATACAAAAATCGTTACATACCCTTTATTGCTCATCCGTATTGGTACCTCCTATGATCATTTTCAGACTAGTTAAAATAACATTTACTTTATTACTGACTGCGTAATTCACATCTATCCGGTAATACTTCCGGCATTATCGGTTATCGCGTTCCATATCTTCGTCACAAGTGCTATTGCTTGCGATTTAAATATAATAACCAGGCCAATCAGGACAACCAGAATAAGTATTATCTCTATAGCTGCAACGCCCTCATTATTACCTGTCGCCGTTTGAATATTCGTTCTTAATCTCTCACAAATCTCTCTCATAGTTTTTTACCTCCTGCTTCATTCGTTTTTTGGTTATCCCATTCCCACAAATGCGGGGTACATAACTATAATCATTACAATGAACATAAGAATCAGTGTTGGGAGCAGCAGCTTCTCAGATGCCTTCTCTCCTCTTTTCCTTATATCTTCCTTCTTCAAATAGAAGCTCAGCTTAAGTTCTGAATCCATAAGCTTTATCAGATTGGAATTTCCATATTCCATATTCTGACTGATCAGAGACATGAGCTTCGAGTACTCTTCAGTTCCGAGATTCTTACCAAGCTCCAGATACGCCTTGGGTTCCGGTTCTCCTGACGCTATGCTGTTAAGCGTATATGTGATTTCATCGTTCAGATATCCCCCGGATTTATTTCTGACTATCGTTCTCAGTGAGTTCTGTACAGTAAGTCCCGCTCCTATATAAATATTCATACGGTTCACAAAACTGTAGTACTGCTCAGCCAGTTCATCTCTTCTTTTTTCTCCGGTTTCCCTCAGCTTATATACTCCGTAGTACGTAAACAGAATAATTATTACTATTCCGAACACCAGAAGCTCCAGATATTTTTCCGTCTTACCCCCGCCGGTTCGTTTCACTTGAACATCACCTATTTTTTCAGGTATAACAAACTCCTTCTCTGACCGACTATCCCTTTCGATTTCTAGCATTTCGAGCTTTGCCTTTTCAGAGCCGCTTATATCCTTATTTGGGGTTATTACAACACTTTTTTTATATTCCTCCTTATAGTTCTCGTCCTTTATTGTTGCTGATATATCTACCTGCACCGGCTCACTTACTCCGACTTCGGCGACCTTGCCTTCTCCGCTCAACAAAGTTGGATTACTGGTCTCCCAAGTTGCCTTAAGAGTGCCTGTCCTATCCTTTTCGGGAAATACCAAATCGTACATGACTTCGTCCGCCGAAATGTTTCTTCCAAGGATGTTTTTCTCTATATCAGCTTTAAATTCATCTGCCTTCCGGCGAAACTCCTCCTCTGTATACTCTCTGGAGTGAACTTCAAGTTTATAGGTTTCTTTAGTATGGTTTTCGTTATCCAGGATTTCTATATTCTCGTAGCTTGACAGATCTCCGACTTCGGGACGGGACAGCTTACGCGAGCTCACTTCATTATTCGGAGTAAAGCTCAGTAAAAAAATCAGAAATATAAGTATGATGACCATCATCAGTGACTTATACACAAGCTCCGAAGTCCAATCCTCGGTTTTCACCTTGAGCGTACTCAGGTTATACGTATCCGTCTTTCTGACATATTCAGATATCTTCTGTTTCCAGTGTGCTGGCAAAAAATCAGCTATCACACCTGCCAGACATCGAAATGGATTCCTGTTTCCCTTATACTTGCTATAGTTTTGTCTGCTGATTATTGCCAGCATAAAGAAGATGAGCAGCAGACTCAGTGTTATATACCTAACCATCTCTCCTCCATTTCTATTTGATATCCACAATCCTCCGACCGAGGTAATCTGCACCCACATTGATAAGCAGGACCACCGACATAATGACTATTCCGGGAGGGCCCGCATAAAGCGGTTTTAAAAACCCGTCACTCGAGATCCGCAGGAATAAGATGATAAGAGACGGCATATAGACCATGATCTGTTGTTCAAATCTCTTAGCTGCAACCATCACCTCAAGCTCTGCCTCAAGTTCTATCTCGTCCGTCATCTTTTCAACTGTATTTCTTATTATCCTGACTGCATTTCCTCCTGATCTTTTGATCGTAGATATAATTTCCACAAAATCATATATCTCACTTTGATCGACTCTTTCCGCCATTTCATATAACGCTTTTTCCAGCGGAATGTTCAGTTTCATTTTTTTCTCTATCTTTTTTATCTCACTAACAATTAACGACTTATTACCATACAGCTGCTGCATATCGTGGCCGGCACTTATCAGTGCTCTTTCCAACGAATTCCCAGCCTCTAGCGAAGCCTGCATGGCATTTATCATATTCTTAAATTCAAGAAGCTCTCTCCTCCTCAGCTTCTCCTCATATTTTTTCTTTTCTGTCCGATATACATACACTCCCAGCAAAGCTCCAGGTATGAGTCCAATTATTCTGTCATAAAAAATGTATGCTGCTATACAAGCCAAAAAAGCCGCTTTTGATAAAGCATATATGTTTATCCTTCCTTTCATTTCTGAATAAAGTTCTCCCTGTAAACATTAAATAGTCCTGCATCCCTAAGCTTACTGACATTGAGAAGATCATTTACCTTCTTCAGATTTCCGGCAACCCTTTCGGCTATATCCTCATTCTCTTCAAATCTCCAAAGTTCCCTTGTTACAATTTCCTCGTTTTTCATTCCGATCACCTCCCTAATCTCAAGAACCCTCCTCGATCTGTCTCTGAGTCTTCCGAGATGTATCACTATATCTATTGCAGATGCTATCTGTCCCCTGACTGCCTTAAGCGGAAGTTCCGCTCCCATAAGAACCATCGCTTCAAGTCTCATTAGCATCTCATGTGCTGAGTTTGCGTGTCCTGTGGACAGACTTCCATCATGTCCTGTATTCATCGCCTGAAGCATATCTATAGCTGCTGCATCCCTCACCTCGCCGACAATTATCCTATCCGGCCGCATTCTGAGAGAGCACTTTATGAGGTCTCTGATTGTTATCATGTTTCTACCTTCAACATTTGCATTCCTCGCCTCCAGTCTGACCAGGTTCTCCATCCCTATCACCTGAAGCTCCGCCGAATCTTCAATTGTTATCAGCCTCTCCTCCTTCGGAATAAACTCTGTCAGAGCATTGAGAAATGTAGTTTTTCCGGCTCCTGTTCCACCTGAAATGAAGATGTTATATCCCGCTCTCACCAAAAGCTCCAGAAACACTGCAGCATCCTCACTGATTGCTTCCAGTTCCAGTAGTCGCTTCATATCAAGTATCTTCTTAGGAAATCTTCTTATAGTCACGGCCGCTCCATCCACCGACACTCCCTTAAGTACAACATTTACACGGGAGCCGTCACGAAGTATCACATCAACTATAGGGCTTGCTTCATTTACCATTCGGTTCGCTTCGCCCACTATCTGCTGAATGACTACCATAAGCCTCTCATCATTTTCGAATTCCTTATCCGACCTGAGCAGACAACCGTGCTTTTCATAGAAGATATTGTTAGGTCCATTTATCATGATCTCGGTTATATCGTCTTCTTCCATCAGTTCCGAAAGCACATCCATCTTTCGTATAGAGTTAAACAGCTCATTTTTCAGCTCAACCTTTTCCTTAAGTGGTATATATGCCTTCCCTGACTCCATGACGATGCAGTCATCAATAATCCGATAAACATCCTCATCCTTTATCTCTCCCGACAGATCTATTCTTCCGATTATTTCAGATTTGAGCCTATTTTTGATCTCCGTTTTCATTACTGATCTCCGTTCTCATCCTTGTTTACCTCCCACAGCTTTTTCGTCATCTCCGCAGAATTATAGGGTGCATCAGGTACATCCACTGTTATGATCCTGGTAATTAATGACCTCATACCCAGATCCTTTAAGAGCTTCATAAACACCTCGAACTTTGACATGGATACCTCATCACGAAGAACCGGAACATATAACCTGTCGAAGCCCTCCAGTATCTTGTAATCCTCTATAGCTGCCGAGCCTATATCAAAAACTATGGTCGAATACCTGCCTAGCTGAAGAAGACTAGTCCTAAGCTGATCTATATCAGAAACATTTACATCATGCGAATCCAGAAATGTTCCCGACAGCTGAAGACTGTATATCCCATCCTCATACTTAATCTGCTGAACTAAGGCTTCTTCAAGACGGGCAGATCTTGTTTTAATCAAATAAAGAACATCATTTTCCAACCCGGAAACTGAGGTTCCAAAGTTTTCCATTGCTACGTAAAGTCCACCCCTTACTTCATCAGACTGAGCAAGAGCTTTGGCAAATGTAGTCTTGCCGCATCTTCCAATAGGTGAATAAACAACCATCGTGGAAGCCACTCGTCTGACATCCTTTTTCTCTATACGAAGCATGTTTTTTATCTGCCTACATATCCTTTCCGCCTTCTGATATTTATATATGACATGCCCTCTTTCCTCGCCTGAATCTTCACCGTCAAACTCCAACCCGGCTTCAGATAAAAGAACTGTTTTGATTCCCATATACTCATATTCGCCATCAGATATTGAAAAGCTTTGCATATTATCGGTTATGATAAGATCCAGATTTTCTGAGTTCAGATAATTTTTCACTGCTTCCACCCCCGTGAAACTGTGCAACCTGAGTCCCAGTTTTTTTCTGCCATTTACATAGTCCATCAATGCACCGGCATATTCAGAATCCTTATCACATATACCTACACTGTAGGTCTTCATATTCACCCTCCTTTCTGAGGTGGTGTTTTTAGGTTACCACCCAGATATATGATGGTCTATTTTCCGGATGTGCGATTATCTGACATCACGAAAATGGTCATTTTTACAAATAAAAAAAGTCCATCTGCAACATCTTGTAGATGGACTATACCTCGACACTCAGTCTTGTATAAGAACAAAAACGGGAGCCAATTTTACGTGCTCCCGTTTCTGACTTTCTATGACCATATATGATCATCTCTATTTTTTATTAACTGATTATCTATTTTCTTTTGTGCAAAATCACAATCTGTTTTGTTGAAAACGACGTACGAATTTCTTACATCATACCTTCGTGTAAACGACCTTATGTAATCCTTATCAGTTACGCTTTGTTCTCATCCTTGTCCTTGATATACTTATTCAGTGTATCAACAACTGTATTTAGGTTATATGGCTTAGCGATATAATCATCCAGCTGATTCTGCATAATTCTTTCCTTATCACCGAACATAGCTCTGGCTGTTACTGCGATTATCGGAAGTCTGTCCTTATGATTCTCAGCTTCCAGCTTTCTTATCTCCTGAGTAGCTGCAATACCATCCATTACCGGCATCTGTACATCGAAGAGAGCAGCATCGTAGGATTTCTCCTTATAGAGCTCGACAGCCTTTTCACCATTCTCAGCTATATCATACGAGAAGCCAGCCATACCGAGAAGTTTTCCGATAACCTGCTGATTTACAGGCTCATCCTCTGCAACAAGGATACGTGCATTCTTTCCATTAGCATTGTTGATCGAATAGAGTGCAGGATCTTCCTTCTCAACCGTCTCCTCAGCTTCCATCTCTGCGGCCTTGACAACCTTTACAGGAATCTCAACGATAAATGTTGAACCGATTCCTTCCTTACTCTGAACTGAGATAGTTCCGTTCATAAGCTCTGTAATCTGCTTTGAGATAACAAGTCCGAGACCTGAACCACCATACTTACGTGTATCTGATCCATCTACCTGTGAGAATCTCACGAAGAGCTTACTCATATTTGAATCTGATATACCAATACCCGTATCGGCAACTGCCATACGAAGTCTGATATTATCGTTTGAATCATCAAGTGCTGCAATCTTAACTCTGACTCCACCATCAGATGTAAACTTGATAGCATTTGAAAGCAGACAGTTAAGAACCTGTTGTATACGCTGTCCGTCAGCACGAACAAGCTTTGGTATATTGTTACCGAATGACAGGTCAAGCTCGATATTTTTACCATTTGCTGCAGGCACATGTGCTGCAACTGTTTCTTCGATATACGCCTTGATGTCGCATATCTCTTCTTTGATCTTGTACTTACCTGCCTCAAGCTTACTGATATCAAGGATATCATTTATAAGTCTCAGCAGATTATCTGCACAGCTCTTTGCTGTGATCAGGTTATCTCTGTAATCAGCCTGAAGATCATCAGCCATAAGTGTCAGCTGGATCATTCCAAGGATTCCGTTGATAGGTGTTCTTATCTCGTGGCTCATATTAGCAAGGAATTCAGCCTGAGTCTTGTATGCAGCATTCGCATCCTCGATAGCCTTCGACAGCTTAGCCTCAGTTTCCTTCTGCTCTGTTACATCGATAACTACCATATTGATATAGTCAGACTCCGACTTATACATAACTGTGTTGAAGATCTTGCCAAGCTTCTCCATAGTTATCTCAACATCCATGAGGTCGCCCTCTTTTGTTCCGGATGTGTTGTAAGCCTTGAACCATGCATTGATATCCTGAAGAACCTCGATGTGGCTGTCTCCGAGGACCTTGCCTACAAATTCTTCTCTGTCAAGGTTGAAATAGCTTCCAAATGTATTGTTAGCATCTTCAACCTGATATCCGGTTACTGTTCCTGCCGGATCCATAATTATTTTCGCCTGAGCAAAACCGATAGGAAGGTTCTTAAAAAGCTTCCTGTACTTATCGCTCTGATTCTTCTCCTGTGCCTGCTCAGATCCTGACATTATAACCAAAAATACTGCTGCTACCTGCAGTAAAAGTGCTACTATACCAACTGCAGTATTTCCTACCAGAACACCAATTATTCCAAGTACAAATACCACACCGGCCGTAGCAATTGCCAGCTTCTGAGGCTCCATCTTCTTCAGCTTATCCATAGTTATTTCCCTTCTATTTCGTATCTCGCATTTTAACTCTCTTGATTATAACCTTTTTTTTATGGTGTTTCAATTAGTTACTTACTATATTTTGTGTTTTTTTCTGTCTCTTTCTTATGAATATAAAAATCACTATATAACCTATCCAGCTAAGGATACTTATTACTATTCCCGGCTTCAATCCCTGTGGAATAAACCGGAATTCAACTATATGCTGTCCCGGTTCCATCTCAAGAGAGATAAATGTACCGGCCATCTTCTTTATCTTCGTTTTTTCTCCATCAACATATGCTGTCCATCCCTCATCATAAGGAATCGTTGTAAAGAGGAGCTGATCATCATCGAGCTTTATCTCACCCTTTACATAGTTAGCCTCCATTTCAAGCATTTTCATCTTACTCTTAGTCAGATATGCTCTCATCTGAGTCAGTGCACTTTTATCCAGCACTGTCGTATACATAGAGATTGTTCCCTCCGGAGAGTATCTCTCATTAAAGCTCATGTTCAGAGTTACCTGATCACCATTCTTCAGATCGCCCAGACCAAATATCTGTCCATGGTTTCTTCCATCGGCCATGAGATTTCCATTCAGATAATATTCCATATTTTCCATATAGTTGGCACGGCAGTTCACGTAGTACTCTCCGTCCCTTTCTATCTCAAATGAAGCCTTAACGGATATAGTATTTCCATTTCCGCCCGAATAACTGATCACTGTCGGAGACTTTATATCATAGGTTGCATTACAGCCCTCCCCGGACACTACGTACTTTGGCTGAACCGGGAAGAATACCTCTGCCGAACCTGTTGCATACTCAGAAAAATGTCCAAGCACACTCGCAGCATTGTAGCTTCCGTAGGACCATCTGTTTATGCTGTCCTTTACTCCATAGGCTATAGGAAGAGCATTCTCATTCTCATAGACCTTAAGCCCCTCCTTCTCCAGTGCAAGCTTCATATGTGATGCATATGGATAATAATCTCCATCTCTTACATAGACATATCTCACGCCCAGCATATCATCCGTAACCGGACAGGCGCCTCTGTACAGATACTCATTCTGGCCGGTATAAAAACCGAAGTACGCCATGGTATCCACAACTCTTCCATTTGCAGTAGAGCAAAATGTACCGACGCTCTTCATGTTGTCATAGGTATTCTCATTCATCATCCTCGGCTCTACTACATCCTGCCTATAGAAAATGAGTCCCTTTTCCTTCGCCTGTTCATCTATCTCACCGACTGCATCCTCCATCATTTTGGAATACTCCATATAGTAGCCACCATCACAGAAGCCTACCTCTGACATTCCCAAGGCTCCGTTAACCATGATCTCTGCAGCCATAAGAATCGCTATCACTAAAGTCGATACCCTGATTGGCATCAGCTCATACTTTCTTAAAACAAGCAGAACTCCGTAAACAAGTATCAGAAGCATAGAAATGAGCAGCATATATTTCTTATCCAGAATTCCTTCTAGACCAGCCTTACCATAAACCACACCAAGCAGAGCCCACGAGGCAGCTACTGCCCCCAGAACCGAAGCTATGTGCGTCTTCCTCATTCTTATGAGTGCCTCATATCCGAGATAGAGAATTACAAATATATACAGGAATGAAAATCTGTTCGGGATACCAAACTGATCATGGAATCCATGCCAGATAAAGTTTAGAAGCTCCTGATTCATACTTATGATCATAAACAGTATAAGTAGCAGATATCTCACTTTCTCTCCAAGCCTTATCCTGTTAGAGAAGATATATACGAAGAGAAGTATATAACTAATCGTTCCGCAGTACAGATTTGCTTTACCATCAAAATTGTCCATCTTGATTGGCTTTGTCAGGAAGTACTGTCCCTTGAGCAGGTCAAAAAAGCTCTGATACCAGTTCCACTTTGGCATAGCCGCACCCGCCGTAGAGGTCTTGATAATAGCCAGATATGCTATGAGAAGAGACATCGCCGCCATACCGGCAGCCAGAAGCGAGCTTCCCGCAAAGAAAAGTCCATCCGTAAAAAATCTCTTAACTCCCTTATGCTTATGCACGAAAAACCAGAGCACAAGGAAGATACAGATGATAAATGTTATATAGTAGTTTGCAAACATACTATAGAAAAGTGCTCCCACGTAAAGTCTGGGATCACGCTTATCCATAAGCCTTTCAAATCCCAGTATGATGAGCGGAAATACCATGATACAGTCAAGCCACATAGTATTCCAATAATAACCGCACATATAATTGTTCAGGGCATATCCCAGTCCCATAGCAATTATCAGAGTATTATTCTTCGGTGCTCCCTTTCTTCTCGAGAGAAAATAACCGAAGGTTCCTGCTGATATCACTATCTTGAGCGAAACGAGAAGCGAAAAAACTGCTATGATATTCTCTCTGGCAACAAACACCATTATAAGATTCAGCGGAGACGCCATATAGTAAAGAAGCAGCGACAAAAAATTCTGTCCCAGTCCAACATTCCAGGTAAACAGGAGGCTCTCCCCCGTTTTCAGTTTAGTTTGATAGTCACTGAAAAAAGGAACATACTGATGTATACTGTCTACCAGCGTGAAGGATCTGTCACCGAAGGGGGCAACCTTTCCGGTGATCATAACTATCATCATAAAAACAGCAGTAATGGCCGCGGATAGAATCCACGACCAATTACGCCCAAAGTATTTTCTCATTTTATACTTAAAAGTTATCATTACAAACAGCCCCTACGATTTCACTGCTCTGCAGCAAGAAGATATATAAGTGGAGAATTCCAGTAAATTGTAACCTCATTAGTTGAGTAGCTCTGTGCATTATCAACATAGCTCATTGCAGGGCTCTCCTCCGAAAGAACAGCTACTGCATACGGATCCTCCATATTCTTGTCAGGTCCACCCGCAAGCATACCGATCATCGCCTTACCCTTAACCTGTGATGGTCTGTGATGAGGATTCTCAGGATAAAATGTACCATAGCCGGAAACGAAGCAATAACCAAGCGCATTGGTTCCAAGCAGATAATCAAGCTGATGCTTTGCCAAGGTCTTGTACTGCTCATCGCCGGTTAATTTGTATGCCATATAGAGAAGCTCGCCGTCATTTCCGACACCCATGTTGCTGCCCCAATAAAAATTGCTTCCGAAGCAGAGGTCGTATCCAGTCTTCTTTGACTGCTCAACCTTCTCAGTTACAGCATTCATTATATGGTTCTTAGCTGTTTCTCCGAGTTCCTTATCGCCACTCTTTGCCAGATCATAATCTGCATAGAAGCCTACGTCTGCCCAGCCAAGTCCATCCATAAGACTTTCATCAGAAAGAAAGCCCTTTATGGCGTCAGCCTTATCACTCTCACCTGCAAGGAATAACTCAACCGCAGCCCAGTATCTCTCATCTGATACATTTTTATCAGGATACTCACCCGTAGTTATTTCCTTCGGATTCTTATAGCTTTTATATGAATCAAGCGATTCCAGATAATCCCAGGCTTTCTTTGATGCCTCTAAAGCTTTCGCACTAAAGTCCGGATCAAAATCCTTATAAACAACACTTGCCTTTGCCATAATAGCAGCAAAGTCTCCTGTTGCAGTCGCAGATATCGGTGCGAGATAAAGCTGCTCTGTATCATCCTCAGGCATAATTGTCTCAGGGAATACCAGAGTAGAAACCTTGTGATATACTCCACCTGACTCCTCATCCTGCATCTTTAGCATCCAGTCAAGCTCATACTTTGCTTCGTCAAGTATATCCGGAATACCATTTCCGCTTTCAGGGATTCCCATATCATCAGCATCTACTCCGAAATCCTCATACGCAAGAAGAAGGTCTGCTATCGTAACCGCTCCGGCTACTGTATACTTACCATAGTCACCGGCATCATGCCATCCACCGGATACATCCTTCGATTTACTCTGATCGTCGTAAACCTTTGCCTCACCAGTATGACATGCCGCGTGCGCAAAGTCACCGGCGAGCTCTGCATCCAGCTTCATACCACAACGCTGCCTCGTAAGCATCATTACGCTGTCCTTATATATATCCGCATAAGGATTTTCCTCTATCTTGAACTTATAGCTTGCACCCTCTTCTGTAAATACATAGTATTCGCCCGCAGTTTTAAAATCAGAAAAATCAGCCTGTCTTACATCCAGATCTGCGCCGTAATCATGTATCACTTCACCAAGCTTTCCTGCGTAAACTGTTTCATTGGTTGCCGCATCACAGATGATAAACTCTTCTTCATCTGTTCTATCTGATTTTACAACTGCCTTCTTCTCATCGTCAGGTTTATAACCTATCTGATCAACTGCTACATTTACATACGAAGGAAGTCCGGATACCTGTATAGCATTTGAAGCATCCTTAACCTCAAGCTTTATGTTATCGATGTAAATATTATGCTCGCCCGGATCAGAAGACATATCCTCCATCTTACCCATATTGAAAACAATACGTGGAGCCGGATCTGACTCTTCGGTCATCTCAAAATCAACCGAGAAGTTTGTCACCTCAGGACCAATATCTATAACCTCACCCTGATATGCATGATAATCACCGCCATTTATCTGATGACGATACTCTATCTTTCTCTCTATATCACTGGAAATATCAAAGCTGTATGTATATACACAATTCTTGCTGAGCGCATATCCATCCCAGTAGATCTGGTTTGCATAGTCCAGTCCACCGCAGTTCTTGATGTTTACCACAAGCTGTCCATCACTTGCAGATATCTCACAGATACCGCCATTTGTATATGTCATAAATCCATCGACATCATTATCGTCAAAATTTATATCAACCAGAACATCCCCGTCCTTTAGCTGGGCGGAATTATCAGCTGTTGCATCACCTGCAGAAGCCTTCGGATCTGCCGGTCCCTCGCCCTTAAGTGAGCTTTCTGTAGGATAATCAGCACTGTCAGCATCATCAGTAGTTGCACTGGTAGAAGCTTTTGTTGAGCCTTCTTTGCTATCACCCTTCGATGAATCCTTATCCCCACAGCCTGCGAGTCCGAGTATCATACATGAAGCGAGTAAACATGAAACATATCTCTTAATTCTCATTACCATTCTCCTTATAACTAACAACCTCCTGGAAGTCCATATCTCCACCAAAGATAGAAAGTGCACTTCCTATGGTAACATCTATACGACCTTTTCCAAGCTCTCTGACTGTGTCCATATCTTCAAATGAAGCCACTCCACCCGCGTAGGTTATTGGGACATTTCCTTCCCAACTGCCCAGGATTTGCAGAAGATTCTTGTCTACACCACTCTTTTTTCCTTCGACATCAACACCATGTATCAGGAATTCGTCGGCATATCCACTCAGTTCATCCAGCGTTTCGTGGCACACCTTTACGTCCGTGTATTTCTGCCATCTGTCTGTAACTATATAATAATCCTCAGAACCGGTACCATCTACTGAAACAGTTCCATCTGCTGAAACAGCCTTTTTCTTTCTACACGAAAGATCAAGAACCAGCTTGTCCTTTCCGACCTTCTGTACCAGAGCATTCAGTCTGTCATAGTCAATCATCCCGTCTCTGAAAACATAGGAAGTTACGATAACATGAGATGCACCAAGCTCAATAAACTCAAGTGCATTTTCCTCCGTAATGCCGCCCCCTATCATAAAGCCACCCGGATACTCCTTCATAGCGTCCGAAGCTTCTCTTATATCCTCCAGATATTCCTTCGTTCCTGCCTTATTCAGCAAAATGATATGTCCTCCGGGAACATTACAATTTCTGTAAAGTCGGCCGAAATATGCAGCTCCATGCTCAGAGACATAGTTTGTATCCGCACCAACAGTATCCTTAAGTGATCCGCCGACTATCTGTTTAACTTTTCCATCATGAATATCTATACATGGTCTGAATCGCATGATTCTCCCCTTTCTGCTTAACCCATTTAATACCATAACATCCTCGCTTCGCGAAGCAACGCTTTACTCCCATAAGCCGTTAACTATTGTATCAAAAATAAAGTAATAGCGCTATTAAAAAATAATTAGCACTCACCTCTTGACAGTGCTAACAAATAGTGCTATAACATAGTCAGAACAAAGGAATAGAGAAGATTCCGATGAAGAATCCAAACGCTCCTTCCCTTGCTCATGAGATTTATTATTGTATATTTTTCTTGAGAAGGAGGAATGACTTATGTTGTTACCTAGTATTTTTGGAGAGAATTTATTGGATGAATGGCTTGATTTTCCGAAGATGGATTTCGGAGATGTAGATCGAAAGCTTTACGGAAAGCGTGCGGCTCAGGTAATGAAGACTGATGTCCATGAGCTTGAAAATGGCTATGAACTGGATATTGATCTTCCGGGATTTAAGAAGGATGAGATCAAGCTGACACTGGAGAATGGCTATCTGTCTGTAAGCGCAGCCAAGGGACTGGATGAAGAGAAGAAGGACGAAAAGAGCAAGCTTATAAGACGCGAACGTTATTCGGGATCCATGCAGAGAAGCTTCTATATAGGTGAGGAAGTGACCGATGATGAGATCAAGGCCAAGTACGAAGATGGAGTCCTTAAGCTAAGTATTCCAAAGAAGGAAGCCGCTAAGATTCCTGAAAAGAAAACAATCGCTATCGAAGGATAGCAAACATTACCAAACTACTCATTATAAGAAAAGCACCCGATGGGTGCTTTTCTTAATTATTAATCCTATTTACTTCCAATATCCATCTGCCCCAAACCAGTAGTTTACTCCATCTATCCAGACATACTGATTAACGGGATACCAGCCAGATGCATCCTCATACCACCATCCATTTGAATCGCTGCACCAGTGACCGCCTGAGTAACTCTCTACCCATGCACCGTCAGAACCAAGCCAGAATCCGTCGCGATATTCACTATAATCCATATAACCACTTGATGTAAAATAATACCATTTTCCATCTATTTTCTGCCATGAATTAACAGGATACCAGCCAGCACTATCTTCAACCCACCAGCCATATTCGTTGGAATACCAAGTTAGTCTACCACTATATGTCTGCTTCCCTTCGGAATCGTACCACTTTCCATCCACCCATTCATTCGAGTATGATAGAGTGGGTTTTGTTTTCTCAATATTAACATAAGTTACAATTTCGTCTGGCGCATCATACCAGTTCGAACCATCTGATGAATATTTCATATGAGCCTTAATTGTATACTTTCCAACAGGCTTACCAGTAATATCCCATGAAAGAGTATATGATCTTTTATCCATTGTGTCATTAAATAACATACGACCATTTTCACCATTATTAGCAACAGGATTACCATTGGGATCATAAAGATCCACGTAAATCCTCTCGTACTTATAGGCGGAAGTAATATCATAAACAACCACGACCGCAGTGGTTGCATCCTCTGCATCCTGGTAAAGCGTTCTGTTTTCTTCCTGTGGGACAAACGTCGGATAACTAGCAGCCTTCGAATTAACCCCCGGAACCAGGGCAAATGATATAGCAATCACAGCTACAAGTAAAATAGATATAATTTTTTTCTTCAAAATAGTAACCTCCCTTTTTTCATATTCATGTAAAATGCTAACAACTGTCACCGATATATGCTACCACTCGTCAATCCACCCCGTCAAGTTAACATAAATTATTTAATGAAGTGGTTTTTCATTTAAACTATAGTTCCATAATTATCAGAATAATTAATTCCATGTTGGATTGAAAAATAGATTGAAAACCACGGATTGTCATTTAATAAATTCCATAGTAATATAATCAAGTAGGGACATATCTATGAGCCATAGAAGAACCGTCCCCATTGACTCATTGACTTGGAGGGTTATGTTATGTTCGATAAAATACCTGTAAACAAAAATGCTACCACTAAAGCGAAACAGCTTCTTGAATATCTGGTAGATACTGCCGGAAATGCAATAATCACCGGTCAGCATACTCAGACAAATCCTATGGAGGAGTATCACTATATACATGAGCTTACAGGGCACTTCCCTAAGCTTGTAGGCTTTGAGCTTCTTTCATATAGTCCTAACATTAATTATGATGATGCCAGCGAAGAGTGTCTGACAGAGGTATATGAGAACAGAGATACCCTGGAAACTGCTATGAGAATTGCAGAAACAACCGACAGCATCCTAACCTTCTGCTTCCACTGGTTCTCACCGATTGGAGGTAGAGATAAGGCCTTTTATTCAAAGCATACTGATTTTGATGCCTCAAAGGTTCTGATAGATGGTTCACCTGAAAGAGAAGCCTTCTTTTCTGATTTACGTCACATAGCCGAGCTTCTGATCCCATTTAGAGACAAGAACATTCCAATCCTCTGGAGACCTTTCCACGAGGTTGAGGGAGACTGGTTCTGGTGGGGTAAAAAAGGCGGCGAGGTTGCTAAAGAGCTTTACCTTCTGATGTATCATCTCTATGTGGATGAGTACCACCTCGACAACCTGCTCTGGGTTTGGAGTTCACCGACAAAGGAATCCTATCCGGGAGATGACTATGTTGATGTCATCGGATGGGATATCTATCTACCTGAGAAAGAGTATACAGACTATGCTGACAAATATAAAAAACTGGTGGCTGAAACAACCACCAGAAAGGTATGTGCTATTACAGAGGTTGGCTATATGCCGGACATGAATAAGCTGAAGGAAAGTCACATCCCATGGGCATACTTCATGACCTGGTCCAAGGAGTTCTGCTTCGATGGCGACTACAATACGACTGAAGACACTAAAAACGTATATAAAAATGATTACAGTATAAAATTATAATTATAATTTTATTCTATGACACGCCAATGAATAAAAAGCCGCTAGTTTTCTCAGAAAACCAGTGGCTTTTAAGTATTATATGCTTCAGACTGCGTATCCCTTTTCTTTTATTACATTTACGACCACATCTACGTACTTCTGGCACTCTTCCTTTGACTCAGCCTCCACCATGACACGAACAAGCGGTTCTGTTCCTGACTCACGAACGAGGATACGTCCTGATGCACCCAGAGCATCAGCAACCTCCTTAACCTTAGCCTGAACGGCTTCGTCATCCTGCGCAGCCTTCTTATCTGTTACTCTTACATTCTCAAGCACCTGCGGATATACAGTAAATGGAGCAGTAAGCTCTGAAAGAGGTTTCTTAGCTGCAAGCATAACCTCCATTATTTTAAGTGAAGTAAGAATTCCGTCACCGGTTGTCGCATACTTTGAAAAGATGATATGACCAGACTGCTCGCCACCTATACGACAACCGTTCTGTGACATATATTCATAAACATACTTATCACCAACTGCTGTCTTCGCGTAGTCGATACCAGCTTCGTCAAATGCTTTATACAGGCCGAAGTTAGACATAACTGTTGTAACAACTGTGTTGTTCATCAGCTCGCCCTTTTCTTTGAGATACACTCCACAAACATAGAGGATTGCATCGCCATCGACCACATTTCCCTTCTCATCTACTGCGAGACATCTGTCAGCATCTCCATCATATGCGAAGCCAACATCTAATCCGTTATCAACAACATACTTCTGAAGTCCTTCGATATGTGTTGATCCTGCGTCGCGGTTGATGTTTGTTCCATCAGGTGCAGCGTTGATAACATATGTCTTTGCACCAAGTGCATCAAATACAGACTTTGCAATATTCCAGGAAGCTCCGTTTGCACAGTCAAGTGCAACCTTCATATCCTTGAAGGAATATAGTCCGAGAGATATCAGATATCCGATATATCTATTACGTCCGGATACATAGTCAACTGTGCATCCGATCTTTTCTCTCTTTGCAAAAGGAAGAGTTTCCCACTTCTGTCCGAACAGCTCCAGCTCACCATCCAGATAAGACTCGATTATCTCTATTGTCTCCTCTTCCATCTTCTCACCCTGTGAATTGATGAGCTTGATTCCGTTATCATAGTAAGGATTGTGGCTTGCTGAGATCATGATTCCACAGTCGAAGCCGTCAACCTTTGTAACATAAGCAACTGAAGGAGTTGTTGTAACGTGAAGCATATATGCATCTGCTCCGGAAGCAACAAGTCCGGCAACGAGAGAATACTCAAACATATAGCTCGAACGTCTTGTATCCTTTCCGATAACAACCTTCGGAGTTACATTGGTAAGGCCTGCCTGACGCTTTACCTCTCCATAGTACCATCCGAGAAATCTTCCTACCTTATAAGCGTGGTCAGCGGTGAGGTTTTCATTTGCCTCTCCTCTGAAGCCGTCTGTACCGAAATACTTACCCATTTTTTTGTCTCCTTTTTCTATAAAAATAACGTAGATGTCACATATAACTCAATAAAACCTAAACAGTAGTTTTTCTTATATTTGAATCAAACCATTTGCTGTATCCGAGCCAGCCGGTCTCGGTTACTGAGCTCTCCGCTTCTGCTCTGAAGCTTTCCATCTTGGCATCTGTGTTGTCTGCAAAGGAAAGAGCTACTGCTTCTACAAGCTGTGGTTTCTTTGGTGATCCATACTCAAGCTCTCCATGATGAGCAAGTATACAATGCTCAAGCTCACTCTGAAGAAGTGGCGGAAAGCCTTCTATCTCATTTGCTTTATCTCTCACCATCATAGCACCCATAACTATATGTCCCAGGAGATTTCCCTCATCAGTATAATCATTCTCAGGGAACTTTGAAAGCTCATGCAGCTTACCTATATCGTGACATATGGATGCGGTTATTAACAGGTCCCTGTTTATTATGTCATATGACGAAGCAAGGAAGTCACACATCTTAGTAACTGCCAGTGTATGCTGGAGAAGTCCACCGATAAAATTATGATGAACAGCCTTTGCAGCACTATGCTTCTTGAACCTCTTTGCGAAGTTTTCATCATCCACAAAAAAGCTCTTTAACAGCTTGCTCAGATATTCGTTCTTTACACTGTTTACAAAACCGAGAAGCTCTGTATGCATCTCTTCTACGTTATACTTCGTATATGGCATATATTCCGACTCATCATAGGTGCCTTCCTGTGCCTTCTGTATACGCCTTACATTCATTTGAAGACTGTTGTTATAAACAGTTATCTGGCCATCAACCTTGATAAAATCCATAGCTTCAAAATGTGCTATCGCATTTGACAGGTCCCACACCTTTGCATCCAGTGTTCCGGTCTTGTCCTGAAGCACGAGACTGTAATAAGTCTTCCCGTTCTTTGACTGAGCAACTATCTTCTGTTTGCAGAAATAAACCTCTGAGATATTATCTCCCTCGTGGAGCGTATTTATATAATTCATTCTTATATGCCTTTCTATTTAGGTATAATGACATATTATAGCAAGAACTTATAATTTATGCTAGCTTAACTGCCACTTAACTGTACTTCCGTCAGAATCTCTACTGACTATGAGCTGATCATCTATTTTCTGTTTCAGTTCAGTAACATGCGAGATTATGCCAACAAGTCTGTTTTCGCCTGTCATTGAAGTCAGTACCTTTACGGCCTGATCTCTGGAATGTTCATCCAGAGAACCAAATCCTTCATCGATAAACATCATATCCAGATTTATGGCTGCTGAACTCATCTGAATCTGATCAGCCATTCCAAGTGCAAGCGCAAGCGCAGCCATAAAGGATTCTCCTCCGGAAAGAGTTTTTATCTCTCTTTCTTTTCCGGTTACAGTAGAATATACCATCAGATCAAGTCCTTTATTTCCACCCTCTCCGGCTTTATCCTCTGCTACCATTCTCAGCTCAAACTGTCCTGCTGACATATCCTGAAAACGCATATTTGCAGCTGCAAGAATTCTCCTCAGATAATACCTCTGTACAAAAGTCTCGATATCCATTCTTGCTCCGGATACTTTACCATTTAATCTCTTATGAAGACTATCCAGAGTATTATATTCCTTTTGAAGCTTCTCTTTTTCTTCCAGCTTTGGAATAAGTGAATCAAGAACATTCTTGTTATTAGTATAGAGATTATTGATCGAGTTAAGCTCCTCAAGTAATCCCTCACTCTTCTTATTCGCTTCTTGCTTTTTGTTTTCCAACGCTTCCATATCCGGTTTTTCTCTTCCCGCTATGGTTTTTTCGGCAGCCTTAAGCGAGCCTTCTGCTCCGTTTTTCTTTTCTCTAAAATCATCGATCTGCTTCTTAAAATCATCGATACTCTGTTTTTTATACTGCTCTGTAACACTCTTCCACTTTTCTTCAGGTATATCTATTTCGATGATTTTATTATCATACTCTGTTTTCTTGTATGAATAATCCTTTTCTTCCTTTGGAAGTGTCTCAGAAAGCTCCTTTATCATCCTGTTTGTTTCTGTAAGACGTTTATTAGCTTTCTCGTAACTGACCTTTGCATTATTCCATTCTTCTGCAGCATTATTCTTTGATTTTTCAGCCTCTGAAAGAACAGACTTTGCTTCTTCTTTTGTTTTATACTTCTTTTTCTTTTCCTTCTCTTGAAGTGCAGTTTCACATTTTCCTGACGCAAGCCTTAATTCGTCCAGGTCCTTTTTCAGAGCTTCATAAGAACTATTTAGATTAGCCTGTTCTTTCTCAGAGTCTTCAAGAGAGTCCCTGATTTTTTTAAACTCTTCACTGTTATTCCTTAACTTTTCTCCTTCATCACATAAAGCTGACCTTTTCTTTTCTGACATCTCGTTTAGTCGTCTTATATAATCCGGGGCTTCCGAGAGTCTTTCGACTGTAAAATCCGTTATAACCGTTTCAGTAGAATCAAACTCTTTTATCTGTTTTCCCAACTCGTTCAGTTTATTTACCGTAGAAGCTTTCTTCTCTCCAAGAGCAGCTGAAATTCTTTGAACCACACCGGATTTTTCCTGTGTGAGTTTATCAAGTTCATTTTTTTCCTTTTCAAGCGTTGATAGTACTTCCTTTGTTATCCCCTCTGCCTCAGCAAGTCCTGTGTTCGGAGAAGGGTGATTCGTCGAACCACATACCGGGCATGGTTTTCCCGGAATTAGTCTTGCTGCAATTATACCTGCCTGAGCATTATAAAAAAGTTCATTCTTAATGTTAACTTCATTCTTCTTTGCATCCAGTTTTTCATTTGCTTCTCGAAGCTCATCTCTTGCAGTTATATAACTTTTTTCATCATCCGAGATAGCACTCAGTTCCTTATCTATTTCAGATACTTTATCAATGATCCTCCCTATTTCACCGTTTCTGCTTTCCCATTTACTATATAATACTTCTGAATCTGCCAGCTTTTTCTCTTCTTCACGCCAGCTTTTTACCTTCTCTCCATACTCTTCCAGATCAGCCTTGGCCTTATTGGTTTTAGCCTCTGCCTCTGCTGTTTTTGCCCTTGCATCAGCCAAAGCCTTCTCTGTTTCAGATATGTCATCCAGCAAAGAGATTGCAGCTTTCACTTCTTCAGATATTTTAGTATATCCTTCTATCTCAGCATTGTTTTTATCTTCAGCCCGATTCTTTCTATCTTCCGATTCTTCGAATTCTTTTTGAATCTCCGAAAGACTATCCTTATTATCTGAAAGCTTTTTCTGAGTCTCTTTTACTTTATTCTCGGCTTCCTTGTAGCTGTCATATATGGGCTTTATATCATAGGCTACATCAATGGACTTTATAAGCTTCTCTATCTCGAGAATATCCTTCTCTTCTGACTTACATTCCTGAAGAACCTTTTCTGCACTTATTTTTTGTTCATATGCCTGGGCAAGTGCATTTGCGATAGTATATTCATCATTTATCTGCTCCAGATAATTTTTACTCTTATCAACTCTCTCCTGAATAGAATTCTTTGATTCAGAGATAACATCTGACATCTCATGCAGATTTTTCATTAACGATTCCATCTCTACTATATTCATTTTATCGGAATTCTGAATACTCTTAAGTACCTCTGCCAGGTCGTCCTTCTTCTCAAATCCGTCATATATCTCCACATGACCTGCCTCAGTTCTGAACTCAGTATTAAGCGTCTCAAGCTCCGTATACTTACTTTTCTTTCTTCTGTCAAATTCGTAGATAATATTCTGGAACAGGCCTGTTCCGAATAATTTTCTGAATATAACCTTCTTATTATCTGAGCTTGCCCTGAGCAGTTCCATAAACTCACCCTGAGCAATCATAGCAACCTGCATAAACTGACTCTTGTTAAGCCCTATGATTTCTTCAAGCTTTCCGACTTTTTCTTTGCCCGAATCCACTTCCTTCGACGGGTACTCTGAACCATCCGGCATTATCAGAGTTACTTTTTCCGATTCATCCTGAGGCTCGGCACCGGCTTTTTTAGCCGGTCTGATATGCTTGGGGGACCTTCTTACAGTATATACATCCGCATGATTACCTCTTCCTTCTGAAAATGTAAGCTCCACAAAGGGGGCAACATCTATACCGATATACTGACTCTGCAGCATAACTCCTTCTTTTTTATTTGTCGTTGAGCTGGCTTCTCCATAAAGAGCAAAAACGATAGCATCAAAAATAGTCGTCTTGCCGGCGCCTGTATCTCCGGTGATAAGAAATATATTCTGCTCAGGTTTAGTAAAGTCTATAACTGTTTTCTTTCCATAGGATCCAAACGCCTGCATCGTAAGTGTAATAGGTCTCATAATCCGTCCTCCTTATCAAGCATTTTTAGTTTCGTTTATAACATCTCTCAAAAGTTCCTTCTCTTCATCCGTTAAGTCCGGGAGAAATGCACTGCACAACTCATAAGGATCTTTTACTTCTTCCGGGTCAAACTCAGCACTGTAATTTGCTTTTCTTTCTATATCGCGTCTGATTTCAAGAAGATTCGGAAACTCATTTCTAATTCTGTCCTGCATATCAATAACGTCCAAATCTTCTTTATCTGTGATTATTATAGTCACATAATCCTCGCAGCCCATTTTCAGTATTTCAGAAAGAGGTGCCTTTATTACTCTTACCTGCCTCAGAGGCTTCAAGGGAAGAACATCTGTCTTGATATTTCCCTTCTCATTCATCTCCACAACTATCACACCCTTTGATTGTTCTGCCTCACTGACAGAGTATTGGAGAGGTGCACCTGAATATCTGTAAAACTCACTTCCTACTTTCATGGGTTTATGTATATGACCAAGCGCTGCATAATCAAACGGACTCAGTACATCCGCTTTAATACTATCTATATTTCCAACAGTCACTATCTCAGAATCCATACGATCTATGTCTTCAGCTGCTTTGCCAACAGGGAGATAGAACTGATGGCTAACGAATACATTTCTCTCACTCTCATCTATCTCTTCTCTAGCCACCAGTTTGCGAAGAGCCTCATCATAGGTTAGATTATTTCCCTTTTCATCCACTCCTGTTATTTCCTTGACCATGGAGGGCTTAACAAATGGAAGTAGATAAAAATTAACGTTTCCGTAGGAGTCCTTCATCGTAACCTTCTCGATATATTCATCCTTGGTCTGAGGTGGCTGTCCGATCATGTATATGTTACGTTTTTTCAGAACGTTTCTGAACACGTTTACTCTCGGTGCACTATCATGATTTCCGCTTATCATCATAATAGTTGAGTCCGGAACTGCACTCGTAAGTTCAGATATAAAATCATCAAAAAGAGTAACAGCCTCAGCCGAAGGAAGTGCTTTATCATATATATCTCCTGATATTACAACAGCATCCGGTTTTTCACTTTTGGCATATTCTGTTATCTGATCAAATACGAATCTTTGATCTTCAGAAAGATCTTTATTAATCAGCTTTAAACCTATATGCAGGTCTGATAAATGAAAAAATTTCATAGCTTTCCACCTTTCAATTTCTCGTTCAAAATCTCTTTAGTTAATAAAGCAACAATAATATGTCATATTATACCATATCACTATGGTCATTTATAAGACATAGCGCCCTTTGATATGGTTTACATAATTCTGTTCTTCTTTTATTTTCCCTTTATTTATGGTATAAGTTACTTATGACTTAATTTCTATTATTTACAAACGGAGTACTACACTATGAATAAACGCTCGATAAGAGTTCTTGAATTTAATAAAATACTTGAGCAGCTGTCCTCTTACGCAGTTACTGAGGGTGCCAAACGAAAGGTCATGAACTTAAAACCTTATACGGAGAGAAACACTATAGAGTCTCTTCAACAGAATACTCGTGACGCATTCGTGAGACTCGAAAAGTACGGTCAGGTTTCTTTTTCGGGAGTCAGGGATATAAGAAACAGCCTGAAGCTTCTGGAAATAGATTCAACCCTTTCAGCCTCTGAGCTACTTGACATCGCATCACTCCTTGAAGCAGCTACTGAGGTTAAAAGGTTTGGTGATATAGCTGGTTCAGATGAAAACGACAGCGAGCACAAGATATACGATTCACTTACTGCATACTTTGATGAGCTGCTTCCGCTTGAGGATATATCAAGTGAGATCAGACGTTGTATCATCTCCTCTGACGAGATAGCGGATGATGCATCCGGTGCACTGAAGTCCATAAGACGAAGGATCACTTCATCTGAGGCGGAGGTACATAACCTGCTTAACAAGATAATAAAAAGCTCTAGCAACCGTGATATGCTCATGGATGCTCTTATTACTACGCGTAATGGCAGATATTGTATCCCTGTTAAGCTCGAATATAAAAATGCATTTCCGGGAATGGTACATGACCGCTCACAGTCCGGCTCTACTGTTTTCATCGAACCTATGCAGGTTGTTGAGCTGAATAACAGTATTCAGGATCTGCATACAGATGAACTTATGGAAATCGAGAAAATACTCTCTGATCTGAGTGCCATGCTGTCCCCTGTAAGAGAGGAAATCTATACAGATTATAAAACTCTTATTGAGCTTGATTTCTGTTTTGCAAAAGCAAAGTATGCGGCTGCAACACATGCATCAGAGCCAATATTTAATGAAGATGGAATAATTGAACTCAAGAAGGCTGTCCATCCACTTCTCGATAGAAATACTGCAGTACCTATAGATCTTACTCTCGGAGAGAACTATACACTGCTTATTATCACCGGCCCTAATACCGGCGGCAAGACTGTTTCACTTAAAACTCTCGGTCTTCTCACACTCATGGGACAGGCCGGACTTCATATACCTGCAATGGACGGAAGCAGGCTGAGTATATTTGAGGATGTATTTGCAGATATTGGAGACGAACAGAGTATCGAACAAAATCTCTCCACCTTCTCATCACATATGAGTAACATCATCTATATCGTTAAGAATGCAAACGACAAGTCCCTCGTCCTGTTTGATGAGCCCGGTGGCGGAACTGATCCTACGGAGGGTGCAGCACTTGCCATCTCAATCCTTGAGAATCTGAAGACCAAGGGAGCCCGCGTTATGGCTACAACACACTATACGGAACTTAAGACCTACGCTATTGCAGCAGAGAGAGTTGAAAATGCATCCTGCGAATTTGATATGAAATCCCTCAAACCTACCTACAGACTCATGATAGGAATCCCGGGATCTTCAAATGCATTTGCAATTGCAAAAAGACTGGGAATGCCTGATGATATAATTGACGCAGGCAAGAAGAATATAGACGAAGAGCAAAAGAATATGGAGAGGATCATCTCCCAGCTTGAAGAGTCAGAGAAAGAGGCAACTAGACTTAAAAATGAGCTTGAAATAGAAGAAAAGTCTCAGAAGCAGTTGCTTAAGAGACTCACTGAAAAAGAAGAAAAGCTCGATACCAAGAAGGAAGAGATTCTCGAAAAGGCACGTATAGAAGCACGTGAAATCCTTGAAGATGCAAAGTCTGTTGCCGATGACGCAATAAAAAGCTATAATAAATGGTTGAAGAATCCTTCTTCTGCTGATGCTCGTGATATGGAGAAGAAGCGATCTGACATAAGAAACAAACGTGACAAGTTCACAAGCAAGGAAGAAAAACAGATTCAAAGCTCCGGCCAGAAGGCAGGTGACTTCCGTGTAGGAGACAGAGTTCGGGTACTGAGCCTGAATGTCGACGGACATATCGTAGAGCTTGCTGACTCAAAGGGACTCTTCCTTGTAGAGATGGGAATACTCACTTCCAGATTCCCTGCAAATGATCTACTCATTATAGAAGAAAAGACCGAAGGAATAAAGGAAGTACAGAAGAAGTACAAGCATGCAGGAAGTTCATCCTCAGGAGTTGCTCTTACATTTAAGCCTGAGATAAACCTCCTTGGCAAAACTGTTGATGAAGCAATCGCAGCACTTGATAAGTATCTGGATGATGCACTGCTCACACATGTTGAACAGGTAACAATCATTCACGGTAAGGGTACGGGTGCTCTGAGAAGTGGCATCTGGGATTATTTGAAAAGAAAAAGCTTTGTTAAGAATTTCAGAAAAGGGGAATTCGGAGAGGGCGACGCAGGCGTTACCATAGTTACATTTAAGTAAACTTCTGTCAAACTTCTCTTCGAGCACATATTAAAGGAGAAGGATATGTTAAAACAAAAAGTTCTTATAGTAGATGATGATGAAAATATAGCTGAACTCATATCTCTGTACCTTGAAAAGGAACAGTACGATACCGAGATGGCAGGAAGTGGCGAAGAAGCACTGAAGATAGTCGAGGTCTATAATCCGGATCTTATTCTTCTTGATATCATGCTTCCTGGAATCGACGGCTATGAAACCTGCCAGCAGATTCGAAAGAACAGGGATATCCCTATCATCATGCTTTCCGCTAAAGGTGAAGTATTCGATAAGGTTCTCGGTCTGAAGATCGGAGCTGACGACTATATCGTTAAGCCATTTGATTCAAATGAACTGATAGCGAGAGTCAGTGCCGTACTGAGACGTTCAGGTCCATCTAAATCAGAAGAGCCTTCCAAAGATTCAGACTTCGAGCATACAGGTGATTTTGTTGAGTATGATAATCTGATCGTCAACATATCAAACTATACTGTTACATTTAACGGAGCACCCCTGGATATGCCTCCGAAAGAGCTGGAGCTTCTTTACTTCCTGGCTTCTCATCCAAATCAGGTTTTCACCAGAGATCAGCTCCTGAATCAGCTCTGGGGCTATGACTTTATCGGAGACACAAGAACTGTCGATGTTCATATCAAGCGTCTTCGTGAAAAGCTTAAGAATAATTACAACTGGTCAATCCAGACCGTTTACAGGATTGGTTATAAATTTGAAGTAATATCGAGGTAACGCCATGCAGCATTCCGTACTGGACAGGATATATCTTGCTTTTCTTTTGATACTCATCGTATCATTTGTTTTTATCATATTCTTTATATCCTTCTTTACGAGAAGGTCTCTTATCACGGAGAAACAGACAACACTTACAAATGAGGCATCTCTTATAGCAACTCAGTCCGTCCTTAATTATAAATCAGGGACTGTTTCAGCTGCTGAGCTTGCCTCTTATTTTGATTACTATTCAGAGGCTCTTAAGTCTGATATATGGTATGTGGATGAACAGGGCAGGATCATTGCCACATCAGGCTATTTTGATGATCTGACAAACCAATCACCGGACGTTGCATCTAATGACAAGCCAAGTATCGCTATTCAGAAAAAGCTTCCGCGAAGCATCTATAATCTGGATCCACATTATGATATAGAGAAAAATTCTTCTACCGTTTCTGATTTCTACGGAATCTATAATGCAAATGTCATATCTGTAAATGCACCAATAACATTTATGACCTATAACACTAAAACAGGAGAAACTGAGCGAGTATACTCAGGAACTCTTATCATTCATACATCTACGGAAGATATCAACAGTGCTCTGAGAAATATCTACAGCATAAGCTTTATACCATGTCTTGTACTTATTATCATAGCCTTTGCACTTCTCCAGATTATTTCTCATAAGGTTCTGAGACCTATCAGAAAACTGGCCGATGTAGCACAGGATTATTCAAAGGGTGATTTTGATGTTAAAACCGACATCTCCTCTGATGATGAGATTGGACAGCTGGCTGATTCCATGGAGTACATGGCCTCTGAGCTTTCGAAGCTTGAAGAATATCGTCATGAATTCATTTCCAATATATCTCATGACTTCCGTAGTCCACTTACTTCCATCAAGGGATATGTGACTGCCATACTCGACGGTACAATACCGCCGGAAAAACAGCCACGTTACCTGAATATTGTACTTGATGAAACTAACAGACTGACCAAGCTGACACAGGGGCTTCTTGATCTTAACCGACTCGAGATATATGGGCCATATCTGAACCTTACAGATTTTGACTTTATAGATATAGTCAGAACTACGCTGAATACATTTGAGATCAAATGTATCGACAAAAATGTAGCCATATACCTAAATAATCATGCGGAGGCAACAGTCGTAGCAGCTGATAAGACCAAGATTCAGCAGGTAGTATACAATCTGCTCGATAACGCCATAAAGTTCACTCCTTCCGGAAAGAACATATATATAACCATCGTGGAAAAGGGAGATAAGCTCCAGGTTTCCATCCGCGATGAAGGAATCGGAATGAGTGAGGATACGCAGAAGAAGATATGGACCAGATTCTATAAGGATGATACAAGCCGTGGTAAGGACAAGGGCGGTACAGGTCTGGGACTTGCCATAACTAAGGAAATAATAAAAGCGCATAATGAGACTATCGATGTTTCAAGTACCGAAGGCGTCGGTTCCGAATTTGTCTTTACACTTAAGAAGGCCTCCGAGGATCCTACACATTCAGGAGAAACTGAGATACTTGTTAATGCTCCACAGTTATAAATGCTATATCAGAAAGGATACATCTATGAGAAACGAGATACTCGAACTACTTGAAAAAAACAGCAGGCTCTCTCCTGCAGAGATAGCCGCAATGCTCAATATGGACGAAACAGCAGTTGCTGACGAAATAAAGGCCATGGAAAACGAGAACATCATCTGTGGTTATCACACACTTATTGACTGGGAGAAGCTGAACAAAGAAACAGTGACAGCACTGATCGGTGTCAAGATATCTCCGATTCGCGGAGAAGGCTTCGACAGGATAGCAACAAGAATCAGCAAGTTTGATGAGGTTACATCTGTATATCTCATGTCCGGCTCAAGCCACGATCTGATCCTCTCTATCGAGGGAGATTCTCTCAAGGATATATCACGTTTTGTATATGAGAAGATAGCTACTATGGACACTGTGGTTTCCACCGCAACCTACTTCGTTCTTAAGAAGTACAAGGATCACAACGTCATCATTAGCGACGGACCGGAAAGTGATGAAAGGATCCAGATAATGGCATAAGGAGAACCACAATGAAAACACTAAGTAATACTGCAAATGATATAAAGCCCTCCGGCATCAGAAAGTTTTTTGATGTTGTAAGTGAGATGCCGGATGCAATCTCACTCGGTGTTGGCGAACCTGATTTTGACACCCCCTGGCATGTTGTCGACGAGGGTATCTATTCACTTGAAAAAGGAAAAACCTACTACACCTCTAATTCAGGTCTGATGGAACTAAGAGAGGAGATATGTAAATGGTATGGTCGCAAGTATAACCTGTTTTATAAAGCGGCAAGTGAGTGCCTGCTTACAGTCGGCGGATCAGAAGGTATAGATCTCGCTCTTCGTGCCATGCTGAATCCCGGAGATGAGGTCATCATTCCGGAACCAAGCTATGTATCCTACGTTCCTTGTGTCAGCCTGGCAGGTGGAGTTCCCGTGATTATCGATCTTAAAAATGAAAATCAGTTCAAGCTCACGGAAAAAGAGCTCTCAGATGCCATCACAAAAAAAACCAAGGTGCTGATCCTGTCATATCCAAACAATCCTACCGGAGCCATAATGACCAGACAGGATCTCGAGCCTATTGCCAAACTTGCCATAGAGCATGACCTCTATGTCATCTCTGACGAGATTTACTCTGAGCTTACCTATGGAAAGCAGTCACATTTTTCCATCGCTTCCCTTCCTGGAATGAAGGAAAGAACTGTTATCATTAACGGATTCTCTAAAGCCTTCGCCATGACAGGCTGGAGACTCGGTTACGCTCTTGCGCCAAAGGAAATCACAGGACTTATGACGAAGATACATCAGTTCTGTATCATGTGTGCTCCGACTACCAGCCAGTATGCCGCTATCGAAGCTCTAAAAAACGGTGATAAGGATGTAGCCATGATGCGTAAATCCTATGACGAAAGAAGACGTTATCTGTATAAGAGGCTTACAGATATGAATCTCCCTGCCTTCGAACCTCTGGGCGCTTTCTATATATTCCCTGACATCTCCAGATTTGGACTCTCCTCAGAGGAATTTGCCGAAAAGCTCCTTAGAGAAAAAAAGCTCGCCGTCGTTCCCGGAACAGCGTTCGGAAACTCAGGCGAGGGATTTATTCGTATATCCTATGCATATTCTATTGACCAGCTAAGGGAGGCACTTGACAGGATCGAGAGCTTTACATCCCATATATAGTGCTAGATTTTTTCTGTCCCTTTGCTTTCACAAATATCATAATAGCAACTATAGTTGCACCTATACTTGATGCTAACAGTATATAAAAGCCTATACTTGCTTTCAGCATTCCAAATGTATCTGATTTCATTGCGATAAGGGCTAGTATCGACCAGATCGGGTTAAAGAATGATATGATAAGGTTTGCTATATCAAGTCCGTATATATGACTGAGCAGGGCAAATACCAGAAGCAGTATGGAATTCGTTACTATAATGAATCCCATAACAACGTATGAATCCGTGAAGATGGACACACTCTCAGATCCTAATGCATCATCCAGATATTTTCCCCAGCTTCCAAGTGAACCACCTACGCTGAAGCTGCAATAAGGTATGAAGCATGCAACTACCATAGCTACAGCGAGACATATCATCGCTATCTTAAGTCCCCATCCTACATCTATAGCACGTGACGATGCACCACTTCTTTTCATAGGCTGACCAAACTGGTTTGGCATCATATTCGGCTGTGCTGCATACTGATTCTGCATCATGTTTGGTTGTCCACCATACTGATTCTGCATCATATTTGGTTGTCCGCCATACTGATTCTGCATCATATTTGGTTGTCCGCCGAACTGAGGTGCTGCATTTACACCATCCATGGTGATCGTTATATAATCCTCTGAATTCATATTCTTTGATATCCTGATCGGTCCCAATGCCAGTCTCAGAGCATCGATCTTGTTGGAATTGAAATATATACCGTTCGTACTATTCATATCCTTTATAAACCATTCTCCATTTTCCAGATAGAAACAGCCATGAACTCTTGATATATAGTTCTTCGGTATCTGAATATCACATTCCGAACTACGTCCGAAGCTGACTACTTCCTTTCCGTAGCTATTCAGATTATACTTGTTATGCCTGTTATCAACTAATATGTCTATAACTCCCTGCATTGATATGCACCTCCTACTATTAATGTATCTCTATTGTTCTTGCACCAAGAAACTGATCCGTGTCATTGTTATACACTCTTAATGTTGCCGTTCCCTCCGGAAGTCCTATCCTGTTTCCATTTTCATCTTCCATCATCAGTGAAAAGCCTTGAAGCGAACCCTTGTTTCTTTCATTCTCAAGAACCTCTTCATAAGGATCTCCGTTAGGATATTCTCCTTTAACCTTATATTTTATTTTGCCCGGAGCCTTCTCAAGCTTCCAGTAAAAATGTACTACCATCACACCACTGCTTAGCGATGAATTGTCCGTCTCCCAGTCATCTTCTACAGTATTAACCTTTATATCACTTATCTCATAATACCTATCTTCCTCGGAAGCCGGCTGCGGAGCAGCCGCTGTAGTTTCCTGTTTAGTTATATCCGTAGTGTCCTGCTCAGTTATTTCTTCGGTCTGGGTCCCTTTTGAGCCACCTTCATCATCCCCTTTATCTGCTCCCGCAAAATAGACAAAGTATACGATAGCCGCACCCATAAGGATTATTGCAACGAGAGGAATCAGGATTATACCTGCCGGTCCGTTAATGAACTGACTGAAACCACTCTTCTCTTCCTCCTTCTTCTCCTCACTTGAGAAAGAACTGCCACTTACAAAGCTTCTTCCTGATCGGACTGTGGAGATTCCCTCGGAAATGCCTACAGAAGAAAACCTTGCTTCTTCTGCTTCACTCCTGAAGAGTGCTCTTTTGAAGTCCTCTATATTCTGGTATCTGTCCATAACTTGTATGGACATACCTCGCATTATTGCATTTGCAAATGATGCAGGAATCGTTGGGTTAAGTGTCCTCGGATAAGTAAGCATATCCGCTGACAGCCTGTCTATGGATTCCTGTGGAAGCTTTCCTGTTGAAAGTCTGTAAAGCGTTGCCGAAAGTGCATATATATCCGTCCAGGGGCCTATATTTCCACTCTTTGAGTACTGTTCTATAGGTGCATACCCATGTTTAAGTACTACTGTTGACGAGAGGTTCGTATCATTTACGCTTTGCTTTACCGCTCCGAAGTCTATCAGCTTGAAGGATCCGTCCTCACACATATAGATGTTATCCGGACTGATATCCCTGTGAACAAGACCGATGGAATGAACTGCACTCAGCGCCTCACACATCTGCTCTGCAACCTTATGAATGGTTTCAAAGGGCATGCTGTATTTGGTTATATACTCCTTCAGATTACAGCCCTTCAGGTATTCCATTACTATATAAGCTGTTCCATTTTCTTCAAAAAAGTCATGGATGCTTACGGTTCTTGGATTACTATTCAGGTTTGCCAGACTTCTTGCCTCTTTCAGGAATCGTGCTCTCCCGTGAGTAAAGCTCTCTTCCTGCTTATTGTATATCGTCACTTCGCTGGAATTGCTTCTCGAGACAATGCCCTGTGGGTAGTATTCCTTAATGGCAACCTGCGTATTTAAAGTGTTGTCCCAGGCTCTATAAGTTATTCCGAAGCCTCCGGCGCCGAGAACTGTTCCGACTGTATATCTGCCGATCAAAAGCGTTCCGGGAGCCAGATAACTGGCATGGCTTTGCGGAGTGTTTTCAACATAACCGCAGAATGGGCAGCAGTTATTCTCGTACTCATACCCCGGCACTATCTCAAAAACCTGCATACAGTTTAAACATCGTCTGTTCATAAAAAGCATCCTGCCTTACTTGTTACCAATTAATATAACTCAACTGAAGATAGAATATCTATAACCTTCTGTCTGATTTCTTCATCATCGTTTTGTGACATTGAAACCATATATACACATGCTACAGCATCATTATCACAGGTTATCATCAGATACACATCTGTGTCGTAAGAATTGCTCAAACCAGAAAATGTATAAACTCGCCAATTTCTTCCGTTTATGCTGCTTCCCTCTACGGATGTAGAATAATCCCCATCGAAGAGCGTATCTATACGACCTGCCACCTCATTTATTATTTCATCATCAAGCTGCTCCAGAGTATCATCAGTTACATTTGAATAATTACCAAGCTGCAGCTCTCCACTTACATTTATCCCCCCATTTCCGACCATGTAATCCACAGTTTTATTTCCGTTATCATCTGTTACTTTGGAATCCTTCGGTGCTTTGATCGTTATAGACTTGGAACCTTCTTCAGCTATGGTTATATTCTCCCAGTCAGATACAGTATATGTTGGTTCATAAGATGATGTGCCATATACATTTTCATAAACCTGTTCCAGAGAGAGATTTCCATCTATGGAGATGTTATCTATCTCAGCTATAGGTATGGCAAAGTTCAGATTCTGTCCGTCCGTACGAACCCAGGTATTAATTCCGAGCACCTTTCCCTCTTCATCCAGAAGGGGACCACCACTGTTACCGTTTGTTATAGGAGCACTGTGCTGTATATAAGTGTGACCCTTCTCATCTCTGCTGGCCATAGATACTATGCCCTCTGTAAATGTACTCTGATACCCCTGCGAATTACCCAGGGCATATACCTTCTCTCCGGTTTTAACCTCATCCGTTGTTCTCTCAAGTGGTGTTGTACCACTGGCCGATGTAGACAGAATGGCCAGATCCATATCCGGATCATATCCTCTGACACCTACAACCTCGTATTCAGTTCCGTCTGAGCCCTTGATTATGGCACTCTTTGCCTGATCTATTACATGATAATTTGTAGCTATCGTTCCGTCATTATCTATGTAGAATCCCGTACCAAGGGAAGCATACTGATCTGATACAACCGCTATTATCTCAACAGTTGAAGGATTTACACGATCAAATATCTCTTCTCCTGTAAGCTTTCCTCCCTCTTCCGTCGAAGCTTCTGTTGTGGCTTCTGTTTCGGCTTCTGTGGTCATCTCGGTGGTCATTGCAACTGTTGTTGACTCAGTTGTGACCTCAGCTTTTTTATCATCATCATCCTTGCCGAAGATATATATGCCGACAACTACCATCAGAATAACTACGAGAACAAGAGATGTGATTCCCAGCGCAAGCCCGATGTTTCCTTTTCTTTTCTGAGCCTCCTGCTCCTTCTTTTCAGCAGCCTTGGCTCTCATATCGTTGTTCTGGTATCCCGCTACCGGAGTCTGATTATTCTGGTAACTCTGATATCTCATACCGGAATTTTGACCTGCCTGATATCCTGAATTAGCCGCTCCCTGATATGCGGCACTCTGCACCTCAACAACAAAATCCATCATCACAGAGTCAGGTGCTATATACTTGTCGAGAGTTATTTTCGCTCCGCTTCTGAGCTCTGACTCAGTAACTTTTACATTATTTATCAGTATACCGTTCGCACTCTCGTGATCCTTGATATACCATTTTCCGTTATATCTGTAGATATATCCATGATAATTGGATACCTTCTGATTATTAATGACTATATCACATCTGGGATCACGTCCGAAGGTTATCGCATCCTTATTAAAGCTCTCCAGGATATGTACAGTCCTATAACCGTTACTGTTTATTATTAACTTTGTCTGACTCATATAAACACCTTCTTCTATGTTTATTTATCTCTTCTCATCCTTTATATTGATGGATAATACCACTCTTGCAAGTATAGCAAAAAACAAAGTCAGGAATATAAGTATCATCCATGAAGTTATCAAATGTTCCTTAGACGCAAAGTAATAAACGGCGTCTGTTGGTTTATGCTTTATAGCATATTCAAAGTACTGATGCATCGGCTCTGAATTCGCCGGATTAAGCAGCTGTCCTCCAGTCATCGGATCTATCAGCTCCGGTCCTTGAACGAAAAGTGCATCCGCTCCGCATTCAGCCAGCTTATCAGTCATCTGAAGATCCAGCTTCCCCAGGTTCAGGATGGAACCATAGGCCTCCATAGCCCATCTGCAGTTAATGAAGTATGATATCTTCTTGCTTATTCCATCCAGCACGAACAGCATTCCCGAGAAAAGTATCTGCGGCATCAGAAGTATCGGTGCTATCGTCATAACTCTGTCTGCATTTGTAAACAGAGCTGAAACAAGAATTCCCATGGCAGCAGCCGATATGGAAGTAAGTGCTGTAGTTATAAAGAATTCCAGAAATGGGGTGGTAAAGATTCCATTTACCTCAAGGAATGGTCTCCAGAATTCTCCACCGCCCTTATCTACACTTACAAGAAGCGATATGGTAAGCGTCAGTATCAGACTCTGAAGTACACACATAACACTAAGCACTACCATCTTCGACAGGATATAGCTTCCCATATTCAGACCGGTCATATATTCACGTTTCAATATGACTCGCTCTTTACATATCTCCTGCAAAGCACTCATTATTCCTATCCAGAATGCACAGCAGGAATATACAAAAAGTATACTTATTGTCGATTCATATATCCTTGCAAACTTGTCATTTGCTACCAGGTATACCAGAAATCCCAGAAGAGGTGCCTGCAAAAGAAGCAGGAGCATTCTCTGACGATCATTCATAAGCAGATGCGTATATCTGGTACTGAGAATTCCAAACTGCCTGAAATAACCCTTCTTGTTTGAGTTTTTAATCTCAGTTTTCTTCGGTTCGGATGATGCTCTCTGCCGGTTGCTCAGCATGTTCTCATACTTAGCCTTCCACACATCCGGCTCACTGCTAATCATCTCGTATACATTTACTATATCATCTGTTTCAAAGAATCTGAGGGCTTCCTCGTAGCTTCCTGCAAAGCAGAGCTTTCCACCGGTGCCCATAAATATAATCTTGTCGTATTCCTGCATACCCAGTGTACTATGGGTTACAAGAATTACTGTTTTTCCGGAGGATGTCATACCCTTAAGAGTTCTTATTAGATTTCTCTCGGTTCCCGGATCAAGTCCCGAGGTTGGCTCATCCAGGAAGAACAGGTTCGGATCCGTAAGCAGCTCAACTGCTATTGATGCCCTTTTTCTCTGTCCGCCTGAGAGACTCCTTACGAGAGCATCACTTCTGTGTGACAACTCAACCGTATCAATAACCTTCTGAACTATCTGGTCTATCTCATCACTTGTTACATCCTTCGGAAGTCTGAGTCTTGCGCTGTATCTCAGCATGTCATGAACTGTCAGATTGTCATATACGATATCCTTCTGCGGAACATATCCGATGATATACTTAAGTGTATCGTAGTTCTGATACAGATCTACATCATTTACAAGAACCTGACCCGAGGTAGGTGTACTGTATCCGCTGATACAGTTCATAATAGAGGTCTTTCCTGCTCCCGAACCACCTATGATTGCTACCAGCTCGCCGGGATTGATGTTCAGATTTACATTATCGCATATCGTCAGCTTCTTCTTTCCAACCTGCTTCAGTACATTTCTCGTCTCAACACTGATTCCGGACTTGGCCATATAGTAGACTATGGAACCTGCTGTGAAGACGAGCTTACTGTTCGTGATAAGGATTATATCCTTCTCTTTAAGCTCCTTCCTTCCGGATAGCTTCCTTCCATTCAGAAGTACTCCATTTGTACTTCCGTTATCTACGATATAAAACCGTCCTCCGCTTTCTTCAACATACGCATGTACGCGGGATATACTTACATGATCGAGAACTATGTTACATTCGGGATCACGACCTATGGTGATACGACTTCCCTGCGTAACCTGAATAGAATTCCATACAACTGTCTCCTCCTTGATAGAAGATACCATAAGAACTCCGATTTCCTGCTCCTCTATTCTTCCGAAAATCCTGATATAGGTTCCGTCTCTGAGAGCAGTGGACTTAATCTTCTTGCCGTGGTACCAAAGTCCGTTCTTACACTCCGGAAGTTTCTCTATGATCACCGCTCCCCTGTCCATATAGATAACACCATGGTATCTGGACACAAACACAGACTTAAGTACTATATCGTTATCCTCTGCTCTACCGAAGGATATGACTTCTTTATTAAAATTTGATAACCTTATTTCATAGGGAGATTTCTCTCCGTCAAATATAGTCACATACAGGTTACTTGGAAATGCCATCTCTAATCTCCTGATACATCATCTATTCCTTGATCTATGCCACCACCTTCAGGAACTCCTTCCTCAGTACTGTTCTCAGTAGTTTCCTCCTTCTTCTCTGTTGTCTCAGGAGTTTTTAATGTATCGACAGACTGAGAATCATCCTTGACTCCGGTTGTAGCTTCTGTGGTCACTTCTGTTGTTTTCTTTGCAGTTGTTGCTTCTGTTTTATCATCACTGTTAAATATCTTGAGGAACAGTATGAGTCCGACTATGAGCAGAAGCATAACTATGATTATTCCGATAACAAGAAATGTTTTGTCTGATGAGAATTCATCATCGTCGTCATCGTCATCATCTACGTCATCATAATCGTATTGCGGCTCCTGAACTCTCTGTGGTGCAGGTCTCCTTACATTCGGTATCTGTGGTCCGGGCTGGAACTGCTGTTGCTGCTGGACCTGTGGAACCGGAGGTACATTTTGCATCTGAAGCTGTTGCTGCTGAAGTTGCTGCTGATTGATCTGACTCATCTGACTAAGCTGTTGCTGCTGAAGCTGCTGCTGATTCTGCTGTCTCAGCTGATCCATCTGCTGCATCTGATTTATCTGGTTAATCTGCTGCATCTGCTGAAGCTGCCAGTCTTCCATCGTAGGTACACTATCATCTCTTACATATACCATCTTGACCGCTTCTGTCAGACTGTCCTTTTTATGAATTACTATCTCATCATCATTCCTGAGAGGAGCACTGTCGGTTTTGACGCCCTTGAAATAGATGCCATTGGTACTTTCCATATCCTTAAAATACCACGCTCCGTTTTCCTTATAAAAGCATCCGTGCAGTCTGGATACGTAATCCTCTCTCAACTGGATATCACATTCATGAGTTCTTCCGAAGCTGACAACATCCTTGTTGAAGCTATCCAGATTCACTTCCCTGGTGCCTCTCATGGAAATGATCCTTATAATATTTGCCATGCTTTTCCCCCTTGGCTCTTATATCTCATCCCATGAGAAGTTATCTCCACAAAGCGGTATGAACATAAGTTCTGTCTCTCCTATATAGAGCTTGTCATACGCACCTATTTTTTCAGTATTCAGTACTACATTTCCATTTAAATAAAACAGCTCTCTGGATTCGCCCGGCTGAACCATGAACAGCTTATTCTTTGGCTCATAAAGAATGATAGCATGCTTATTTCGGGATATTCTCTTGTCCCCCTTGATAACAACATCCATATCATCGCCTCTTCCGATGAAGTTCTTACCTGTTCTGATCTCAAAGCTTTCTCCGGCAACCTCACCATTCAGACCTACGAGCCATCCTACTACAGGCTCCTTATTCATTCCCTCTGTCCATCTGATGGTTACAGAATCATCCTCTTCAGACTGGAACTTCTGAGGCTGTGGTGTAACAGGTCTTGCAAAATTCTCCTGAGGCTGCTGCTGTGGATTAAACGCATTATTTATGTTCTGTCCTGCATCAGTATCATCTGTTGTATAGCCATACTCTCCTGCTGAACCTGTTTCGTATGCTACTGTCTCTTCACTGGTTGCAGAAAACCCCTGATTCATCATATTCGGTGCACCGAAACCCTGATTCCCCATAGGCATTCCTCCCGGAACTGCTCCTCCGGCTGCTGCACAATGAGGGCACTGAGCTGATTTGTCCGCATCATAGAAATGTCCGTTATTGCATCTTACTAAATTCATATCCTACCTCCTTAAATTACATGAATTCATTCTCATGATCATTCTTTTATAGTTTTATTATTATATTTTATATCTGTTATACTGCATGGTGATAACAGATGTGTTATCTTGATTTTTTATTACCTTCTTCATTACGACCTCTGTGAGTCTTCTGGCCGCTCTTTTCATATCAGGTTCCTCATACATCACAGTTTCATATATCTCATCGTTTGTCAGTCTCTTATAGAGACCGTCACTGCTCAGTATGATGATGTCATTTTCCTCGAGAGGAGTACCCTTGCCTATATCGACTATCGGAACGCCCCCGATACCGATAAAGCTTATCAGCGCTTCGGCATGCTTTTCTTCCTCTTGATATTCCTCCATGGTTATATTTCCGGCCTCAAGATCCGCGTCCAGCTTCAGGCGATAATTATGATCTCTGTTTATCGAAGCGATAGCATTTCCTCTGATAACGAGTATCCTGCTGTCACCAACTGACAGCCAGTACATCATCCCATTTCTTTCTATCATGGCAACGATAGTAGTTCCGCTTCCGGGACCATCTGATTCGCTTGCTATTTTGCTTACCGCATTATCCATCAGCTTAACCTCGCGGCTGAAGAAATCCGGAATATCAGCATCAGGCGGAAGCTTATAGAAATCCTCGGCTATAATCCCGATTGCCGTTTTACTGGCGAGATCACCGCTCGTCATTCCTCCCATTCCATCGCATACTACAGCCAGAAGCATCCCTTCATTTTTCCCTACAAAGAGAGCATCCTGCTGATACTTCCTGGTACCGATGATACTTGAGGTCCCGACCTTCATACTCAGCTCGCCTTCTATCAAGTTGTTTGCATCGAGTTCCATGTCCTCGCTCAGCATTATTGTATCCATCGTTACCTCCTGAGAACTCTGATCCAGCAGCCCTTGCCTCCCAGATACATAATGGTTCCAAATGGAATCTTCATGATTTTGTTTGTATCCATCCTTGCATAGGTCTGATTGATAAATGTACCATTTCGCGTATTACAGTCTCTTACATAAAGCTCATCCGCCATGTCGTCATACATGATTTCCAGATGCTGTCTGCCCACGTAGCCGACATTTATGACTATGTTACATCTCTCCGGCGATCTTCCGACCATCAGGCAACTGTTCTTCGGAAGTATATAGGTCTCCAGACTACTGCCTACATGCACCTCCATGATTGCCTGTTTTCCCAGAGTTTTTGAATGACCCGACTCTGTTTTTGCATTGGACGGTTGAGTTTCAGGTTTCTTATCCAGAAGCATCAGATCATACAGCAGTTCATCTATGGTCTGGGTTCTGTTTTTGTAATCAACCTCGAGAGCCTTATCAATTGCATCTGATATATAGGTTGCATAGCCATACTGACTGAGTGGCGTATATCCATTTCCTGTCAGTCTCTCCACCGCATCTGGAACCTTATTTCCGGTCATCAGATAATAGATGGTTGCTGCAAATGAATATACATCCGTGTAGGTTCCCTGAGACCTTTTAGAAGAGTACTGCTCGAGTGGTGCAAAGCCGGGCTTCAGGAAAACCGAGAGTCCGTCATTATTTGTTCTCGCAAGCTCCTTTGCATTTCCGCAGTCTATCAGCTTTACCTGCTTGGTCTTGGTATAGACGATGTTATCAGGACTGATATCTCTGTGAAAAAGCTTGTTTCTATGCATATCTGAAAGAGCTTTTCCTGCTTCGAGTATTATATACGACAGCTCCTGCCATCCAAGCCTGCCGCCGTTTGCTCTGGCAAGCTGCCTCAGATTTACGCCATCCAGATACTCCATAACGAAGTAGCAGGTATCATACTGTTCGAAGTAATCTGTTACATTTACAACGCCGTCCACATTTTTCAGTGCCTGCAGCGCCAGCGCTTCTTCTCCAAACCTCTCCTTGCTGTGTTCGAACTGTTTGGGATCATCCTTCTTGATGGGACTAACTGTTTTTGAATCAGCTTCTCTTATGGCCAGCTGTCTCGGAAACAGTTCCTTGATCGCACATTTTATATTCTGTTGTTTATCATATGCTTTGTATGTTATTCCGAAGCCGCCGCTTCCGATAATCTCCTGTACCTCATATCTGTTATCCAGAATGGTACCGATCGGAAGTCCAAATGTTATCTCCGCCATAGCTACCACCTGATCACAAGTTCCATCTCTCCGACCTTCAGTCTGTCGCCCTTCTCAAGCCTTCTCTTATGCTTCATCTTAATTCCGTTAAATAGTGTTCCGTTCTTTGTATCCAGATCCTGAACGTAGAAGCTGTCATCACTGTATTCGATAACCATATGCTGTGAAGACAGGTTCTCATTATTTATCACTACATCACATATATCGGCTCTTCCGATTATCAGACTGCTGTCTACCTTCACCTGGATACTCTCGACCATCTCACTGTTTCTATAAACATCGATGATGAGCGGGATACCTTCTGCAGGTGTTGCACTTACGTCATATCCTGGTTTCTCCGGTTCAGGAAGCACCTTTGTAACATCCTCACTATCATCCATATCTGCTTTATCAGCCTTCTTTCCGCGTACGATCAATATAATGAGTATGATCAGTATCACAAGAATCAGTACAAGAACTATACCGACAATGATCATTACTGTTTTTCTTATACTTGCCTTGCCACCGTCATCCTTCGCAACCTTCTTCTCTGTGTCTTCTTTTTCTATATCCTTCTTCTCTGTACGCACTTCCTCAGATGTACTTTTTTCTTCAGTCGTTATATCCTCTTCAGACACGCTTTCTTCTTCAGTTGTACTTTCCTCTGTCGTCAGTGTTTCCGGCGTTTCAGTTGGGACAGGCGTTTTCGCATAGACGCTGTGTCCCGAGAACATGGTGACAAGCACCAGCAGAAACAGCATTATATATTTTTTCATTTATTTACCACCTGATTACTATATCCAGTGAACCGGCTCTTATCTGATCATTTTGTTCGAGCTTTCTTTTTCCGTTCAGCCTGACACCATTCAGATAGGTTCCGTTTCTGGATTCAAGATCCATGATCATCAACATATTGCCGGTAAATTCTATAGCAAAATGCTGCTTTGACATATGCGGATCATCTATGTAGAGATCACACATTTCAGACCTTCCGACTATCAGACTTCCGTCTACTTTTGCATTTATCTCCTTCACGGTTTTTCCACCTGATTTAACTATTAGCAGTATCGGGAAGCCCTGATTTACGGCTGTTCCCGTCTGTATCTTGTTTATCTTCAGATGTATCTGCTCGTCCACTCTGTCAGCAAGAACCATCTTGTCATCAACAACCACCAGACCCTTACGCTTCTTGATGACGCTGAAAATTATCAAGAGTATGATGATAACCAGGACTATAAATCCGATAAGAACGACCCACCAGTATTCCTGGAAGAAGTTCTTCTTCTCTTCTACGTAGTCCTTACCGTTTTCAAACTTCACTTCCTTTGTAACGGCCTCCATCACATTTCCTTCCTGTGAGTTGTCCGTTATTCCTGAAGCAACACTTAATTTATAGTCTCCATTCCAAAGCGTATCTGAAGTAGTAAGCATTATAGTGTTCTTGGAATCCACATCGAAATCAGCACCGGTCGGCTTGATGCTTTTATCCTTTGAATCCTTTATCTCATAGAGGCTCAGATTCTTCGCCGAATCAGACACCTCCTTGGAATAAACTATCTTCACCGTATGCTCATCAACTATCTCCACGCTGCTTATTTCAGGTGCAGCCGAATCAGATACATGCTTATCCTGCTTCACATCCTTCGGAGCGAAGGTTTTCTCTCCCTCATCTGACTGATAGACTATGTTAAATGTAGTCTTGTCCGCTGAGGTTTTATTGGTGTCTGCCTTGAAGGTCGCCACATAACAGCCCCCAAGCTTTTCCGAAAGTGCTTTCACAGAAGAACTGTCCTGATAATCCTCAATCAGTATTAAATCTCCACCGGACTGTCTGACAACCTGCTGTATGTCCGAACGGCTCTCGCTTCCGCTTTCTCCATTCATTCTCTGCTGTATCAGATAAAGCGGGATGCCATTCTCTCTCAGCTTCTCTATTGTCTCATCCTTGCCATAGCCGTTGGTGGTATCGTTTACACCATCAGTTACCGCTACGATAACACTTCTGTTCTTTCCAAAGCCAAGACCCTCATCTATGTTGTCTGTTTCACTGAATATCGTGTCGGTATTCTCTCCGGATATCTCCGTTGCAGCATCCTTTATGGCATTGTAGAGATTGGTATTCATACCATCTCTATTTAGTCCGTTCACAACCTCTGCCAGTTTGTCGGCATCAGTCGCATACAGCTTTCCCGCCTTCTTCTCTGCCGTGTCTCCTACGACATATATCGATACAGAATCCTGAGGATTCATATATTCACCGGCAGAAAGAATCTCCGACTTAACCTTCTGAAAATCCTCTTCACTTACTGACTTTGAATTATCTATCAGGAAGTAATAATCGATACCATAGCCTGTTTCCGCCCATCTTCTGCTGTCTGTCATTTCCAGCTCTTTATCACCCAGAAGTCCCTTAACCTCAGAGCTTCCATCATAGGAAGCATCCGGATAGAAGTAGGCTCTCACATAGGGCATGACCACTCTGACCTGTTCTATTCTATATGTTTCATCTACTGTATTTGTTAAATTGATGGATTTGGATCCATCCGCTCTTACACTGAATCCACTGACGACCAACATGGTCACAAGCATAAATATAAGCAGATGTCTACTAGCTCTCTTCAATCCCTATCACTCCCATTTTCTATCGCCCTTGCAAAAGGCCACAAACTCAAAACAACTGTCTCCTATAACAAACCGGTCTCCTGAAGTAAGCTCCCTTACCTCGCCCAACAGATTACCGTTCAGATAGATCATTCCATTCAGCGAAGGCTTCAGGTAGAACTTATTATTTCTCATATCGTAGATGATGTCACATACCTTCTCACGCGATATCTTCGGATCATCCTTTATGACGATATCCATATCATTGCTTCTTCCCAGCTTATTGATGCCGTGATAGATACGATAGTCCCTTCCCTTTTCAGGGCCATCGATACATACCAGCCATCCGGTTATATAATCATTTCCCTTCTCTGCCGAATAAAAAGCAACCGTCACATCCTCATCAACTGAATCAACATGAAAATGTTCCTTCAGCGGTTTCTGTTCCATAACCCCAACCACGTCGATGACATTTGCTCCCGCATCCTCCATCGCCAGAGTTATCTGGCTGTTTATGTCAGCCCCCTCCGAAAAGCTCTGTCCTGTCTCCTTCTGCTTCTCGCAGTGTGGACATGTGCTGAACTTTTCATCATCATAAAAATGTATCCCCTTCAAACATCTAACTACAGCCATGGCCTTACCCTCTTTCTATATCTTCAGCTGCTATATGCTATACCTATATGTTAACCCATACTGCTATTGCCGAATTATTATCCATATTTACCGAAGCACCGTTCTTCATGACGATCTCCACCATCATATTCATCCACTGCTCCACTGTTTTTGCCGCCTTCAGGGTTCGCTGCATATCATTTTCATCAATTAGCTCCCAAAAGCCGTCCGAGCAAAGTAAGAATGCATCTCCTGCCTGTATGGTAAGTCCTTCGGATATCTCATAAGCCTTGCCATCCCATGGACTTCCGATAACCCTTATCAGTCTGTTTCTATCCTCATGTCCTCTGATCTGTTCAAATGTTATCTCCCCGAGATTCACCAGCATCTGAGGAACGCTGTGGTCGGAGGTGTGATGCGTCATCATTCCGCCCCTGAACATATACAGCCTGCTGTCTCCGATGTGTCCCCACCTGGCTTCTGCGTTGGTTCTTATTATGAGATCTACCATAGTAGTCTTCATATCCGAAACCAGAGGATTCATCTGCTGCTCTGTCAGGACACTACTTTGCGCCAGCTCAAAGCTTCTTGCTAGAACATCCTCATCTGCACCTCTTATAAATGTATCGAGGCCCGACTGAACCGCTATAGCAGAGGCTCTTTCACCGTGGCCATGTCCTCCAAGTCCGTCCGCTACTATAAAGCAATGTCCCTCAGGAGAAACTATCTGACCTACACTGTCCTCATTCACTTCTCTGTTTCCTATATTCGTAAACACACTATATGTTAAAGTCATAAAAACCTCCGAATAATCCCTATTTCTTCAGTACAGTCTAAATTATAGCACTTTTTTTTGGTTTTAACTGACGAAATTGCAATATTCATTTGTTTTTATGTCTATTTTTTTATTATTATCAATTATAACCTTTATTTATGCAATTTGTACAACAAAAAAAGCAGCCGCTCCGGTCTGATTTGACCATTGCGGCTGCTTGCTTTATTAGCCCTTTAGTTTATTACAAACATCGAGGTATTCTTTCAGAAATTCATCACTGTCACCAAATATAAAAATGAATCTGAGATTATCCACGAGGATATAATAAATATACCAAGTGCGCCATAATATATATCTCCCCTACTGCTCTATGTATCCTATATACGCATCCGAAAGCTCCTCGGAATATTTCGAAGAAACCTCAATCCTCTTTCCCAGATCTTCCATGATCACATATGTTCCAGAATAGTTTTTTATATGAGATACATTTACCGCGGTACTGCCATTCGCCCTCACTATATTGGAATCCTTCAGCTTCTCGCATGCCTGTTTTATCGAAAGCGTAGTTTTATAGATCTTATCAAGCGTAACCACATCAACTACTCTCTCATTCTTTTCCAGATAATAGATATCCTTTAAGTGTATATATCGCTTCACCCTGCCGGAGAAAAACTCGAAGGTCTTCTCTCTGGCTTCAGTTGCGTACCGGCTCCTTGCTTTAAGAAGCGCCTTTCCCAGAAGCTTTCCCAGATTCTTCTTCTGAATAAAGTAAACATAGTCTGTTTCATATGTATAATCAACATACTCAACATATACTGAAGAATAAATGATCTGACATAAAGGATACTTCTCATTTATGATCTTCGAGATATCTATACCACTAAAGCTCAGTCCATCGTAAGTAATATCCGTTACCAGAATCTCAATATCAAAATATCCTTCCTCAACATCGAAAAGAAGCTGATGGGGAGTAAATATTTTGATGGTATCCTTTCTGGTAACCAGTCTTTGTTCATTTATGATATCTACATACCGCTGCAGATCTTCCTTCTTGTCAGCACAAAGTCCTATTCTCATATCTCAATCTCATATCTATCCTTTAGCCAGAGTACCACGTTCATTATTTAATGGGCGTGGGTGAATGGCCTGCTCATTGATTTTGGATATACTGTTTAACTACATCCAAGGTGTTCATTCCTACTGTTGAAATAAAGTAACTGTCACTCCAAAAGAGTGGTTTCCAATACCATTTCTTTAATAGTTCCCCATAGTCCCTTCTGGTAAACCTTGCAGTTTTAGTCTTAATGATATTTATAAACTCCTGTGGTTTCATATCAGTTCCTGTTT
>DGHK01000006.1:494-97879 GCA_002392655.1 Lachnospiraceae bacterium UBA3850 | reverse complement strand
TTATCTTATAACCAGTAAAAATGTACCCTGGCCTTGTAGGCGTCCACCAATTATATCCGATTGATTCCCCTTTAAGAATCTCTGATTCCGTCGGTGTATAATTAGGTACATCTATTCCTGATTCATCATCCCACGTCGTACCAAAATAACCACCATTACCTTCATACGTAATGGTATAGCAATCATCCGACTCAGCCCGCACTATGTCCGTCGGAATATTAACAACTCCGACCACCATAAGCACTGAGAGCATAAATGCTATAAACCGTCTCCACGCTCTTTTTTCCATTCTTCACCCTCCTGTTACATAATAAAAGCGTCACTACCTGTGACGCTTTAAAAGCCATTTTTAATAATACACCTCAGCCTCCATAGTTTTCGTCACAAGCACCCCTGCTTCGTAATCTACAGAGAATATTTTATCATAGCCAGCTTTTACTGTCTATTAAAAATCAGCCTACGAAATATTGTTTACAACTCCCACGGATACATAGTTATCAAGGATAGCCCTGAGGTCTGTACCCTCTTCGCCTTCCCAGTTACGAACCCCCTGGACCACGTACGATATATGGCCATTTTCCAGAGGCGTTTCTTTGTAATGATCCTTATAGAACTCTCCAAGAAATGTAGTCCTGTCTCTCAGAATTCCGCGGCACTCCACCAGTGGGCAGCTTGGGAAATTTACATTCCATATCTGATTATCTCCCAGCGGCTTATCCATGAGTTCGATCATTATCTCCTTCAGATAACGGTCCGTCACCTCATGCACAGGTGATGCATCTTCAGAAAATGCTATCACATGCTTTCTCTGAAATGCCGCCTCAAACGCAGCTCCTGCTGTAGCCGAATATTGCAGATCAGTTGCTACATTATACCCGTAATTGATTCCTGAAAAAACAAAGTCCGCAGATCCGGGAACAATGTTCAGAAGACCTATCCTTACACAGTCAGCTGGTGTTCCTGTGCACGCAAATGCTCTGACACCCGGAATGGGATAGTCCACCTCCCAGGCTTCAAAGCTGTTATGAAATGATGCCGCATGAGACTTGCCGCTCCTCTCGGAATCCGGTGCAACAATCCAGACCTCGCCCACCTCTGAGGCAGTCCTTGCCAGACGTTCCATCCCATCCGTGAATATCCCATCATCATTTGTAAGCATTATTTTACACATACTCGTCCTCTCATTCTATTCCCAGTATCCGCTTGCACCGAACCAGTAATTTACTCCGTCAATCCACACATACTGACTTACAGGATACCATCCGGATGCATCTGCATACCACCAGCCGGTTGCATCACTTTCCCAATGACCACCATAGTAGGATTCAACCCAGGCACCGTCCGATCCGAGCCAGCATCCATCACGGTACTCACTATAGTCCATATATCCATCTGCACAGAAATAGTACCATTTTCCATCAATCTTCTGCCACTGGGAAGTTGGATACCATCCTGAGCTATCCTCTGCCCACCAGCCTGTTCCATCACTCTTCCAGGAAAGAAGGCCTCTATTTTCAACTGGAAAATATACATTCAGTCTTGTCTGTTCTCTGTCAAGACTTAGATATCCATCAGTCCTCACCTGTCCATTTACATACACCTTAAATTTCTTAAATGTATCCAGTCCCACAAGTCCTGATATTTTCATTGTTTCTTCAGTCCAGAGACTATAATCTTCATCATAAGGACAAAGCTCACATCTCATATAATACTTTTCTGTTCCACTTGCATTTTCCGAATCTGAGCCTTTTTTGAAACTGAGAGTTCCATTCTTGTTTTCTATTGTTCCCAGTTCTGCTGTGCCTCTATAATAATCATGATAAGTATCCTTTAATGTAACTTCTGAATTTTCATAAATGATCTTTATTTCTGAAGTAATTGTTCGAGCTGGTTCTTCAATTGGGATATCACCTAAAAAAGTTGTGGCTTTGAAATATAGAATCAGTGAAACAACTCCACCCGACTTATTAAAATCTGCCGTTATATATCCTTCGATTCCTTTTCCGTTATTACGCTTTACAACTAAATCTGAACTTATATCATTAAAGCTTAAATTTTCATTTTTTTCATTTGCAGTTTTTATTTTTGATATCACATTATTATCCAACGAATAACCGGTTTTCAGGTCAAGCTGTACCCGGTAAAAGTAAGTTCTCACATATCTTACTCTGAAATAGTGATCAGTACTGGCACCCGCAAACTGACCGCACGGTCTCATATAATACAGACCACAACCCTGATGATTTACCGTAAACCCTTCGGATTTTAACGTAACACTGTTACTATCCTTAACACGTTCATCAACCTTGTATTCATATTCATCCGTATTAACCTGAATTGAATTAAAATCAAAAAACACATTGATCGTATCTATAGTCGTAGCAGCTTCGGCTCTGTTATCAGGAAAACCTACGGAGACAAATATCATAACAACCGCAAGTAACCACACCATTATCCTTTTAGTTTTTTTCATTTCACCCCTCCGTATATCACATATTTCCTTACAAAAGATGACAAATGAGATTATATCTCATTTGTCATCCAGCACCCTTAAATCAAATAATGATTATTAGTGATCTCTATAATAGTTTATCAGACATCCACTTGTGATTATAGTTCTTTCATCATCTGTAAGATCACCAAGCTTAAGGCTGATCTCCTTCATATCCTTGTTTACGATATAACCCTTGATTACTTCAGCCTTTTCTTCAACTGCCTTCTTTACACCAGGTATAAATACATAATCACCGTTCTCGAAGCCAATCGGGTTTGCATCTGAATAATTCTCTGTTAAGGACTCATCAAGTATGAATGGAAGCATACCCCAGTTGATAAGATTTGATCTGTATCTCTTTGTAGCATATTCCTTAGCGATATTTGCCCAGCCACCAAGTACCTTCTGACAGGATGCAGCCTGCTCACGGGCTGAACCGTCGCCTGGCTTAACAGCATATATGGTACTTCCGAAGCCTGTGTTTGATTTATCAACTCCCTGGAACTTCTCCTTAACCTTTGGCATAACATCCTTGATCTCAGGATATATCTCGCAAGGATGTCCACCCTCTTCTCTTGCAACCTCTACCTCATGGAACTCCTTAGCACGTCCAACATACTCAGGATCCTTACGTGACAGAGTAAACTCTGCAAGTCCGATAGGATTTGATCTGAAGGATGAAGTCTCTCCTGAAGGTATGAGCTCATCTGTAGTAGTTACAGGATCAGTTATAACTGAACATACCTTGAGAAGAAGATTCTCTGTAAGTGCAGGCATTCCCGGCCAAGGCTTGATATTTGGTCCCTGCTTTAATTCCTCATCAGGATTTGCCTTCTTCCAGCCATCATATACTCTGTTTTCATATATAGACTTATCAAAGAAATACTTTGGTCCTGTGTACTCAACATCTATGTCAGTTGCTGCTGTAAGGAAGCCCTTATTAACAGCAGTAGCTGCTATAGAACGCGCATCCATAAGTGCAACAGAGCTGATCTGTCCGTTCTGTATCTTTGACCCCTCTCTGTTCGGGAAGTTTCTTGTAGAATGTCTGATTGAAAGCGCATTATTCGCAGGTGTATCTCCGGCACCAAAGCAAGGTCCGCAGAATGCAGTCTTGATAATAGCACCTGTCTTCATAATATCAGCAGCACGTCCATTATTAACAAGCTCCATCATAACAGGCATACTTGCAGGATAAACATCCAGAGTAAACTCATCATTTCCGATATAATGACCCTTAAGTATATCAGCTGCGTCGCAGATATTCTCGAATCCACCACCTGCACAACCGGCGATGATTCCCTGCTCAACATAGAGCTTTCCATCTCTTATCTTGTCGGTAAGCTTGAACTCAACATCACCTGTCAGCTGCTTCTTTCCATTCTCCTCACACTCATGAAGAATATCCTTAAGATTTGCATTTAATTCCTCAATTGTAAATGTATTGGACGGATGGAACGGAAGTGCAATCATAGGCTTAACCTTTGAGAGATCTACATATACTACTCCATCATAATATGCAACATCAGCAGGGCTGAGTTCCTTGTAAGCTTCCGGTCTGTAATGAGTCTCATACCAGTCCTTAGTATTTGCATCTGTCTTCCAGATAGATGAGAGACAGGTTGTCTCAGTTGTCATTACATCTATTCCGATACGGAAGTCGCTGGAAAGCTTATCAACTCCAGGTCCGACAAACTCCATAACACTGTTCTTAACATAGCCGTTCTTAAATGTAGCTCCGATAAGTGCAAGTGCAACGTCCTGAGGACCTACACCCTTCTGAATCTCGCCGTCAAGATAGATAGCAATAACCTTCGGAGACTTAACATCATAGGTTCTTCCAAGGAGCTGCTTAGCAAGCTCACCGCCACCCTCACCGATGGCCATAGTACCGAGTGCACCATAACGTGTGTGACTGTCAGAGCCAAGTATCATAGCTCCACATTCAGCCAGCTCCTCACGAGCATACTGATGAATAACTGCCTGATGAGGAGGAACATAGATTCCGCCGTACTTCTTTGCTGCCGAGAGACCAAACATATGATCATCCTCATTTATTGTTCCACCGACTGCGCAGAGTGAATTGTGGCAGTTTGTAAGAACATAAGGTATAGGAAACTCCTTAAGTCCTGAAGCCCTTGCTGTCTGGATGATACCGACAAATGTAATATCGTGAGAAGTCATCTTATCAAACTTGATCTTAAGATTCTCCTCATCTCCACTTGTATTATGAGCCGTCAGGATGCCATGTGCGATAGTACCCTTCTTAGCTTCTTCCTTACTTGTACTTATTCCCTTGGAAGCAAGCTCTGACTCATCAGTTACAAGCTCTTTTCCATTTAAGAGATAAGCACCTGTCTCATACAATTTTACCATTTACTATATTTCCTCCTATTTATTTATTATACAAAGCAACATTTTATAAATTATACAAAGCAACAATGTCACATTAGGCAGCCTCTTTTTCGTTGTTCTTTGTGAAGAAACTACATACGAATGCCACAGCGTAAAGAATAACCGTCGCAATCATAAGGTATCCATAGTGACTTGATGTTCTCGCTCCGCCATCACTTGTTTTATTGAGAATGATCTCGGACATATTGTTTCCGGTAAGTCCGGCAACAGCCCATGCAGAAAGTGCAATACCGTGTATCTTGGATATGTTATTCATTCCGAATCTGGATGAAAGAAGTGCCGGAAGCGTAGAGAATCCGCCGCCATATCCCAGATTTACTATCATAAGCAGTGCGATAATACTTATTCTGTATATTAAACCACCATTTCCGCCAAATGAAAGAATAAGAGTAAATCCGGTTGCCAGCACACAGCTCGAAAAAATGATCTTATATACAAGTGCTCTATCCTTCATCTTATCCGAAATCGTTGAATATCCGATTCGTCCAAGTGCATTACAGCCCGCAGTCACAGATGGAATAACAGCAACTATAGCCGCAAGTGATGCCATACCGATATATGTAGCCTCAAGTATCTGTTTCTCATAAGTAATAAGCATTAGTCCGCAATGGATATTTATATAAAACATAAGCCAGATAAATATAAACGCTCTGTTCTTAAGAAGTGCCGAGAGCTTGAAATCACTGTACTTATCATCACTCTCAACCCATCCCTCAGGCTTCTTAAGAAGCATGTGTCCGGCAAACATCATTATGAAATAAATAACTCCCAGGATATAAAACATCGCAGAAATTCCATATGCATCCTGAAGCTTCTCCATAACAGGTGTTGCAATAGCTTTTGCAAGGCCAAAGCCCATAATAGAGATACCCGTTGCCAGTCCCTTTTGTTCAGAGAACCACAGCATCAGTGTCTTAACAGGAGTGAGGTATCCGACTCCAAGTCCTATACCCATGATACATCCATAAAACAGATATATACATATAAGTGCAGGTGTTCCATGCATAAACTGTATAACCGCACCTGTTCCGATCATACCGACCGTAAAGCATATGCACGCTATAAGCGATGACTTATGTATATTCTTCTCAACAAGCTTTCCTGCAAATGCAGCCGACATTCCCAAAAAGAAAATAGCCAGACTGAAAGCCCAGCCGGTTCCAAATGTACTCACTCCGATTTTATCAGCGATTGCTTCTTTAAACGTACTCCAACAATACACCGTTCCTATGGAGCAGTGAATCAGCAGCGCGGGGATAGCTGCCCTGACCCATTTGTTATTCATAATTTTTCTCCTCTGATCATTCGGCATCTTTTACATCAGTTTCTTCTGATCTGACACCCATTTTATTTATAAAGCTTTCCATCTCACTATACATGAGATAAGAACTCTTTTCACTGGTGTGCTTTACTGTATAAAGCGCATCATCAGCTTTTTTATAAAGTTCCTCTATGTCATTTGTATCATGAGGAATAATAGCTATACCTATACTGGCTGCTATCCGGAACGTGTGACTCTTTGTCTCATTTTCTTCTGTCACAACTGTAGCTTCAATCGGAGCATCCATCTTCTCACAGATAAGATCTCCTATACCCCGAATAGCAACGTCGTTAGTTGCATTCTTGAAAACAACCAGAAACTCGTCTCCACCAACTCTGATAGCTGTACATCTACTCTGTCCGAGCCTTGAAAGTCTCCTTCCTACCTCTTTAAGAACCACGTCACCCATATCATGTCCGTAGTTATCATTAATTGGCTTGAAATAGTTAAGGTCAAGTGAATATAGTGCAATAGGGTAATTATCACCGTCCCTCACAAGATCACTCAGATAGTCCAAACCATATCTTCTGTTATAAAGACCGGTAAGTGCATCTGTATTTGATATATACTCAAGATGCTTATTCATTTCCATAAGCTCCTTGGTCTTTTCAGCAACCATTCTTTCAAGTCTGGCAGTCTCATCCTTCTGCCTAGCTATAAGCTCCTCGGCCAGTGCATTTGCCTGAACTGTTTTACACATGATTACATATCCCATCGATGCAACGATCATGCAGAAAACAAGATATATATCAAAATAGTTTACGGCATATAGTATTATCGCCGAACATATGATAAGTGCACCATATATCCACGGAGTATACCTATCTCTTCTATTGTCCTTTTCAATCGGAACTACTCCTTTATCTTTTATACCAGGATCGGTCCATGCAAAGCTATATAACAGGATACACAGCATATAGATAATATCTATATACTTATTCTCCGGTTCCTTATTCAGAATCATATAGAGCGTATATCTCAGCTCGCCTATTGAGAAAACCACACCTGAAATACACACTATTTTGAAGGAACGTAAATGATTATGCCACCCCGTTCTATTTACTATCATTCCGATCGAAACAATAGTAAAAATCGATACAAAGAAATAAAGTGTAAGTTCAAAAAGCTCCAGATTCAGATGAGTACCAAAATTATGATGCCTTATAGCAAACCTGTAACCGAAAATTGAAGTTATTACTGCGATGATAAATGCATTAACAGCGATTTTCTGATAATCGCTCTTTTTAAGCACATCTCTTGCATAAACTATTACACCCAAAAGAAAAACATAGTCCGGCACGAGGTATAAATTGTCAGATATCTTCTGGAGCACCTCTCCGACATGATTCTGAAAGCTGCAATATGCCCACACACAGTCTGCTAGAAACCACACTGCTATTCCAAGGAAAAAACAAAGAGCACATCGATAATACTTTCCCGTCGTATTAAATGATATATAGATAAGAACAGCAAGAACGCACGACAAAACAGGCGATGTCAGATTGAATACAGCTTCCCATCCCATCACTGTTGCAAAAGAAAATATAAAGAACAGAACAAGAGCTACTACTCTTAATACTGTTCTGTTTTTATAATAAGCTCTTTCGTTCCTCACTAAATATCCTCCTGAACGTCAGGCAGCTTGAAGGTTGTAAGACTGTTTGCATCGATGTTGGTTTCAGTAACAACTCTCGTAGCCTGTCTCTCTACGCACCTTTCAAAATAATTACGTACTTCTCTGGCATTTGCAAAATGCTCGCCATGATCTACAGCTATCTTGTTCAGGTGTTCATGCACGCAGTTTTCTGCATCCTTATCCATGACGTAATCCTGACTAACGCACATGAGATCAAATATTTTTATAAGCTCATCTCCTGAATAATCAGGGAATTCAATAAACTTGTTAAATCTTGACTTAAGACCCGGATTAGACTCTACAAAGGTTTTCATCTCATCAGTATATCCTGCAACTATTACTATCAGATCCTGACGGTTATCCTCCATACGTTTCAGAAGCGTATCTACTGCCTCCTGACCGAAGTCCTCTCCCTCTGCATTTGTAAGTGTGTATGCCTCATCTATAAAGAGCACGCCACCCATAGCTTCGTCACATACCTGTGCAGTTTTCTGTGCCGTCTGTCCAACGTAGCCCTCAACAAGTCCAGCCCTGTCAACTTCAACCATCTGACCCTTGCTGACAACTCCGAGCTGATGATAAATCTTTGCCAGAAGTCTGGCCACAGTGGTTTTACCTGTTCCCGGATTTCCCGAGAATACAAGATGGAGCGACATACTCGGTGTCTTAAGACCAAGCTTTTCTCTCATACCCTTAATCTTCACAAGATTGATGAGGTTTGTCAGATTCTTTTTAACTGTATCAAGACCGATAAGTGAATCAAGCTCTGCAAGTAGCTGATCCAGAGTCTCCTGTTTCGGCGGCATCTGTATACGGACATTGGCAGGAGATTCATTTTCCTCTTCACCTCTGACCGGTCCATCTGAATATCCCTGACTTCCGGCCATGCCGCCAAGTTTTCCTCCGCCCGGTGTATTTTTATATACATCAAATCCGCCGATATAATTATTCATCATGTTGATGTAATCAGAAAGCTTATTCGCTTCCCAGTCACTAATTCCGCCGTAAGCTATAAAGTTACAGCCCATATCATTAAATGTATTTACGAGATATTTTGATATGGATGTTCCATATCCGGTACGCCTGTTCATAGGCGATGTATCATCCATAACAAAATACTGCAGGCTCCTCGGAACATATGAAGATAGATCCAGCCCTCTGCATCTGTCATTTACAAACCTTCTGAAATTGTATTCGGTTATTACTATCTGCAGGTTGTCATTCAAAAACCTTACCTGCGCAGAAAGGTCTGCGCTGTTTTCATCAAATATATATCCCAAAAATACCAGCATATCGTCCTTTAACTGGTTTTTAAGAGTGACACGTGCATCAACCGGATAAGGACTCGAAGCCTTATACTGCACATTGTCTGCATATGAAAAGCAATAATTGATCATCTGTCTAATATTCTTAGTTATCATAGATATGCCTGTCCTCTGAAAAGTCAAAAGGAACGCTTCCTTTGACTTATTTACATTTATTTAATAATTCTTCCCAACGTTTATCAACTTCTTCTTGGAACTCAGCAATGAGATGCTCATTTTCCGGTTTGAAGAGATGCTTGAATCTTCCCTGTGGCTTCAGGAAATCTTCTATCGGCAGCTTGTTTTTAGGTTCATATGTGAGCTTCCACTCTCCGTCTACTACCTCAAAAAGCGGCCAGTAGCAGGTATCAACTGCAAGCTTACATATCTTCGCCATATCTCTCGCTTCAAATCTCCAGCCTCGTGGGCATGGTGACATGACATTCAGAAATGCAGCTCCCTCTGTGTATATAGCCTTCTCAGCCTTCTCATAGAGATCCTTCATTCCGGCGGTAAATGTAGACTGACCTACATAAGGTATGTTATGAGCAGCCATGATAGCTGCCAGATCCTTACGTGACTGAACCTTTCCTGTGCTGACTGTACCAACCGGTGTGGTTGTCGTATCTGCAAATCTAGGTGTAGCTGAAGATCTCTGGATACCAGTATTCATATAGGCACCATTATCATAGCAGACATAAACCATGTCATGACCTCTCTCCATCGCTCCCGACAGAGACTGGAAACCGATGTCGTAGGTTCCGCCATCACCACCGAAGGTTATAAACTTATAGGTTGTATCCTTATCGATACGTCCTCTCTTCTTAAGTGCATTGTATGCAGTCTCAACTCCGGAAAGAGTTGCACCTGCACAGGCAAATGCATTGTGGATATAACTATCCGTATAAGCTGTGTAAGGATATAGATAGGTTGAAACCTCCAAGCAGCCGGTTGCATTTCCTATAACTGCCTTATCCTCTTCTTTAAGTGCACGAAGCACGGTTCTTACTGTTATTGCTGCACCACATCCGGCGCAGAGTCTATGTCCCGGAGTAAGTCTATCCGGTTTATTCATTACTTCTTTTAAATTATATGCCATAATTTTTCTCCTAATCAGATAACTACTAATTATTTATCCGATAACTTTACGCCATCACCGGACTGTCTGATATCCATCTTGTCTTCTCCGCCGAAATCTCTGAACTCATTTGAGTAATCAGCATCTCTGTCACGGAGTCCGATATATTTGAACTGTTCTGGGGTTCTTCCACGTCTGACTATCTCACGGATATCTCTGAATACATCTCTTGCCTCAGTCACTGTATAATCACGACCGCCCAGACCGTAGAAATAGTTAACTGTAGGTATATCCAGGCCTGCATCATACATAGCAGCCTTCAGTTCTGAACCAAGTGGTCCACCCTGACCTGAGAAGCTCTCTGCTCTGTCGAGTATAGCAACAGACTGACAATTCTTAAGTGCATATGCCAGCTCCTCTCCCGGGAATGGTCTGAATACACGAACCTTTATCATTCCAACATGGATACCATATTCACGAAGCTTATCAACTGCATCCTTAGTCTGTCCTGCAGCTGAGCCCATGATGACTATGGCATATTTTGCATCCTCCATACGATACTCTTCGAAGAGTCCATACTTACGACCGGATACTTTCTCATATTCTTTGCAAACCTCAAGTATAACCCTCTTTGCATTCTTCATTCCTGCACGCTGGTTAAACTTTGTTTCCATATAGAATGGAGAGTTTGCATATGGACCTGCCGCCATCGGCATATCCTTGTTAAGCAGGAAGTTATCAGGATTATACTCTCCGACAAATTTCCTGACAGATTCTGTATCTATAGTCTCTATATTCATTACAGCATGACTTGTGATAAATCCGTCGTAGCATACCATCATCGGAAGCTTTACATCCGGATGCTCAGTAACTCTGTAAGCCATAATGAAATTGTCATAAGCCTCTTCATTTGTCTCTGCATAGACCTGAAGCCATCCACTGTCTCTTGCACCCATTGCATCAGAGTGGTCACAGTTGATGTTAAGAGGTCCTGTAAGTGTTCTGTTTACGAGGCAAAGCACCAGCGGAAGTCTGTCAGAAGCAGCTATATAAAGCTCTTCCCACATAAATGCGAGACCGGCCGATGATGTTGCAGTAAGCGCTCTTGCACCTGCTGCCGAAGCACCGATTGCTGCACTCATTGAACTGTGCTCAGACTCTACAGGAATAAACTCAGTGTCTATCTCACCATTTGATATATAGGTAGAAATCATCTGCGGAAGCTCCGTTGAAGGAGTTATAGGAAACGCAGGCATAACATCAGGATTAACCTGCTTTATCGCAAGTGCAACCGCTTCATTTCCTGACATACGGTCACGCTTCTTTGATGCTGTTCCGTGGATTTTCTCTCCCGCTTTTATTTTTTCATTCTCATTATATTCTGCATCATAAGGGCTCTCTACAGTCTGTGTCTGATTTGGATTTACTGCCTCGATTGCAGACTTTACTGTTGCCTCAGCAGTTACCTTCGCTGCCTCAGTCTTCTTAGCAGATGTTTTGGTATTTGTCTTCTTTGCCATCCTACAGCCCCTCCTTCATAGTAATTGCTCCGAAAGAGCAGGCACCGGCACATATACCGCAGCCCTTGCAATGTTCAAGATCAAAGTCCAGTCTCTTTCCATCCTCTACAGGGATTGAAGAATCAGGGCACATAGGTGCACACATGAGACACTGAACACATTTATCCCAGTCAACAACAGGAGTTTCAGTTCTCCACTCACCTGTCAAAAATGTTGCAGCACCACCGCCGCCATATACTACATTTCCCGGAGTAATATCCTGATAAGGAGATTTCTCTGTTATCTTGCTGATATCTGTTCTAACCTTATTAGCCATCAGTGCACCTCCTCAAAAGCCCTCTCAAGAGCCTTCATATTTCCATCGATTACTTCCGGTTTCTTTGCAAATTTATGCTGATATGAGCCTCTCATCTGCTCGAGGAAGTCCTGCTTTGACATGATTCCCGATACCTTTACTATCGCTGCAAGCATAGGTGAATTCGGGAAATATCTGCCGAGTGTTTCCATAGATATGGTATGTGCATCAACTGTATACACAGCACCCTCATATCCCTTGAGAAGAGGAATAATTTCTTCCTTTGGTCTTGGAGTGTTTATTACTATACCGCCATCCTTGTTAAGACCTGATGTAACATCCACACTATGAAGAAGTGTTTCGTCAACAACCACAACATAATCAGGGTTATAGATATTAGAGTGATTTCTAATCTCTGTTTCACTGATACGATTGTACGCCGTGATTGGCGCTCCCATTCTCTCCGGTCCGTACTCAGGAAATCCCTGAACATACATTCCGGTATTAAATGCAACATCTGCAAGTAGCAGTGCTGCTGTTTTGGCCCCCTGACCACCACGGCCATGCCACCTGATTTCTACCGCTTTACTCATTTTATTTTCCCTCCTAGAAATAGAAAACCAGCCTACATTATAACAAAAACGCCATTAATAATAAAGTAGGAACTTTTCTACTTACATATCCTCTAAAGTCAGGATTCTCATCTCCTCGTCAGATACATCTACATCCGCCAGACGACTGGCCTGAGCCGTGATGATATCTTCAAAAATATTTCTGACGGTTCTTGCATTTGCAAAGTTTTCATCCTTGTTTCTGACGATTTCCTCAAATGTATCTTTCATCTTCTCGCGAGCATCATCCTCCAGTACATACTCGTACTGTTCACACATCTTATCAAAAATCTGCATCATCTCATCCGAGGAATAATCAGGGAACTCGATATACTTATTGAATCTCGATCTGAGTCCGGGGTTGCTGTTTATAAATGTCTTCATAAGCTCTGGGTAACCGGCGACTATAACAACAAACTCATCTCTGTGATCCTCCATGGCCTTTAGTATGGTATCGATTGCCTCCTGACCAAAATCATTCGGGGACTCACGCTTCACAAGTGTGTAAGCCTCATCTATAAAAAGCACACCGCCCATAGCTTCTCTTATCTTCTTCTGAGTCTGAATAGCAGTCTGTCCTACATAGCCCGCAACCAGAACAGACCTGTCCACCTCAACAAAATGTCCCTTTGACAAAACGCCGATATCCTTATAGATGGCACCTAGTATCCTGGCTATAGTTGTTTTTCCGGTTCCGGGGTTTCCGGTAAAAACCAGATGCAGGGATACAGGAACGCTTTTCATGCCTCGTTCCTTTCTCTTTTTCTGCATCTTCATAAAACTGGCCAGATTTTTTATATCCTCTTTGATCGCATCGAGGCCGATCAGATTCTCCAGTTCCTTGTACGGATCCTCTATTATATTTCCGGAATATAAAGGCATATCAAAATTCATGCCCATCAGATCAAACATATTGTTTCCTCTCTTCTTAGCTTTATCTGGTTCAAATGGATTACTGACAAAATATACTGCCAGAAGTGTTTGAAGGTAGTTATAATCATCCGCACGGGGACCACACGAAGCATTAAACTCAATCTTAAAACCATTCAGAGGATTTTTGGTATCGAAGATGCATAAGCCCGTAAACATTTTTTCATAAACCTCTGTGGTTTTCAGATTATAAACTGCCTGCTTTTTGGTTCCATCCACTGAAAATGTTACCAGCAGATCAAACTCAATCCTAGGAGAGAGCTTTAAATTCAGGCTGTTTACCTCCTCTTTATTCTTACTCCACACAAGCTTCAACTCGAGTTCATCCATACATACCCGGGCAAGCTTTCCGTCTTCCTTTTCACGCACCAGCCAGACATCATTATATTTGCAGCTTGTTTTCTTCGAATCGATTCCAAGTCGTACAGCGTTGGTTCTCACTGCATAAGTTGTAAAACCGTTATATAGTTTGTTCATATTCTGAATCAGTTTTTCAGGTCTTCTTTTCTCAGCTTCACTCATCGTTTTCGCTCCTGTTTTTTGCATTTTACTAAGTATATCACGTAGTGAATTTCAAAAGTATCATTTTTTATTGAAATGCTATATAATGGCATTTATGAGTAAAAAAAGAAAAACCGATTCACCAAATAAAATATGGACCCAGCAGCAGATTTCGGAAAAATATGGTATACCGAAGTCTATGATCAGGAGACATTTCCCACGCGGAACGACGAAGCACGTCAGAAACAGCAAGGGACGTCACTATACCCTGTATGGCTGGAACACCCTGCAGATAGAAAAGGCTCTGAAGAATCCTGAGATAGCGGCATATCTGAAAAAACAGGCGAACAAAGAGAAGGACGCCAGAACCATACTCGAGATTCAAAGTCTCTATGACAGCTATTCACCCGATTATTATATCGAACAGGCGAAGGAGAAAAACAGAGTTTTTGTACTTCACGTCGGTCCAACCAACAGTGGAAAAACCTACGATGCCATAGAGGACATGAAGAAGTACACTCCCGGAACCTATCTGGGACCGCTCCGTCTGCTCGCACTCGAGATGTATGACAAAATAAACGCTTCCGGAATCCCCTGCAGCATGATAACAGGAGAGGAGTCGCTTATTACGGAAGGTGCCGAGGTGGTATCCTCAACTATAGAGCTGTGTGACACAAGAACACATTTCAAAACCGCAGTAATAGATGAGGCTCAGCTGATAGCTGACCCCTTCAGAGGAGCTTCCTGGCTGAAAGCCATATGCCTGGTTAATGCAGACGTAGTTCATATCTGTATGGCGCCGGAAGCACTTAACTATATAACTAAGCTAGTAGAAAGCTTCGGAGCACAGTACTCCGTTCAGTATCATGAGAGACTGGCACCTCTATCCTACAGTGGAAGTATAAACGGCTATGATGATCTGAGGGAAGGCGACGCACTTATATGCTTCTCAAGAAAAAGCGTGCTTTCCACAGCCGCTCTTCTGGAGAAAAACGGCTTCAAGGCCAGCGTTATATATGGAGCCCTGCCGCCCGAATCGAGAAGAAATGAAGTAAAGAAATATCTAGACGGTGAGACTACGGTCGTAGTTGCAACTGATGCAATCGGAATGGGTATATCACTTCCAATAAAAAGAATCATATTCACAGAGACAGAGAAATATGACGGAAGGACCTTCCGACCTCTAAACACTCCCGAGATAAACCAGATTGGAGGACGTGCAGGAAGATACGGACTTAACGAATTCGGTGAAGTAATGGTTCTTGGAAATGATCCGCTGATCGAACTCAGACTCGGAAGAAATGTAAAAAACATCGAAGCCGCATGCATCGCATTTCCAAGGGAGTCGCTGAATTATGATTATCCTCTGAGACTCCTTCTTGCCGCATGGCAGAAGATGCCACGGTCCCGTGATTTTGTACGCGAGAATATGTACGATGCTGAGTTTCTTCTGAAAAAGCTCGGAAATCCCGATGATAACCGCGAGCTCATCTATGACCTCATCACATGTCCTATAGATATCAAATCAGATGAGCTGATCGAGTATTTCGTCAGATGCTCCCGTGCTATATTAGCAGGAAAGAAGATACCTCTTCCAAGTTTCGGAACGGATACGCTGATGAACTGTGAGCTGGAATATAAGGGCTATGACCTGAGACACCAGCTTCTGAGAAGACTGGGACTTCCGGATGAATACAGTCACGTGAGACAGTCGATCTGTGACAAGATCAGTCTGTTCATGAAAGAAGACAAGGGGCAATATATAAGAAGATGCAGATTCTGTGGAAGAGAACTTCCTATCGGAAGCATCTATAACTATTGTGATGAATGCTACTATAGTCAATAAAACGGCCGAAACCTTTATGGTTTCAGCCGTTTTTATTTCGTTATAGTTCCGCCGCCCAGGCAGTACTCCCCATCATATACGACCAGACTCTGTCCCGGCGTTACCGCTCTGACAGGTTCATCAAATACAAAGCTGGCTTTACCATCAGGATGAAGTGTCAGCACACCGGAAGTATCCTTGGCCCGGTACCTCACCTTGGCAGTAACATGCATAACCACATCCTCTTCACTCCGTCCCTGCGGCATACCGATAAGATTGAAATCTGTCGCCTCAACCTCTCTCGTAAAGAGATCATCATTTGAACCCAGCACGACCTGATTCTTCTCCGGTATGATATCCACCACATAAAGTCTGTCAGCTGCAGGAATACCAAGCCCTCTTCTCTGTCCGATTGTATAGTGATAATACCCCTTATGCGGTCCGATGATCTGTCCATCCATATCGATGAACATACCTGACGCCTCATCATCTACTGAGGAAACTCCATCTATAGCGTCTCTTACTCTACCGGACGCCTCTCTCTCCATAAAGCCTGCATAGTCTCCATCCGGAACAAAGCATATATCCTGACTATCATGCTTCCTGGCAACTATTATCCCCTGCTCCTCTGCTATATCTCTTGCTGCAGTTTTCTCATATTCACCTAGCGGAAAGCAGAGTCTGCTAAGCTGCTCCTGATTTAAAAAATAAAGAACATAAGTCTGATCCTTTGTCCTATCGACCGCTCTTTTAAGCCTGTATAGTTTCTTCGATTCATCATACTCTATTCTGGCATAATGACCGGTTACGACCTTCTCACAGCCCTTTTCATCAGCCATCTCAAAGAGTCGTCCGAACTTCATATACCTGTTACAATCTATACACGGATTCGGAGTCTCGCCCCTAAGATAGGTCTCGATGAAGTTATCTATGATCTTCTCCCTGAAGCCATCCATAAAATTCACTACATAAAAGGGAACTCCAAGAGCCGAACATACCAGGCGTGCATCCTCTATATCATCCGGAGTGCAGCACAGATGTGTTCCCGCCGTACAGCTTAGATCCTGATCATGAAGCATCATGGTGACGCCTATCGGAGAATATCCCTTTTCCTTCATCAGGTAAACCGCAACTGAGCTATCCACTCCGCCACTCATGGCCACGAGACACTTTTTTTCTATACTATTTTCAATGTCTGCAGAAACTCCCATTTCTATACGTCCCTTATCTCTAGTTAATTTGGCGCATCACGCTGATACACCTCTTAAGTCTTATATCAAACTGTTCGTAAAAGTCGGCTTCCGTATCATAAGGATTCATAAAAAGAATAGATATACAGCTCTTCATAACTTCCTTCACAGCCTCGTCGCACTCGTCCTGAAGCTCCTGAACCTTACTTACTCTATAGTTTTCTTTTGCATTTTTATAATCATCCTCTTCGCCGATTATTCCCGCATATATCTCCAGCTCCTCTTCATCCATTCCCTGTATCCTGTTCACCTCATAGCCGGACATCTCACGGATGGTGCTTACCTTCTTCTGCTCAAACCTGAGAAAACGGTGCCACTTCTTAATAAATTCCGTATTCTTATCCAGCTCCGCTATTCCCAGCCAGTCGCTTATCTTCACAGGAGTTTTGTTCTCACATGGGCACTCAGTGGTCTGGATAAAATAACTGAAATCATCTTTATCATATATCCTGCCAAGAGGAAACAGCCTGCATATTCCCGGACGATTCGTATGAATCGAACATCTGTCATTCTTAAGAAACTTACAGCCCTCGTCCATCTTGAGATGAGGAAGTGCCACTGTATCTATGATGGATATCTCAATGATAAATGCAACCAGAAGCTCATCAAAGGATTTACCTGTCGCCTTAGTCAGCTCATAGATATCATATGGATTCAGAACTATGGAATGCCCCATATCAGAGCGGCAGCAGTAACTGCAGCCTGCACATCCATTTGTCCCAATAGGCACAACATCACTTTCACTATATAGTTTTCCGTCTGAAATATCATTTAAATCTTCGTATCTGATCATAATACAGTAATTGTAATTTAATATTTGTATTTAGGCAACTTATTTAGTCAAAATGCATCTTTCTCACGCACTAAGACGCTGTAAAATTTGTAATTTCGGTAGAATTATGTTAATCTGTTGTACATGAAAATCAGGAAAGGAAGAATTATGCGATGAAGAAACTAATCAAATATTTCGTCACCCTGGTGATTCTTTCAGCAGTAATTTCTCTCGGAGTTTCCAAGGACGTTGAAGCTTCGGGCTGGAATAAAACCGACAATGGGTGGCAGTTTCTGGATGGAGACGGAAATCCATCAAAGAACAGATGGCTATACGACACCTGCTGGTATTACTTCGATGAAAACGGCTATATGTCAAAGGGACTTAAGACCATAACAAATTCTCTCGGAAAAACTTATACATACTACTTCAATCCTTCTAAGGTAGGTTCCTATAAGGAAGGACGTATGATGACCGGATGGCAGTATATAAACGGTTCATATATGTACTTCAACACAAACGGTGAGCATGTAAATAATAACAAGCATGAAGCCGGAAGTATAAAGGGTATCGACGTTTCTCAGTATCAGGGAAATATGGACTGGGGTGCAGTTAAAAACCAGGGAATCAGTTTTACATTTATCCGAATAGGACATGGCAATCATAAGATTGATCCTTACTTTAAGCAGAATATAACCAATGCAAACGCAGTTGGAATTCACACAGGAGTTTATTTCTACAGCACGGCTAAGTCCGTCGAGGAATCAAAAGCGGATGCTCAGTGGGTTATCCAACAGGTTCAGGGATACAACGTCAGCTATCCTATCGCTATAGATATGGAGGACAATTCCCAGACATCTCTTGGTAAACAGACACTGACCGATATGACCAGAGCATTCTGCGACGAGATATCCTCCGCAGGATACACTCCTATCGTTTACTGTAATGAGAACTGGGCTAAGAACTTTATCGATTTCGGACAGCTAAGCGGATACTACAAATGGATTGCCAGATATAACGGAACCTATAACGAAAACATTTCCAGAAATATATGGCAGGCAGGAAGTACCACTCTCCTCGCCGGTATCACTGTTAACTCAGTCGATATAGACTTTGGCTATACTGATTTTACCAAGATCGTTACTCCGAGAACTGCCTATGCTGAAGGCTACTCCTTCAAGAACGGCAAGTGGCAGAAGAGCGACAGCGGCTGGTGGCTTGACTACGGTGATGGTACATATGCAAAAGACCAGTGGATCAAGGATAACGGCAAATGGTACTACTTCAACGAAAATGGTTACATCCAGAACGGATGGGTCAAGAGCGGAAGCTCATGGTATTACATGACAGACAGCGGAGCACTTGAGAACACATGGCGTCAGGAAGGAAATGTATGGTATTACTTCTTAAATGGCGGCAAGATGGCAACAGGCTGGCAGAAGGCTGACAACAAGTGGTACTACTTCTTCGGAGATGGAATCATGATGGTTGGCTGGCTGAATGATGGCGGAACATGGTACTATCTCACCGGAAACGGTATGTGCGACTATGAGTGGAAAGAAATCGATAAGAAGTGGTATTACTTCGGATCAGGCGGACCGATGGCTACAGGCTGGAAGGAAGTAAATGGTAAGTGGTACTACTTTAACGCTGACGGATCTATGGCAGCAAATACAACAATTGACGGTTACACACTGAACGCTGATGGCGTCTGGGTTCCGTAAAATAAAAAAATCGGAAGGTTCTGTAAATAACAAAAAACCTTCCGATTTTTTTATTATCTTATTCTTAGTGATGGAAAAGTCTGATTCCAGTGAAGCTCATTACGATTCCATACTTATTGCATGTTTCAATAACGTTGTCATCTCTGATTGATCCACCCGGCTGAGCGATGTAAAGAACACCACTTCTGTGAGCTCTCTCTACGTTATCTCCGAATGGGAAGAAAGCATCCGAACCAACTGAAACACCAGTGTTTTTCTTCAGCCACTCCTTACGCTCTTCTCTTGTGAATACTGCAGGCTTCTCTGTGAAGTACTTCTGCCACTCGCCCTCACCGATAACATCCTCATAGTCATCGCTGATATAAACATCGATTGTGTTATCTCTGTCAGCACGTCTGATATCAGCCTTGAAAGGCAGATTAAGAACCTGAGGTGACTGACGAAGGAACCACTTATCGGCCTTGTCTCCCGCAAGTCTTGTACAGTGGATACGTGACTGCTGTCCTGCACCGATACCGATTGCAGCTCCATTCTTTACATAGCATACTGAGTTTGACTGTGTATACTTAAGTGTGATCATAGCGATAGTAAGATCAATCTTTGCTGACTCAGGAAGCTCCTTAGCTTCAGTTACGATATTTGAGAAGAAATCATCATTGATAACAAGCTCATTTCTTCCCTGCTCAAATGTAACGCCATACACATCCTTTGTCTCTGAAGGAGCTGGTGTATAGTTCGGATCTATCTGGATAACGCAATAGTTACCATTCTTCTTTGACTTGAGAATCTCAAGTGCCTCATCTGAATAACCAGGAGCAACGATTCCATCTGAAACTTCTCTCTTAACAAGCTTAGCTGTATCAGCATCACACTCATCTGAAAGTGAGATGAAATCTCCGAATGAAGACATTCTGTCAGCTCCTCTTGCTCTTGCATAAGCACATGCAAGTGGGCTGAGCTCGCCCATATCATCTACCCAGTAAATCTTCTTCTCAACATCTGTAAGCGGAAGACCAACTGCAGCACCTGCAGGTGAAACATGCTTAAATGATGTTGCAGCAGGAAGGCCTGTTGCCTTCTTCAGCTCCTTAACAAGCTGATAACCATTAAAAGCATCAAGAAGATTGATATATCCCGGCTTTCCACAGAGAACTGTAAAAGGAAGATCACTTCCGTCCTTCATAAAAACACGTGATGGTTTCTGATTTGGATTACATCCATACTTTAACTCTAATTCGTTCATACTAAATTCTCCTATTCTATTTAATATAATATTACTGATTTTTATTTACGATTCTAGTTTCGTACTTTCCGGTTTCAACGTCGATGAAACGTGTGAAGAGTGAAACTTTGTTGTCGTCGTTAAGAGCATTCCATACTGTCTCTGTGAATGCATCCAGATCATCAGTTGCAATCTCAACAGGTGTAGGCTCACCCTCGTAGCTTGGAAGTGGATTACCGTCTCCCATATATGTATGGATGAAATGTCCTTCACCGGCTTTAGGATTGTCATAGCTGAATGTAAATCTCAGACACTGATCAGGATCTCCGTTATTTGACTTAAGGATTGACATCTCATATGTGTAATCACCTTCAATATGAAGTACTCCGGAAATTCTAGGTGTGTAGTTCGGTGCATCTGGCTCGAATTCACGATTTCTGAGTGACTCTTCAAATGTATCACCCTGGTCCATATTGTCATATATAGTATCAGTCTGATCACCATTTGTTACTATTGTATCTGTACCTCTTACTCTTACAGGAGCATAGATAATAAGACTTGGATCTTCCATCTTGGAAGGATCAAATGCCTCTGTTCTGATTCCCTCCCCCTCTGTAACAAATACTCTGTTACGGCTGTTCTCTGAACGTCCCATAATAAAGTATGCGATAGCTGCCTTCTTTCCATCAGGTGTACGACCGATAACGATTCCTCTTCCCGGATAGCTGGTAGCTCCGATTTCTGCTGCGAGATTTACTTTTTTCATTTCATCCTCCTTAAGGTTTTTTATCTTTTCATTTTCCATTGAACTTGTATAAAACTAAAGCCGCCCGGGCTTTCACCCAGACGGCCGGTTTCTTACCTCATACTGTGCTCCCCGTGGTAAACTCCACTCTAATCCGTCAGTCACACAGCTAACTACTAATATACATATCGCAACATTTAAAGTCAATCAATAATTTGATTTCTATCTCACAAATATGTTCTGTTTGTTCGAATATAAATAATCGGATTAACTAGGACTGCAGAATATCCAGATACATCTCGATATGTTTGCCTAATTCTTTGTCTTGATGAACATATCCTTACTTCTGGTCGAAGGAGAAAGAACTTCCAAAACAAATCTCGGAACCCAATGAGAGTCTTTACCCTCTCCATCCTCTTCCCTTCAGGTAGCTCAAGAGCCAGATAATCCTCATGCTTGAGCTAAGCTTCATAAACTGTTATAATCACAGAAGTGGCAAAATGTATAATAAAGGGGGTTATTATGGATATTTTTGAAATGGCTGACTGGATAAAATCCAGAGTCTCTTTCGAGCCTTTTTTCGGCATAGTACTCGGCTCCGGACTCGGCGGACTCGCCGATGAAATTGACGTTGTCGACAGAATATCATACTCCGACATCCCGGGCTTTCCCAAGTCTACTGTTGCCGGACACAAGGGAGAATATATATTCGGATATCTGGATGAGATACCTGTAATCCTGATGAATGGACGTGTTCATTATTATGAGGGCTATACGATGCAGCAGGTTGTTACTCCAGTCAGAGTTATGGCACTCCTGGGAGCAAAGAACATATTCCTTACAAATGCATCCGGCGGCCTTAACAGAAGCTACCATCCCGGAACTCTGATGTGTATAACAGATCATATCTCATCATTTATTCCTTCACCACTTATCGGACCAAATGATGACAGACTCAGCACTAGATTCCCGGAAATGAGTGCAGTTTATAACAAGAACTACATCTCAGCTATGCATCGAGCTGCAGAAGAACTCGGAATACCTCTAGAGGATGGAGTTTATCTCCAGGTTACAGGACCAGCATATGAATCACCTGCAGAATCAAGGGGATACCTGGCATTCGGAGCTGATGCAGTCGGAATGAGCACTGTATGTGAAGCCATAGTTCTTAACGCTATGGGAATCAAGCTGGTTGGACTCAGCTGTGTTACTGATATGGCAATAGATAACGAAGATACGGCTGTTACTCACGAGGAGGTTCAGGAGGTCGCTGCAGCTGCAAGTGAAAACCTGAAAGCAATCGTAAGAAAAACAGTTTCTATTATTTACAAGGATAACAATTAAGAAAGCGAGGTTTTTAAGTATGGCAAATCCTATAGTAACAATCACTATGGAGGACGGCGGAGTTATTACCGCAGAACTCTATCCTGAGATTGCACCAAACACAGTTAATAACTTTATATCTCTTATAAAGAAGGGATTCTACGATGGAGTTATCTTCCACAGAGTAATTCCGGGATTTATGATTCAGGGCGGCGATCCGGATGGACGCGGAACCGGCGGACCGGGCTATTCAATTAAGGGAGAATTCTCATCCAACGGATTTGAGAACAACCTGAAGCATACAGTAGGTGTGCTTTCTATGGCACGTTCCATGAATCCGGACAGTGCTGGTTCACAGTTCTTCATCATGCATGCCGACTCACCACATCTTGATGGACAGTATGCTGCATTTGGAAAGGTTACAAGCGGTCAGGACGTAGTAGACCGTATAGCTACAACCAAAACTGGTTGGGCAGATAAGCCGGTAGTTGCCCAGGTAATGAAGACAGTTACTGTTGATACTCAAGGAGTTGATTATCCGGAACCTGAGACTATGTAAGCAAAACAGACCGGTTTTAGTTAGGCATTATAAAAAATGGATGGTTCAATGAACCATCCATTTTTTATTACTGCTTATCCTTTGCATATAGCATCTTAAGAATAATCGGTGTTATTATCGAACTTACGACTATCAGAAGAATTACAGATGTAAAGTACTTACTATCCAGCATCCCAACCTCAAGTCCCTTTTTCGAAACGATAAGAGCAACCTCTCCTCTGGTCATCATTCCGACTCCGATTTTAAGCGCATTTTTTCCCTTGTATCCACAAAGTCTTGACATAAGTCCGCAACCAACAACCTTGGAGATAAGACCTACTGCAACAAAGCCCAACGAGAAAAGCATTATCGTCATATCAAGGCTCTTTAAATCTGTCTGAAGTCCTATGCTCGCAAAAAAGATAGGTCCAAATATCATATATGAATTCACATCCATCTTTCGATCTATGTAAGCAGAGTCATCCAGAGAGCTAAGTATTATTCCGGCAACATATGCACCGGTTATATCAGCTATTCCAAAGTATTTGTCCGCTACATAAGAAAGCGCTAGTGCAAGTGCAAGTCCCAAAATAGGAATTCTCTGAGTATGAGGATACTTCTTATCCAGCCATTTCATGATCTTGTAAAGAATATATCCCACAACCACTGCCAAAATAAAGAATGCTACTGTTCTGAGTGCAACATCACTTATCTTACTCGACGGATCCTTAAAGCTCATAACCATCGTAAGAACAAGGATTCCTATAACATCATCTATTATAGCTGCACTCATTATTGTGGTACCGATTTCGTCGGTAAGCTTTCCCATCTCTTTAAGTGCCTGAACAGTAATACTAACAGAAGTTGCCGTCAGGATAGTACCGATAAATACCGCATGGTAAAACTCATCCGAGCCAAATTCTGAAAAACCGTAGAAGCCCATATATAGAAGTGCACCGGCTACAAGTGGAACAAAAACTCCCGCACTCGCTATAAGCGTAGCCTTGATTCCCGTTTTTCTAAGCTGAGTAAGGTTTGTCTCGAGACCTGCACTGAACATAAGGAGTACAACTCCTATTTCAGCCATACCGGAGAGAAAATCCGATGGTTCTATCCATCCCAGCAGACTAGGTCCCAACAAAAGTCCGGCGATTATCTCACCGACTACCTGTGGTCCTTTCAGTTTTCTTGCACCAAGGCCGAAAACCTTTGCAAATATTATAATAATAGCGACACTTTTCAGTATTTCCAGTTTATCCATAATCCGTTTTACATCGCCTTTACTTCTTCGAATTCCTGAATTATTTCCTTTTCAGGTGCTTTTGTTATAAGACTTACGATAACGATCATTACAAGTGCTACTGCAAATGCAGGTGCGAGCTCATAGAGATCCCAGGCACCTCCCATAGGACGAACCAGATACTTCCATATAAATACCATGGCACCACCCGATACCATTCCTGCAATTGCTCCACATACATTTGTTCTCTTCCAGAACAGTGACATGATCATAGCCGGTCCGAATACCGCACCAAAACCTGCCCAGGCAAACGAAACGATATTGAATACCGAACTGTTCGGATCCCATGCAATGATGATACCCAGTACAGCAACTACTACAAGTGTTATACGTGCAGTAAGCATAGACGCAGCTTCGCTGAGCTTAACCTTGAATACATCCTGAACTATGTTTTCTGAAACAGCCGATGAAGCAGCTATAAGCTGTGAATCAGCAGTAGACATAGTAGAAGCAAGGATACCTGCTATGATAAGTCCGGCAATTATTGCATATCCGAAACCATTCTTTGATATATGATCTGCAATTACAACCACGAGCTTCTCAGCCTCAGAGGTTTTTGTATAATCGCTCTTATCCATAAGCAGATCAAGTTCTCCGACCTCAGTCATAGCACGACCTACAATACCTATAAATGTAGCAATTCCAAGTGAGAATACTACCCATACAGAAGCAACTCTACGAGAAAGCTTCAGCTTGTTAGGCTTCTCAATAGCCATAAATCTAAGAAGAATGTGAGGCATACCGAAATATCCAAGTCCCCAGCAGAACATAGTTATCTTGTTAAAGATTCCATACGGTGCAGCACTGTTTACCAGATTAGCCACATTATCCGGATATGCATTGACATGAGTCTGACTTACATCAAGAAATCCCTTGAGATTATTTGCATTTTCAACAACTGCACTCATGCCACCTGCATAGTGAACTCCATAAACAATAACAATTATGAGCGCAAATGTCATAACAATCGACTGTATAAAGTCAGTCTGTGATGCAGCTATGAATCCACCGGTTGTTGTATAACCGACGATGATTATCGCTGAAATAACCATAGCCAGCTGATACTTAACACCAAACAGCTGTCCAAACAGCTTTCCACATGCAGAAAATCCTGAAGCTGTGTAAGGGACAAAGAACACAATTATGGCGATAGCACCAATAAGAAGTGTGATATTATACTTGTCCCTGAATCTCTTCTTGAAATATTCAGGCAGTGTAATTGCATTAATCTTAGCTGTATAATTTCTAAGTCTTTTTGCTGTAAACAGCCAGTTCAGATATGTACCTGTCGCAAGTCCGATTGCTGTCCAACCGGCATCTGCTATACCTGAGAAATAAGCAAGTCCGGGAACACCCATCAGAAGATATGAACTCATATCTGATGCTTCCGCACTCATGGCTGTAACAAATGGTCCGAGCTTTCGTCCACCCAGATAGAAATCACTTACATCCTTGGTTTTTCTTGAAGCAAGAAAACCGACAATAAGCATTCCTGCCAGATATACGAATATCGCACATACGATACCTATTTGAGCAGTTGTCATATATCCATCCTCCAAAAATAATCCTGCTTCTGTTTATTAATACTTTAGTAAACAAAAGCAGGAAATATTTTATCATTTATTGTATTTTTTTACAAGCCGGTGTTGTTTCTTCCGGAATCGATTAATGAGAATATCCCCATCCATCGAACCAGTAGCATACACCATCTATCCAGAGATACTGATTTGTAGGATACCAGCCTGATGCATCCATATAATACCAACCATATGAATCAGCATACCATGATGCCTGAGGATAGTTGCTGCATGTACCATCACTGTTCAGCCACCATCCATCACGATACTCGCCGTAATCCATATATCCACTTGCTGTGAAGTAATACCAGTAACCATCGATCTTAAGCCACTGATTTGTTGGGTACCAACCCTTTGTATCCTGTACCCACCAAGAGCTTCCGCTACCCATCCATACAAGCACAGCGTCATAATTCTGATTTCCATCAGCATCATACCAACGTCCATTATACCACTCGTTCTTATGAGTAGAGCTCTTTCCTGTTATGACAAATGTTGTTGTCTGAGCATTTGGTGCATCATAGTAGTTTGTATAATCTTCTGCATACTGCATCTTTGCAACAATAGTAAGTGTAGTTCCCGGTTCAAAGCCTGAAGGTGTAAGAGAATAAATAATAGTATCCTTCACTCCATCATACTTTCCAGTAGAATTGTAATAAGTCTGTGAGGTACCGGTACGTCTCTTACCTGTTGAGTCATAAACATCAACAACAAATCTGTAGTTTTTGTGACCACCCTGGAATGTTACATCATATTCGCAAGCTGTGTTCTTGATTCCGTTCTGTCCCTTGTACTGAGCCTTCCTAGCAATAATAGTAGGATAGCTGGCAGCCTCTGACTTAAAACCAGGAACTATAACAAGCGAGATAACCAAGGCAAGTGCTAAAAATAAACTTAATACTCTCTTCTTCATAGTTACTTAAACCTCTCCTTTCATTTCCCTTTCATTTTTGGTTTCGTTTCTATAAAAAACTATAGATTAATATACAATAAGAAAACATTACATTCAAGCTGATTTTTTGTTTTATCATAACCATTTTATATCTCTGTCCAGTGATATCCTGAGCTCATTTCATATTCTGAAGGGGCGATATTCAACCAGTTTCTACCACCCTTGTGAGACTCCTGATTCAGTGGATCCCAGAATCTTCCGTTTACCTCTACCCAACCATGGACATCTGAATGATCCAGATAAACGGTTCCGAAATCAAGCTCAGCGAACAGATATGCAAGAGCAGCAGCTTCTCCTACACACTCAGCGCCGGGCTGATCTGAGATGAGGATATTGGCAGCATAGTGAGCACTATAGCATGACCAGTATCCGGAGTTGTAATATTTTCCTATTGGATAGTCCTTAAGTAAATATGGGAAAGCAGCAACCCAGTTATAACACTTAGTCTGCTTTGTTGCGAGAGAATCACCGGAGCTGCAGATAGAGTTAACAACCTCTCTAGCTCTGATCATAACCGGAATTTTTTCATTTGCATAGCCTGTATTCTCAGCGGCTCCTGAACCATCTACCCAGATGCAGTTAACAGTTGTGTTTGTAGCAAGCACTCCTGTGCTTCTGTCCAGATAGTAATACCAACCATCTGCTGATATCCAGCCTGTATGCATATCACCACTTGAGTTCATATAGTACCAGGTACCATTATCATCTACCCAGCCGGTAGCCATTGATCCTGAAGGATTAAAATAATACCAGTAACCACCGATTTCTCTCCAGCCGGTAGCCATAGCACCTGACTCGTCCATATAATACCAGTCACCTGCTGCAACCCAGCCTGTAACCATAGCACCTGATTCATTGAAATAGTACCATGTTCCGCCTATCTCTATCCATCCGGTCTGAAGAACACCCTCTGAGTTAGTATAGTACCATGTACCATAATCATTGACCCAGCCGATTATTTTGGTCTCATTACAATAAAAATACCAAAGTCCATTTTCCTGACGCCATCCGTCTGAATCAGCCTTAACGTCGATTACAGAGCCGGATACTACGATAAATGCAGCGATGATAATCGCAAGAACTCTTTTAAGTCTCTTCATTACTATTCCCCTTTTTACTATAATTTATATAATTATTTAAAATACAGCTTCAACCATCCAGTCTCCACCCGGAGATCTTCTGCACTGTACTGTAAAATCTGAATAGGTTGCAGTTGCGAGATCGCCACCGTCATCCAGACATCCTATATTTTCAGCCCATGCATAACCGCCGCCGCATGCTGCCTCCAAAGAAGAAAATGGCTGTCCGACATAATTTGCCGCAGTTGACTTCATTGAAGCTGCCTGAGTAGTTGCTTCTGTTGTAGCTTCTGTTGTAGCCTCCGTAGTTGCTTCTGTAGTGGTCTCTGTTGTAGCCTCCGTAGTAGCTTCCGTCTTCTTCTCAGTTGTCTTCTCTGTAGTCTTCTCTTCCTTTTTGTCCTTCTTGTCGTCCTTCTTCTCTGTGGTCTTCTCTTCCTTCTTGTCCTTCTTCTCGTCCTTCTTGCTATCCTTCTTCTCTGTAGTGGCCTCAGTAGTCTTCTCCTCTGTAGCCTCCGCAACTGTAGTTACTTCAGTAGTTGCCTCAGTCTTATCCTCTGACTTGTCTCCACATGCGACAACAGAAGCAAGCATAAGCATAGCGAGTGCAGCTGTAGCAAAACGTTTCATGGTCAACCCTTTCCTTGCAAATAATCAATTATTTCCAATTAATTATATTTGAACACAATTCCTGTTCACTTCAAATCTTAATTATACTCTAAAATCAGTTTTTTTACACTATAAAATGTATTTTCTTTTCTGCATATAACTTCAGCAGTCGTTCCTGAAGGAACAAACTCTTTCTTTATATATGCACCGTAGTAATATGACAGGTCATCTCCATCCTCACGCTTCTCATAGCTTCCCGGAGTTGCCTCATAATAGGCCATACTTCCATCAGGCTTTGTAAGCTTTATATAGATATCCGATTCCGTCTCAACATAATCCGGATCCAGCTCACCATATATTACAAGCTGCTGAACCTTGTCCTCATAGGAGGCAGTTGTTTTGTTGTCGGACGCATCGCTTATCTCTTCATCACCAATCATATCAGTTCTGTCAGGGGCATCCATTATCGGCAGATACGCTATGATGTTCGGGATATTTCTCTCCACCACCTCATAGATGAGCGTAGTTGCAGAGGATATCTCAATCTGCTGAACATTCAGCGGCATACCCTTCAGGAAAACTCCGCTTCCGTACTCATCAGCAACATATGGCAGAAGTGCATTTCCAAATGAGTCTCTGAACATTACTACCGAACCGTCCTTACCCTCACAAGCTGTAACAATGAACATATCCTCCACACTCTCCACCGGATTGACATAGGTATAAGAATGCTCCTTCTGATAGATAACATTTTCATCCTTCTTGTCCCATGTCGGATATATCAGCTGCCAGACATCACCACTGTGATTCTTCTGAACAGTATATGGTTCGTCAGTATAATCATAATGATCCTTACCGATGCTGCTTAGGATCTTGTCACACGCCAGTGTTGCTCCCTCGTTGTTCCAGTGACTGTCCCACTTATGATACATCACCTTGTCCTGAGAGAGAAATGTACCCTGGAGATCCACGTAATTAACATCATCTCCCTCTGCAGTCTTTGTAACAGACAGTTTGTCGCGGAGGTGCTCGATGTTCGTATCCATCTCAGCCGCCAGATAATTATCCGGCATATTTTCCGGATACAGAGTGTTCTTGTTCGGTGCGACCGTAAATACATAATCACAGCCCTTTGACTCGGAATATTCCTGCATCAGCGAGATGGTTTTCGCTGCGGCATATATCTCACGCTCATTTAATAGATCACGTCCGAAATAATCCTTCAGCGATCCATTAAAATACAGCCAGTCGTTTTTACCGACTATCGCCTTCTCATTATTTGATGTGAAGAACAGCTTAGACTTCATCACTGCATCTGCATTTGCAAGCTCCTGTCGAAATGCGAAGTTGTCCGAGAAGTAATCTGTCAGCTGATCGAAATAATCCATATTCAGTTTTCCGTCTTCTGTCTTCACCTTCGGAAACTCAGTTGCCTGTCTCTTCTCGACGTCCATATCAGAATGTGAAAATGGCATCATAACGAAAAGCGAGAAGCAGATTCCAATGAAGAAGAAGATATAAAGAATACGAAGTACTTTCATATAAAACCTCTTCAGTAATTTTACTAGAATCTGAAATATATAAATGGATTATATGCTGATGACGCAAGACTGAGGATGCACATCAGCAAAAGCACCATTGATCCAAGCATAAGCATCGGTTCCCAAACCTTCTTCTTAGACAGCTTCTTTGATACGAAACTGCTTATCGGATATGAGGAGATAAATGCTGCTATAATAACAAGAAGTGCATAAACTGTCGCCTGTTCAAGTACTACTCCAAGTGCAACTCTTGCACCTACTGCAGGAGCAAATCCCGTGAACATCTGCTTCAGCATCTGTCCGGCATAGGTCAGGCTGTCGGCTCTGAAGAAAACAAAGCCTACTATTACAACCAGCCATACATATACATTTCTTATTACCTTACCCCACCAGGTTACATCTTTATTATTTATCTTGGCACCTGCGGCCACTTCCCTGTTCTTCTTACTGACACCGATTTTTGCTATCGGAAGAACCGTATCCTCAAGTGTGAGGAAAAGTCCGTGGAAGAGTCCCCATATAATAAATGTCCAGTTAGCTCCATGCCAGAAACCGGTAAGGAAGAATACGATAAACTTATTTATCTCTGTTCTTGCTTTGCCCTTTCTGTTTCCGCCCAGAGGAATATATACATATTCCTTGAACCATGTCGAAAGCGATATATGCCACCTTCTCCAGAATTCCTTTATTGAAAGTGAGCTATATGGATGATCGAAGTTTTCTAGGAAATCAAAACCGAAAACCTTCGCCAGTCCAATGGCCATATCGGAATATCCACTGAAATCAAAATATATCTGGAACACGTAGCAGATAGCACCCATCCAGGCAACACCCGCTCCGTACTGAGATATATCAAGTGCATAAACCTTGTCAGCCACAAAGCCCATATTGTTTGCGATAATAACCTTCTTAGCAAGACCTTTCGAGAATCTCATAAGACCTGCCGATATCTTCTCCGCATCAGCTCTGCCCGCTCTTCCTCTCTGAGTCAGCTGTTCATCTATGTCATGATATCTGACTATAGGACCCGCGATAAGCTGTGGGAAGAATGATATATATAAAAGAACCTTCCAATAGCTTTTCTGTCTCATGGAGCTGTCTCTGTAAACATCTATTACGTAAGACATAGCTTGGAATGTAAAGAATGATATACCTATCGGAAGCGCAATCTTGGGAACCGGTATGGATAGGCCGAAGAATCTATCTATCGAGCTCACAAAAAATCCTGCGTACTTAAACACACCGAGTATAGCTACATTTACTATAACAGAAAGTGCAACAATCAGTTTTCTGTGCTTAGAAAATCCGCTCTCACTTCCTGCCCCGAGCATCATACCGAACAGGTAATTAAGAAATACAGAGCCAATCATAAGAAAAACATATATCGGCTCCCCAAAGGCATAGAAAATAAGGCTGGCGATCACAAGAATTATGTTGCGATACGTGATACCAGCCTTTTCTTTAAAAGGAATCGGTATATAGTAAAGTATAAATGTTATAGGCAGAAAAACCGCCAGAAATATAATTGAACTGAATACCATGATGTATATCCGGGAAGTCAAGGGTAATGATTACCACCTGACTCCCTCTTTCTTATTTAATAACAAACTCCATCGGCACTGATCCACCAGCCATCTACATACTGACTGGTTACCATATAGCCAGATGCATCGAAGTAATACCAATATCCGTCAACCTTGAGCCAGCTGCCTGATGGCCACCAGCCGGATATATCCTCAACCCACCAGCCGGTTAAGTTGCTTCTCCAGGATAGCTTATACTGCGGATCCCATGAACCATCCTTGTTGAACCAGTATCCATTATAATACTCACCGGATGCCATATAACCTGATGCATTGAAATAATACCACACTCCGTCTATCTTTTGCCAGCTATTTGTTGGATACCATCCAACTGTATCCTCAACCCACCAGCCTGTAGCATTACTCTTCCACATAAGCTTACCGGCATAATCGCAAGAACCATCGACATTTATCCACCTGCCATCTCTCCACTCATTTGATGCTGCATAGGAATCACTGTTAAAGTAGTACTCTTTTCCGTTGATGGTTATCCACTCAGATTTCGCATAGCTTCCATCTGCCTTAACGTACCTGGTACCATTTCCATCTGTTACTATCTTATTTACGTTTGTGTCAGCTTTATCATTTCCGTCGTTACCGCTTCCGCCACTATCTTTTCCACTATCTTTTCCACTGTCTTTTCCATCGGATGGATCAACAGGCTGTTTTTTCTCTTTAACATCAACGATAACCTCAGTTCCACCGGGCAGATTAATCTCTTCATAAACCTCAGGCTCACCTGGAGCACTGGTTCTGTACTTAACCACCAAAGTCTTTGCACCCGGAGTTGTTGTGACCTTCGGATCATCAACTGCATATTCATTTCCTTTTTCATCTACGAAGCAGACCTTGATACCCTCTTCCTCAAGAGCTGACGCATTCTTAGAAAGGTCTATTGTTTCAGTAAGTCCATTATCATAGGTCTTAACAACAGCTGCACCTGCGAGGCTTACACTTTCACCCTCTGTGTAGCTGGTCTTATTTGGAGGAGTAACTGTCTTAGCTGTAACAACCGGTTCAGTTACCTCCACATCAAATGTATCAGACTTACCACCATAAGTAACTGTTACTGTCTGAACTCCTGTCTTTGTTATATCAAATCCTGATAAAGCAACAGACTTATCTGAGAAGCCAAGTGTCTCTACGTAGTCACAGTTACACTGAGCAGTTATCATTCCATCTGAGAATAAATCATAGCTAAAGCCCTTCAGATTCTGTGGAAACGTCCTCTTTGCAGGCGTCTTCGTTATCGCTATTGATTGCACTTCCTTATCATAAACATAAAGAGCACATGCATCATCATAGAAGTATACTGTTTCTCCATCATAATTTGCTGTAACAACCACGTAAGCAAGAACTCCGTAAGCGGAGCTTGTTGTCTTAGCAGTCGTAAACGGAACAAGCTTCTTTACATCGAATGGATCATAACGATTTTCCTGAACTCTTACATTGCCTGCCGTTACATCTATGTAGCCCGAAGTATCGTTATCATAATATGCCTTCACGAGAAGTCCGCTTATATCAAACGGCTGTCCCTGTGCATACTCTGTTTTATCCGGATTTTCAACTACCTCTATAGATGAAATCCTCTTCTCCCTGATCGTTATTTCGAAAAATGTCTCAAAACCGTAAGCATTAACATACACTTTTTCCTTACCAAGCGTAGAAGAATCATAACTGTCATTTTCCGAAAGTGCATAATCCTTGACCGGAATAGGAGAAGAACTTCCATTCTCAAATACCGCCTCAAGCTGTAAGCCGCCTAGACTTATTTTACTGAGTGGTGTGCCTTCCGGATATACTACGCTATCCGGAGCCTTCTTAACTCTGATTCCGATTCTCTTAGATATATTGATCGTTATATCCTTGTTATCAACAGTTTTTAAATCCTCACCCTTATAGGAAATGATCAGAGTTTTATTATCTCCGGTAAGCGCATCTGTTATGCTCGTTCCATCCGAGAATCTGACACCTGTATCTGTATCACTTGGATCAACCGGAATCTCCTCTGTCAGTCCATTATCATATAAGAATGCAATTTTCGCACCGTCTAAATCAAGCTTCTCGCCCTCTGCATAACCAACCTTTGTAGGAGGAACTACATATGTCTTTACAACCTCCGGAACCGTAACCTCTGCTTCAAAGGTTGCCTTCTTCTTGTCATAGGTTGCAGTAACTGTCTGCTTTCCAACCTTGGTGATATCAAATCCGGAAATCTCAGCCTGACTTACATCCACAGTTTCATAAGTATCATCATTAAACTTTATCTTGAGCTTTCCATCCTTGAAGCCGTAATCAGCAAATGTAACATCGTTTTGTGGGAATGTGATCCTTGAAGGCAGCTTCTCCCACGTAGCAGAAATAGACTCCCTCGGAATAATCTCTACCATAAACGAATCGCCGACATAATTCTTTCTTACAGCGCCTCCTTCATCTACTGATGAAACAAGCCTCCAGATAAACACATCAAACATTCCGGTTTCATCTGTATTAAATCTTTCACCAAGACTACCATGTTCTATATCTGAACGGATCCAAACATCATCTGCAGTAACAACTTCATCATAGGTCTTACCATTATTATAGGTTCCACTCACCTTGATACCGGTAAGATCAAGAGTTTGTCCCTGAACATATATCAACTTATCAGGATTCTTATCAATAGATATTTTCTCAAGAACCTTCTCACTTACATTTATATCAAATGTATCTGTAAAGCCATAGATACTGCAGCTTATTGTCTGTTTTCCATAAGTCTCAGGCACTGATACAAATCCATCATAAGTAACCTCTGCGTAATCCTCAGAAGGTATCTCACGATGAATGCCATTATCAAGAATCTCTTTTATAACGATTCCATCGGCACTGAATTCTTGATCTTCTATATACTCTGTCTTTTCAGGAAGAGTAGCAATTTCAATTCCGACTCTCTTTATAAGCTTCATCTGAGTCTTCAGGCTCTTCGTGATTCCCGAAACCGTATAAGAAACAGTTATCTCCTGAGTACTTGACACCGAATCAGCATCAAATACCGTTATCATTTCAGGCGTAACCTTTATAGGCTCTGAAACGCTTCCATTATCAAACTCAGCTATTATGTATCCTGCGAAGTCAGCCTTATCATATTTATAATACGAAGTAAAGCTCGACGGGCTTCCCTCTTCCCAGGTAATCGCTTTAAGCTTCTTTTCATCCACATGAACTGTAACCTGAACAGGATATTCGTTTCCATCAAAATCAGACACAGTTCCGGATACATTGAACTCTGTATTTGGTGTAGCATAGGAAGCTTCAGGAACTGCGTTCCAGGTTATCGGTTCTTCTCTTTCTTCTCCATTACTCCAATGTACATTTACCTTCTCAGGAAGCTTTGGCGCAAGCTCCTGAACTGTATATATTTTACTTAAACTATCTATACTCAAAATAGTTGCCGGAAGAACTTTAACTGATTTTGTAACATCAAAATCTTTGCAGGTTCCGACCATATCAAAGTTACTTCCTTCAAGCACTTCAAACTTTGCATGATCCTCTTCCGAATCAGGATTCCAGTTCCAGGAGATAGCTTCTTTTGTTTTATCACCATTCGACCATGTTGCATTTGCTTTTTCCGGAATTGCCGGAGCAGTTCCACAAGGAACTATCTCGCTTGAATCAGCCGCATCAAGCGCTACAGCTGTAACGCTTGCAGGGTTAACCTTCACTTTAATAGATGTATTATATCCACCATATGATCCACTTAGTGTATAGGTTCCACCATCCTTCATCATATACTTTCTGGATACATCATTTAGGTCAGTATATGATGTTGAAGGATCAGGACTCACCCATGTGATATCCTCCTCGGTCACATCTCCGGTGGACCAGGTGACTGTTGCTTTAGGATATATAGGTTCTGTTCCACTATCAGTTTTTATTTCCGTAACCTTAAATTGAACATTTTCAACTTTTGCAGGATTAACATGAAGATTAGTATAAATATCATAACTATACTCTTCATCATCATGAGTAAAATTACAAACACCCTTTACCCTGAAATCTCCTCCAGCAAGTGTTTTATAATAAGTATTTTTCTCCCAAGTTATAGGATTAAATAATGAATATCCACTTTCCAAATGGATTGTCATAAAACCACGATAAGATGGAATAGTTCCTGCATCAACCGTCAGTTCTATATCATCATTGAAAACTTCAGTTATTTTTGCCGCATGAACATGAACTTCCTGTTCAACTTCTTGGTCTAAAACTGTACCTTTTACTACAAAATCATTACTGTCCATAACTGTCTGAATGTTGCTTATATCATAGCTTTCCCATTTCACGCTGATTGGAATAACATTTCCATTGCTGAGCGTTCCATTAACAGTCTTCGGAAGATCCGGTTTTACATTATAATCAACTGTCAGCTTATTTGGCTTTTCAAGCCCGGTTAATGTTACTCCATCAGGAAGAACCAATACATCAAATGTAGAATACAAATCTCCCGTAGCAAGCTTTGCCGTTATAGTTGCCTCACCAACGCCTAACGCCGTATATTCTCCGGAAGCCGCATTTATTTTAATTATATCCTCGTCTGAAGAACTCCACTGAATTCCCTGATTTATTTTAGCCGTATAATTAGTATTAAGTGTCGTCACCGCATTTGCGGAAAATGTACCACTCTTCCCCTTATAACAAACTCCATCACCAACTATATCAATATCAGCGACAAAATCATTACTTATCTCAACAAGCTGTATAAAATCTCCATCATATCCAAAAGAAAGCGATTGGTCTGATGCACCTAATTCATGACTGAACATTCCGGCTGTATAATACTGAAAATGCGAATCCTGATTAAAAAATCTGGCCATTCCGAAACAGGTAATTTTAGGATTGATCATCACCTGATAATGTCCATACCCACCTGTATTATTTATATAACTATTCTTCTCTCCATACCATTGATTGATAGCGGTAACCAGAGTTTGTCCACTATATGTATTAGCTGCCAGATTTTCAAGCCACACCTTGGTACCATTTATTGAATACATGGAACTTCCTTTTTGATGAGTTGAATTAGGTCTATAATGACCTGAATATATACTTGTTTCAGCAGCACGAACTATACACCACTTTTCCAGCCCCAAGGACCACTTTATAGGAACATAGTCTTCCGGAGACAACTTGCTTGTCAGCTGCTCTCCATTCAGATCATTAGGATAAGCATAACCATTGTCGCATGCTTCCTTTCTTATTTCATTTATTCTATCAATTGCATTTTGGATGTCTTCTCTTTTCAACTTTCCGGGAACTTCTATGATTACATTCCCGCTTCGAGGCTCATCTTGATCTGTATCTAAAACCACACCCCCCTCTGCGTAAACTTCCTTCATACTTGTCCCATGAATTAAACTTAAAGCCAATACAATTACCAATATAATTGAAATAATTCTTTTCACAGTTTTTCCCATATATCCACGCCCTCATTTCTATAAAAATGATTGATAAAAACACCATAAACAGTTAATTTTCCGAACTCACATAATTACTAATATTTTACCACTTCTACCCTTCTTATAACAACAAAAAAAGACTGTGATTTTTATCAAAAAGCCACAGTCTTATCTCATTAACTTAGTAGCTTGTTCAATTTTCCAGAATAGCTCCTGTTGGACATTCTCCAGCGCACGCTCCTTTGACTTTTTATTAATTATACCATATATCATACGTATTTACTAACCTTTATATAAAGCTTATCTTTTTTTGTATTTCCACCTTCGCCGTTAAAAATAAACTTACCGTATCCACGTACCGAAACTACTTCGCCTTCCTTTAATGAACGGGCATTACCGGTCATATTTATTCCATTCAGAAAAACCTTTCCTTCAACGAATAGCTTAAGAGCCTGCTCTCGCGACAGATTATAAAGCTTCGCAACTATAGCATCCAGGCGATTGGAGCTTACGATAACTGAAAGCTCTTCAAGCTGAGGAGCCACTTCATCAGGCACCTCTTCACAGCTTTCAATTCGGATATGAGTATGTTTCACATAGCTCAGGTTATCGATTATATAGTCACTTATCTCTTCTGTAACAAAAGCATAAACTGTATGTTTTCCTAAGCTGTTTCCTTCCGTCCTGCTTCTCGGAATTATGATATCTCCTATCTTCTCTCTTTCGATACCAAGTCCTACAAGCGAGCCAAGATAATCACGATGTGTAAGTGTCTCCGCAAATTTAGCCATGGCCGGATAGAGCTTTAGAAGCGTTATAGGATATGGTTCTTCATATCCAAACATTTCCGGAGAGCCAAAGCGCACCATACATCTCTCACAGCCGGCGGTTCCACCGAAGGCTTTTACATCTACTCCCTCTATCTCTCCATCTATAGCCAAATCAGCCTTCTTTTTCTTTACCAGCTCAAAATACTGTGACAGCTGTGACACATTCAGAAAATCAGTGAAGACGTATCGATTTTCTCGATATGCCTTTTCAGCTAATTCAGTTAGTCTTTTCCTTACATCTATTTTTGCATCCATTACACTCGCAAAAAGCCGTCCTATCTATCCTTATTTCAATACCCTGAATTTGGCTATTCCTTTTTTCTTAGATGGAATTCGTTCCACAACCTTTTTCAAAATTGACATAACCAGCTCATCAGAAAAATCATCGAACGAATCAACTTTATCCATTATGGATGTGTAGTCCACCTCAATTGTAAGCTCGCTTCCTTCATCTCCCGCGCTGACTCTCAGCCGGACTTCACCAGAGCCTGCTTTTTCAATAGCAGGAATAAACATAGAGGTCACCATCTCTTCAACAGCAAGCTGGCAGTTCATAGATGTTTTTCTATCCATAAACTGATTCTTACAGAATTCATCAAGTCCAGCGAAAAGCTCAAACATATCCCTATTATCAAGACTGAGAGTGTATCCATAATCACGGATACTATGGACAAATCTTCTGGTTGAATCACTCTTTGAATTCTCAAATATCTGCTTAGGTGTACCATCCTCTTCGATGCCACCCTTCTCCAAAAACAGCACTCGACTGGATACATATCTCACAAGTCTCATCTCATGCGTTACGATGATCATTGTAAGGCCGGTTCCTGCAAGATTTCTGATAACCGAAAGAACCTCTGCAACCATAGTGGGATCAAGCGCACTCGTAGGCTCATCAAAAAGCATGATCTTCGGATGCATAGCAAGTGCTCTTGCAATAGCAACACGCTGCTTCTGACCACCTGAAAGCTCATCCGGAAAGCTCCTGGCCTTTGCCTCGAGCCCTACAACCTTCAGCTGCTTCAGCGCTTCATCATATGCCTCCTTCGGTGTCTTTCCAAGGAGATCCTGCTGCGGCATCATTATATTTTCCACAACAGTTTTATGTCCGAAAAGGTTGAAGTTCTGGAATACCATTCCCATCTTCTTTCTTACTTCTGTAAGATCTGTCTTCGGATCGCAGACATCAATTCCATCCACCATAATAGAACCGGAGGTTGGTGTTTCAAGTCTGTTTATACACCTGAGAAATGTAGACTTTCCGGCACCTGATGGACCGATAACACTTACCACTTCACCCTCTTCTATATTTACGCTTATATCATTTAGGGGTGTGACATCTTTATATTTCTTGCAAAGATTTTTTATTTCTATCAAGCTCATTAGTCTACCCCCTTTATCCTAACATTTTTTCTTTTTTTAACGAATCGTTTATCCACAAGTCCAAGAATCTTCGCGAGTATAAATGTGAGCAGGAAATATATAATCGCGATAGCAATAAGTGGGAAAAACGCCTCCATAGTTCTGCTTCGTATCAGATCACCGGCTCTAGTCAGATCAACTACCGTGATAAATCCGGCAATACTCGTTTCCTTAAGAAGCATTACAAGCTGTGTTTTAAGAACAGGGAAATATATGCTTCTGGCTTGCGGAAGCACAACCCTCCTGAATGCCTTACCTTCACTATAACCAAGTGCCAGTGCTGCTTCTCTTTGTCCTTTATCTACATTTTCTACAGCATTCCAGATAAGTCCAAATGCTCTTGATCCGAAGATAATCGTAAATCCAATAATGGCAACGATCACTGCAGATATATCAGTCTTTCCAAAAAGCACATAATATAGCAGCATAAGAATAACTACAACAGGCACTCCTGTTATCAGACCTTTATACATAGCAATCAGCCTGTTTACAACTCGATTGTTCCTTCTCCTTGCAAATACAAGTAAGAATCCAAGAAGCGTTCCAAGTGCTCCTGACATAACAGCTATTATAAGAGTACGTCCGAGTCCTTCAAGAATCAGCTTATACCTCTTTCCTCTTATAAATGTTTTATTAAAACTGCTCTTTATACCGTCCCAGAAAGAAAGCTTTTCACTGCCGGAATTAACAGCACGTACAACCAGCACGAACGCTGCATAGTGATAATTCACGAAATCCATAGACTCTTTTCTTTCATCTGTTACTATTATACTTCCGCAGGCCGCGTCAGCTTTTCCCGACTGAACGTATGGCATGATTGCTGCAAATTCCATACCAATGAATTCGACATGAACATCCAGTTCCTTCGCGATCAGAAGCATAACCTCTATATCGAAGCCTACCAGCTGACCATCATCGCCTAAGTAACACATAGGCTCAAGAGTATCACAGGTCGCAACCTTAACAGTTCCGTTCTTTCCCGGCCAGTCCTGCTCAGGTATAGTCTTGGCACTATAGTCTGAGCCTGTCCATTTATCCCATAGCTCGTCTATCAGCTTATCATCTAAATTGTCATATGCCTCCTGCCACTTATCTCTTTCTTTGCTTCCCTTTTTAAATGCAAACCCAAACTCCGAATCAGCCAGCGGTTCATTGAAAATCGCAAGCTCCTCATCTACATTTGTTTTAAGCTCGGCAATAGCATTATTTATCAGATAGGCATCTATTTTCTTGCTTTTAAGCGCCAGCTCCATATCAGGCATATTTGCAAAATACTGGAACTCGCCAACATTTGGAACTTTACTGCTTATCAGTTCTTCAAACGGAGCTCCCGTCAGCATTGCTATTTTCTTTCCACTGAGTTCAGAAAAATCATCAAATTCAGGTTCAGAATCCGAAGCAGCGAGCACTATACCACATGAAATGCCTATTATTAACGGCACAAGAAGCACTATAGCTATTAAAAAGTTCTTTAAACCCAATACATTTTTTTTCGTCATTTTGCACCTCATAATAGTCCAACGAGGACGTTTATATAGAAATAAGCGTCCCCATTAGCATAAGTTAAATCTAAACTAAATTATTAATTATCTTTTGCAAATTCACTCTTCTGTATCTGTTTTCCAGCACCATCCTTTTCAATCCACTCAAGCTTTGTGCCGTTTATTTTGATAGAACCGGTTCCGTTTGTATACTTGTTGTATGGTGTCTGCTTACCGCCATCAACTGTAAGATTACCATCCTTATCGTATACATAAACAGTACAAACAGCGTCCTTATAGCTCAAAACACCCTTTGAATCAAATGTACCACTGAATTCCCAATAGAAATACTTTGAAGCACTTTCAGGCCAAGTAATTTTAACAGAATATACATTTCCGGACTTTACGATTTCCATATTTCCTCTTCCGGCAATTTTCTCATGATACTTTCCGGTGTATTTATCCTTTACGGCATTGGCATCCCATGCACCGTTTTTATCTACATAGTAATCACCTAACCATGTATCTACTGCAAGATATCCTGAAGTATAGAAATAATAATACTTTCCATCAATTCTTACCCACTGATCCTTTGGATACCAGCCGGACTTATCAGCCCACCACCAGCCTTTGTTATTAACATACCACTTACCGCCTGAATACTTTGAATCATATGATCCATCAGAATTTAACCAGTATCCCTGACGGTATCCGCCGCAGTCCATATATCCATCTACATCGAAGTAATACCACTTTCCTCCGTCTTCCATCCACTGATCCTTCTGATAAGAACCATCTGCATTCAGATACCACCATCTTCCATTGGTGTTCATCCACTGTCCGCCGGCCGCCTTAGCTGCACCTGCACTTCCAAGGCATACAACTGCAGCAAGAGTTGTAGCAATTACTGATTTAATAAACTTTTTAATTTTCATCACTATTCCTCCTCGTTTAAGATATTAACTTCTTTTAGAAATCAAATAAACCTCAATTGCCATTATATAATAAATTGTTAAATAAGTCCATTTTGTGTTACCATATCATATATAACTATTATTAAAACTTTAAAGGAGGACTTTTAAATGCTTATAGTAACCACAAATGATATACCCGGAAAAAACCTTGAAGTACTCGGACTGGTTTCCGGAAGTACAGTACAGGCAGTAAATGCGATCAGAGATATCGGCTCAGGTCTTAAGAACCTCGTCGGCGGCGAGATGAAGAAGTATAATGAACTCATGGGAAAATCACGTGACATTGCTCTTGAAAGACTTGAGGAAGCCGCAAAAAATCTTGGTGCTGATGCGGTAGTAGCAATCAGATACTGCACATCAGAGCTTGCACAGGGCGCAGCAGAGATGATGGTATATGGAACCGCAGTTAAGTTCATATAGTATAATCTCAAAGTTTTATAATTTCAGAGTTTTATATCAAAAAATGCAGGAGAGTAATCCCCTGCATTTTTTTGATTTCAACTTATAATCAATCATTTTATAATCAATCTTTTACTTATAATCATACTTCAGAACTGTAACCGAAAGTGGCGGTATATCTATCTCAATACTGCTCTTCATTCTGTCAGCAGGTTCTGCTTTTGCTTTTATAGCCTTTTTCGGTCCCATGTTACGTCCGAGTCCGCCGTACTTCTTATCATCAGATGAAAGAATCTCTTTATAGGTTGTTGTACATGGAACACCTATCTTATAGCCCTTTCTCTCAACAGGAACAAAATTGCAGATAAACATGAGCTGATCCTTTGCAGTCTTACCACGCCTTACAAATGCAACTATTCCGCTATCAGCATCATCGACCTTGGTCCACTCAAATCCCATAACCTCATTATCGTTATAATACATAGCATCATACTCTGTATAGAGATGATTCAGATCCTTTACAAAGTCCTGAATACCTTGATGCTTTGGATCATCAAGCAGATACCAGTCAAGCGAACGTGCCTCGCTCCACTCACGAAGCTGTGCAAATTCCTGTCCCATAAAGAGAAGCTTCTTGCCCGGATGTCCCATCATGAATCCATATGCTGTACGTAGGTTTGCATACTTATCAAACTCGAGTCCCGGCATCTTGTTAAGCATCGAACACTTGAGGTGAACTACCTCATCATGTGAGATAACAAGTATATAATTCTCTGCATACGCATATGACAGAGAGAATGTCAGTCTGTTGTGATTGAACTTACGGAAGTAAGGATCCAGCTTCATGTACTCAAGGAAGTCATTCATCCATCCCATATTCCATTTAAACAAAAATCCCAGTCCATTCATATCAGCAGGTGCAGTAACTCCCGGCCATGCCGTTGATTCCTCGGCTATGAGATACGCTCCCGGATTTCTTTCTTCCATGACTGTATTGATGTTTTGTAAAAGTGCTATCGCGTCGAGATTCTCCTTACCGCCATCCTTGTTTGCGACCCACTCTCCATCTCTCTTTCCATAGTCGAGATAAAGCATTGATGCAACAGCATCTACACGAAGTCCATCGATGTGATACTTCTCAACCCAGAAAAGTGCATTTGAAGTAAGGAAGTTTGCGACTTCATTTCTACCATAATCAAAGATATATGTTCCCCAGTCAGGATGCTCACCCTTTCGAGGATCAGCATTTTCATAAAGAGGCATTCCATCAAATCTTCCGAGTCCGTGTGCGTCTCTTGGGAAATGTGCAGGCACCCAGTCAAGAATAACACCGATTCCAAGGCTGTGCATATGATCTACAAAATAAGCAAAGTCCTCAGGTGTTCCATACCTTGAAGTAGGAGCATAATAGTTTGTTACCTGATATCCCCAAGAACCATCAAACGGATACTCAGCGATACCCATAAGCTCGATATGTGTATAACCCATATCTACGAGGTATTTTCCTATCTGTTCAGCGTACTCTCTATAATTAAAGAATCCGAAATCAGAATCCTCTATCTTCTTTTTCCATGAACCGATATGGCATTCATAGATAGACATAGGCTGTTTCATACGATCAACTCGTGACTGCTTCTTACGTTTATCCATCCATGCAGCATCTGTCCACTTAAGATCTGAGATATCAACGACTACATTTGCATTATCAGGTCTCACCTGATCCTGATTTCCATACGGATCTGCCTTGTATAAGATATCACCATAACGTGTAAGTATCTGGAACTTATAAACTGCTCCCGGAAGAACATCAGGGATAAACAGTTCATACACACCCGATACGCTGTGAAGCTGCATTGGATTCAAAGCTCCGTCCCACATGTTGAAATCACCAACAACAGAAACACGCCTTGCATCAGGTGCCCATACAGCAAAATATGTACCCTTAACTCCATCTATCTCCATAGGATGTGCACCCATTTTGTTGTACACATCATAGTTCTTACCTTCAGCAAAAAGGTATGCATCATAGTCAGTAAACTGACCTTCAAATGCATATGGATCTGCAGACTCTACTGTTGTTCCATCATAGTATTCAGTAACAAATCTATACGCAGTTCCCTTGTATTTCTTCTTAGGAAAATATGCCCCATAGAAACCTTCCTCACTTATTTTCTCCATAGGAACAGTTGTTTTTCCCTTTGGAGTTTTTATCGAAACACTCTGGCTATGTGGCTTATAACAGGTGATAACCTGTCCGTCTCCATAATCATGATTTCCAAGCAGGTGATTCGGTGCATTTATTTTACCATCGATCAGCTCATCATATAGTATCCAGTTGATCCAATTCTGTAACTTATCCTTCATGAAATAACCCTCCAAGTTTATTCAATATAGTACTCATAATTTTAACATTTATTGCTGTTTATCGCAACATTGTAAAACTGTGTAATAGGTATATACTCTATAACATTTTTTACTATGTGCAATCTATATTTTAAAGAAGACAAATGTGTTTAGCACAAAAAAATCGGAACGATATCTCGTTCCGATTTTGAAAATCATATATCAAACTTTAAAGAATATCTGATGATTACTCACCCATCTTGTTTACAGCAACAGTGAGACGTGAAATCTTACGAGCAGCTGTGTTCTTATGATAGATACCCTTGTTTGCAGCTCTGCTTATCTCTGAGATAGCAACCTTGAGAGCTTCATCTGCTGCAGCCTTATCACCTGCCTCGATAGCAGCCTCAACCTTCTTTACGATAGTTTTAACTCTGCTCTTAACAGATTTATTTCTCATCTCTCTCTTCTTGTTAACAAGAATTCTCTTCTTTGCAGACTTAATGTTAGCCATGTCTTTATTTACCTCCGGATTTTTATCTTTTCTACTTTTCACTTCAGCTTTATTCTTTCAGCTGCTCTACTTAGCCAAGACACGTTCGATGCATGGGTTAACTACACCGGGCATATAAAGTAGCTCGAATAACAGCAAAAGACATAATACCAAAGTATCTGCTATACGTCAAGAGGGATTTTTCCTTGCCGAACCAATCGAATCGGTTTATACTCTTGCCATGGATACTTATAAGAAAAAATCACCCACCAATCCAACCTCCGGTTCAATAGCAACCGTCAGGCGGCACATAGAAGAAGGTAGTTTCTCCAGAATGTACCTTCTTTTTGGTGATGAACCATATCTCGTAAATCAGTATAAGTCAGAGCTCATATCATCACTCACAAATGCAGGTGACACCATGAACTTCACAGCTTATAATGCAGACAGCTTCGATATGAACTCCGTTACGTCCGATGCACTCACTATGCCTTTTCTCGCAGAGCATCGTGTTGTTCTTGTACAGGATAGCGGCATCTTCGATTTATCCGATCCGGATTTTTTGGAAATCCTGAAGCAGATGCCTGATACAAATGTAATCATTTTCTGTGAGCAGAAGGTAAATAAGACTAAAAAAGCCTATAAGCATACAGCAAAGAATGAGCTTGCCACCTGTCTCGAATTCAATACTCCAAATATGGATACACTTACCAAATGGGTTCTCAGCATACTATCTGAGGACGGCGTTAAAGTCAGAGCAACTGTTCCTGATAAGTTTTTTGATGCATACGGTGTAGATAAAAATATGTATCTACTGAAAAATGAAGCTACAAAACTTCATGATTATTGTATGGAGAAGGGAACTATTACAGATGAAGATGTAGATCTGCTCTGCATCAATTCCATCGAGGACAAGATATTTGATATGTGTAGAAATATCTCAGAAAAAAAATCGGCACAGGCAATTAGTCTCTACAACGATCTGTGCGCGATTAAAACTCCACCTATGAATATCATTTCCCTGATAGCCCGCCAGTACAATCTGCTTGCTCAGGTTAAGCAGATGCTTGATGACGGCATGCGCGTCAAAGATATATCCAGTGCAATGAATATGAAGGACTTCTCCACCCAGCAGCTCATCAAGATCTGCAGAAATTATACTATGCGGGAAATCCTTCATGCTATTGATATGTGTTATGATATGAGATCATCCATTATGAATGGTTCTCTCACGGATAAAAACGCTGCGGAGCAGCTAATCGTCAGACTTCTGACATAATCAGAAATCATCCTCCTCCATGTCGTAGCTGATATTATCAAGCTCCGCATGGACATACTCAGCCCAGCTGTACTGATTCATATAATCTCCCAGATAGTTATATCGGGAATTCTTTTTCTTTTCAAGCCAGTCATAGAGATCGCACTCTATATTATCAACTGCGATTCCCATACTTCCTCGCTGCTTAACGATGATATCTCCTATTCCAAGAGATGTCAGTGTATTCTGAAGATCCTGTCTCAGATTACTCAGGTAAGAAGTTTTGGAGAAATCATCCTCCCAGAGTGATGCGATAATCTCACCGTTTGTTGTCTGAGAACCACGGTTATTTACAAGAAGAGCCAGAACTTCCTTCGTCTTCGAATACTTAAAGGCAACAGGATTTCCATCCACAAATATATCAAAATTTCCGAACGTCTGAACAAAAACTCTGTTTTTCTGTCCTTTTCTATCCTTATTTCTGAGCTCTACCAGCTCCTTTTTCATACATTTCTCAGAAACAGGAGTAAGCACACATCCACTTGCACGTATAGCCATAGCCTCATACGCATCTGAACGATCATCCGTGAGATATATCAGATTCACATATTTATTCAGATCCTTCAGATAGTTTCCGAGTGTAAATCCATCAATTTCAGGAATCTTCACATCCATAATAGCTATATCAACTTTGTTCTTTCTGGTATATGCCAATGCTTTAGGACTGTTATCAAAACTGATAATCTCAGCATCCTTTCTTAGATTTTTCAGCATTTCAACATTTTTATCTAAAGCTTCCTTCTCGTTTTGAACTACCAGTATTTTCATTAGTGGCCCCCCTTCTCGGAATAGCTTACCGAATATGTCTTCTGATTCTTTCTCTCCTCAGCAGTCAAGCTTAGCGGATCAAGCGCTCCAACAACCAGAGTCTCTCCGTTGTTCATAAGAGAATCATAAAGCACACCCGAATTCATATCCGAAATAACAAGCGCTGCAAATCTGTCATAGTTATCCTCATCGATAACAGGAAAATGATAATGCATCCTATACCAATGATCCGGATCAAATCCAACCTGACCTATATATATTCTATCAGCAGTTGCTTCTACTTCATCAACACCAGCAAGCGCTCCCATAGGAAGATCCAATTCATCACAGAAAAGCATCGCATACACGCGAAGGATCTTCTCTCTTACCAGTTCCTCATGTCCATCCTTTAAAACCTTTCCTGTCTTAGAGAACATAGTTTCATAGTAGTACATCCTTGAATCTTCATCGTAATCAAAGTTACAGATAGCATCATAAAGCTTTCTATCAATTGCTCCCATTTTCATATACTCCTTTTTTTGTTATATCCTGCACCAATTATTTCTTTAAAAAATACAGAAAGCTCACTCATTCTTTTTGACACGTCAGATGCCAGTCTTCTGAACTCTTCTTTATCATTTTTTACTTTTCTATACCTCAGTATATACTCCTTTGATTCCGGGGAATCCCAATAGGATCCTAACTCCCTTATTATACATTTTATCTCACTTTGATTACAATCAAAATCCTTCATAAGCTCTTCGAGCTCAACTGCTTTTTCTATAAAAATATCATATAGAACATCAAGCATATTATCACCTCTCGGAAGGTAAAAATAACTTCGAGATAATTCCGAATACACACGCCGAGCCGCATGCGTAAATAATAGAAGTCAACAGTCCTCTACCGGACACCTCTGCATTTATAAGTATATTCCACAGGACCAAAACTGTCAGAGCCATACCTACAACACATACTGCAAATACACCTATCCTAAACTTATTAAGCGGATGTATCAGCTTCCATAGAAGCATAAATCCCACTGCTGACAGAAGAAATGTACCTGCCACTCCCAGTTCATCCTCGGTAAGCTTCAGATTTTCCCTGAGAATCATAAGCAAAACTACAGACAGGAACGAAAGCAGCGCCGCAGGAATGGAACCTTTAAGTGTTCTTGTCAGGAGTCTGCCCTCCTGCTTTTTCTTATTCTTCTCCATAGCAAGCAAGAATCCCGGCAGTCCGATATTAAACATGGATATCAGTGATATCTGCGTCGGCTTCATCGGATACTGAATCATGAGCACTATAGTAAACAATGCAACAGTCAGTGAAAATATATTCTTATAAAGGAAAAGTATTCCTGATCTGGTCAGATTGTTTATGATACATCTTCCCTCAGAGACAATATTTGTCATGCGCGAAAAATCCGAATCCAAAAGAACAACCTGTGCCGCCTGACGTGCCGCATCGCTTCCGCCTCCCATAGCGATTGAACAGTCTGCTTCCTTCATTGCGAGTATATCATTTACGCCATCACCGGTCATTGCAACCTTCTGATTATTTTTCTTGATAGCGCATATCAATTCTTTTTTCTGCTCAGGCTTAACACGTCCGAATACAGAATATTCCTTCACAGCCGTCAAATAATCCTCTTCATTTTTCAGCGTCGATGCATCTACATACTTATCAGCATCTTCTATATTGGCCGCCATAGCCACTCTCGAAACCGTAAGCGGATTATCTCCCGAAATAACCTTTACCTTAACACCCTGCTCTTCGAAATAAGAAAATGTCCTCGGTGCATTTTCTCTTATCTCATTTGCCAAACTGACAAAGAGAAGCGGCTCAGAATTAACCTTCTTTGAAACATCCTCTTTTGAACCGGTTTTTTCGTTTAAAGGTTCTATCCCTACAAGAGCCAGCACTCTCTGTCCCTTCCCTGTATACTTTTCTATTACTTCTTTATTCCTCTTCAGATCATCATCTGACAGAATAAACTCCGGCGCTCCAAAGCGATACACTTTATCCGCCGTTACAACTTCCGAATATTTAAGCTTGGAACTAAAAGGAATCACCTCTGTTGCAATGAGTTTTTCTGCATCAGCCCCTTGGCTTTGTCCTACATAAGCCCCATAGCTTTGTCCGATCTGCTTCTCTGCGAAGTACTGTCTGATTGCAACCATTGTTATGTTCGTATCAGGGACGGTATTTGTATATCTGTAGAGAAGCTTCTCCTGAGCATCTACCGCTTCTGCTGCTTCTATCGTTTCTGCCGCTACAAAACTATGGTCTGTTCTTTCTATATCAGATTCCTTCTCAGTTTCAGTTGCGTTTACATTTGCAGGAAGAAAAACATCTGTAACTGACATTATCTCACTTGTGATGGTTCCGGTTTTATCAACACATAGAACATCAACTCTTGCCAGTGTCTCTATACTTTTCATATCATGAAGCAGAACTTTTTTTCTGGCAAGTCTGGCAGCACTCATAGTTAATGCCATCGTGAGGAGCAGATAAAATCCTTCGGGAATCATACCGACAACTGCACCAACCATGGATACGACCGCATCCTGCATGCTTCTGCCATTTACAAAAACAGAGTTTATGATCATCATAGCTCCGATTGGTATGATAATGATTCCGGCTATAAGGATAATAGTCTCTATATCTCTTATCATCTCGGACTTTTTCTGTTTCACTTCCTTTGCCTGCGCGGTAAGCCGTGCAGCATATGAATCAGTTCCGACCTTGGTCAGACGTGCAACACATTCTCCGGAAACGACAAAGCTTCCGGACATCAGAGCTGCCCCTTCTTCTTTTTCTACTTCATCAGCCTCTCCTGTAAGAAGCGCTTCGTTCACAGATACCTTTCCGCTTATTACCTCAGCATCGGCCGGTATCTGCTGCCCTGACGCAAGCATCATACAGTCTCCTATCACAAGCTTGCTCATATCTATTTTACTGAGTTCTCCGTCTCTTATAACTGAATACTCAGTCACATCCAGAAGCGACAGCTTATCAAGTACCTTCTTAGCCCTAAGTTGCTGAACAATACCGATAAGCATATTTAGTATAACGGCCACCATAAAAGTCAGGTTCACATATGACTTTACCATTATTACCAGAAACGCAAGCCCAAAGAATATGATATTAAAATACGTCACCACATTTCCGATAATGATCGAGGCCACACTCTGAGAACTCTGATCAGGAAGCTCATTCGTCTTCCCCTCCTTCGTGAGCCGATTCACCTCTTCAGTTGTAAGTCCTTTCACATCTGCCCAAAGCTTCTTATCGTCCATCATTTATCCCTCTGAAAAAACTATATTTATTTTAAACCATCCCCCTTGTAATTGCAACGCAGGCAGAAAGTAACACCCAATTAGAATCAGTTGGGGCTGGGCATCTTCGGAGGATTCACGGCGCCGGGACGGCTTGCCTGACGCACAATTTCATAAAGGCCATAATTTTACACTTTTTTGCGAAAATTATGGCCTTTTTCCTATAAAAATCACCTTTTTTACTTCATTTCAAATTTCTAAAGCAATAATTTTTGCATTTCCCATCATATTTATTGCCTTTTTTCTTTTTTCCCCAAAATACAGGCCATAATTCTGAAGGTTTTTGTCATAATTATTGCTTTCCCTTTTTTTCAGGCACTTCAGAATCTTCAGGCACTTCAGGATCTTCAGGCACTTCATGCTTCTCAAGCATCTCAGTCCAAACCTAACGCCTTAATATCCTAATATCTTAATATCCCAACATCCTAATATCCTAACCTTCCCTTCAATTCTTTTATCATATCTCTAATCCCCTTAATATTGAGAGGATACCGCTCCGTTTCAAAAGTCCATATCACAGATTCATACTGGTAGAAACCGCTGGATTCATAGCTTCTGATTTTGTAAAATGCATTATTTCTGTATTCCATATCATCCATCATTCCAAAATGTTCCCAATATACTTCTTTTCTATCTTTGATGTTCAGCAAAGTAAAGTCCGGATGGACCGTTCCGCCCTTAAGCATAAGCGGTTTCTCATATAAAAATGGAATACTCATATCATCTAAAATATCCGCAATTATCACTTCTGATTTTGATCTAACCCTGAGTCCCCGCTTAGTATAGTACTCAGGTGCATCCTCTTTAAAATCCACACCCTCGTACCCCTTCTCCAACCAGTTTTTTATATAATCTTCATCCGACAAATAAGGAAGCTTGACCAGTTCCCTTTTCCCCGGAGTCATTTTTGCAAATGTATTCTCATAAGTATTGTTAATCCAACTCTTTTCCAATTTCCTCAAAGAATTCAAGTTTCGCTCAAGAATTACTATCAATTTTTCATCATATTCAATCTGTGCAAGCATAATTGCAATTGACCGATCTTCACTTTTTAAATATGATCCACTTAAGTCAGTTTTCTCTTTCCTTAGATAATACTGGTAAACATTACCGTGCTTTTGGGCATGCAGTCTGACTCCTTGAGGAACCAGCATTCTCAGTTCTCCCAATTCAAGCATAGTCCTGTTCAAAGCTCTTTCAAGAATACCTATCTCACTTTTAATATCCAAATTAATATCCTTATCATTATCCCTATTAATATCCCTATTTTTCCTAGTAAACATCTTATTATTCATCTTATTATTTGTCTTATTATTCATACGTTTTACCTCCTCCAATTATGATTGCACCATTTTTATCTGTCCGGTATACCTCACACCCTATAGCTTCAAGCCGCTCCAATGTTTCGGGAGATGGATGGCCGTACATGTTGTGTTCTCCACAGGAAATTACCGTCATATCAGGCAAATAGCTTGAAAGAAATGTATCGCTACTCGAATACTTTGAACCATGATGAGCGCACTTGAGAATGCGAGTTTCTCTAGCTCGTCCCGTTTTTTCCGGCTGCTTCTCTTCATTCCCAACACGTTCCACACCTTCCGGCTGCTTCTCTCCAGGCAATCGGTCGTTATCAGGTATGCACTCCGCTAGATTTTTCTCTGCATCATTTCCGATGTCTCCGGTGTATAGTATTCTCAGATTCTTCTCATCATTTTTGTATTCCAAAACGAGCGAATAATCGTTCCCGCCATGTTCAAGTTTTTCATTGCTGACATCTTCCGGTCTTGGATAAAGCACTTCAAAATCGTCTTCTATTAAATCTCCGGCTCTGAGTTCAAACACCTTATCTCCTCCAATAGCTCTTTTTACTCTCTCATAATTTTCATCGTGTTCAGTTCCTGCGGCAAACGCAACGCCTCCGATTTCGATTCCATATAAATCAGAATTTTCTATCAGATAGATAATCCCGCTTATGTGATCTGAATCAGTATGAGAAACAAAAATCATATCCACTTTATCCATCCCGTAATACTTCAAAGCAGGAATCAACGCATACTGCCCAACAGAACTGTTGTCTGAGGAGCCGCAGTCGATGATGTAGTTTCTTTTTCCTGTGTGAATGATCGACCCATCTCCCTGACCCACATCCAGAAATACCACATGGAAGCTTACCTTATTGAACAAATAGATAGTGAAAATAAAGGACATCATGCAAAATGTATACACCAGAATCAAGAAGATATATCGTCTTATCATTCCCCTTACCGAATCTGTATTTCGCCTTTTTTTATCACGCGAACCCCATTTCATCCTGAGTTCCTTCAGTTTTCCTCCTTTTGCCTTCGAGATATCCCTTCTCAGATTCAGTCCCTTCAGTTTTCCTCCTTTTGCCTTCGAGATATCCCTTCTCAGATTCAGTCCCTTCAGCATGCCTCCCTTTGCCATCGCACCTCTTTTGAAGCTTCTGTAAAGTAGCAGCAGGATAGTAGTTACACCTACGTAGTACGTCAGCATCTGCCAGAGTTCAGTATGACCAGTCATGATAGTTGAACCGGGAAGTTTCAGAAATAGTTTGCATAGATACCTGTAGAATCCAAGGATAGCACTGCATACCCATCGCGGGCACGGACATAGCCAGTGAAGTACAGGAACAAATATAGATAAATATCCAAACATCATAACAAGTCCGCCGCATACGACAACAAAAGTGAGCAACGGCACAACCATAAAGTTTAGAAACATCGCATATATAGGCACTTCAGAGTAGCTCATAATAATAAGCGGCAGCATCCACAGATTTATCGACATAGACATGATGAGTCCGTTCAGTACGATTTTCAGGTATCCTCTAAGCTTGATAGGAAGGTCAAGAAATCTCTCCTTCCTGAATATACGTTTATAGAATGCCATCCCAGTGAAAACTCCCAAAACAGAAGCAAAGCTCATTAAAAGCCCGGGAGAAAATATACTTTCCGGGTTCAGAATGATCATTATAAGCAGCGCTTCCAGCATGCTGGTAGGCATGTCCGCTGTTCTACCGCATATGAATGCAAGCTTATAAACCGTAATCATAATCACAGCTCTCATAGTCGCAGGTGAAAATCCTGTCATAAGTCCATAAAGAAAAAGAACAACTATGGAAATGATATCTGCCTTCTTTCTTCCGATTCTGAGGTGGATTAAGAGTGCAGAAATAATCCCCGCCAGAAGTCCAACATGAAGACCTGATATAGCAAGTATGTGAGCAATCCCATTTCGTTGAAAGAGAAGTTTTGACTCAGTGCTAAGGCCGGACTTCTCTCCCAGGATCATCGTTTTTATAATAGCCGCTTCATCTTCACTGAAATACTCATCAACAATTTTTCCCACTACGCTACGAATACGCCCTAGATAAAAACGAAGAAAACGCTTTCTGCTGTAGTCGATGTTGATACTGTCGGGCTTAAACTCACACATAATCCCTCGTCCCAGGTAGTACTGTTCGAGATCAATAGAGCCTGGATTGGTGTGTCCTTTCAGACGCTTAAAATGTCCGTGAAGCTTCAAATATCGGCCAGGCACTAGATTTTCATCCTCGGTACCATTTCCTACAGAGCCGATTTTAATCTCATCATTTACATACATAATGAAACTGCCATCATCGCAGGTCATGGTAAGCCTGAAGCCCAGGGACGTTTCTTCCTTTGAGGAAATGTATGCTTCGATATAAGCTTCCTTCTCTTCTTCCGCGAGATGCGCCAGCTTTTTTCCATCCGAATAAAGCCCAATTCCCCAGACAAAGCCCAAAAAAAAGGACAAAAAAAACAACAGATTCAGACTTTTAATTGGGGGTCTAAATATGTTGTTCAATGCGAATAAACAAATAAATGAAATTATAATAACGATTAGGCCTGATGGACCGAGCAGCCGGTACAAAACCTCGCCTAGTATGAACAGGCCACTCACAAAACATAATCCTCTTTTCATATGAATCATAATACATCACATGACTTTGTAATGTCAACGCCTCTTCTATTTGTCGTAATAGAAAAATGATGCATCACTGTAGGTAGCCTTGTCGATTTTTTTTCCGTCACTACTATTCAGAGTGATTCCAACTTCATCGACTCCGATACCTTTGACACTTTTCACTATAGCAGCTTTATTAAGAAGGAGCTCTTCCTCGGAAAGCTCAGCCGTCTCTGATATAAAAAGAGTCACGATCTTTTTTCCGTCATTTATATCTATGGTATATTTGTCAACTACAAGCTTCTGATTTATATGAAGCTTTTCCAGAACCTCCTCAACACTGGCCGCCAGATTATCAGGCTGCATCAGCTGATAAGCTTCCTCGTCAGGTTCGACACTATCCTCCGTAGGATGATATAGTTGAACCATACCTGCCTTCGGAACTACGCCCTCTACCTCACTTTTTTCAGAAGAACCACAACCTGAAGAAAGCAGCAACGAAATAACAGCCAGCGCCGCCGCCAGAACCTTCAAGATTATTACTATCAATTCTTTCTTCTTATTATCTTCCATAATATCCATCCAAAATCACTTCATACTTCTTGACATCTTCTTCCACCTACGGTGTACTCTACAGTGAATTCTCCAGCGGGATTTTTACAGTAAATGTAGTTCCCTTTCCGGACTCGCTGTAAAGCTTGATAGTGCCCTTATGAGCATTTATTATACTTCTTGTTATAGAGAGACCGAGTCCGGTACCACCGGTGTCACGGCTTCTCGCCTTGTCGACTCTGTAGAATCTGTCGAAGACCTTATCCTTCGCATCGTCTGGTATTCCGACACCGGAATCAGCAACCTTGATATAGAAGAATTTATGGTCTGTGTTCAGGCTGCATTTGATCCAGCCATTATCTACGTTGTACTTAATTGCATTTTCTATTAGGTTTGAGATTGCGAGTGACAGCTTCACACTATCGACTTCGGCAACAACCTCCCTATAGCACTCATAGCTCACATCGATAGCCCTGTTCTTCGCAAGTGGGCTTACCGTCTTCAGTATCGTCTGCATCATCTCATTGATGTCAGTTTTCTCCATGTTGAGCTCATTTTTATTATCAGTACGAACAAGTGTCAGCAGGTCATTTATGATCTTGGTCTCTCTGTCAATCTCCTCAACGATGTCGGTCATGAACTCCTTGTACTCCTCTGCAGTTGCCGACTCATTCTGTACGAGTGACTCTGCCAAAACCTTCATGGAAGTAATCGGAGTTTTAAGCTCGTGAGACACATTTGAAACAAACTCCGTTCTCGTCTGATCGATCACCTCAAGCTTACTCATAACATCGTTGTAGTTTTCGGCCAGAACCTGAATCTCGATAAAGCCCTCATCCTCAGGAAGTTTCTCATGAAGAGTACCGAGAGCAGTATGCATGATCTTCTCATTTACATTATTTAGATCTTCAACTGACCTTCTGGATACATAAACTATGATCAGCACATCAACGATCAGGATTATTGCTGTCAGAATGATCATTACGCTTCTGACACTGTCCATCTCCTCCTGAATCTTGGACAAAGAAACTTCAAATATAATGACACCCTTGATTTCACCGTTTATTCTGATAGGTGACATCGTACGAATATAATCAGAGGTTTCTTTTTCCAGTCTCTCAGACCTTCCCTGCATTACATCCATAACTTCTTTATTTATTATGTAGCAGCCGTCCTTATTTCCCTCCGTGTCACGCACGATCATATAGTTTCTGTCAATTATAAGGATGGAACCATTCTGGAATCTAGCCAGAGAATCTGCTCTGTTTTTCATTCCGTAATAGTTTGCGGTGTTACTGAGGCCATCCTTCTCCGCCATAGCAGACAGGCTGGCGACACTCTGTGTCATACTTTCCTTTACTGAGTTAACTCTGCTCTTGGAATAGAAAACAGATATGGTGAAAACAGCTGTCAGGACTGAAACCGTCACCATGATGACCATCGATATTAAGATGTAATTCTTGATCCTGATATGCTTCTTCATAAAACTATCCTACACTTCAATCTACGCTTCAAGAGCTTTGAACACCTGCTCGTAAAATCAATCTACACTTCAAGAGCTTTGAAAGCCTGCTCGTAAAATCAATCTACACTTCAAGAGCCTTGTAAGCCTGCTCATAGAAAATTTCCTGTGAATTTACAGGCGGTTCAGTATGCTCAACATATTTGTAGCTTCCGTTCTTGCAAAGCTCTCTGGCTTTTACATTGTCGGACATCTGTAGCTTAAAGGCTTCCCTTACTCTGTCCTTTATATCCTTGTCATAGAGTGGTGTTGCTACCTCAACTCGTCTGACAGTGTTTCTTGTCATGAAATCGGCTGAGCCGATATACATCTCCTCTCTCTCTCCCTTACCAAATATATATATACGAGAATGTTCGAGGAATCTTCCAACTATAGAGATGATCTTGATATTATCTGTCTCACCCTTCACACCGGGATTCAGGCAGCATATACCACGGACTACCATCTCAACCTTAACGCCTGCGCGGGAGGCAGCTATCAGCTTATCGATGATCTTCTTGTCAGTCAGCGAGTTGATCTTTACGCCAACGTAGCCCTCGCCACCATCCTTAGCTATCTGTATCTCACGGTCAATCTTGTCGATGACTTTGTTCTGCAGACACTTAGGTGCAACCAGCAGATGCTCCGTACGCTTAATAACTTCACCCATAGAGAGTGCATTGAAAACACGAGCTGCCTCCGCACCAATCTTCTGATCAGCAGTCATCAGACTGAGATCCGTATACAGTCTGGCTGTCTTCTCATTATAATTACCCGTTCCGATCTGAGTAACGTATACAACCTCATTTCCCTTCTTCAGAGTTATGAGGCAGAGCTTCGAATGTACCTTCAAGCCGTCAAGTCCATAGATAACGTTGCAGCCTGCATTTTCCAGTTTTCTGGACCAGCCGATGTTATTCTCCTCATCGAACCTGGCCTTAAGCTCAACCAGTACATCTACCTCTTTTCCATTCTCTGCCGCCTCAACCAGCGCATCAACTACCTCGCTCTGCTTTGCCAGCCTGTAAAGCGTCATCTTGATAGATACAACATCCGGATCATTTGCAGCCTCACTGAGCATGTTCAGGAAAGGCTTTATAGACTCATATGGATAAGACAGAAGCTTATCCTTCTCAAGTATCTGAGGTATGAGCGGCCTGCTCTCATCTATGCAGGCAGGCTTCTGAGGAACTCTCTTATTGAAGAAGTTTTCCTTATCATGTCTCAGAGAATCCTCAATATCAAAAACAAATGACATATCCAGCGGTGCTGTAGTAAGGAATATCATCTCCTTATCAATCTTAAAGAAGTTCGCTATGCTCTTGATGATCTTCTTATCAACATCTCTGGTATATTCAAGTCTGACAGGCTCAAGCTTTCTTCTCAGCTTGATAACTTCAGCCATATGATCCCTGTAATTAAGCTCCTCGTCGTAAACCTTGTCCGCATCGATATCCGCGTTTCTGGTCACTCTGACAAGCGACTTGCATGCTATAGTATAATCTGTAAAAACCTCAGGAAGGAAATGTAATATCAGCTCTTCAGCCAGCATATATGTTCCCTTGCTCTCCGGAAGCTCTATAAGCCTCGAAAACATACCATTTGTGCAAGGAACTATTCCGAATCTGCTCTTTCCTGTTTTGGTAAGAAGCAGAGCCGTCGCACAAATCTCCCTATTCTTTATAAATGGAAATGGTCTCTTCTTGCTTACAGTATATGGTGAAAGAAGCGGCAGAATCTCTCTCTCAAAATACTCATGCAGATACTCACCCTCCTGATCCGTAACATCCGCAAAGCTTACGATTCTGATACCCTTCTTCTCTACCTCCTTCATAAGCTTGTGGTAGGACTCATCCTTCCTTATTCCCAACTCACGAACACGCTCTCTTATAGCTTCAAGCTGCTCAGAAGCAGTCATATTTGTTTTATTCTCCTTCGGATCATCCTCCAGAAGCATCTGATCATGCAAAGATCCAACCCTGACCATGAAAAACTCATCCAGATTCGTCTGGTATATGGACATAAATGTGAGCCTCTCGCAGAGAGGATTTCTCTCATCCTCAGCCTCCTCCAAAACTCTCTCATTAAACCTCAGCCATGACAGCTCTCTGTTCTGATACAGTTTCTTCAAAATATTCACCCCTTTTTCAATGTTTAAATCAAAACTAGAATCTATGACATTATACACCCATTTTTGCAATCAAAGCAACCCACCGAACCACTGGAGAACCTCCTCTCAGTGTCTCTTTCATAACAAAGAAAGCCTGGCCGGATCAGAGTCCGGACAGGCTTCCCGATTAGGAATGTATAGTGAAGTATAGTTATGGGTTTGTTTCAGCCTCAACAGCATCGACCTTGATTATGAACTTAGTCTTACCTGTCATATCTCCGGAGATTCCGCCGAAGCACTGGTAGTTTCTTCCGGCCGACTTTACCTTATTGACATTGTCAACAAAATCATTTACGCCATCCTCTGTTTCATAGAGCTTATCAACTATCTTATCAGTTGCATCACCCAGCTCCTTAGCACCACCATTTAATGCACTATTATTCTGAACTAGCGTATCAGTTCCGTTCTTAAGTGTACGTGCTCCATCCTTCAGTTCTCCGGCACCACTATAGAGTGTATCAGTTCCGTTCTTAAGCTTGATCATACCATCATCCAGCTGTTTAGCGCCCGTAGAGAGTGTATCAGTTCCGTTTGCCAGAGTTGCAGCTCCATTATTTAAGGTTGCGAGTCCTGTAGTCAGACTCGAAGAACCGTCTGCAAGCTTCTTTGTTCCCGCTTTCAGAGAATCAAGTTTCTCAGAGAAACCGTTTATCTCATCTCCTACCTTGTTAAGTGTTACCTGTGAACCCGCGGTCGCATATGCATTTGCTACATTTGTAACCGCACCTGAAACCTCTGAGTTAAACTGCTGTCCACCGAATTGCTTGCTGAGCTGATCAGAGAAGCTGTTAAACTCTGTGAGGTACTCTATATATTCTGCTGCATAGCCTGCTCCATAACCTGTGCAGTATGCAGTTCCGTAACCTGTTCCATAGCCTGTTCCGTAGGCTCCTGCGATAGCCTGTGTCATCTGTCCGATAACAGCCTGCTGTGCAGGATCATTTGGATCAAATGTATCTCCATAGATTGACTGTGCTATTGCTACAGCTGTTGCCTGAGCCTCACCAGCGTAATTTGCAGCTGCTGTCTGAGCCTCTGTCTGGGCTGCTGTCTGAGCCGCCGTTGCCTGTCCCTGTGCAGCGCTCTGAGCTGCTGTCTGAACTGCCGACTCACCACTTGTTTTATAATTTACAACCTGTGGAACTGTGTCAGATGTAACTGAAGAAGTAACTGCATTTGTTATAGCTCCTGACATAACTGATCCCACATACTGAGCTGTATCTGTTCCTCCGAGGTAGCTCTCTGCTGTAGTCTTGATAGAAGCCTTCGTCTCATCATCGACCTCACCCTGACTCATCTGAGAAACATCTGGAAGCTCTACTGCCTGTACTGCATTGTTCAGCTGAGCTGCACCGTCACTTACCTGCTTTGCTCCCTCGTAAGCACTTCCGGTTCCTTCGCTGAGTTTCTTAGCTCCATCATTTACCTGACCAGCTCCCTCTGCGAGACTGTCTGCACCATTTGCTGCGTCCTTAACACCGCCGCTTAATGTTCCGACGCCCTTGTAGAGAGTATCTGCTCCGGTTGCCAGCTTTCCGGCACCATCAGAAACCTTTTCAACTCCGCCTGTATATTCCTTGATACCGTCCGTCAGCTTTCCGATTCCGTTCTTATATTCTCCAGTCAGGTCATTTACTTCCTTCTCAACATCCTTAAGATCTATATCCTCATCACCACCAAGAGTTTCCACACTTGCTACTGTTATAGACATTCCGACCTCGAAGCTTGCGGCATCAGCCTCAACCTCAAAATAATCAGGCAGTTCTATATCCTGCTTATCCAGCTTCAAGCTTTCAGTCATACCCGGCATTCCGAATCCAACTACTATATATCTGCTTCCGTCTGAGATGACCTTCGCATTCTTACCCTCAACGTTACTGAAGTTCTCCAGGTCAAGTATAAGTCCGGTAGCCATAACAAACGGTGTATAAACTCCGTCCTCCTTCGCATCGTTCGTATACTCATATCTGATCTTCACATGTCCACTCTTTCCGGCTATCTCAGAAGGAGAAGTCTCCTTACCATCCAGATAATAAGTGGCCTTAACAGATACAGGAGGAGTCTCCTGAGTTTTACCCTGATAGTAGATATCATTTCCACCGGCCTTCCAGGTAAGCTTCTTTCCATCCTGCTCGAAGCTTTCGTCGCCCTTTTCATTTTCTATATCAGTCAGAGCACTGATATCCTTAATCTCATCCTTTCCCTCCGGATTCTTCAGCCATTCACTAACTATCGTCTCCTTAACGGCTCCGGTTGAATCAGATATAACATAAACTGTTTCCTCTTTATCTGCATCAGTCTCACTTCCAAGTCCAAGTGACTTAGATATGACGTCTGTTATCTCTCCTTCGTCATTTGCTGCCATAGCCTTCTCATCAGCAGCAACTGACCTTCCTTCTGTGTCGGAGCATGCAGCAAGTCCTGCTGTCATAGCAAAGCACATAACGACTGCCGCAGTCCTTTTCATATATCCCATATATTTTTTCTTCATCATACATTTCTCCTTATCATTCTTCCAAAACTATGCCATCATATTTACGTGTGTACCCTTTGCTTTCTCGGCCTTCTCTTTCTCCTTCACATCCTTAAAGCCTGCTGTGGAGTGAATGATCAGTTTGTCAAAAACCTTCAGCACTGCCGGAAGAAGCAGTATAACTACAAACATACTTATTATCGCACCACGTGACATCAGCATGCACAGTGCGCTTATCATATCTATCTTCGAATAAACTGCCACGCCAAATGTAGCCGCAAAGAACGAAAGTGCACTTACAAAAATAGAATTGATAGAACCACTCAGTGCTCCTGTTACAGCATCATTCTTGCTCTCACCACCGACTCTGAGATTAACATACTTCGTCGTCATCAAAATCGCGTAGTCGACTGTGGATCCCAGCTGTATCGTTCCGATAACTATCGAAGCAATGAACGGCAGAACCGTTCCGGTATAATGCGGTATAGCCATATTGATAAAGATTGCAAACTCTATAACTGACACGAGCAGCACCGGAAGTGAAAATGATCTGAATACAAATATGATAATTATTCCTACCATCAGGATTGATACCATATTTACTACAGTAAAATCTCGGTCAGTAGTTTTGATCAAATCCTCTGTACAAGGAGCCTCGCCGATCAGCATAGCCTTCTGATCATACTTATCCAGAATCTTATTTATCTGATCGCACTGCTGATTAACCTCGTCCGTTGCAATCTTGTATTCCGATAGAATGAATAGCAGCTGATATTCACCATCATCGACAACACTTCTTATTTTTTCCGGTATCATCTCCTTCGGCATTCCCGCTCCCACGAGTGACTGAATACCTACTGTCGCTTTGACACCGTCCAATTCATCTATCTCATTTATTATGTTTCTAACTGTCTTATCCTTTAAGTTCGAATCAAGCAGGATCATATGTGTTGTGCTCATGTTGAACTCCTTATCCAGCTTATCATTCGCTTGTATGCTGGCAAGGTCCTTCGGAAGCGAACTATCCAGATTGTAATAAACCTTATTATTTGCCTGGCCGTAATAAGCCGGTACGATCAGAAGCACAAACAATATGATTCCTATATAATAATGCTTCACAACCCATCTGCTTATCCTTGAAAAATCAGGAACAACCGGTTTGTGTGAGGTCTTCAGTATCGCCTTATCGAACACAAGAATCAGTGAAGGAAGCAGTGTAACACAGCAGATAACTCCTATCACAACGCCCTTTGCCATAACTATTCCCATATCCAGACCAAGAGTAAATGTCATAAAGCAAAGTGCCACAAAACCTGCAACTGTCGTTATGGAGCTTCCTACAACAGAAGAAAATGTTTTCTCAATCGCCACTGCCATAGCCTCTTTTTTATCAACTCCCGGCACCCTTCTCTCTTCTGAATAGCTGTGCCATAGGAAGATTGAATAGTCCATGGTAACCGCAAGCTGAAGTACAGCTGCCAGCGCTTTAGTAACATAGGATATCTCACCCATAAAAACATTTGTTCCCATGTTATAAATGATTGCAAAACCGATGCTCATCAGGAACAGTACAGGTATCAGGAAAGAATCCATACTGATTGTGAGTACTATGAGACTCAGTATAACTGCTATAATTACATATGCCGGAACCTCTTTATCACTCAGCTTCTTAGTATCAATTACTAAAGCCGACATACCGCCAACATATACATGATCTCCAGCTACTGCCCTTACGTCCTCTACTGCCTTCAGCGTCTCATCAGCCGAAATGGTCGTATCATAGAATATCGCCATCAGCTGTGAATCACCATTTGACACCGCATCCTTCAGCTTGTCCGGGAGCAGTTCAATCGGAATGCTTCCCTTCGTTGCCGATGCATAACTGAGAACTCTTACTACATGGTCGACCTTACCCATATCCTCGGCCATGCTGACTATGTCCTTATCATCCATTCCCTCAACCACGACCATGGAGAAGGCGCCTGTTCCGAAATCCTCGGCCAGTATCTGCTGGCCCTTCATCGTCTCGAAATCATCAGGCAGATAGGTGAGGATATCATAGTTCGTTCTGGTTTTCAGATAGCCCAAAACTGCCGGTATCAATAAGATAATCGACAGTATAAGGATCGGTATCCTTAGTTCTACTATCTTTTTTCCTAACTTCACTTCTCATTCCTCCTATTAGTTTTTTCCCATATGACATAATATAGTCCCTATCTATGATTTTGTAATTAGACAAAAAAAAGATCGTGACGAACTTTTAGACACATTTTGAAAACTGTCTAAAAAATCATCACGATTTAAAGTATCTTTTCTATAATATATAGATTCTGCTTTTTACTTTTCTACTTCCCCGCTTCTCTTACTTCGCGGCTTCGTCTATTTCGTTCAGATTGCCGAAGTAGTACATGAAGTTCGGCTTACTCTTCTTTTTGTGAAATGAAGATATGGCATTCGCAGGAAATGTAGAAATCCTGCTATTATATCTGTTCGCACTCTTATTATATGCAAGTGAAGCCTTCATCAGCTCATTACGGGCATTTTGGAACTTATCCAGATGAGTCTTAAACTCTTCCTCCTCTTCCAGCTCGGGATGCTTCTTTAAAACTTCCTTCAGCTGCCTGTCCAGAGTATCGAGTGACTCTGCATTTGTTGACTGAATCAGAGTGGACATACCAAGTCCAAAGCCGTTTATATTCGGAGCTTCTATGCTATGCTCTATCCCCTTTGCATCCAGTATCTCCACAAGCTTGGTAAGCTGAAATGCTCTGTCCCACAGACTTCCGTCTATTTCAGAGCTCTTATCTCTTGCATCTGCATCCAGCTTATCTACCTTCACGGTAAAATAGATAAATATGAATCCGAATACTATTAAAAAACACATAAGTATTGCAGGTACTACGGTTGTCATATTGATTCCTCCACTAAACTCCTTTATATGACTTATGGATTACTCCATTTCTTTTAACGTAAAACCTATTATAACACTATAGCTTAGCTTTTGAAAACAAAAAAGATATAATTTCCACCATATTTACTTAATGCTCACAATGTAAAATACACTTAAATTCTGAACATTTCGATTACTAAATATCTTTTATTTTAATTTGATTTTATGGTATCATATCATAAGTGTCATAAATCATTTCAAGGGGGCCATATATGTCTGAATCACTTATAACCAAAAGAGCAATCGCAGATAGTCTCAAGGAACTGACTCGCAGTAAAACATTTGATAAAATATCTGTTAAGGACATAACCGAAAAATGTGGAATAAACCGACAGACCTTTTATTATCATTTCGAAGACAAGTTCAAGCTTCTGGAATGGATATATGAAAACGATCTTTTGGAAAAGCCTATGGCCGAGGTTGATTTCGATAACTGGCCTGAGAAGATGGAAGATGTCCTGACCATAATGACAGGCGACAAATACTTCTATATAAATACAATCAGTCATACGGAAAATTATATCCAGACCTATCTTTTAGGTCAGGCTCAAACGCTTTTTGAACAGGCCATAGATAAACTGGATGAAAAGGGCAAGGTAAATGATGCTGAGCGTAACTACATCGCCAGGTTCTTTGCCTATGGTATATGTGGTACAGTTATAGAATGGGTTCTAAAGGGAATGGAAGAAACCCCTGAGTTTGTTACATCAAATATGAGGAACATGCTGATCAGCTGTTCACGTGCAGCATATCTCCACATAAACGAAATAACCCAATAGCGCAGTTCAGGGTTGACTCAGAGTACGAACTATAATTACAAATTTCAGGTTGCATTAAATAAAGTATGGTTGTATAATGCTGTTTGGTATACATAACTTTATTATTTTATGGAAACCAAAAGAAAGATTAGAGATATGAAAAAACACGGAATAAAAAAAATAATAAGTGCTTGTCTGGTCGCAGCTCTGCTTGCGACTTCTTCTAATGTCATCTGCTACGATAACTTAAACGGTGTTTATGCTGATGAGCTCTCTGATGCAGAAGCAAAGAAAGAAGACGCTTCACAGAGAAAGAAGGATGCTCAGGCAAAGCTCGAAAATCTGAAAAAGAACAAGGAAGATACTATCGAGATGATCGCAGCCCTTGATAAGGAGATTTGCGACTATGAAGATAAAATCAAGGTTCTTAATGAGAAGAAGAATTCCCTTATGGCAAAGGAAGCAGTTATAGAAAATGATCTCCAGAATGCATATATAGCTGAAACCCAACAGTATAACAGCATGAAGGAGAGAATACAGTTTGCCTATGAAAACGGCGACGCCAGTTATGTACAGGCTGTTGTAAGTATCAAGGATTATTCCAATGTTATGAACCAGTCAGAGTATGTTACAAAAGTTTCCAGCTACGATCAGCAGGAGCTTAACGAACTTCTGGATATAGAGATTGAGATCAGTGATTACAAGGATTCTATAGCAGAAAATCTCGATGAGATAGTTTCACTTACATCACAGGCCGAGGATGAGCAGTCTGCTCTCGAGGTTATGCAGGCAGGAAAACAGGAAGCCCTTCAGGACTTCAATAATCAGATAGAGGATACAGAGTACAGCATCGAACAGCTCGAGGCTATTGAGGCCGAGCAGGAAGCAGCTATTCAGGCCATTCTTGCAGAAGCAGCAGCCAGACGTGCAGCAGCTGAAGCAGCGGCTCAGGCAGCAGCTCAACAGGCGGCAGCTCAGGCAGCGGCTCAGAGAACAGCAAGTGCTGGAGATGCACAGCAGGCACCGACTCAGTATCAGGCACCTATGAACACATATTCAGGTGGAGCATTTACATGGCCTATGCCTTCATCAGGTTCCATCTCTTGTGGATTCGGCCCAAGAGTTGCTCCTATAGCAGGTGCATCCACATATCACAAGGGAATAGATATCGGATGTCCATCCGGAGCTCCTATAGTAGCTGCAGCAGACGGAGTTGTATCCTACACCGGATATTTCGGTGGTGGTGGTAATACAGTAATTATCGATCACGGAAACGGACTATCAACACTTTATATGCATATGTCCGGTTTTGCCGTAGGTCAGGGAACAAATGTATCTGCCGGTACTACTATCGGTTATGCAGGAAGCACCGGAGTTTCTACCGGACCTCATCTGCACTTTGCCGTAACAGTTGGCGGTTCTTATGTAGATCCTATGGGATATCTGTAAATCATTAACTAAGGTTTATAATAAGGAAATTAATTTCCTTAAAAATATAAAAAAGACTATGCTTTTATCTGTGGGGACGGGTTGATATATATGCATAGTCTTTTTGTTTTTATATCCTTAGTTTGCCACAATTACTGAAGCAGTTCTGATAACCTTACCCTTATACATATAGCCTGTCTGCATAACCTGCTTAACCGTGTTATCAGGCAGGTCAACATCTGCTACGTGAGCAACTGCGTTCTGGAGATTAAAGTCAAACGGCTCTCCTTCTCCGCTTATCACGCTCACCCCGTTTTTCTCAAGTATCTCTATAGCCTGTGTATAGCTCTGTATGATTCCCTGTGTATAAGGATTGTCCTGATCCTTCGCAAATTTGGAAGCATATTCCAGATTATCAATAATAGGAAGTATCTTCTCGATGAAGCCTGATATATCCCCTTCATCTTCTTCTTTTTCATCTGCACCGTCACCTGTGAAAGGAATCTCGATATAAGAATCCGTCTCAACATTCTGTACGATTAGCGAAAACTTTCTGTTCTCATCTATATGAGTGCCTATCCAGACAGTCTTCTTAAAATAATCAGACAGATTGTCAGTAGGTACATTTACTGTTGCGAGCTTTAGGAACTCCTTGCCCTTCTTTTCATAAAGTACAAACTTCTCAGATGAAAGGCCCGACTCCGGAAGCTTCTTTAACTCGATACCCGCAGTCTTCGGATATTTCATCTCACTATCCAGGAACTGATAAACATCTGAATTAATTCCTATATAAAACTCATATGGAGAAAGCGTACTTCCTATTCCGAGACCCATAAAAGCATCTCTTCCCTCCAGCTTTCCACACATATATCCCAGTCCTTCAACAATAGAATGACCATCCATCATCTTCATTTCCATACCACTGTTAACAAAGAACTCAGACTCCTTCACATATTTCTTAAAGGATTGTTCAAATGTCATACAGCCGTTCATGCTTCCTGCAGTAAATATGATTCCCGCAGTACTGCCATCAAACAGCTTATTACTGTAGCTGTTTATATATGGTGCTCTCGCGAAGGATGTTCCGTTCCAGGCACCTGCTATATAGGTTGCAATCTTCTCGACACCTCTCTCGCTGAAATCATACTCAGCGATACTTATCCTTCCTTCTCCGATTACAGCAGACAGCATACGTCCATCAAAATCATACTCCCCGTAAACAAAAAGAGCATAAGCCATAGTCTCCGGTATAGTATCAACTATCTCTATATTACTCTTCTGACCTGCATCATATATAACCTGAATATCCTTTACTCCGAAATCATCCGGCACACATATAACAAGTCCGAAATCTTCAACTGAAAGCTTCTCGCTCAGGTACTGTTTTACCGCCTTGAAAAGTCCCTCAAGCAAAAACTCCTGCGTAAGCAGGTCATCTCTTCTCAGATCCTGAGGAAGATTGAAGGACGCCGTACTTATGGAATCCTCCTCACCCCAGCATAGATGTATCTTCTTTTCCCAGAAATGTACTCCGACTATTTTTTTCATTTTCCTTCTCCTATATCTATAGGTCTAGCACCACTTATAATCTCTTTCATAATTATAACACACGATGCAACCTCTTCTATTCAAGTTGAAGCATCTCTACTTCTCGATGTCATTCCATTTGATACTGTTATGAAGTTCTCCCTCAGTCTCAAGTCCCGGAAAGTCCAGCTGCCTCAGTGCCTCATACAGGATAATCGCAGCACTGTTCGACAGATTGAGGGAACGTTCCTCCTTAAGCATAGGGATCCTGATACAAGTATCCGGATGTTTTATCAGTATATCCTCCGGAATACCGGCTGTCTCCCGACCGAAAACTATATAATCACCATCTCTATACTCAACATCCGTATATCTATGTCTGCCCTTGGTCGTAGCATAAAACACTCGCGGAGTTTCGCCCGGAAGCTTCTCTAAATATTCATAAAAGGCCTCTATACTGTCATGCTCGGTCACGTCAACCTTCTGCCAGTAATCAAGGCCTGCTCTTTTCAGCATCTTATCATTTATCTGGAACCCATAGGGTCTTATGAGATGAAGTCTGGAGCCTGTGATAACACATGTCCGGCCGATATTTCCAGTGTTATATGGTATCTCGGGTTCCATAAGAACTATGTTCAGCATTATTCGTTCACTACCTCCAGACTGGCATTTCCTATTCTACAATACTCATATGGATCATCAGGATTATCCTTATAGGTTTCAAATGTACCGCGGACTATGACATCTGTTCCATCTGCCGGGTATTCATCCGGATAAACATGACTTCCGTCTCCCCAGATAAACTCAATTCCCTGCTGGCAGCATGCAAGTGCATCCTTCATCAGTACGAAATGGTAGGTGACACCTGTCTCTTCGTCCACTCCCACATAGTACTGACCCTTCATCTTAACTATCTTGCCCTCATACGAATGAGCATCATAGGTCAGCTGATAAACAGTGGAGTATATCATGTTGCTGTCCATCTTGGTCAGATCTATATCCGCATCCTCAGACGAATACTTCTCTATATCCTCTGCTGATACATCAGGATTCCAGCCCGAGGTATCATTTCCGGCTGCAGCAGCAAGCGTTGTAGCTTCAGTAGACGCCTCTGTTGTAGCTTCTGTTGTAGCTTCTGTTGTAGCCTCTGTTGTCTCCTCACTTGAAGACTCCTTAGCAACCTGCTGATTGATTGTATTCTGAACATTATTCTGTTTGCCGGCTTTACTTTTTGCTGATTTATCTCCGCATGCAGCTAGGCCAAACATCATCACACCTGCAAGTACTCCGGCCATATATCTCTTAAATATGTTCATTATATCTCTTCCTTTCAGAATCCGAAATCAAGTAAGCTTTATTATAAACCTTCCGACTATACATGCAACTATAAAACACACAAGATCAACGGAAACGATAGTTGCACCTACAGGAGTGGAATAAAGCACAGATATGATCATTCCCGCAAGCGCACAGACCACTGAGAATACCACTGAAATAATCACAACACCCTTGAAGGTTCCGCTCAGCCTCATAGCCGCCAGTGCTGGAAAAACGATCAGTGCCGATATAAGCAGACTTCCTACCAGATTCATACCCATAACAATAATAACCGCAATTATAACTGCTATTGCAAAATTATATATTCCTGCAGGAACTCCCGTAGCCTTACAGAAGGTTTCATCAAACGTAACTGCAAATATCTTATTATATAATAATACATAAAGCGCTATGACCAGAACTGCCATAACTATACATACAATAACCTCACTCTTATCAAGAGTAAGGATAGACGTCGAACCGAACAATGTACTGCAGACATCACCGGATATATTTGCTGATGTAGAAAATGTATTCATCAGCAGATATCCTATTGCAAGAGAAGTAACCGACAGCATAGCTATAGCTGCATCTCCCTTGAATCTGGATGTACTGCTGTTTTTAAGTAGAAGAACTGCCACTACAATGGTCACAGGCATGACTAGGATGGTGTTACTCGACAGCTTAAGTATGGTAGCTATACACATAGCACCAAAGGCAACATGAGACAGACCATCTCCTATAAAGGAATATCTCTTCAAAACCAGTGTAACTCCGAGTAGAGATGCACATAGAGCGATAAGCACGCCTACTACAAGCGCATACTTAACAAAATCAAACTGGAGATAATACATAAGCTTATCCATTACTTATCACCTCCGTCCGTTTTTATGGCTGTCTCTTCTTCCTCGTCATCTGTTTCAACCGAAGAGAAGAACTTATATGCGTCACTTTCTACATAATCCTCGGTCTTACCAAAGAAGAGCTGCTTCTGTCCGAGATGAAGTATATGACTCGAATACTTAACTGCAGTTTTTATATCATGAGATATCATGATAATGGTAATACCATCCTCATTAAGTGACTTAACTATCCTGTAGAGTTCCTCAGTGACTTTGGGATCTAGTCCACTCACCGGTTCATCCAAAAGAATCAGCTTAGTTGTTGCACACAGGGCTCTGGCAAGAAGAACCCTCTGCTGCTGACCACCTGAGAGATTTCTGAACGTCTTCTTTCTCAGATCCCACGCATCCAGCTTCTTCAAATTCTCTTCAGCAGACTTTTTTTCTGCCTTATTGTAAAAAGGTCTCAGTCCTGTTTTTGATAGATTTCCGGAAAGAACTATTTCCCATACACTTGCGGGAAAATCCTTCTGTATCTTATTCTGCTGAGACAAATAGCCCATATCCTTTGGTCCTATCTCATCACTGTAAACTATTTCACCCTTTACAGCCGGTATAAGCCGGAGAAGAGTCTTCATAAGAGTACTCTTTCCGGCACCGTTTTCCCCTACAATACAGAGATAGTCACCCTTCTCCACATTAAAATTAATATGCTTCGTGAGTGGTATCCCATCATATCCTGTTGTAACATTCTTAACTTCGATATAATTCATAGTTTATCCTTTATCTGATAGATAATATTAGGAGCTTCCAAAGTGCTCTACTTGCTGCCCAATGCCTTCTTCAGAGACTCCAGATTTTCAGTCATCTTGCCGAGATATGTAACACCGGCTTCAACATCCTTTGAAGTTACGGACTGAAGTGAATTCATAGTCAGAATCTCCTGATCAGAATTCTTGGTATTCTCCTTAACAGTATTTGCTATCTTCTGATCACTGTTTTCAATAGTACATATATCAGTAAGTCCCAGCTCATCTACTTTGCCTGCCAGGAATATGATAGTCTCGAAGCTGGCCTCTGTTTCAGCTGAACATCCTATAAAGGCAGCGTAGTAGTTAAGTCCGTAATCCTCAACCATATATCTAAACGGGAATCTGTCTCCAAAAACCAGAGTGTCGTAGGTTCCGCTGTCAACAGCCGCCTGATACTCAGCATCCAGATCACTCAGCTTCTGATTATATGCCTCAGCATTCTTCTTAAAGACTTCAGCATCGTCGGGATCTGCCTCACCGAACTTAACAGCAAGCTCACTTACAACTGTTTTAGCATTTCTAAGAGACAGCCATACATGCTCATCATACTCTATCTCACCCTCATCATGATGATGTCCATCTGCTTCAGCCTCTCCTACCGCATCACCATCATGACTGTCTACTTCCTCTTTTCCGGCTTCATCCTCTGATACTTCGAGTTCGCTTTTAAGTTCTCCCTCTATACTGCCTTCAAGCGTTCCTTCAGCCTCTTCCGCACCTTCTGCAGATGTCACTGTAGCTTCTTCTGAATGCTCTTCGCCTTCTTCTTCCTCTTCACCCTGCATACCCTCTACGAGTTCTTCTTCCTTAACACTATCCTTAAGAACATCCATGAGGTCTATAACTATCATATTCTTGTTGGTTGCTTCCTTGAGTGCGTCATCTACCCATTTATCTGATTCGCCACCTACATATACAAACACATCACATGTAGAGATTTTAGTTATATCCTCAGCTGTAGGCTGGTAGCTATGAAGATCTGTTCCATTATCAAGCAGCATAGTTATATCAACTTTATCAGCCGCACTTTTATCTACACTGTTTTCCCCAAGTCCGACCACCTCTCTGGCCCAGTCATATTCTGGAAAAATTGTCGTTACTATTCTCAGCTTCCCATCTTCACTTTTCGAACTATTTTTACCACAGGCCACAAGCCCTGTAACCATTACTGTAGCAAGCATTACAGATACTATTTTTCTAAATCTTTTCATCATTTTATTTATCCTCTTATAGTTTATTCATTTATTTTCATGATACTTTCTTTTTACTGTTTGCACTCTTTACAAACTCCATAAAAAACCGTCCTCTTAGGATTGATCATAAAATTATGACTTTTTTCTATATGCTTAATTAATTCTTCTATTTCTCCACAGTGCAGATGAATCAGCTTTCCGCACTTCTCACATTTACAGTGATAGCATGAATGGTTCCCGTCCATGTGATGTTCAGTATCTATAAATTCATAACACGCCGAACTTGACGAGTCGAGATTGTACTTATTTACAAGCCCCTCTTCCACCATTTTGTCAAGCTGTCTGTATACTGTGGTAACTCCGATAGATCTGCCCTTTTCCTCAAAGTGCCTGCATACATCGTTTACCGTCACATGCTCACCTGACATACTCATCAGATAAGCCATAAGCTCTGCTCTCTGTTTTGTGTTATATTTTGATTTCGTATTCATATTATGAATCCTTCTTAGCTTGAATCCTTTTTAGTTCAAACCCCTCTGTTTCAACTACTTTTACATCATATTTAAGCAAAAATGAAAACCGTTTTCAAATTGAATTTGAAAACGGTTTTCATTTTACACTTGGATTATAAACTTGTCAAGAAAAAAGCTTAGAGACTCATCCCAGCATTATTGAATCAAGCATTCTAAGTGCTCTGACATTCTTCTCCACATCATGAACTCTGATCATCTTGCAGCCGGCCTGGGCTCCGAGAACAGAGGTCACAATTGTACCCTCTTCTCTTTCATCAACCGGAAGATCAAGCGCATTTCCTATCATAGACTTACGTGATGTGGCAAGCAGCACAGGATATCCCAGCCTTTTCACTATGTTAGGGAGATACTTCATTGTAAGAAGATTTTCTCTCTGGGTTTTCGCAAATCCTATTCCGGGATCAAGGATTATTCTTTCTTTCTTGATTCCGGAATCGAGTGCTATCTTCACACTTTCCTCGAGTCCCCAGACAACTCTGTCTACAACTCTGTCTTCACCTACAACAGATAAAAGTTCTACAGCACTTCTGCTTGGGTTATCTCTGAGGAATAATTCCAGAGCTTCTCCGGTTCTCTCCTCAAGACTTCTTCCCAAATGATCATTATGCATAAGTATAACAGGCACTCCGGCCTGAGCGGCAAACTCAGCCATAGAAGCATACTCCGAAGCACCCGCTGTTTCTCTATATTTAAGTCCCCAGATATCGTTTATCACATCTGCACCGGCCTGGAGAGCACATGCGGCAACCTCAGCCTTATAGGTGTCTATAGATACAGGAATATCAAAGCTGTTTTTAATCTCTCGAATAACATCAGTTACTCTTTCGATTTCTTCCTGAACACTTATCTGGATATGACCAGGACGAGTGCTTTCTCCACCCACATCGATGATATCTGCTCCACTATCGATCATCTCCTCTGTGTGCTTCAGAATAGCGTCCTTCTCTGCATATTTCCCGCCATCCGAAAACGAATCCGGTGTAATATTCAAGATTCCCATCACGTAAACGTGATGGGAATCAAAATCAAAATCTTTGTTTCCGATTTTCATATACTTAAAACTTCACTTTCTTTATTATAGGATAAGTCCCCATTTTATCTATCCTTTATATATCAGAATCTAGATATCCTCTTCAGTTTTAGCACTTGTTTGAGGATTCGGGATATTCTTATATCTGATGATCTTCATGCTGGCATTCTTTATAAACTCTTCATTACGAAGTCTGACTGAAGCCACCTGCTTGTAGAGTGGTCTGCCCTTATTAACCTTGTCCATCAGCTTATTAAAGTATTCCTGATCTCCAAGCTTTTCTTCAACAGGGAAGATCTCTGCAACAATCTTGGAATTCTCATCATAGACAAGAACCTCCTGAACTCCATCATCTCTACCGAAGTCCATCTCAAGCTCCTCAGGTGAGATATTCTCTCCATTACTGAGAATGATGAGATTCTTCTTTCTTCCGGTAAGGAATATGAAATTATCCTCATCAACATATCCGAGGTCTCCTGTATGATACCAGCCATCCTTAAGCGCTTCAGCAGTTGCCTCAGGGTTCTTATAATATCCCTTCATAACAAGGTCACCCTTAAATGCAACCTCACCCTCTTCAGTTGTCTTGACCTCAATTCCCGGTACAAGCTGACCAACACTTCCCGGCTTATTGAAGAGAGGTCTGTTAACAGATGTACAAGGTGAACACTCAGTCGCACCATATCCGTTAAGTATCTCTATTCCCCATGTATGGAATTCCTTTACATACATAGGATCAAGTGCAGCACCACCGCAGATGATGTACTGAAGATTACCTCCAAAAGCATTTCTGATAGAACCATAAGTCTTCTTTCTTACATCAATACCTGCTTTAAGAAGTGCATTTGTAGTCTTCATGAGACCCTTGAATGCAACAGTTTTACCCTTCTTTGCTACCTCTGACCAAACCTGCTTGTGGAAATACTCTACAAAGAGTGGTACAAGGAACATAGTCTGTGGTCCAAAGTCCACCATATTCTTCTTTACATGCTTGAGGCTCTTGTTGATATAGATAGGGAATCCGTAGTTAACAACCATAAGAATTCCTACAACAAGTCCAAATGCATGATGGAACGGCAGAACTGCGAGCACACCACCTCTTGGTTCAAAAAGCTGACTGGTATGTGTGATTTCAAAAGCTATATTCCTGTTTGTAAGCTCAACGCCCTTGCTCACGCCTGATGTACCTGATGTAAAAAGAATTGTAGCAGTCTTATCAGGATCTATCTCATACTTCTGGAATTCATCCTTCCCATCCTTTATGAGCTTCCTTCCTTCTGAAAGCATCTCATCAAAATTTTTGAGATTAAAAACTTTCTTTCCTACATTCTTGTTTACCTTATCAAAATAGGTCGGTGAAACAAAAACAGTATCAACATCAGCAGTAGCTGCAAGAACCTTCATCTCTTCTTCAGGAAGACCCTTGTCTATAGCTACAGCAACATTTCCTCCGTTAACCAGAGCAAAGTATACAACAAGCCACTCATAAGAATTCTCACCGATGAGGCCTATATTCTTATTCTTAAGCTTCTTATTGTAAATCCATGTTCCCATTGCCATTACATCATTTCTGAGATCCATATAGGTTTTTCTCATTTCGCCTGACTCACATGGATAAACAAATGCGATATCATCCGGCCTGTTCAAGGCCTTCTTATCAATCATATCCTTCAGGTCACTCATCTGGGGAACTTCGTAATATGGGTACGGCTTATTTTTCATTTTTCAAGTAACTCCTTATCTTGTAATACTTTTTTATAATTATGCTTCTGACTTATCAAGTATAGCTCTGATTTTGGCAACGATTTCTTTATCCTTAACTTTACCAACCACCTCAGAATCCTTGAATTTCCCAACAACGTTGCTGTCCTTGATTTTTCCGACAACATCAGCCTCTTTAATTTTGTCAACAGCACTATTATCAACCAGATACTTTTTGTAAGGAGTTAATGTAATAACTCCGATCACTACTGCTATTGATCCAATTGCTATTTTGCAAATAGCCCTTCTGACTTTCTTCTTTCTCTTTTTGATCTGCTTCTTTTCTTTCTTCTCTTTGTATTTTTCAAACTCTTCCTGAAGCTCTTCAGGAGCCTTTTCTTCGATTACATACTTCTTATTCTTGATTAGTTTTTTGATTCCTTTGAACACAAGGAATACGCCTGCAAGTGTAACAGCTCCGGAAATGATTTTATCAGAATTGTCTTTGACTTTTTCTACAATTACAACCTTTCCTATCTTCGACATATTGCACCTCCCAATTAGTTTTTTAACGTACTTATTATTCTACTATCTATGTGGCTTTTTTTCAAGTTGCTCGAAGGCTGCTTAAAGTTCATTTTCCCATCCATCCAGGAATTCCTTGAGCTTTCCTCTCTCCTTCTCTATGATTCTCTTATCCTGTGAACTGAGAGCCAGCTCAAACTTCCTGATCTCATTTTCCAGAACATCCCTATCGACACCCAGCGCCTCCTCATAGAGTCTCTCAGCCCGAAGCAGGATCAGCTTATTTTCCTCCTGCTCTCTTGGCGGAATCTTGAGATACGCAAGCTCCTTGAACCTGGCCTCTATCTCCTCATCTGTCATCTCGGTCTGCTGCCCCTTGATGATCTGTCGATACTTCTTATCTGTAGATATGACTCTTACCTCAACCTCCAAAATGGAGTTGATATCATAAGTATAAGTGATATCTACCGACTGCTCGCCTGCTTTCCCCTTCGGAACCTCAACCTCAAAGGAACCAAGCTCCAGATTATTCTTCGCCATACGGCTCTCACCTTGGAGCACACTTACCGTTATCTTGGACTGATTGTCATGGATAGTATAAAACCTCTCAGTCCTGCTGGCGGGAATTATTGTATTTCTTTCAATAATAGGACAGTAATGTCCACTCTCCTTAACACCATCTCCCAGCTCAACCGTAATCTCGGTACCAAGCGTAAATGGACATACATCGGTGAGAACGACCTCCTTTATGGATTCCTTTCTCTCCTTCATAGCCGCCTGAATGGCCGCTCCCATAGCTATGGCTTCATCAGGGTTGATGCTGGTATCAGGAAATGTATGAAAGAGCTTACTTACAAAGCTCCTTACTCCCGTAAGTTTCGTACCACCACCTACAAGTACTATCTTATCTATGTCTGTAAGCTTCAGCTTCGCATCAGAAAGTGCTCTTTTTACAGGAACCCTTATCCTCTCATAGAGATCCTCGCACTCCTTCTCATAATCCTGATAGCTGAGCTCCATCTCCTTAACCTCGTCTCCGACCTTGCACTTCATCACAGACGTGCCACTGTCCGAAAGCTCTATCTTGCACTGCTCTGCAGCCTTATGGATAAAAGCTCTCTCCTTCGGTTCAAGACTCTCTTTATTTATATCCTTATTTCTCTTAAAGAAGATGTCCTCTATAACTGCTGTAAAGTCCTCTCCACCCAGATAGTTATCACCTGCAACGGCTCTTACCTCCAGAATAGGTGGGAAGTAATCAAGTATGGAAACATCCAGAGTACCACCACCCAGGTCAAACACCAGGTTCTTCGCAGGCTTATTGTCGTTATAAAGTCCATAGGCTATAGCTGCAGCTGTAGGCTCACTGATGATTCTCTCAACCTTAAGTCCTGCCAGCTCACCCGCTCTCTTTGTAGCCTTTCTTCTCATATCATTAAAGTATGCAGGAACGGATATGACTGCCTCCTCAACCGGCTCGCCGAGATAGGTTTCCGCATCCTCCTTAAGACTCCTGAGCACTATGGAAGACAGCTCCTCAGCAGTAAACTCCTTCTTTCCGAGCTTGTACTTCTTATCGCTTCCCATATCTCTTTTGAATACGGCAGCACTACTCTCGGGGTAGAGTCTCATTCTCTCACGGGCAGTTTTTCCTACATATACATTTTCATCCTCATCAATACTTACAACTGATGGAGTTAAGTTTTCTCCCAGTCTGTTAGGTATGATCACGGGACCTTCCTTCGTATAGTAAGCAACGAGACTGTTTGTAGTCCCCAAATCAATTCCTATTATCATTTATAAATCCTCCATTTGCAGCATCATTCAACTTTTCCGGCAAGGGCTCTTAAGGCCATATATATCTCAACGTCGTTATTAGTTATACTTCTTGCCTGTTTATACAGTTCAATTGCTCTCGGTATATCACCTGACAGCTCCGCCATCCTTGCCTGCGTAAGTATTTTATCATAACACCTGTCATAGTTGCAAAAATCACAAGGCATAAGCTCACAGGATTGCTCAACAAATTTGAAGGCTTCCTCCTGTTTTCCCAAGAAGAACAGAAGCATTCCATAGTCACAGATACGAAGAGGAGCCGCCTGTGGATAAGCCAGATAGTTTTCCACATCACCATAAGCTCTTCTGAAGCAGTCAAATGCTCTCTCTGTTAGTTCAACCGCTGCTTCCTTTAATCCAAATGCATAACACGCATTTGCAAAAAATCCGTACATTTCTGCAAACTCTCTCAGCTTAGCTGTATCCTTTGCAAGAAGCTCAGGTCTCTCAAGCTTAAGTCTCCTCTGCTTCTTTCCCGCCCCGAGAAGCTTGTTCTTCAGATCAAGTAGTGAAGGCATAGCTCCCGGCAGGGAGTTCGGCATAGAATACCTGATAACTTTTTCGTAGTAGGATATAGCCAGCTTGTAGTTTCTCTCATCATGCAGATAGAAGTCTGCAAGGGCTCTGAAAAGGTCTGCATTCACCTTTCTTACATTTCCCTTTGACAGATTATCAAGCGACTTTTCCATATACAGATTATGCCTCAGGAAATGATTTATCTCATCTATCCTTGCACTCGCTGCTGCCTCATCACCGGAGAGATGAGCCAGTCCAACTCTTTTAATGAGATTCTTTATTATACTGGAATCATACCATTTATTCTGAGTTTCCTTACGCTGTTTTACATAGTACTCATTAAGCTCGATATATATCTTGTCTGCACTTTGGTACTGTCTGTTTTTCATATACAGTCTGGCGAGTATACTCTTCCTGTTTATAGAATCCCCAAACTTCTCTATACACATCTTCATATACTCTATGGCACCGTTAAAGTCTCCGACAGACTCACAGCATCTTGAGGCATTCAAAAACGGCGTAGGAGTCTCTCCCTCTTCCATAACCTCTATGGCTTTTTTAAAGCAATCAAGAGCATCTGTATATCTGCGGGATTTTAAAAAGTAAAGTCCCAGTGCATTATGTGCATATGTGTTGTCGGCTCTGAACTCTATAGCCTTCTCAGCATCCTCTCGTGCCTTCTCCAGCTCATAGCCGTCCAGGTACATAAGAGCTCTCTCTATCCTGTAATAATCATCATCTATTATTTCCAGCTGGGCAGTCGCATATCTGACTGCCTCTTCATAGTCCTCGCGCCTCTCTCTCTCAGTATACTCCTGTTCAAGTATGGTCATAATCCTGTTGTTTGCAGACTTATGCTTTGGATTAAGCTCAAGGCACTTCTTATACATAGTGATTGCCTTCTCATGCTTCTCTGCTCTTTTCAGATATTCTCCGTATTCATAGTATATTTGAGAATCATTCGGATAGAAGCCGAGCATTTCATCATAAACGGTATCAGCCTCATTCCCTCTGAACTCTTCCAGGTCTGTTTTTATCCACAGAAGTCTCAGACTCTTAGGATTATTCTTGAAGCCCTTTTTCAGGTATTTCTCGACCTCATAGAGATACTTTCGTTCACCATTTTTTTCTCTTTTATTTATAAGCATCGAAGCGATGTCCGCATAGAAGTCAGCCAGATCCTTTACGTCTGACTCACCTGAATCTATGTTTTCCTCTATCTTTGCAAAAAGCTGTCTGGCCTCATCCCATTTACCTTCGCCATCCAGAAGTTTCGCCTCAAATATCCTGAGTCTGTCGCTCTTGATTCCTGCCTCTTCGGCTCTCTTCAGAACGGACTTTACATCCTCTATCTGATTATATATATAGAAAACCTTAGCAGCCAGAACATATGCATTTTCATACTGCGGCAGGTCTCTCGTTATATTGTAATAGTCATCTATGACAAGCTGTGCATTTTTTATCTCATAGGCAGTCTCCTGTCTGTGAATATATGCAGGAACACAGTGATCGATACTGGCAATCATCTCATCCCAGATATTCATTGCATCCTCATGCCTGCCCATCTTAGTCAGCATCTTGCCATAGCTCTCCTGATAGAACAGCTTCTCATTTGGCTCGCCGGTATTTAATCCGGTTGTATCAATAGCCTTCTTATAGAAGGAATCCGCATCCTCATAGCTTCCCAGTTCTTCCAGACATGACGCATACATATAGTAACAGAACGCCCTTCTGTTTACTCTCTCTCTATCCTTTTTACTAAGCTCTTTGCCGGACTCATTATCGGCGATCAGAACCTCCAGCATATCTACCCATTTTGCAAGATAAGGAAGAGCCTCCTTATACTTCTTTTTTATGTGGTAGCATCTGCCATAGAGATTGTTATAACCATAGATGCATTCATCATTTGGCTCAGTCTGATCAAGTATTCTGAAAACGTTATCAACATCCTCCACACGGAAATATGCCCATGCGAAATCAACCTTCTCCTTATCAGAAAGCTCACCTGCCTCAAACTTTTTCTCGAAGAAATCTATGGTTCTTCTGTTTATTTCCTTTAAAAGCCACACAGCCTCAGAAATGCGGGAATTCGTATCCAGCACACTAATTACTGTATCGTTTGAATCCTCATAACGGCCCTCTATCAGCTCCAGCACCGCTCTTGCAAGAAGTGATACGGAGTTCTCAGGAATCTCCTCGATCACACTATCTACATAGTGCCTTGACTCCTCATATATCCTCTGCTTCTCCTCTTCACTGGTAGCTTCAGGTCTGAGGATGGTATCCATAAGCAGGATATAAGCAGCGCTTCCGATTGCATAATTCTTCTCTTCAAAATGATGTCCAAGAATTATCTCCTCGGCAAGGCCTCTCGCCTCATCATATCTTCCCAGATAATTCAGAAGGTATATCTCTCCCGCAATCTGGATAGGATGAAAATAAGGGAAGCTGTTCAGATACTCAAGAACTGATGCAAAGACCTCTAACTCTTTTTCTCTTTTTACCTTCGCCTCTTCAACCGCACGCTTCTTTACCTCTTCAGCCTCTTCATCGGACAAAGTATCGTCGACAGCATTTTTGCCGTCTTCCATCTCATACATCCTGATGTTATTGTTATATGACTGAACGAATCCGAGATATCTGAGATACGAATCAATCTCCGTCTCATACTTTTCAGGATCAAAAATACCCGGTTTTGTTTCAAAATGAACCTCAGGGATAGTGCATCCATTTCTCTCAGCGTAGCCTTCCCTTTTTTCTATATATGAATAATCAACGAAACCTTCATTCTCTATATGGAATATGACAAATGCGATAAAGTCCGGTGGGAATATCTCCTGAAGAGCCGCCCTGTCCGAAACTATGCTGAAGGTTTTATCCAGAAGCTTCCATACCTCTGAAGGAAGCATAAAATGACCCATGATAAAAACAAGAAGAGCCTCTCTGACCTGATCGGTCGTATCCAGTTCTATCGAAAGCGGATCATTTGCCCACTCCTCCCATAAACTGATATCTCTTCTTTTTTCCAGATCCTCATATATAGCCCTTACTTTATCTATATGGAGATCAATCTCTGTTTTATCCTGAGGTTCCTCCTCCAATTCATCCCCATCTTCAAGAGCGTCATCCTCACGAGCGAAGTTCATAGCCATCTCAAAAGCCTGTCTGAGAAGCATAAAACCCTCGGCATCATCCTCCGGATTAACCGTTACAACCTTCGCCCTGTATGCATTTACTATTGTCTCTTCATCCTTAGTAGGTTCTATCTCCAGAACCTTCCACATGTCTACTGTGTTCATGTAACCCCTTCCTATGATATATCATAGTCTCTTGCTACTATCAGGTCATATTCAGGATATTCATTCTTGATTGCCTGACATATTGATTCGTACAGTTCATCCTTATTTGCATTATCAAATGATGTAACATAATCAAATCTGATTATATGATTCTCCATATCTACATAAAATCCATGTAGCGAATTTGCCCCCTCATGCCCCAGGACTATCTCCCTGACCTTCTCCTTCATCTTGATAATCTCCGGATTCTGAGTATTAACAGCATATATAGTCACACTTTCCAGATATATACCTGTCTTCTTGTAAACTCTTGACTGGATACGTCTGATCATTCCGTCGATCTCACCTGCGGACATAGTATCATCCACCTCAACATGAATAGATCCGAGGTATGTGTCAGGTCCGTAGTTGTGTATATCCAGGTCAAATGCACCGTGCACCTGTTCCTCTTCACACACCGCCTGCTTGATACTTGTAACTGTCTCAAGATCGATTCTTTTTCCGATGATCTCATCTATCGAGTCCATCAGCAACTCTACACCGGCCTTAATGATTATAACTGATATCAATAAGCCAACATAAGCCTCCAGGTTTACACCTGTAATAACAAATATGACAGCACATATAAGAACTGATCCGGAAATGATAGAATCAAAAAGTGCATCTGAACCGGAAGCGATAAGTGAACCGGAATTCACTTCCACACCCTTCTTCTTCACGTAGGTTCCAAGTACAAGCTTTACCAGTACAGCTACACCCATAACTATGAAGGAAAGTGACGTATGCTCCGGCTCTGCCGGACTAATAAGCTTCTTCACTGATTCAATTAAGGACATGATACCTGCATATAGTACTATCGCTGACACCAGCATCGCCGACAGATACTCTATCCTTCCGTAGCCCATAGGATGCTTCTTAGACGGAGCCTTTCCCGCAAGCTTGGTTCCGATGATAGTTATTATCGAGGAAACCATATCACTCATGTTATTTACCGCATCCAGAATGATTGCTATCGAATTGGACAAAAACCCCACAAATGCTTTGAATGAAGCCAGAAATACATTTGCAATTATTCCAATAACAGATGTCCTAACTATGACTTTTTCGCGAGAATAAACATCTTCCATTTCGTTCATAAAAAATCCCTTCTAAGCTTTTTTTCTAAGCTTCTTTTCAAATCTTACTATCTCATCGAATATGCGTCTGCAGTTATTATGATCATTATATTCATAGAAATCATCTGCACGCATCCTGTACAGTTCCTTCATCTGACATCCACTCTTCATATAGTCTATCAGAAGTCCGATGAGTTCTTCCTTCCTTCTTACGATCTCACCAAATGCCATAGTGTCATAGTGGAAGGTTCCTTCCTCGTAATGTGCCTCCAGTTCCTCCGGATGATAATAGACAAGCGGTTTTCTCATATATGCAAAATCAAACTGAATACCACTATAGTCCGTAACCATCAGACTGGATTCACAGAACATCTTCTCGTAGCTCATATCTCCGACTGCGGGAATGATATCCACGAAATCATTTTTATCAAAATCATCAGCCTGCGGACTCACGATTGGGTGAAGGACGTAGGCTATCCTGTAGCCATATTCCTTTGCTGCCTCAAGGAGTCTGGGATCATTTATCAGGCTGTTATATACCTTGTAATAAGCGGTCTGCTTAAAGAGAGGATTGTAGTCTCTCTCTACACCTTCATTTTTAGAAACAAACTTAGCAGACTGCATCCGCCAGGTCGGCGATATCATAATCTGTTTTTTATCATCATTTTTCAGACCATCATATCTCGGAACACCGGTAAGCTTCAGCGCATCATATCCTACGTAATCATAAACAGGATGAGACAGATTCTCTATCTCATACTTAGATGCACAGAAGTAAAGTCTGGTGTTATCTCTAAGTCTCTGCTGTGCAAGAGCAATCTTCTGAACTGATAGACCGTGCTGTACACAGACTGTATGGAAATCAACTATACCTCTTATGTATCTGGAGTTTTCCAGATAGTAGTCATTAAATGCAAACACTGTGGAGTTACTCACAACCATTACATCCGCATTCAGGAAAACAAGTCTGTGAAGGAAACTTCCCCTCTTCAGAGCTTTATAGCCTTCCTGTTTCAGGCGCTTATAATCCGTTGCATCCTTATCCACCAGATAATAGAGCTTATCAGGATAAAATCTCCTATTCTTATCCTTCTTCCTGTCCTTATCCTTTATGGCCGACGATGCATATTTATACAGATATTCCGCAGAGTCACCGCCCTTATAAATCTTGTCAAAAAACATCCATATATTCCTATGTCCGAAATACGGATGAGTGAGGACCCACGCCATCCTGAGAAGCAGGAAGCGGAATCTGTGCATCTTGAAGGATACAAGAAGCTCTAAACCTATTCCCAGCTCATACGCCGCCATCCTGAACCACTTATATCTCTTTATAATTATTCCGGTGGAGATATGCTGACCACGATCATTTATATAGATATCCGATGTAGCTATGTATCTTCCGAAGTGCCAGTACGTTGAAGAAGGATATACCGAAAGTCTGCTGGTATGTGATTTGTACTCATATCCGACCTCGTAAGGAATTCCCTCATACTCGATATAGAATCTGAGCTCTATCTTCTTCTTTCCTGCAAATATCTCATCAAGCGGAACTGATGCGTGAAAGCTGTATCTCTTATAAGCCGATACACCAAAGAACTTTACCAGGCTGTATCTCTCACAGAAGTCCACATCAAACTTTTTGCCTTCAACCTGAAAATAGTACCTGACCTTATCCTTATCATAGATATCCGGCAGCGAACCATCTATCTCGAGGTACCCATTACTGTAATCCATAAACTGAATATTACACAAAAGCTTCTCAGAGCAGTATACCGGAAGCTCACCCTCATACAGATAGAGAGCATCCTTTTCCGGTTCCTCTGTTCCTGGAGCTTTCCCCAGGGTCAAAGTATCATTTGAACCCTTCTTGAATCTGAGAAGCATTCTTGAAAACTGATACTGATTCTTATATGTCGGATACATATTTGTATCCATTATTATTCCGTCATCTATAAACTGAAGAGCTTCAGATATCCTCTGTCTGAATGTCTCTGTCTGTTCAGCTGAAAGAACGTGACGGTTATTATTATTCTGATTCGCATTCAGCCTGCAGGTTATGTTATACATCGCATAATACTGGATGAGAAAACTGATCTTACTATCACTCGAATCCCTGAGAAGCGGAATCAGAAAATCATCTATATCATCTATATACCACTCAGGATCATATATACCACTGAACTCACGGAAATTTCCATCGCCGGGATCACCCTGTTCATACTCAATCTCCTGACATATCATGAACGGATGCTTCTCTATAAGTCTCAGCAGATAATCTGCTTCATAATTATACTTATATTCATATCTGAGTCTGACTTCAGACTGAGCGGCGAGCGATACATTTATCATCACTCCTGCCATTCTGTTTGGAAACTGAAACAGCTTTTTGGGTGTAACAAGAACAGCTGCAGGATTATTGTCTAGGATACAGGCAAGCTTCTCTGCAGCTTCTTCCAAATACTTCTTACCCTTTCTGCCTCCCCGATATGTATCCTCCGGTGAAACTATAAATAGGTAACCGTCGCTGTGTTTTTCCAGATAACTGTTAAAATCACGGATAAAGTCGCCCCTATCCTTCTTAATCAGTACATCGAATCTTTTGTCAGACATAGTTTCAATCCTTTAGAGCAGAGTTTTCTTATACCTCTGCGATTGCTTCCATCTCTATAAGAACATCCTTTGGAAGACGTGCAACCTCAACGCAGCTTCTTGCAGGAAAATCGCCGGTAAAGTATTCTGCATAGATCTCATTTACTTTAGCAAAATCATTCATATCCTTCAGGAATACTACAGTCTTAACAACCTGGTTCATGCTTGCTCCACTTGCTGTAAGAATCGCCTGTACATTTTCAAATACACGGCGTGCCTGAACCTCAATTCCGCCCTCTACTAAAGTGTTAGTTGCAGGATCAATCGGAATCTGTCCTGATGTAAACAGGAGATTTCCTGTCTTTACTGCCTGTGAATATGGTCCAATTGCTGCAGGTGCTTTGTCTGTTGCTATAATCTCTTTCATTTCTTTTTCCTCCGATTTTTATATTGATTTTATATGTATCTCTATATGGAGATATACTTTACTTTATAACTATGCTATCAGTATTTATCTCAATCTCACCGTTTTTGAGAAGCCTTCCCACTGCTCTTTTGAAAGCATTCTTGCTGAGTCCGAACTCCTTTTTTATAAGAGAAGCATCGGCTTTATCATTGAATGGTAGTCTACCGCCATAGCTTCTGATGATGTCCAGAACCATCTCTGCATCCTTTTCCATCTGACGCGGTATCTCATCACGCATAGCCAGATCCATCTTGCCGTCTTCCCTTACCTTGATAATGCGGCATGTTACCTCATCACCAACATACAGATTTTCGAATATCTCACTTGAGTGGATCAGCCCCGATGCGATGTAGGAAGGAGCTTCAGTTTGATCTTCGATTGCCACGAAGGCTCCGAAGTCCTTCTTTATGTTATAGACAACACCCTTAACATGGTCGCCCTTTTTAAAGAGCTCATTTATGTTTTTATCACTCTTAAGAGAGTTCGCAATCTTCATAGATGCAGCCAGTCGATTTGTCTTATCTATATAAAGCTTTACCAGATAAGACCTCTCCTGCTGAACCTTAACTGTCTGCTCCTTAAAGGGAAGAAACAGATCACGGCTGAGTCCCCAGTCCAGGAAAGCACCTATGTCACTAACTGATTTAACCTTGAGCCTCTTTATCTCACCCAGTGTGATATAAGGTTCTATGGTTGTTGCTATAACTCTGTCCTCAGAATCCCTATAGAGAAAGACCTCCAGGTTGTCTCCCATTTCCATTCCTTCCGGAATCTGTCTCGTCGGAAGCAGCACATCTTCAACTGAAGGATCTCCCTCAAGTCCCTTACCATCAGTCAGATATGCACCCACATCCTTTATCCTGTCTATTCTGAGTATATTCCACGTTCCAAGTTTCATTTATTTCTCCAATTAACTGTTTACTATACTTACACTCTAACTTTTATATTATACATCTTTATTCTATCCTTTGTAAAACCTTATATTTTTACGCTTGCGGTCTTTAAAACACATATTCTGATGTAGTATACTGTAGCTTAGAAGCTAATAGATAACAGAAGCTTTCCTAAAAGAGGTATTCTTATGAGAAAATACGGATTTCAGCTTATTATACTGATTCTTATAGCATTTGTTCTGGGCAGCTATTGGTACACACATCGCGGGGTTGTTCGAAGTGTTAAAGGAATTCCTGATCCGGTTCAGAAGGAAGCAACCGGCGGCACTCAGAAGAAGATTGGCGGCTATGATATGGATATAGCCTTCAAATATTCCTATGATGTAAGTGCACTTGTGGTTCACGATGAAGACTATAATGACGGAAGTCTGAACGGTATGCTGGCTCCAAAGGACGTAGCACTCGCCTGGGGCAGGGTTGCCGAGTACAATGACAAAATCGACTTCAACTGGGAGCAGAGTAACAGATGGTACTATTGGCATGTAGATGACATTTCCGTTCTGGGACCTGTAGGCGGTGTCGATGAGGTGTCCTGTCATTCGGCAAACACCCATCTGATTCCCGCGGATAGTTCAATAAGAGACGATATAATGAGAATCAAGCAGGGCGATTATATAAGACTTCAGGGATATCTCGTAGATGTAGATGGTTCTAAAAAGGACGGATCAACTTTCTACTGGTACTCAAGTACCACAAGAGATGACACTGGAGATGGTGCCTGCGAAGTAATGTATGTAGAAAAAGTAGAGTGGCTGGACTAAATGTCCGGCCACTCCCTTTATATAATCACACTATTCATAACCATAATAAAGCAAAATAATAATTAACCCAGATTCTCCTTCTCAGGAACTGAAACCCTCTTCTCATAGCATGAGAATATCTCTGCTACCTTCTCCTGATCAGGCTTAGGCGTTATCGCACTCACAATAGGTACTACTATAAGTCCTGCAACCATAGTTGCTGCACCTGCATTGATAGGTGATTCTATGATATGACAGAACATATTTACAACTGTAAATCCTACACCGAGGATGTAGCTTGCCCAAACTCCGGCTTTGGTGATCTTCTTGCTGTAGAGGCCAAACATAAATGGTGCCAGGAATGCTCCGGCAAGTGCTCCCCACGAAACACCCATCAGCTGAGCGATGAATGTAGGAGGATTAAATGCTATAACTACTGAGATGATGATGAACACCATAACGAGTACCTGCATCAATCTGACCTGTGTCTTCTCCTTCATATTCTTCACAAGTACAGGCTTGATAAGATCAAGTGTAAGTGTTGAGCTTGAAGTCAGAACAAGTGATGAAAGTGTTGACATAGAAGCTGAGAACACAAGCACTACAACTATACCTATAAGAATATCTGGAAGTGTGGAAAGCATAGTAGGTACGATGTTATCATAAGCAATTCCGGGAGTTCCATCCGGATTTGTTATCTGTATTCCGGGATAGCTTCCGAACAGACGTCCGAAGCCTCCGAGGAAGTAGCATCCACCTGCTATGATAATAGCGAAAAATGTAGAAACGACCGTTCCTGTCTTAACAGCTTTCTCATCCTTTATGGCATAGAACTTGTGAACCATCTGAGGAAGTCCCCAAGTTCCGAGTGATGTCAGAACTATAACTCCGAGCAGACTAAGCGGATCAGGTCCGAAGAAGCTTGCAAACAGTCCCTGTGACTCTGACAGTGCAGGAGTTGTAACTGCAGGATCTGTAGCAACCTTTGACAGTTCCTTAACTGCATTTAAGAATCCACCCTGACCATTCAATACTGCAAGGATAACTGCGCAGATACCGATAAGCATGATGATTCCCTGAACGAAATCATTTAAAGCAGTTGCCATATATCCACCGATAACTACATATGCACCTGTAAGAAGCGCCATAACGATTACACATATACGATAGTCGATATCAAAAGCCATTCCGAACAGTCTGGAGAGACCGTTATAAACACCGGCTGTATAAGGTACAAGGAAGATAAATGCAATAATAGAACCCACTATACGAAGTGACTTAGAATCAAATCTCTTACCAAAGTATTCAGGCATAGTTTTTGCATCAAGCTTCTGAGACATAAGTCTGGTACGACGACCGAGAATAAGCCATGCGAGAAGACTTCCTATAAATGCATTTCCAAGTCCTATCCATGTTGAGGACAGTCCAAACTTCCAACCGAACTGTCCGGCGTATCCTATGAATACTACAGACGAGAAGTAAGATGTTCCGAATGCAAATGCCGAAATCCACGGACCTACCGTACGTCCGCCGAGAACATAGTCATTTACACTTTTTGCTTTCTGTCTGGAGTAGATTCCTATTCCCAGCATTACAGCAAAAAATATTATAAGTAATACCAGTTTAATTGCCATTTCAATTCTCCCTTGATTAAACAAATATAGTCACGCTTTATCGCAGTAACGATTTAACGCGCTAAAGTGTATTATACAACGTTCAGTCGTAATGTCAAGAAAAAAAGGCGAAGGAATAAGTGCCGATGATGTAGCAGAAGCAGACAATCTGTCTATCATTAAGGTTGAGAAAATAAAACGCTTCTTAAAATCTGTTCACCATGACACCTGCAAGCAGATAACTCATGATTGTTGTTACATTTTTCTTATTCTTTCCCCAGTCTATCAGCTGGGTAGGAAGAGAACATTCTGATTTGATTTCAATCAGCGTCTGAGTATCGTTGTATGGTGCCATGTGGAGAGATATATTCTCACCCCACGAAGAAAATGATATGGAGTGGATAAGTTCAAAATATACTCCTCCCCTTCCATCCGGATATTCTTTTGTTATCTGATAATCTCTGATAACTCTTATTCTGTCCACCAGCATCATAAGTGGTGCAGTGGCCAGTACCTTGTCGCTGAAATTCGCTGCCATAATTCCTCCTACAATTTTTGTTTTATTTTTTACTTGGGAAACCAAGCAGCAGTCTCTTATCCTCCTCAGGCAGGACTGCAATAGAATACTACTCAACCGGAATTCCATTCACTGTGAGGTCCTCTGTTAATTCTATAACGAGACACTTCTTTCCATCGATAACTCTTGTATCGATTATATCTGTATGCTTGCTGCTAACGCGAAGCAGCATATTTTTATTTCTCACTTCGAAGTTTCTGACCGGCGCAACGTTATCTGCAAAGAGCTTTTCCTCAACCTTGATAGTCGGGATATATTCAGCACGCTCGCTTGATTCAAGGTCGTCCTCGCCTATCTGTTTCTTATGAAGCTTCTTCATATCAAACTGCTCGTCAAACTTCTTATCAAAGCTTTCAAGCTTCTCTTCTGACACGCCGCTTTTTTCAAATACACCTCGCATCGATTCTTTATCGAGGAATACAGTTTCTCCGGCCGACTCGGACTTTTTATTTTCCACAGTTTCCTTGAGATTCTCCTGAATCGAGAGAACTGTTTCGATGCTTGATTCATCACCGAGCACCTCGGATACAAATTCTGTAAAGCCTTCCTTCTGCTGCTTCACAGGAAGTGTGGCTGATACATCAAGTACCTTCTCAAGAAATGCATCCTGAAGCGTGTTTGCTTTTCTTCCGTAATAAAGAATCGCATCATCATCTGTGCTTCTGTCATTAAAGGCTGGGAACAGGAATCCATCATCCGGAAGCTCTACCGCGAAGATCTGCCTAAGTGTATGTATCTCACCCAGAGCATCATCAAAGCCAAGTCCCGGCTTTGTGAGCTTCATCGGACATATACTGCAAAGTATATATCTGAATACTTCGTCTGATGCGTCGTCCATCTCTATTCCGTCTGTCGTCATTCCCGGGATATCATATGCCTGATAAATCATAAGTATCAGGAAGTTTCCCACATGGTCATAGTTTTCTATCACCTTGTCATAGAAGCCTTCCAGCAGTGAATCATCATTTAGCTCTGAATTTCTGATTTTATTTAAAAGTGCTCTTCCGCTATCTGATGCACCCTCTGTATCCTCAAAGCTGAGGTCCTGCAGATTCTTTCCGGGAGTGCCTGAAAGTGTTTTTCTGAAGATCTCCAGGTACTTATACATTTCCTCATCAGGAAGGTTATAGAACGGTTCATTAAAGGTTTTCACCTTTTCTTTTTCTCCGTTTACATAGCAGCCTGCGAGTCTTAATATCCCGCAGTCTGAAATAGTATCAAAAAGTGATTTGATCTCGTTTATTTCTTTTTTAGTCATTTTACTTTTGTCCTTCTTTGATTATTACGTATTATGACATAAACGTTAGTTGTCACATCTCTCATTATACTGTTTTGTCCGAATATCGGCAAATCCTTCTCAGCTATATAAGCAGAAAACACTCTCGATTGACAGCATCTCATATAGCGAATATAATAACCGCTTGGAAAATCAACGTCAGAGGTCAAATCAAAAATGAAGGAAAAAGCTTTACACATACTTAAAAACGACACTATTCTTATCGTATCCGGACTACTCGCACTTGTCTCATGCTTTATCATCACACCGGACAGCAAATATCCGGAGTATATAAACTTCCGTGTGCTTGCCATACTCTTTTCGTTAATGCTCGTGGTTAGTGCACTGATAAGAATAGGTACATTTGACTATCTGACTTCAAAGCTGCTCGGAAGAATCCGTTCCGAAAGGTACATCTCACTCCTGCTTGTAATTCTTTCCTTCTTTATGAGTATGCTCCTCACAAACGATGTAACTCTCGTAACACTGGTCCCATTTGCCGTAAATGTACTCAAGCGATACAAGGACAGACGAAGAACTATGTATACGCTCATTCTGATGACCGTATCGGCAAATCTCGGAAGCATGCTTACACCTATCGGTAATCCACAGAACCTGTATCTGTTTTCTCATTATCACATGAAACTGGGCGGCTTTATAAAGCTTATGTTTCCATACAGCTTGGTGTCTCTGATCCTGCTTATCATCAGCGTTTTCATCCTTAACTACACTGATAAAACTCTGGATACAGCCGAAAAAAGAAAAACAGAAGCACCAAAGCTTGTTCCGCTTTTAATCTACAGCGCACTCTTCATCGTCTGTGTGCTTACTGTCTCAGGTATTCTGAACTATCTCATAATGCTGGGAATCGTTGCAGTGGTTATACTTATCTGCGACAGAAAAGCATATATAAATGTTGACTACGGGCTGCTTCTTACATTTGTTTTTTTCTTTATACTGATCGGAAACCTCGGAAGAATCGAATTCATAAGCTCAGCTCTTTCTTCAATAGTCGGAAGGAGTCCGATGATGACAGCAGTTCTTTCCTCGCAGATAATCAGTAATGTTCCGGCAGCGATGCTGCTCTCCACCTTCACCAGAAACGGAAGCGCTCTTGTAATCGGTTCAAACCTGGGTGGCCTCGGAACACTCATAGCAAGCATGGCAAGCCTGATAACCTACAAGTTTTTCAACTCAATAAAAAAAGAAGGTGAGCATTATCTTCTCGCCTTCACTGTAATAAATGTTATCTTTCTTGCAGTGCTGATTTTGGTGTATGTGATCTGATAAGCAGCCCCTTAAAAGTAAAGGTCAAACTATATCAAATCTTCTTCAATATCACCGCACGTAAACAAGTTATTATTTAAGCATTTTTTCTATCCACTTATCCTCCACACCCGGGAGTATTTTTTTGAAATGTTTAAAGAGTCGGGCATATGACTCTTCCGGTGTTCTCTTATAAACATTATTGGTAAACTTTTTCCCAAAATAGAGTTCAGGAGTTGAGTACTCAGCTATACCCCAGCCATACTCATTTCCATACTTATCAGTTGCATATGTAAAGTCTGAAATGATGACATAGCACAGCTTCTGCAACCTTGTTATGGAACTATCGAAGCCTTTACGTCCACCCTTTCGATAATTCCCGAGCCTTTTAAGCGGCTTGGTGAGTATAGGTGCATTTGCATCCAGAAGTTCATACAGATCTCTATCCTCTATGGATGCCAGTCCATCCTCAAACCTTGCATCAAAGTCATAGCCATCTCTTCGGTAGTTTGCAAAATCAGGAAACCACTTCGCACTTACATACATCGCCTTGCCACGTAGAAACTTTCCATATGCACACTTCGCAGTATTTATGACCGGTCCTTTCCATTCCCATGCAGCCCAGAAACCGTCCTTAGTATCATTGTACCAATGGCCGGGCGCCATATGCTCCTCTAGCGAAAAGCCCTCTATCTCATTTTCGAAAAATGGTACAAACCCAACATCATCAATCAGACGGATCAGGTCATCCATCGAATCTATCTTAAAATCATCAAAAAAGGTCATACTGGTTTATCCTTCTTCTCTTTCTACTCTGCTTTCATCAGATTTTTTCCAAGGATTGTAGTTATATCATCTGTTGAGATACTCCTGAGCCTCATCCCAGGTATTTATCAAATATATCTAATTCTTTCACTTTGTCTATAATAGTCAGATCTGCAGGAAGCCAATCAATCGAATCAATCTTCTCCTTCGTGAGCCACTTTGCAGCCTCATGTTCTTTCAAAACCAAATCACCTTCCACGATGCCGCATAAGAAGCAATCCATCGACAAATGAAATGTAGGATAGTCATATTCTATCGTGTCTATGTATCCCTCAACCTTGATAACAGTTTCCAGTTCTTCTTTAATTTCACGAATAATTGCTTGTTCAGGTGTTTCGCCGTCTTCTATCTTTCCACCCGGAAATTCCCAACCATCCTTGAACTCACCATAACCACGTTGCGTAGCAAATATCATTCTATTTCCAAATTCATTTTCAGTCTCGATAATAGCAGCAACTACCCGCACCGCTTTCATAATACTTCCATCATCCTTAATGCTGATATACTTACCCTCTTTGATTCCATTCTCAGAAATCCATTTTTCAGAAACCTCTTTTTGGGAGCCATCCTCTAAGAGAAGAACCGCATTTGGTCCATCCGGATGTTCTTCACAGCCATAATCAGCCTCAATTATATCTATAATTTTGTAAACACTCATTCTCTTTCTCCAGTTATAATATTATTAGTCAATTGTCTTCCGGTATATCGACACCATCTAAATAGTTATAACTTACACACCATAATGTATTCTTCATTATTTTCATCAACTATTTCAAATCCCACGCTTTTATACATCTTCACAGCATAGTTTTTCTTTTGAACAGCCAGGGACGCTTTTTTCCGATATCTTCAAATTGATCCAATTTAGAATAATCCATAAACTATCATCCCACACACTGCTGATACACATATTAACATTATAGGCGAGATTTTCTTTTTTATAAGCTTTCTTAATCCAAAATATAATCCTCCCAATACTATAGTTAAAGCAATAGCCGGGATATCAGGCACTGCCCCGGAACAAACATTGAAATTCTTCCAGATCATATATATTCCTGTTGCAAGAATAATACCTATTATACAAGGTTTTAAACCACTTAATGCTCCCTGAAACACTTTGTTTTTCAAAAGCCTCTTAAGTAAAAGCATTATAACAAGTATTATTAGAAAAGCAGGAAGAACAACAGCTGTTGTAGCAATAAATGCTCCAAGAATCCCACCTTTGGTACTCCCTATATATGTTGCTAGATTCACCATAATTGGTCCGGGTGTACTTTCACTTACGGCAATCATATATGATAACATTTCATCATCTAGCCACCCATACGATAAAACAATTTCACGAATCAGCGCTATAGAAACATACCCACCTCCAAACGAAAAAAGTCCAACCTTTAGAAATCCTATCAATAAATCAATATATATCATTAGTCAGCTTCACTCCTTTCTGTTTTATTATTTACCAGAAAGGATACCAATCCGATCAACGCGGCAAAAAGCATAATTACAAGTGATGAAATATGTAAAGAAAAAAAGTTTATCACAAGCATTGCTATACATGATGCAATAATTATAATGATCTTAAGTGATGTTAATTTAGCCTTTGAAAGCATACTAACAGCTGCATCCAGTATTAGAATACCAACAGCTATTTTTATTCCATGAAATGCATTATTTATCCAGGATATTTCAAGAAACCTATCTAGATATTTGGATATTAGAAAGATAATAACAAACGATGGAAGAACCATACCAATAGTTGCAAATATAGCTCCCAAGAGTTTCTTCCTCTTATATCCTACATATGTAGCACAGTTAATAGCTATCGGTCCTGGTGTTGATTCAGCTATAACTGTAATATCCATCATTTCATCGTGTGTAATCCATTTTTTCTTTTCTACGCATATATCTTCAATCAGAGATATCATTGCGTATCCACCACCAAATGTAAACGCTCCTACTTTAGTAAATGTAAGAAACAACTCTATCAAATCATTCATTAATGACATCCACCATGACCACAACCATGTTCACCATGACCTTCATGCTCATGATGATCACAAGTTGCTTCTCCAATTTCAGCAAGAGTACCTGAAATATAAGACTTAATCACTTCATCAGCATCCCCGGAAGCACCAGCATACACCTTAATACCGGATTCGGCCATAGCCATGATTGCTCCACCGCCTATACCACCACATATCATAACTTCTACGCCGCGTTCTCTAAGGAATCCTGCAAGTGCACCATGACCTGTCTCACCTGTATCAATCACCTGTGAAGACCTTACCTCACCGCTTTCAATTTCATAAATCTTAAACTGTGGTGTTCTTCCAAAATGTGGAAACACCTCACCATTTTCATATGTAACTGCTACTTTCATTTTCTTCCTCCATTCATAATTTTCTCAAATTTAAACATCCCATCTGGGAATTGATTATCCAAATCCATATGTTCTCCTTCCGGATCATTTGGATCAGGATGAAACTTATTGTAAAACTCTACAATATGAAATCCACATCGATTCACATAGAAATGGATGTTACGCTGTTCAAAATATGGTGTAACTGTCTCCCAGACCTTTACCTCTGGATGAAGCTTTTCAACTTCACACCAGGCAGCATAACCAACGCCTTTGTTATGTTCTTTCGGAGAAGTAAATAGAATATCTAAATCTCCTTTTTCACCATCGACACTGATGATTACACCACCTACAGGTCTGCCATCAAGCATAATACGATAAGCCTCTCCATTATCAATAGACTTTTCTATAGTCTCACTAGAGATAATCTGCTCATCTTCTTCAAAATGATCATCTCGAAGTCCAAATTCTTCAAATGCACCAAAACTAAACGCTTCCTGATTATCCAATATAAATTGTTCTCTATCGCTATCCCGTAATGGGACAAGTTTTATATTATTCATAGTACTATATCCTGTTCAATTAATGTGAAATGCAGTTTCACTATCCATGTTTTTAAACTCATTATATATAGCTGACATAAATCCACCAACCTAAACCATAAAGTCTATATTTATGTAATCATTTTTTCCACATACAAATACATATTATCTAAAAATTCTCTTGAAGTAAGATCATCCTTCAGACATATACATTCCGTTGCATTTTCAATATATCATATACACATTATTCTGAATAGATGAAAAAGACGCCTATAAGTACTTCTACTCATAGACGCCTTATCGCTGTATATAAATTATTAAGTTATCTTACGGGATAATCGACTAAAGCTTTATAACAGAAGCAATCTTCTTCCCACATAGTATTCCTAATATACAGCATCCACTGCTCAATATAACATATATACTACCGGCAGCATATTGCTTATTTTCAAATAAATTAAAGGCCTCAAGAGAAAAAGTGGAAAATGTTGTAAAACCACCGCAGACACCTGTCTTCCAAAAAAGAACTGTATTATCGGAAATCCCGTCTTGACCGGGATAAGACTTATGGCATATCGTGCTACTGCACCCAACGCACCTCCAAGTGCTACAAACAAAAAACTCATATCAACCTCTTAATCATATAAAACTGAACGTTAGTCTATAACTATCTTAAAGACTTTTATTCCCCGGCCTGCCTAAACGGACATCTGCTTCCGATACACTGATTATTCTGTTCATAGTGAACACACTTGATATCTGATTTGTCCATCTCAACGCCAAAGTTCTCTTCTACATAATCAATAGCAGAAAGAATTGCCAGATAGGAATCTCGCTTGCAACACCTTGGTCCGTCTATACTACCTATAGAATCAAGCGCTTTTGAAGTCATCCGGTTTGATAAACCCCATGGTTTTTCTGTAAGCGGTGTGGCTGAGGAAATGATAGAAATAAACATTCCGGTACTTATTCCCGCACCACATGCTCCCCAAAAGCCACATGCTCCTCCGGGAACCGACTGTCCTCTCTTGATCATCTCAATAAGGGCGTTGTCCAAATCTATATTTCCACCGGCATTTTTATACGCTGTAAGAAGCGCAGCACCAACCATTACGTGGTGCTCAGGCCCATGCATGTGACAGAATGGCAAAGACATCATTTTCCTGATTATTTCTATCGGATCTCTGCTCTTTTCTGTAAGGCATATTCCGATGATTGTATCAAG
>DGHK01000006.1:0-315 GCA_002392655.1 Lachnospiraceae bacterium UBA3850 | reverse complement strand
CCAGACATTCTTCTTTCATTAATCAGACCTCATTATCCTATAAAACATATTAATTACGTCATAGAGTAAGCAGAAAGTTTTGAGTGTATCAAAAATTTATACCCATTTCATATGCCTTGGAAAGATGCCGAGGAATACTCTCACTACGTGCTTCTTCATTCCAATGCGATATACTATCAAAAATAACCATTTCTTTCTCTTTTGCTCTATCACGAATTCTATCTCCCAACATCACTGTTTCCATAGCACTCTTTTCCCCAGTTTCAATGAGAGATTTCATTGTTTTTCCGGCACAAACTATAAATAATGCTTTTT
>DGHK01000019.1 GCA_002392655.1 Lachnospiraceae bacterium UBA3850 | reverse complement strand
GTAGAAGTAACAAGATTTGAGGGAGATATGGAAAAACTCGGAGAACTATACTGGTTAGGTTATAATGATGCAAATCAAAATATCGATAATATAAAAGAATATTTACAGCTTGTGTAGAGGATTATTATGAAAGACGCAAAGAGAGGCTTTGTTCCTTCTGATGAAAGAGAGTTTGGAGATAAGGCCATACCGAATCTCCGTCAGGCTGCTGATGAAGTGTTATTTCTACTGAATCATGGATATCCCGTCAAAGGAGCAACCAGATTCGTAGGAGACCACTATATGTTTTCAGAACGTCAGCGCCTGGCTCTGGCTAGAACAGTTTCACCCGAGGAACAGATAGCTTCAAGACTGAGCAGAGAAGTTAAGAATATAGAAGGCAAAACCATTTATATAGATGGCTTCAATGTGATCATCGGACTTGAGATAGCATTTTCAGAATCAATGCTTTTTACTTGTATGGATGGAAGTTAAAAAAGAAATCATAATGTGGCGGTTGATTTGTAAGATTATTTACAGGATAACTTAGAATGACAAAATACGATTTTAGGGAAAATGATGGATATACAATTAAATGAACTTTCAAAGAAAGAATTTGATCCGGCTCTGATTAATGAGATTACGCCTGATACCGGCTACTCGATTTGGACGAAGAAAGATCCGTTTGGAAGAACTTATTTTGGAGTAGGAAACTTTTGTGGTATGGACAGAAGTATCAATGAAGATACGGATCTTTCTTGGTTGGAATGGGATGGAAATGAAGTAAACATTTCGAATAATGACAAGATGCTTCTTTTCGAAAAAACAATTGGGATTATGAAAGGCTGGATAGATCAATTGGTTGAGAGTTATCCGGATGACAGCTTTGTAGTATTTGCTTCTTTCGATGATGGCAATGCCTTGGTCGAAGAATGCGAAAGAAATATGTCTTTTACACTTCGTTTTTGGAAAAAACGTGAGGGTTCGGGACTTGATGAAAATATGGAATACAATCAGCCTGTAATCAGATGGAGCAATTAACAATAGTTATATGATAAAAATAAGCAGATGCAATGATCTATGTTTTGAATTTAATCAGATTAGACCATCAGATCGAGAATCTCAGGAGAAAGCCTTAAAGAAGATTTTGGATGGAGGTAAAGTGACATTTGGGAATCATGTTTTTATTGCTCCTAATTGTCTCTTTACTACAGCGGAACATGCTTTAGATGTGGAACAGAGAAATGAAGGACTTGAAGTTGCTCTTCCTATAAATGTTGGAAACAATGTATGGATTGGAGCAGGTACAATAGTTTTAGGTGGGGTTACTATAGGAGATAATACAGTTATCGGTGCAGGAAGTGTAGTGACTAAGAGTATCCCGTCAGATGTAATAGCGGTTGGAGTACCTTGCAAGGTTCTTCGCAAAATTACAAAAGAAGATAAGTATCGTTATCCTATGTGTAATGGATGATAGTGCCTCATTGATGCATCTGGCACCACCTGAAAAAAGTGCGGTCTAAAGTGGAATTGTCGGGAGAGCATTTATAAGGAATAAGGAAATGTTAATCAGAAGTGCAAAACCGGAGGATGCCGGAAGGCTCCTTGAGATATATAAGTATTATGTGGATAATACGGCGATTTCGTTTGATTACGAGGCTCCGTCAGTTGAAGAGTTCAGAGACCGTATCGTCCAGACACTCGAGAAGTATCCCTATTTTGTAGTAGAGGATGACGGAGAGATAAAGGGTTATACGTACGCCGGAGTGTTTAAGGGAAGAGCAGCATATGATCACTGCTGTGAGGTTACGATATATCTGGAGCCTGATTCAAAAAAGAAGGGCTACGGAAGAGCACTTTATGCAGCTCTTGAGGACGCTCTTAAAGAAAAAGGTATCATCAATCTCTATTCCTGTATTGGAGATCCGATAGTAGAGGATGAGTACCTGAATAGAAACAGCGAGCTCTTTCATGAACATATGGGTTATACGAAGGTGGGCGAGTTCCATAAGTGTGGATATAAGTTTGGCCACTGGTACAATATGATATGGATGGAAAAAATCCTTAATTAATATCCTTTTTAGTATATCTGATATAAGCCAGGATTATTCCGATAAGCATAAAAAGTATACCGGGAAGCAGATAAGAAATATTGATCTGCTTCTCGTTTATTATGTCCGCCCCCTCAGTGTAGCTGAAGGCTGAGATGTACTTCAGAACCTTCGCATCCTCGGAGATATTTGCTATTATGTTCAGGAGATACATAAGACCGGCAACGCCAATTCCGATACCCAGACCGCCTCTGTTTACAAATGCAGATATGCCGAAGCATATGCCGACTATTTCAAACTGCATGAGCAGATAGGCCAGATGGAAGAGCAAAAGCTCAGTCCAGAATATTATCTCGCCGATCATCAGAATCGAGCATATAGAGCAGAGAAGAACTACCAGATTCAGTATAATAACGAGTGCAAATGTACTCAGCAGCTTTTCTGTGATTATTCTCACGCGTGACAGCGGATGAGTAAGCAGGAATTCTGCTGTATGGTTTCTTTCTTCCTTCATTAGGGAGCTAACGCCTATGATGGCGGCAAAAAAAGCACCGCCGATTCCAAGCATATTTCCACCTTCAACTGCATAGAATCCCTTAAGTGTTCCGAAATTCAGCTTGTCCATTCCGAAGGCTGATGTAAAGCTTCCCATAGAGGAGAAAATATCGTTTACATCATCCATCTGTGACTGCATACTCGGATACATTAGAACGCAGGCTGCAACCAGAAGTCCTATAGACAGACTCCATATGATAAGCGGAAGTTTTTCGGTTTTTATTTCGTGTTTTAGTATATTCATATCTATATCCTGTTCTTATTTATAATAATTCATAAATATCTCTTCAAGTGTAGGCTCTGTTATAGACAGATCCTTAAGTGAGAGTGATGAGAGATAGGAGAGCAGCTTTTTTATATCACCATGGTATAAGAAGCTTATATGTCCTGATGCCGGGTCTGTGTTTATATCAGTGATAAAATCTTTCAGACTGCCGTTTTTCAATTCCGAAGTGGTTTTGTCAGGGACTGTACTCAGCTTAAATGTGATTTTCTTTGCACCGGTTTTTTCAAGGTTCTCGATCTTGTCATGTATGATGATACTTCCATCCTTTATAAAGGCTGCGCTCTTGCAGTAGCTCTGTACTTCAGATAATATATGCGAGGAAAAGAAGATGGTAGCCCCTCTTTCGTTCTCTTCTGTCAGAATCTGAAAGAATTCCTTCTGAATAAGCGGATCGAGACCGGAGGTGGGTTCATCCAGAATAAGAAGATCGGGTTCGTGTTGTATAGCACAGACTATACCTACCTTTTTTCTGTTTCCCAGGGAGAGCTCGTCGACTTTTTTCTCTGTGTCCAGCCCAAGTCTCTCTATCAATGTGCTCGCTTTATCTTCGCAGCGTTTTCCTCGAAGAGAAGCGGATAGTCTTATAACATCCTGTACTTTCATTCCGTTGTAAAAACTGATTTCAGAAGGGAGGTAACCGGTTCTTTCAAGTATCTGTTTCCTTCCTGTTACTATATCCTCTCCCAGCACGCTTGCTGAGCCACCGGTTGCGTGTATCAACCCGAGCAGGGTTCTTATTGTAGTTGATTTTCCGGCACCATTAGGACCGATGAAACCAAAGAAGTCTCCATCGGGTACGACCAGGCTGAGCTCGGTTATACCTCTGCTTTTTCCGTATGTTTTTGTAAGCTTATTTGTTTTTACTGCGTTCAATTAAGCACTCCTTTCAGTACGATAAAACCTTTACTCATTATAATAGTAAGTCATTAATTATACAAACCTTATATTAAACTTAAAAAAGGTGTTGCTTGAAGTGACATTTGCAAGTAGAATATGATATAGTGAATATGAAAAAATTATATAGAAATGGAGACATGATATGAAAACAACAATGAATAGAGAAGGTGACAAGCTTACAGTTAAGGTTGAAGGAAGACTTGATACTCTGACAGCTCCTGAGTTTGATGATGAGCTTAAGCCGGCTCTTGACGGAGTAAAAGAGCTTCTTCTTGATCTTGAGGGCCTTGAGTACATTTCCAGTGCCGGACTTCGTGTTCTTCTCGGAACATGCCAGATTATGGAAGAACAGGGCAAGATGTATGTAACAAATGTTGATGATGACGTTATGGACATCTTTGGCCTTACAGGTTTTGATAGCATTCTCGAGTTCGTATAAAATATTGTTCGCATTATTTGACCATGTGTGATAATATATTATAGGTTTTGTGTAAATAATATTTTAAAACGGAGAATAAAATGAAAGTCTTTGAAAAGATTAAGAAAGTCTTCTTTAAGATTGTACCAAACTATGCGGTTGGTGCAATTGTTGTTACGCTTATTTTTAACTTTCTTGTTTTTTGTGGAACAAAGCCTATAACAGAGTCTTTACATCATTATGAGGTATATACACCGATTGATTCGGTTATACCTCTTATTCCTGCGTTTGTAACTATCTATTTGCTGGCTTTTGTTCAGTGGCTTGTCGGATATCTGGTTTTGATCAGAAAGGGAGTCAATACCTGCAATAAGACGCTGGCTCTTCTTTTCATGGCTAAGTGTATAACTCTTATTGCCTTTCTTGTATTCCCGACAACCATTTCAAGACCTGATATAACTTCAGGTGATATCTTCAGCAGAATACTGAAGCTTGTATATACGATAGATACTCCGTATAATCTCTTCCCGTCGATACACTGTCTGGAGAGCTGGATCGTGTTTAGGGAGACTGTAAAGATTAAAGATATACCTAAATGGTACAAGATTCTCACATTTGTTATGACTATGCTTGTGTTTGCTTCTACTCTTTGTCTGAAGCAGCATGTTTTTATAGATATTCCTGCAGCGATAATTACTGTAGAGATTGCTGCTGTTATATCAAACAAGCTTAGGGTACATAAGCTCTTTGCAGTAATTAATAAAATAGGAATACCGAAAAAATGGATAAGAAAAAGAAGATAATCTGGTCGCTGATATCGCTTCTGCTGGCTGGTTTATCGATATGGGCAGTGTCTGCACAAAGCAAGGATATGTCACCGATAAAGCTGTGGCATAGTCTCAGTGAGGCTAATCCGAAATGGATATTTGCTGCTATACTTTGTATGTTTGGCTTCATTTATTTTGAGGGCGCTGCGATATTATGCATAACTAAAGCAATAGGATACAAAAAAAGTCAGTTTGGCGGATTGCTTTACAGTGCGTCAGACGTTTACTTTTCTGCGATAACTCCGTCGGCTTCCGGTGGTCAGCCGGCAAGTGCATACTTTATGATGCGAGACGGAATTCCGGGTGGAGTAGTGACCGTTGCACTGGTTGTAAATCTGATAATGTACACACTTGCAATTATCGCACTGGGTGTTCTGGCTGTTTTCTTAGATGCAAGTGTTTATACTAATTTTGAATTCTTCCCGTCTAAAACGCTTATTGTTGCAGGAGCGATAGTTCTCCTCGGACTCCTTTTTGTATTTGTTATGTTATTGAGGCACGGAAGAGCGTTTTTTAGGATAATCAGTCGTTTTCTCGGATTTCTTCACAGACATCACCTGATTCATAAGCTTGAGTCTAAACAGAAGAAACTGGATAAGGCGGTTGTTGATTTTGAGAACTGCGTTTCGGTTATGTCGGGAAAAACCAAAGCTCTGATAATGGCATTTGTTTTTAATGTACTTCAGAGAGCATCACAGATACTTGTATCAGTGATGGTTTATAAAGCATATTACCCGGGCGGACAGGATGCTGTCAGGGTTTTCTCAACTCAGAGTATGGTAGCTATCGGATCGAACTGTGTACCGGTTCCGGGAGCGATGGGTGTAGCAGATTATCTTATGCTTGATGGCTTTGAGGACATTCTTACGAAGGAACAGTCTATTCATCTGGAGATGATGAGCAGGGGAATATCATTTTATATATGTATTCTGATATGCGGCCTGATTATGGTGCTTGGATATTTGTTCCATCGTGAGAAAGATAGGAGTATAGCAAAATGATTGGTGTTTATGATTATACCGTTATTCTTACATATTTATCACTGATTTCAGGTTCGCTTGGAATTCTTGTTTCGTTGCATGGTTATGGACATCCTTATGTAGGTATTTTCTTCCTGCTTGTATGCGGACTTTGCGATGCTTTCGATGGAAAGGTTGCAAGAACGAAGAAAAACAGAACAACGCTTGAAAAGAACTTTGGTGTTCAGGTGGATTCGCTTGCGGATCTTGTTTGCTTTGGTGTCCTTCCGGCTTCAATAGGAATGGCGATGCTCAGAACAAGTGAAAAATTCAGTGATGCGCCTATCATAAATGAGGTTACAAATAAGAGAGACTGGTATGTAGTGCTGCTGTTTATCATTGCGGTTCTTTATGTTCTGGCGGCTCTTATAAGACTTGCGTATTTTAATGCAACTGAGGAAGAGAGAAATAAGGAAATGAGTGAGACAGGTAAAATGAGTTATACAGGACTTCCTGTTACCTCTGCAGCGCTTATTTTCCCATTTGTGGTTCTTCTTCATTTCTTTACAAGGTTTGATTTTTCAATTATTTATTTTGTGACAATGTTCTTTGTTGCAATCCTGTTCCTTGGAAAGTTTAAGATAAAGAAGATATCAGGAGCTGCACTTTATTTCCTTGTATTTATCGGCGCGATAGAGTTTGTAATTTTGTTACTTTTTATAATCAGAAATTTCAGATAACAGAGAATAATAATTTGGTTTAGATAATATAGTTTTAGGAGTCATTGGTTTGGGACTACTTGAATTTTTATACAATACCATACCAGGCAGAATTATACTCAGACCGCTCAGCAGCCCTGTGGTTACGAGACTGAGTGGATTTTTGATGGATACTCGTGCTTCGAAAAAGCTTATAGGCTCCTTTGTGAAAAATAACAACATAGATACTTCAGAATATGATCTGAGTCAGGTAAAGAGCTTCAATACTTTTTTCTATAGACCTGTAAAGGAAGGCATGCGCCCGGTCAATCAGGAAGCGGATGCGCTTGTGGCTCCTTGTGATGGTCTGCTTAAGGTTTGCGAGATCGAAAAGGATACGGTTCTTTCTGTTAAGCAGAGTGAGTTCACTATAAGCGAACTTCTCAGATCAAAGAAGCTGGCTGAAAGGTATGAGGGCGGTATGTGCCTCGTTTTTAGACTTTGTGTAGATAATTATCACAGATACAGCTATGTTGAGACGGGTTACAAGAGTGAGAACAGAGTTATTCCGGGAGTTTTTCATACCGTAAGACCTGTTGCACTTGAGGCAAGGCCTGTTTTTATAGAGAATGCAAGAGAGTATTGTCTGATAAAGACACCGAATCTCGGAACTGTAGTTCAGATGGAGGTCGGTGCTATGCTTGTCGGAAAGATAAGTAATGATGAAACTATGCCATGCGAGGTAAAGCGTGGCGCGGAAAAGGGACATTTTGAGTATGGCGGTTCAACGATCATAGTTCTTCTCAGGAAGGATGCTGCCGTGATAAATGAAGAAATAGTAAGCGATTCACTCGAGGGAATAGAAACTCCTGTGAAGCTTGGAGAGAGGATAGGAACAAGCCGTTGTGGAAAGTAGTCCATAACGGCTTTTATGAAAAGGGGGCAGAATATGTCAAAATTCAGCGGATATTTTTTTGAAAGGGTCAGAAGGTATTCTAAGGATGCGAAGGAGATAGTCATTAACGGATATGCTCTGGATGGCTATATGGATTCTGTGAGACCGAGAGCGGCTCTTTTTGTCGGGGGAAAGCCAGTCAAGTATCTGAAGTGCAGAAAAGAATCAGTTAAACTTCCTCCTATCCGTATGCGAAGAAGAAACGGAGATGCCATCTCATATATAGGTTTTATATATGTAAGCTTTGATGATCTGTCAGATAAGGAAATTAAGTCCATGGGCTCAGATGCAACGCTTGTTGTAATCATGGAAAATCTGAGTACTAAAAACAGGGATGTTATTTACAAAGAATCCATGAGAAGAGTCGGCAAGATGCTCGATTCCTTCAATTGCAGTGTAGACTTTGCGTATGTCGATGCCGGAAAAACATATGTAAAGGGCTGGTATGCTGTTGATGAGGAACTGGATATAAGCGTTTATGCAGGAGAGGTTGATGAGCTGGAGTATGAGCTTGAACGTGTTTTCAGAGATGATGTTATAGAACAGCTTCCTGAGAGAAAAGAAGATGAGAAGCTCGGCTTTGAGATGGTTATAAATGGTGAATATAAAAAGCTTGAGATGGTATTTAAAGGCAAGAAGAAAAAATGTACCAGAAAGATCAAGGTCGATAAAAGCGATGATGAATTCTCAGGCTTTAACAATATAACCAGATATACAGAGAAGATTGTAAGAAATCTGAAGAACTATGGTATCAGAGAAACCATCTCGAAGGTCAGGATCAGACTTTCACCTACTGTAGTTAAGATTAATAAGCATTATGAAAAATGGCTTAAGGATGTTTCTCCTACCCGCAATGCTCTTGAGTATCAGAGAGGCGCTTCTAAATCATTTAAGTTCAGACCTCTTCTAAGTATACTTGTTCCTCTTTATGAGACAAACGAGAAGTATCTGGATGAGCTGATCAAGGCCATTCAGGATCAGACCTATGATCGCTGGGAACTCTGCTTCTCTGATGGTAGTAAGAATCCTGCCAGACTGACAGAGATAGTTGGCAGGTATTCTGCAAAGGATGATCGTATCAAGTATATAGCCGAGGAGAAAGGCCCTCTTGGAATATCATCGAATACCAATCAGGCTTTTTCAATAGCTAAGGGAGACTTTATAGTGCTCGGAGACCATGATGATCTCATCACACCGGATGCACTGTTCGAGTGTGTGAAGGTGATGAATAACGATCCTGATATAGATGTTATCTATACAGATGAGGATAAAACTAACAGCACGGCAAAGAAGAGATTCGAGCCGAATCTGAAGCCGGATTTCAATCAGGAGCTTCTGGAGAGCTGTAATTATATAACTCATATGTTTGTTGCTCGTAAATCTCTGGTGGATGAGGTAGGACTTTTTGATGATGAGTATAATGGTGCGCAGGATTATGACTTTATCCTGAGATGTACTGAAAAAGCCAAGAAGATATATCACATCCCGAAGATAGTTTACAGCTGGAGAATAAACGAGACCTCTACTGCAGGTAATCCATCTGCCAAAATGTATGCTTATGACGCAGGGGCAAAAGCACTGCAGGCACATTATGAACGCCTGGGAATAAAGGCCAAGGTTGAGATAGGTGATCATCTGGGTTACTACAGATCAAAGTACGAGATTCCTGATGGAACGAAGCTTTATGTTGTGGTACTGAATGCAGATGAGGACGAGAAGTATAACAGAACAGTTGACTCTATTCAAACTAAGTCCGATTACAAGGATATAGAGTTTATAAGGATGAAACCCGGTGAGAAAAACGGCCTGGGTATCCAGTTAAATGATGCGGTGAAGAAGATAGATACAGCTCTTGATAAAAGCATAACTGATGTTCCAAATGAGAAGGATATTTATGTATGCTTTATTGAGGCAGGGGTTACTATGATGGGCGAGGAAGGCCTGTCGGGAATGCTGGGATACATCAGTAATAAGCCGGCAGTTGGTGCTATCGGAGGAAAGCTCTATGCTGTTGGCGGTACTGTAAGCCATGCGGGAATGATCCTGAATATGGGTGAACTTAAGGGCTGGATGTACACAAGGCACAGCAAGGTGGATGATATGTTCTTCAACTACAGTGCGTACTCAGCTATCCGACGTGGAATAGTCATTATGAGACTTTCCGATCTGAAGAAGTATGGAAAGTTTGATGAATCATTTAAGGGCGAATATGCTATAATAGACTACACATACAAAATGACTCTGGATGGAAGAAGATGTATCTATGATGCAAATGCTGAATTCTATATAAAGCCAGAACGTGGTAAGGATGCAGACGACTGCTTCGAGGCTATCTCACAGAAGCTTAAGGAATTCAGAGGCTTCCTTAAGAAGCATGAAGAGGTCATATATGATGGTGATAAGTTCTACACCAATACTATCAGAAAGATCGTTGATTAAGGAAAGGAGTTACTTATGAAGGGAATTATACTTGCAGGGGGTTCGGGTACCAGACTTTATCCGCTTACTAAGGCGGTTTCAAAACAGATTATGCCTATATATGATAAGCCGATGATCTATTATCCACTTTCAACTCTTATGCTTGCGGGAATCAGAGATGTACTTATCATTTCGACTCCGAGAGATCTGCCGGCTTTTAAGGAGTTATTTGGAAGTGGAGAACAGCTTGGAATGAATTTCAGCTATGCAGTTCAGGAACAGCCTAGAGGACTTGCTGATGCATTTATCATCGGTGCTGATTTTATAGGAGACGACCATGTAGCACTTGTGCTTGGCGATAATATATTCTACGGACAGAGCTTTTCGAAGGTTCTTAAGGCTGCTGCTGAAAGAGAAAAGGGAGCTACAATCTTCGGATATTATGTAAAGGATCCAAGGGAGTACGGAGTTGTGGAGTTTGACGAGGATGGAAAAGCGCTTTCCATAGAGGAGAAGCCTGAGAAGCCAAAGTCAAACTATGCTGTTCCCGGTCTCTACTTCTATGACAATGATGTTGTTGAAATCGCAAAGAATGTAAAACCTTCTGCGAGAGGCGAGATAGAGATTACATCAATAAATAACGAGTACCTGAGGCGTGGAACTCTGATGGTTGAAACTCTGGGACGAGGCTTTGCATGGCTGGATACCGGTAATCATGATATGCTACTTGATGCTGCTGATTTTGTGGCTGCATTCCAGAAGAGACAGGGGATGTATATATCATGTATCGAGGAGATAGCATACAGAAGAGGATTTATAAACAGAGATCAGCTGCTTAAACTTGCTGAGCCGTTGATGAAGACTCATTACGGACAGTATCTGGTTGATATCGCGAACGGATTATAAAAAAGTTAACAAAACTTTAAAGGATATTTAACACTTATGTAACATAACGGGTTGACATAATTTTGTCAACCCGTTATAATTATTTACCATAATTGATTTAATATGGGTCAGTGGAACTAATTTTATAAAAAAGGAAGGAAACGATTTTATGTTTTTATCTTCGACAAGAAAAAGAATTCTGGCATTTATCCTGTGTATAGCTATGACACTATCAGGTGTTTCTGCTGTGCAGGGTGGTGTATATGCTATGGAAGGAGACGAGGGCTTTGCAACCTCAACTGATGCATTGCTATCAGCTGATGAAGAAGCTTCGGTTGATGAAAGCCTGCCTGTTAATTCTGAACTTGGCTTAAATTTTGCGGTAGTTGAAGAGGCGAGATTCAATACTCCTTTTGAGAATAAATATATAGTAGTTGATATGGGAGAAGAGGGTACGTCATTTGACAACGCTAGTATAGTTCTTCTTAACAAAACTACAGGAACTGAGTATACATTTGAAGCATCAAATATAGTCGGAACATCTATTCTGTTCTATATATCCTTTGCCGATGAGTCCTTTAGTGGAAAGTATATCATAGAGAAGGTTCTTTATGAGGCAGGTGGAGTAAGTTACGAGAAGGTTATGTCTGATGAAGACGTAACTCCTATGTTCGGTGTTAATACTGATATAGATGAGGAACCTACAGGATGGCTTAGCGATGAGCCGGAGACAGACCCTGAGGTTGATAAGTATATAACAGATTATTCAGACAGTTTTACCAATGCCAAGGTCATCGGTGCTGGTCTGGGGAAAGCCAATAATTCTTCTGACAGCAAAGTGTTTTCTGTTGCTCCGGAGAACGTAGTTGTAGTACTTGATCCCGGTCATGGTGGATCAGATACGGGTGCCTGCTACACATGGAATGGTGTTCTTTACTGTGAAAGAGATATAAATCAGACGATAGCAAATGCATGCTATGAAGAACTGAAAAAATATAGCAATGTTACTGTTTATATGACGCGTTCAAGTACATCAGAGCCACTTCACGGTTCTGTCGGACAGGATCTTCAGTGGAGGTGCGATTATGCTCATGATGTGGGTGCTGATCTGTTTGTTAGTCTTCATTGTAATGCTTCTGTTTCTCCGAACTCCAGAAAGGGAGCGGAGGTTTATATCCCGAATTCGAGTTATAACGCTCAGGTTTACAATGTTGGAAAAACGGTTGGTGAAACAATAGGAAGTAAGCTTACAGCACTTGGTCTTACCAATGGAGCTACATATACAAGAGGTTCGGAAAACGGAAGTACTTATCCGGACGGTACAACATCAGATTACTATGCTGTAATCAAGCATAATAAGGAGTATGGAATACCGGGACTTATAGTTGAGCATGGATATATAAATAATTCAAGTGATGCACTGACCTTCTTCTATTCTAATGCGAAGATAAAAGAACTCGGAATTGCAGATGCACAGGCTATAGCTGCAAATCTCGGACTTCTCGAGCAGAACAGAGTAGCCGGTAATTCCAATCCTACAGGATGGAGAAAGAACGGAAGTGAGTGGGTATACTTCAAGGATGGAAATGTATGTACAGGCTTCTTTGAGGTTTCAGGAAAGTATTATTATGCGAAGAGTAACGGTAGTATAGTTACCGGCTGGCAGCTTATAAAGGGAGACTGGTACTGCTTCAATGACAGCGGTGAGATGATAGTTTCTACCTGGTTAAAGGACAAGAGCGGCAGATGGTCATTTTTGATGCCTGATGGCAAGATGGCTACCGGTGTTACAGACGTTTATGGTACTACATATGTATTTAATGGTGACGGAATCATGCTTACCGGCTGGCAGCAGGTAAAGAATGACTGGTATTATACAGATTCATCAGGCGCTGCATATAAGGAAAAGTGGCTACAGGGCTCAAAGGGAGAGTGGTACTACTTTGATGGAAAGTCCAAGATGGCGACCGGATGGGTTAAGTCAGGCGGAGTAAACTATTATATGGGTTCTGACGGAGTGATGCAGACCGGATGGATACAGGATGGAAACAGCTGGAGTTATGCAGATAAGTCAGGAGCTGTTAAAAAGGATACATGGATGCAGAGCTCAAAGGGCTACTGGTACTATTTTGATGGTGACTGTAAGATGCTTACCGGTTGGGTTAAACTCGGCAGTACATATTATTATATGTCTTCAAGTGGAGAGATGCAGACCGGATGGCTGTATGTTGATGGAGTATGGTATCTGACGGATAAGGACGGCGCAGTGTATATGTTCTCCTGGGTTAAGTCTGATAAGGGAGACTGGTACTATTTCAACGGAAGCTGCAAGATGGTTACTGGAAAGAATAACATCGGCGGAACGATGTACTATATGGCTGAAACCGGAGAGATGAAAACTGGTTGGTTCAAGAAGGATAATGACTGGTACTATGCTGATGAAAACGGAGCACTTGTTTGGAACAACTGGCTCCAGGACGGAAAGAACTGGTACTATTTTGATAAAGACTGCAAGATGGTCACAACAAGTATCACTATAGGTGACAAGACATACTTCTTTGATGATAACGGCCTTTACACATATACACTTGATAAGAAGGATGCTGAGAAGCTTCATCCTATCATGGGAAGCTCTTCGTTTACAGCAGCACAGCTTGCGGCCAGGTTCAAGAGTGAGAAGATGGAATATCCAAAGGATATTTTAGGCGCAGGCGGAGCGGCTGACATAGATACATTCTGCAAGATCATAGTTGAGGAAGCAAATGCTGAGGGTGTTAAAGCCGAGGTTGTTTATTCTCAGATAATGGTTGAGACGGGATGGCTTCGTTTCGGAGGCAACGTTAAGCCAGAGCAGTATAATTTCTGCGGGCTTGGATCAACATCTCAGGATGATCCAGGAGAATCCTTCAAGGATGTAAGAACGGGAATAAGAGCGCAGGTTCAGCACCTCAAGGCCTATGCTTGTAGTGATTCGCTGAAGAAAGAATGCGTAGATACAAGATTCAAATATGTTGAAAGAGGATGTGCTCCTTATGTTGAGTACCTCGGAATTCAGGAAAACCCATCCAAGAAGGGGTGGGCAACTGCAAAGGGTTACGGAGCATCCCTTCTGAAGGTTATGACTTCATTTAAATAATTAGCTTGATTATTTGTTTTATGTATCATATAATGCACGAGTAAGTTTAATATGAAATGCTATGATAGAGACGAAGGTTGACACTAAGTCGATTGGATGAAACTGATTATCACAGGGAGCGATGGCCACAGACTGAGAGCTTTTCGCGGGTCAGAAGGGATATATCCCGGTATCAGCCGGAGAACACTCTTATCATATTTCCGTATGCAACGCGTTAAGTGCATATGAGCCACAAAAAGAGTTAGTCTCTATGTGGGAATGCGGGTGGTACCGCGGTTAGAAATGAACTAATCGCCCCGAGGTGTAATTATTACGCCTCGGGGCTTTTGTCATCTATAATTAAGAGGAGAATTCTGAAAATGAAAAACATTTACAGAGACAAAACAATCAATCTGATGAGTGAGGCGGATGTAGGTAAAGAAGTGCGTCTGGCCGGATGGGTTGAGAACATTCGTGATCATGGAGGAGTTTCCTTCGTGGATTTGAGGGATATGTATGGAGTTATGCAGGTTGTTATGCGTGACACTACACTCCTGGATGGAATCACAAAGGAACAGGCCATATCGGTAGAGGGTAAGGTTGAGCATCGTGATGAGGAAACCTACAATCCGAAGATTCCGACTGGAACTATCGAACTCGAGGCACATTCAGTAGATATACTGGGAAAGGTTTATTCACAGGTTCCTTTTGAGATAATGACCTCAAAGGAAGTAAGAGAGGATGTAAGACTTAAGTACAGATATCTGGATCTGAGAAATACCAAGGTGAAGGAAAATATTCTTTTCCGTTCTAAGGTTATAAGCTACCTCAGACATAAGATGGAGGATATGGGCTTCGTTGAGATACAGACACCTATCCTCTGTGCTTCATCACCTGAGGGGGCACGTGATTATATCGTTCCATCACGTCGTTTCAAGGGTAAGTTCTATGCCCTTCCACAGGCACCTCAGCAGTATAAGCAGCTGCTTATGGTATCTGGCTTTGATAAGTATTTCCAGATAGCTCCTTGCTTCAGAGATGAGGATGCGAGAGCAGACAGATCACCGGGCGAGTTTTATCAGCTGGACTTTGAGATGAGCTTTGCCACACAGGAGGATGTTTTCAGAGTTGGTGAAGAGGTTCTGACTGATGTTTTTGAGAAGTTTGCACCGGAAGGATATGAAGTGACAAAAGCACCATATCCTATCATAAGCTACAGGGAAGCTATGCTGAAGTATGGTTCTGATAAGCCGGATCTTCGTAATCCGCTTATTATCATAGATCTCTCCGAGTTTTTCCAGAGATGTACATTTAAGCCGTTCCATGGTCTGACAGTCAGGGGTATCGTTATCCATGAGAGACTTACAAAGGGTCAGCATGAGAAGCTTCTCAAATATGCACAGGGCATCGGAATGGGAGGCCTTGGATATCTCGAGGTTCTGGATGATGGTAGCTACAAGGGACCTATCGATAAGTTCATACCTGAGGATATGAAGGATGAACTGAAGGAAAAGGCTGAACTTTCTATAGGAGATACGATCTTCTTTATTGCAGACAAGGAGATGCAGGCGAGTCTCTATGCAGGTCAGATAAGAACTGAGCTTGGCGAGAGACTTGATCTTATTGAAAAGAATGCATTTAGATTTTGTTATATAAATGATTTCCCTATGTATGAGCTTGATCCGGAGACTGAGAAGATAGGATTTACACATAATCCTTTCTCGATGCCACAGGGCGGGCTTGAAGCTCTCGAGACTATGGATCCCCTGGATATACTTGCATATCAGTATGATATCGTTTGTAATGGTGTTGAACTTTCATCCGGAGCAGTCAGAAACCATGATATGCAGATAATGGAAAAGGCTTTTGAAATCGCAGGTTATTCAAAGGATGTACTTGAGAAAAAGTTCGGAGCTCTTTATACAGCGTTCCAGTACGGAGCACCACCACATGCAGGTATGGCTCCGGGAGTTGACCGTATGATAATGCTTCTCAGAAATGAGGAGAATATCCGTGAGGTTATCGCGTTCCCTATGAACGGAAATGGTCAGGATCTTATGTGCGGTGCACCGGGTGATGTGACTGAGCAGCAACTTAGGGATGTTCATCTGACACCGGATGATATAGCTGAAGCTTATGGAATGAAGATAACGAAAAAATCAGGGGAAGCTGAAGATGGTGAAGACGGATCAGGTGCACCGGGCGCAGTGAAAATTACTGATGAGGTTATCGAATATGTCGGTATTCTCGGAAAACTGGAGCTTTCTCCTGAGGAAAAGGAAAAGTCCAAGAAGGACCTTACCGAGATGCTCGATTATGTCGGCAAGCTAAATGAGCTTGATACTTCAGGGGTTGAACCGATGAGTCATACATTTCCTATCTCAAATGTAATGAGAGAGGATACTGTAACAAACGGGGATGACAGGGCAAACATGCTGAAGAATGCACCTCAGAGTAATGATGACGCTTATATCGTTCCTGAAACATTTTAGTTAAAACGGAAAAATTAAGTTATAAATACTATCAATTGACTTTAGTAAGGAGAAAAATAATGCTGGACATTTTGTCTCTTAGCGCTGTGGAGCTGGGTAGGAAGATTGCTGCCGGAGAGGTGACTTCGGTTGAAGCAACCAAGGCTTACCTGGATCATATAGGCGCTGTGGAAAAAGAAATAAATGCATATATAACGGTGGATACAGAGGGTGCACTTAAGGCTGCGGAAGAAGCAGATAAGAGGATTGCTGAGAAAAAGGCTGCCGGTGAGGAGCTCAGCCCATTTGAGGGTGTTCCTGTTGCGATAAAGGACAATATGTGTATAGAGGGAATGCTTACAACCTGTGCTTCTCATATACTCGACGGGTTTAAACCGACCTATACATCGACTGCGGTTGAGAAGCTTATGGCTGCGGGGGCGGTTATTCTCGGTCACACAAATATGGATGAGTTTGCCATGGGAAGTACAAGCGAGACTTCCTACTACGGTCCTACTAAGAATCCGAGAAATACTGAGAGGGTTCCGGGCGGTTCATCAGGAGGTTCAGCAGCAGCTGTTGCGGCAGATGAATGTGCAGTTGCTCTGGGTTCAGATACGGGTGGATCTATCCGTCAGCCTGCTGCATTCTGTGGTGTTACAGGTATCAAGCCTACCTACGGAAGAGTATCAAGATACGGACTTATTGCCTATGGTTCATCGCTGGATCAGATAGGTCCACTTGGTAAAAATGTGGAAGACTGCGCTACTATGCTGGAAATCATATCCGGTCATGATCCGAAGGATTCAACCTCAGCAGGAGCGGATGAAGCGTCCAAGAAGGATCCGAGAATCCTTGACAATAAATTTACAGAGGCCCTAGTTGATGACGTAAAGGGTATGAAGATTGGTGTGCCGAGAGATTATTTCCTTGAGGGAATCGATGAGGATGTTAAGAATGCTGTACTCAGTGCGGCTGAGGTGTTAAAATCTAAAGGGGCCATAGTAGAAAAATTCGACCTTGGAATGGTTGAGTATGCTATACCTGCTTATTATGTAATAGCCTGCGCTGAGGCTTCTTCAAACCTTGAAAGATTTGATGGCGTTAAGTATGGTTATAGAACAGGAGAGTATACTGACCTCCACAACATGTACAAGAAGACACGCTCAGAGGGCTTCGGTACAGAGGTTAAGCGTCGAATCATGCTTGGTTCATTTGTACTTTCATCAGGTTACTATGATGCTTACTATGTTAAGGCTCTTCGTGTAAAGGCGCTTATAAAGAAAGCATTTGACGATGCATTTTCAAAGTATGATGTAATACTTGGACCGGTTGCTCCGACTACAGCTCTTAAGCTGGGTGAATCACTGAGTGATCCGATCAAAATGTATCTCGGCGATATCTACACGGTGTCCGTAAATCTGGCCGGACTTCCGGGAATATCAGTACCTTGTGGTGAGGATAAGGATGGGCTTCCTATAGGACTGCAGCTGCTTGGTCAGACCTTTGATGAAAAGAAGATAATTCAGGCTGCCTATACCTACGAGAAGTATCGACTCGGGAATATGAATCTGAAATGTGATAAAAGAACAGGAAAGGAGGCCTAGACATGAGTAAAGAATACGAAGTTGTTATCGGCCTCGAGGTCCATGTAGAATTGAATACCAAGACCAAGATATTCTGTGGATGCTCCACTGAATTCGGAGGAGCACCTAACACGCATGTCTGCCCTGTTTGTTCGGGAATGCCGGGATCTCTTCCGGTACTGAATAAAGAGGTTGTAAATAAGGCTATAAGTGTAGGACTTGCGACAAACTGTGAGATAACACGTAATTCAAAGTTTGATAGAAAGAATTATTTCTATCCTGATAATCCGCAGAACTATCAGATATCCCAGCTTTATTATCCAATCTGCAGAAATGGTCATGTTACCATAGCAGCAAAGGGTGGAGCAAAGGATATAAGGATTCACGAGATTCATATGGAGGAGGATGCCGGAAAGCTTATACATGATCCTGTAACTGATGATACATATGTTGATTTCAATCGTTCGGGTGTTCCGCTTATCGAGATAGTTTCTGAGCCTGATATGAGATCTGCCGATGAAGTCATAGCCTATCTCGAGAAGCTTCGCGAGACAATCCAGTATCTGGATGCGTCAGACTGTAAGCTGAACGAAGGCTCTATGAGGGCGGATGTTAACATATCTATCAGAGAGATGGGAAGCGAAGAGTTCGGAACCAGAACTGAGTCCAAGAATCTGAATTCCTTCAAGGCAATCAGACGCTGTATCGAAAATGAGGTAAACAGACAGAAGGAAATAATCGAGAGTGGTGAGAAGGTTGTTCAGGAAACCCGCCGCTGGGATGATGAGAAGGGTGTTTCCTATCCTATGCGTTCTAAAGAGGATGCTCAGGATTACAGATATTTCCCTGATCCGGATCTCGTACCTATCATTGTAAGTGATGAATGGATAGATGAGATAAAGGCTGCTCAGCCTGAGTTCAAGGATGAAAAGAAGGTCAGATACAAGGAGATGTATGGTCTTCCTGATTATGATATAGACCAGATAACAGGAAGCAAGAAGCTCGGTGAGATATTTGAAGGAGCTGTTGCGGCAGGCGCAGATCCAAAGAAGACCTCCAATTGGCTCATGGTTGAAACTATGAGACTTATGAAGGAGAATAACCTGGATGCTGATCAGCTGAAATTCTCGGCTGCAAATCTTGCAAAGCTTGTTAAGCTTGTAGAGGCTAAGGTTATAAACAATTCTATTGCTAAAGAGATCTTCGAAAAGGTTGTATTTCTTGAGGATAAGGATCCTGAAAAGTATGTTGAGGAAAACGACCTTGCAACAAAGACTGACGCAGGAGAGCTTGAGGCAGTAGTTAAGAAGGCTGTTGAGGCCAACCCTAAGGCTGTTGAGGATGTAAAGAACGGTAAGGGTAAGGCAGTAGGCGCAATCGTTGGATTTGTTATGAAGGAAATGAAGGGACAGTGTGATCCTGCCGAAGTTAATAAGCTGATTTCAATTGAGATTTCAAAACTATAAATGTGAAGGGAGAAACAAGATGAGAACATATCTGGTAACAGGCGGAGCCGGCTTTATCGGTTCAAATTACATACATTACATGTTTGATAAGTACGGTGATGATATACGTATAATTAACGTTGATAAGCTTACCTACGCAGGTAACCTCGAGAACTTGAAGGATATCGAGAACAGATCAAACTATACTTTTGTTAAGGCTGATATCTGTGATAAGGATGCTATTGCAAAAATATTTGAAGAAAATGATATCGACAGAGTCGTACATTTTGCTGCTGAGTCTCATGTAGACCGTTCAATCAAGAACCCTGAGGTTTTTGTTCAGACAAATGTACTTGGAACTGCAGTAATGCTTAACTCAGCAAAGGCTGCATGGGAGAATGAGGATGGTTCCTTCAAGGAGGATAAGAGATTCCTTCATGTTTCAACAGATGAGGTTTATGGAACACTTCCTGATGATCCTGAAGCTTACTTCTATGAGACAACACCAATTGATCCTCACAGCCCTTATTCAGCAAGTAAGGCTTCATCAGATCTTTTGGTAAAGGCATATGTTGATACATATCATTTCCCTGCAATTATTACAAACTGTTCAAATAACTACGGACCTTATCAGTTCCCTGAGAAGCTGATCCCGCTTATCATAAACAACGCTCTTTCAGGAAAGAATCTGCCTGTATACGGAGACGGTAAAAATGTTCGTGACTGGCTCTATGTTATGGACCATGCTAAGGGTATAGATATGGCTACTGAGAGTGGTCGCTTCGGTGAGAGATACAACATCGGTGGTCACAATGAGAAGCAGAATATCGAGATAATCAATATCATTATTGAGACTCTGCAGGAGCTTCTTCCGGATTCAGATCCACGTAAGGTCAATGTAACAAAGGATCTTATTACATATGTAACAGATCGTAAGGGACATGACCGTCGTTATGCTATCGCTCCGGATAAGATCAAGGAGGAGATAGGCTGGTATCCTGAGACTATGTTCAAGGATGGTATCAGACTTACAATCAAGTGGTATCTTGAGAATGAAGATTGGATGAAGAACGTTACAAGTGGTGATTACCAGAAATACTATGAGGGAATGTACGTCAACAGGTAAATGACTATTTGCTGCCATGGACTATAAGAAAAGAGATGAATACAAGAAGCTGATATCTCTATGTCAGAGTATTCTTATTCTGGCGATAGAGGTAGTGGCTTTCGGATATGTATGGTTTAAAATATATGACACATCAAAAGCGTTTGATGAGAGCTTCCCGGGGGCGAATAACCTCGTGGTTTTTCTCTATCTTTTTGTGCTGTTCTTCTTTACGAGGCTTAATGGTGGATATAAGTTTGGACATCTGAGATTGATGGATCTGATTTTTTCGCAGATTCTGTCGCTACTGGGATCTCACATACTTGTGTTCTTTGTGATGAGCCTGGCACTTAGAAGGATAATAGCTCCCGGACCGTTGGTTGTACTAACGCTTTTTGATATCATCATCATATTTATTTATAATGGGCTTATGCATTTCATGGAAGTTAGGCTCTATCCACCCAGGAGACTTGTTTTGGTTTATGGAGACAAGGGTCCATATGAGATGATGGATACCTTTAATGCAAGAGAGGATAAGTTCTGCATTAAAGAAAGTATTCATGCAGGCAGCAATATAGATATGATAATGAAAAAGGCTGAAGAGTATGATGGCATAATCATCCATAGAGTTCAGCCGGAGCTTAGAAGCAAGCTGCTTCATCTATGCTATCAAAAGGATATACGGGCTTATATAGCACCCTACATATCTGATATAATTCTATGGAGCAGCGGTAATACACATCTGTTTGATATGCCGATGCTGGTAACCAGGAATCATGGCATAACGGTAGTTGAAGCATTTTTTAAGAGACTTATGGATATCGTGCTTTCGGTGATAATGTTCATAATTCTCAGTCCGCTGATGCTTATAATAGCGCTGATAGTAAAGCTTCAGGATGGCGGACCTGTCATATATAAGCAGGAAAGAGTAACAAAGGGCGGAAAGCTGTTTTACATCTATAAGTTTCGCTCCATGAGAATAGACAGCGAGACAAATGGTGCTAAGCTGGCACGAAAAAATGATGAAAGAGTGACCAGATTTGGTGCTTTTCTCAGAGCTATACATCTCGACGAGATGCCGCAGCTGATCAACATAATAAAGGGCGATATGTCACTTGTGGGCCCACGTCCCGAGAGACCGGAGATTATCGAAAAGTATAAGGATGAGATTCCTGAATTCGATTACAGGTTGAAGGTCAAGGCCGGACTTACAGGTTTTGCACAGGTATACGGGAGATATAAAACTCCTTCATATAATAAATTGAAACTTGATCTGATGTATATCGAGCATTATTCTATATGGCTGGACATCAAGATTATGCTGCTTACAATCAAAATCATATTTAATAAAGAAAACTCAGAGGGAATCTAAATTGGTAAAACTTACAATTGTTATGCCCTGTTATAACGAGGGCACAAGGATTTACAGAAATGTTATAGAGACAATAACTCAGGTTGAGAGATTCTGTGATTCATTCAGACTGATCGTAGTAAATGATGGAAGTCAGGATGATACGGAGTATGAGATTAAGAGGGCGATGGAATCAGACAGACGTATCGGTCTGATATCGTACGATAAGAATCGAGGAAAGGGATATGCTGTAAAAAGAGGCCTGCTTGCAGCTAAGTCAGAATATGTGGCTTTTCTCGATGCTGATCTTGAACTTCCACCTTATCTTCTTGAGGGCTTTCTGAAAAAAGCAGAGGAGGGGGCAGATGCTGTAATAGGCTCCAAGATGCATCCGGATTCACAGGTGGAATATCCTTTCCTCAGGAAGGTAATGAGTAAGGGATATTACTGGTTTTTGAAGCTGCTTTTTGGTATGAAGCTTCATGATACCCAGACGGGAATAAAGCTTTTCAGAGCTGATAGAATAAATCCTGTTGTTAAACTAGTAAGAACCAGCAGATTCTCATTTGATATAGAACTTCTTGCGATTGCTTCAAAGAAGGGACTTACAATCGAGGAGATGCCGGTTGTGGTAAACTTCTCAAGGAACAAATCCGATAAATCCAAAATCAGCTTTTCCAGCATATATGAGATGGTCAGAGATTCTCTCAGAATAAAGATGTATGTCTCGAAGCTGAAAGTAAGTACACCTGCAGAAAATCAGGGAAAGGAATAAGATGTACGGAGATGATTTTGACTTCTATGATGATGACATATCTGACAAGATAGAGGATGACAGCATCAGAAGAAGAAAGAAGAAAAAGAAAAAAAGCACAAATATCAGATGGGCAATAGCTCTTCTGGTTGAGCTTATAATAATTGTTTTTCTGGGGTTCGGAATAATCAGGGTATATGTTCATTCCAAGTACCAGAAGTTTGAGCATGTGAAGGATATTGCGAAGGAAGATCTCGAGATAAACGATGGTGCAGATAAATCCATGGATAACTACACAACCATTGCGCTTTTCGGTATAGATGCCAGAGATAATTCGCTGGGACGCGGAAGCAGGAGCGATGCCATCATGCTTGCTTCAATCAATAATGACACAAAAGAAGTAAAGATTTGCTCTGTTTACCGTGATACACTGCTTCAGGTTTCGAAGGAGGATGGAAGCACCCTCACAACGAAGATAAATGCAGCCTATGCTTATGGCGGACCTGAGCTTGCACTTCAGACACTGAACAAGAATCTGGATCTGAATATCTCAGAGTACGTAACTGTAAACTGGGAAGGACTGACAAGAGCTATAGATTCACTGGGTGGAGTTACAGTGCATATCGAGGAAAATGAGTTGGACACTCTGAACGGAGTCCTTGCTGAGCAGATACAGGTAAATGGTATCTATTCCGACGGAGTTTACGAGACAGGTCTTGTAACTCTTAATGGTGCACAGGCAACAGCTTATTCCAGAATACGAAGCACAGATCAGGGTGATATAACAAGAACTGAGCGTCAGCGAGAGGTTATTCAGGCTATGCTCAGTGAGATAAAGAAGTCTGATCTTACTACAATAAACAAAATAATCGATGACATATTCCCGTATGTCGGAACATCAATCACAGAGGATCAGATGTATGAACTGGCAAAGGGAGTTTTCTCTTATGAACTTAAGGAGAGTGTGGGCTTCCCGATGGCGTGGGAGTATTATTCAACAGAGGCAAAGGGTTCATGTATAGCGCCTGAGGATCTTACTGAAAATGTTATTACTCTTCATAAGTACTTGTTCAATACTGATAACTATACACCAACATCAATGGTGCAGACTATAAGCACTCAGATAGCGGCAGAAACCGGATATACAAGTAAAGGACCTATCCCGGTTCCTGAAAATAATAACAGCGAGGAGAATTCAACAGATGAGTAATATAATAGTCGCTCAGTCAGGCGGACCTACAGTGGCAATTAATGCATCTCTTGTTGGAGTTATAAAGGGAGCGAAAAAAAGCGGAAAGTTTGATAAGATCTATGGAGCACTTCACGGCATAAACGGAGTCATATCAGAGAATTTTATTGAACTACAGGGACTGGATGAGGATAAGCTCAGTTGTATATACTCAAGTCCGGCCTGTTACCTGGGATCATGCAGATATAAGATGCCTCCGGTGGATGAAGATACAAAGCTGTATGAGAAGGTTTTTGAAATCCTTGAGAGATATGATATTTCCTCAGTATTCTATATCGGCGGAAATGATTCTATGGATACAATAACCAAACTGTCTGTTTATGGTGAGAGAAGGGGAAGTGATATAAGGTTTGCGGGTGTTCCGAAAACCATAGATAACGACCTGATTCAGATAGATCATACTCCGGGATACGGATCGGCTGCAAAGTTTATAGCGCAGTCCATGCTTGAGATAGCGTATGACACAGCTATATACGAGGTTCCGTGTGTTACGATAGTCGAGATAATGGGAAGAAATGCAGGCTGGCTTACAGCTGCAGCGGCTCTGGCCAGAAATGAGTACAGTCAGATACCTCAGCTGATATATCTGCCGGAAATTGCATTTGATATAGACAGATTCATAAGTGATGTTGAAGAGCTTTTGAAGGTAACGAACAACGTTGTGGTCGCTGTTTCAGAAGGAATAAAGGACAGTAGTGGGGCTTATCTCAGTGCTCAGACTGCAGCAAATGACAAGTTTGGACATGCCCAGCTTTCCGGTGCTGGAAAATGTCTGGAGATGGCTGTAAAGTCGAGACTCAAGATAAAGTGCAGGTCTGTAGAGCTGAATATCCTGCAGCGAGCTGCTGCACATGCGGCTTCTAAGACTGATCTGGATGAAGCCCAGATGTTAGGCGAGAAAGCTGTAAGTTATGCCCTTGAAGGCAATTCGGGATTTATGCCGATACTGAAGCGTGTGCCGGGGGATGTATATAGCTGCATTTATGAAATGGGAAAGCTTTCTGAGATAGCAAATAAGGAAAAAAATGTACCTCGTGAGTGGATAAATGAGGCAGGTAATGATGTCACTCAGGATATGATCGATTATGTGCAGCCTCTTATTCTCGGAGAAGTAAAAATCGAATACAAAAACGGTTTGCCTTCATATATGGAAATCCCTCATCTTGTGACCTCAAGGAACTAAATAATACTTGCATTATAGGGGGATAAATAATATAATTAACTTATCATATATGATTAGAGTTAAATATCTGGGGTGCCCGATAACTCCTGCGTATTTTGAACCTACATATTTTTGAAGGGAACTTAATATCGTGGAGTGGATGATATGCCTCCTTGAGTGGACATCAGAAGCTGCATTGCAAGTACCCACCTAGCCTTAGCTAGGAGTCAAAAAGTAGGAGCCGGCATCTTGGATATTTAATAAAATGGTATGTTCAGGCTTAACGTTTAAACGCTAAGCTTTTCTTTTTATTTAGTGGGAAATGCTTATGAAAAACAGACTCAAGGATATATGGCAGTTCATAGAGGGAACGGCAGATGAGCATATGGGTGCTTTTTCATCTCAATCTGCCTTTTTTCTGTTTTTGTCCTTTTTCCCTTTGATAAACCTGCTAGCGGTACTTCCTACATTTCTGCCTATTTCAAAAGAACAGGTAATGGAAATTATATATTATGTTGTTCCGGCGCAGTTTGAGAATTTTATATCCGGCCTGGTAAACAGCATGTATATGCATGGTTCCGGATCAATAACTATTTTCTCTGTTGTGATTGCAGTCTGGTCAGCGGCTAAGGGTATTATGGCTATCAGGAACGGACTTAATGAGGTTTTTCGTTGCAGAGAGTATAAGAATTATCTGATTATTCGAGGGATAAGCGCTATATATACCGTAGTATTCATTATACTGGTAATTGTGCTTGTTATCTTAAATATGTTTGGAACGCAGATAGCTAACTATGTTATTGGTAAGTTTCCTGAATATGTTGATGTGACCTCTCTTGTATATCACATAAAGAGTGCGGCTACATTTATTCTGCTCTTTATTATGTTTGAGCTTTTGTATGTGCTGGTTCCGAATAAAAAACAGAAGTTCCTGAAGCAGATTCCGGGGGCACTTTTTACATCGCTCGCGTGGATAATTGTGACAAAGCTTTTTTCGCTTTACATAGACTATTACGCTTCTAAGAGTTATATGTATGGTGCCGTTACTACAATTATTATGCTTATGTTCTGGCTGCAGCTCGTTATATATCTCATGTTCGTTGGGGCGCAGATAAATGTTTATCTTGAGACCAGGAGGCGGCGTGAAGAGGAATTTGAGCTGAGCAAGTATACAGAAGGAAAGGATGAGGTCTGGGATGATGATGAGCTGAGTGAAACGACTGAAAACCTCACTGAAGAGATGAAGACGGATGTGAGAGTCGAGAAAGCTTCCAAAGCTGTCAAAGCCGAAGCAGACCTGACAGATAAAGTAAATGAAGAATGGGAAGATGACGATATAAAAGAATAGTTCCCGGGAGGAAGATATTATGAGTAAAATAAGAACAAGATTTGCACCAAGTCCAACAGGAAGGATGCATGTAGGTAATTTAAGAACCGCACTTTATGCATACCTTATCGCTAAGCATGAGGGAGGAGATTTTATCCTCAGAATAGAGGATACTGATCAGAATCGTGAGATGGAAGGTGCCGTAGATATCATTTACAGAACCCTTACAGAGACCGGACTTCTCTGGGATGAGGGACCGGATAAGGATGGCGGAGTAGGCCCTTATATCCAGTCTGAAAGAATGGCAAAGGGACTTTATCTTGAATATGCGAAGAAGCTTATAGAGAGAGGCGAGGCATATTACTGCTTCTGTGATGAGGAGAGGCTTGCAACTCTCAATCAGGAGATAGAAATTGACGGAGAGAAGAAGAAGGTTTTCCATTATGATAAGCACTGCCTGCATCTGTCAAAAGAGGAGATAGAGGAGAAGCTTGCTTCCGGTATTCCATATGTTATCAGACAGAACAATCCGACTGAGGGAGAAACAAAGTTTGAGGATGAGCTCTATGGAACAATTACTGTTAAGAACGAAGAGCTTGATGATATGATCCTTATCAAGTCAGATGGTTTTCCTACATACAATTTTGCAAATGTAGTTGATGATCATCTGATGGGAATAACTCATGTGGTAAGAGGAAATGAATACCTCTCATCTGCGCCGAAGTATAACAGACTTTATGAGGCCTTCGGCTGGGAGGTTCCGGTTTATATTCATTGTCCTCTTATTACGGATGAGAGCCATACAAAGCTCTCCAAAAGAAGTGGACACTCTTCCTTTGAGGATCTTATAGAGCAGGGCTTCCTTACTGAGACTATAGTGAACTTTGTGTCGCTGCTGGGATGGAGTCCTGATGGAAATGAAGAAATATTCTCACTTGAGGAACTGGTGAAGGAATTCGATTATCACAAAATATCCAAGTCACCTGCAGTTTTGGATATGACCAAGCTTAAGTGGATGAATTCTGAATATATCAAGAAGATGGATCCTGATGATTTTTACGAGAAGGCAGAGCCTGTTCTTAAGGAGACTATCTCAAAGGATCTGGACCTTAAGAAGATTGCATCTATGGTTCAGTCAAGAATAGAACTTTTTACTGATATTCCGGAGCAGGTTGATTTCTTTGAGGCTGTTCCTGAATATGACATAGATATGTATACTCATAAGAAGATGAAGACTAATCCTGAGAATAGTCTGACACTTCTGAAGGAAGTAAGACCTGTTCTCGAGGGAGCGCAGGCATTTGATAATGACAGTCTTTTTGAACTTCTTAAAGCCTTCGGAGCTGAGAAGGAATACAAAACAGGCTATATCATGTGGCCTATCAGGACAGCTATGTCAGGTAAGGCAGCTACTCCGGGAGGAGCAACTGAACTGATGTCAATTCTCGGAAAAGAAGAGTCGCTTAAGAGGATAGATGCAGCAATCGAAAAACTGGAAAGAAACTGATAAGCTAGTGATTGAAATGTAAAAAACCTTGTAGTATACTTAGATAGTTGAACTGTGTTCTTTGGTTGAAAGGGGACAATGTTGTGAAAGATTTTCTCGATATGTTAAAGAGTATGGAAACCTCAACACTTGTAATCATGGGGTTTGCGGCAGTGTTGCTTATATTCTTGCTTGTTCTTATTATCATTACAATAAAGGCACTTAAGTCTTCTAATTTTGAGGATGAGGATGCTGAGGATAAGAAGAAGGAAAAGTTGGAAAAACTGAAAGAAGAGATTGAAGAAGACGATGATCTGGATGATGACGACGAAGATGATATGTCCAGAAAGGTTCGCGAGGTTGTCGAGTCCGTTAAGGAAACTCAGGCAAAGGCTGAGGCGCAGAAGATCAGTGAGGTAGCTGCAGATGAAGCTGCTGAGGAGGAAAAAGCTGAAGAGGATGTAGCCAGAAAGAATGCCGCAGCCAGAGTACGTAAGATTGCTGCACAGGTTGCCGCAGGAGAGTCCGGTGATGACGAAGACGGTGACGACTATGATGACAGCTACGAGGATGAGGATAGAGATGAGGCGGAGTCAGAGTCTGTTTCTGAGGAAGCTGATGTAGATGTTCAGGATAATCTGTCTGATGATTATATGGATGATGATTTTGATGGACCGGATCCGGACGTTGGAAATATCACTGATGAGCTTGATCTGAAATCGTCATCAAATAAGGAGATGACTGAAGAGGTTGCAACTGCCAAGACTGCTGTTGTTGATACAAAGAAGATAAAGGAAGAACTGAGGAAGGCTCGTAAGGAAGCCAAGGAGTCAGAGAAGAATCCGAATGAGATGGCTAAGGAAAGAGCTGAGGCACCTGAGTACAACGCATCCTTTGACAGTGCATTTGTTGATAAGCCTGCATATGAGGAGAAAAAGGAACCACTTATTCCAAATCCCACTCCGGAGTCTATGCTATCAGGTGAAGCTTCAGCAGACAGTGCTATAGCAGCAGGAATAGCCATAGCCGAAAGTGCAGCTGCTGAAGCAGATGCAGCACCGGCGAAGACATTCCAGAACAAGATTACAGTTAATCCTGTAAATGCTATAGAGACAACATCTAAGGAGAATATAGAACAGGTTAAGGAATTCCTTGAGGAGAATCCTACACCTGCTCCTGCATCAAAGAAAAAGAAGAACAAGAAGAAGGGCAAGGGCGTTTCTGAGAGACCGGTTGCCCCGATCAAGACCTCTAAGTATTTCTGGTATAATACACAGGATATCGAAGGACTTACGAGAAAAGAGGATATGTATTTCAAGTGCCATTACTTTGATAATGGTGATGATATAGTTCTCGACCTCATCACAGAGATGTATGACTGTGCATTCGTAAGAACAGAGGAACTTCAGAGGATTGCATACGGAATTACATTTAAGTCACTGGGAATGAAAGAGATACTTCGTTCTGAAGAAAATCTCGGCTTTGATCATGATAAGGCTACCAAGGAGCCTACAGAGTCTGACAAACAGGAAGCCTTTGATAAGTGGTGTCAGTATGTGGACAACTTCCTTGAGATTATCGAGATAAATGCACCTGACGAAGTTAAGGATTATATAATCGATAAGATGTATGAATATGGTCATAAGGACATAGAGGATCTGATGTACAGCCCATATTAAGATGTTATAACAAAAAGTCAGGGTACATATCATTGATATGTACCCTGACTTTTTTGATGTAATCTATTAATCGTAGTATTTTACAAGCTCGGCTCTTCCGTAGCTCTTAAAGGCCTCCAGCCATCTGGAATATGCTGCACTGTTTTGATGTACAAATCCATCTGAACAGTATCCAGCATATAGTCCGTAACCGTCAGTTACCCATGAATTCAGATCGATGAAGCCGTAGCCGTTTCGGATACACATAGCTCTTAGCTGTGCGTTCCAATAATTTACATTTGCATTTGTGAAGACCCATCTCTCTCTTCCGGATCTAATGCCGGTTACACCGCAGACGGTTACTTCGATTCCGGGAGAATACTGGACTATCTTGCTTATCAGAGACTCATACTGTGAGGCAAAGATATCAGAGCCTATATCATTTATTCCCATAGATATATAAACATGACTTGCACCAGATCGGGCTATTGATTCCCAGATAGGTCGTTTCACTCCCATATATGTTGGAGTAGTAGAATGGAAGGTCAGTGCATTATTAATTCCGAAGCTTGTGCTAGCCATAAAAGTAAACTGGTTTGCTACCGGATCGCCGCTTCCACTGCAGTACATGGAAAAACCTGAACAGATGGAATCTCCGACAACAACGGAATTAGAGAAATAACCAGCCAGTTCACTGTCTGAGATGTTTGCAGCCCAACGGGAATTTTCGGTGTCGGTATATACTCCATTATCATTCAGATAACAGGCTCCGATGTAACAGTTATAGCACATATAACCGAATGCATCAAAGTAGTACCAGTCTCCGTCTATTTTCAGCCAGCAGTTATATGCATACCAACCGCTGTCATCGCCGTACCACCAGTTACCAGGACCGCCATGCCAATAAGCCTGATAAGGATATCTCCACGCCCCATCCTCGTCCAGCCAGTATCCCTCTACATAGCAGCTGGTCTGATATACTCCCTCATCATCATAGAAGTACCATAGTCCATCAAACTGATTCCATCCTGTGAGAATTTCCGGTTCCTGAGGCTCCGGAGTTTCCTGCATTTCCTGTTTATTCTGACTATTCTGTCCGCTTTTTTCTTCTGCATAGGCATCAGTGTTGAAGTATAGTCCTGCCGATAAAAATAGCACGAACAGCAAGGCCGCTCTTTTTTTGATTTTTCTGCTCATTTTTACTGCAACCCCTTTTTAAGTTCATTAAGATTAAGTTTACAGCTTATGTATTTCCTGCTGTTTCCATACTATTATAGCACTTAATACAGGTAAGTATAATAAATATTTACCGCGGCAATGGAAGCTCAGTTTGCCTATAATACTTTAGCTATGGTATAATAGACGAGGTTTTATAAAGTCGGAGGATAAAACTTTGGAAAGCTTAAAAAGCTTAGCGCCACAGTGCTCGATTATGTAATAATCGAGCACAGTAGGAAAACTGCTTTGCAGTTTTCCGTAGTAAGCAGCGGCACCGTTAAGGCACATGGGTGCCTTGAAGGGCAGGCTGCGTACACTGTGCTTAATTTTTGTTTGATAATCGAGCACCTACGAGGTAAGGAGTTATCGAAACGTCAGAAGTAGTGCCATAGGTGGCCTGTTTCTTTCGAAAAAACTCGGCGGATGCTCCTTCGGACAGCACATTCGTTATTTATATTCATAAAAACTGCAGGCAACTGCAGAACAGAGGGATACAAAGCGTGCGATACTTTTATGGTTCTGCGGATTATGACGGAACCGGTATTATAATGGCGTGCACGAAAGGAGAAAAAAATATGTGCGGAATAATTGGATATACAGGCAGTGAGCCTGCAAAGGATATACTAATTAATGGACTTAAGCAGCTGGAATACAGAGGCTATGACAGTGCCGGAATAGCAGTTCTTGATCCAAATACCGGATTTTTTCTTAAGAAAAAGACTGGAAAGGTTGAAGAGCTTGCAAAGGCTGCTGAGGAAGAAAAAACAGATGCAACTTGTGGTATAGGACATACCAGATGGGCAACTCATGGTGGTGTTACAGAGACAAATGCACATCCGCATAATCAGGGGGCAGTAACCATATGCCACAATGGAATTATTGAAAACTATAAGGAGCTTACCTCAGAATATGGACTTAAGAATATACTTAAGTCCGAAACGGATACTGAGGTTGTTGCAGCACTTCTGGATAAATTTTATGAGGGAAATCCTTACAAAACAATTAAGAAGGTTGTTAATCTGCTGGCGGGATCCTTTGCACTATGCATTATGTTTGAGGATCAGCCCGGCAAGATATTTGCAATAAGAAATGTAAGTCCTATGGTTGCAGCTTCTTTTGAGGGTGGATCGATAATAGCATCTGATCTGACTGCAGTGATTAACTTCTCAAAGAAGTACTTTGTTGTCCCTGAATATCATATACTTACTCTTTCTGAGAGTGGAATAGAGGTTCAGGACCTTAAGGGTCGTGCTGTAGAGCCTGAGATACTTGAGGTTAACTGGGATATAACCTCTGCTCAAAAGGGTGGATATCCACACTACATGCTGAAGGAGATCAATGAACAGCCTGAGGCAATAGAGAGAACGGTTGCTCCGAGAATTCAGGACGGACTTCCATATCTGGAGGATGATGGAATCGATGATGATCTTCTGAAGAATCTGAAGGATATAGTTATAGTTGCGTGCGGTACGGCTATGCATGCGGGTATGGTCGGAAAGTCGATCATCGAATCTAAGCTTCGTATACCTGTAACAGTTGAGATTGCATCAGAGTTCAGATATAAGGATCCGATCATAGATGAGAAAACACTTACTATCGTTGTATCTCAGTCAGGTGAAACCATTGATACGCTTGAAGCACTCAGGCTTTCAAAACAGAAGGGCAGCAAGGTGCTTTCAGTAGTAAATGTAAAGGGTTCAACTATAGCTCGTGAAAGCGACTATGTACTTTATACACATGCAGGTCCGGAGATAGCCGTTGCAAGTACAAAGGCATATACAGTTCAGATAGCAGCCATGTATATACTCGCTGCAAGACTGGGATATGTCAGAGGTGTTCTGACAGAGGAAGAGACAAAGCAGTTTATGGATAAGCTTTCAGGAGTCGGTGAGCTGATGCAGAAGACAATTAAAGCGTCTGATGAGATAAGAGGCATCGCAAACCATATCAAGACAGCTCCTGATGTTTTCTACATAGGACGTGGAATTGATTATACACTCAGTCTCGAAGCATCACTTAAGCTGAAGGAGATTTCATATATACATTCTGAAGCCTATGCTGCTGGAGAACTGAAGCACGGAACTATAGCGCTTATATCAGAGCAGGTACCGGTTATAGCAATCGCTACAGAGGAGCATGTTTATTCGAAGGTTATATCAAATGTACGTGAGGTTAAGTCACGTGGTGCATATGTGATCCTGGTAACAAACGAAGGTAAGACTGAGAGCTCAGAGGTATGTGATCAGCAGATATACATACCTAAGGTTGACAGTGTATTTGGTGTATTTGCGACAGCTGTTGTACTTCAGCTTATTGCTTATTATACATCGGATGCAAAGGGGCTTGATGTAGATAAACCACGTAATCTGGCTAAGTCAGTTACGGTAGAGTAAATAGATTAAAAAACAGTCAAATTCATACGGAAAATGCGTGCATTAAAACGGTGCGTGTGCTATACTACAGTTTAGGATTTTTTTAGTGAAAGGGGTAGTCAGTTATGGCATTAGAGATCAAAACAGTGTCCTTTGGTGGATATGACAAGGGTGCTACAGAGAAGTATGTTCTGGAGCAGAAGAAGAAATATGAGGACGAGATTACAAAACTAAAGGACGACGCTACTAAGCTTAGCGAAGCTGTTAAAGGCTTACAGCAGATGAGAGAAGCCAATATGACTGAGTCAAAGAGTACTATAGATGATCTGAGGACTGTAAATGAACAGCTTCAGACTGAAATAGAGCAGCTGAAGAAGGATCTCGAAGGTTACAAGACCAGAGAGATGGAATCTGCTTCAAGATACGAGTCAATATCAAGAACACTTTTGTCAGCAAGAGAGTCAGCAGACGCTCTTACTACCAAGACAAAGGAAGAGTGTGAGGCTAAAACTGCTGAGACTACAGCTCAGTGTAAATCAATGATAGAGGAGACTACCGCACGCTGCGAGCAGCTCAAGACTGCTACAGAGTCAGAGTGTGACAGACTTCTTTCAGAGACACAGAGTAGTTGTCAGGAGCAGAAGGAAACAACCTATGCTGAGTGCGACAGCCTGAAGAGACAGACAAAGGAAGAGACAGATAAGCTTTCAGAGGAAACAAGAGTCAGATGTGAGAATATGAAGTCACAGACTGAGACTGCTTGTGAGAATCTTAAGTCACAGACTGAGGCAGCTTGTGCAAGACTTAAAGAGGATACTATCAGTGAGTGTGACAAGGCCAAGGCTGAATCAAGAGATGAGATCCGTCAGAATAGAGCTATCGTTAAGAGAGAGTTTGATTCAATCAGCGGATTTATGGCTCAGCTTCAAACAGCACTTACAGATGTGAATGCAGCAGTTAACAAAACTAAGCAGATTACTGACAGCGCTTTTTCTGATATGAAGCCGGCGGCTGAAGCGGCTGAAGACTGATTATGATTTCGGGTAGCTGGGTGATTCCGACTACCCGATTTATTTAGTGCTAAGTTTCTGAAAAGGAGGAGGGGACTATGTTAAATGAGCTGGATATCATACAGACTGCTCTGGAAAAAACCGGGCTTGTTATTGTTGTGACTTCTATTTCTATGTCTGCTTCCTTGAACAGAAAGAGACTTGAATATATATCCTCAAATGCTTCTTCTCTCGGGATTAATCCAGAGGCTTTGAAGCAGGGATACAGACTTATTGATGATTATGTTCATCCTGATGATAGACAGCGCTTTAATGAAGCTGTTACTATGTCACTTTCGGAGTCTAAGAATTTTTCCTATGAGGTCAGAAATATCGGGGACGACGGACAGGTCAGAAATGTAAATGTCGATATCATACATTTGCCTGAAAAGGATGGGCTTAAGTATCTTGAGTTTGTTATAAGAGAGATAAATAAACCTGACTATACTGAGCCTACTGTTGAAAGTGCACCTGATAATTCTGATACAGAGGGTAATATCACACCTGAGTTCCTTGCTGAAAAACATATCGATGATCTGTTTAACAGCTTTGCCAATGTGTGTGAGTTATACAGTGTAGTTCTGGATATAAATGGTCATATACTTGTTCCTCCTACCGGACCTACGCCTTATCTTGGCGAGTTTTATGAGATGGTAGTGAATCCTGACAATAAGGAGCTTTACGGTGATGTTGTTGGGTGTATAGTTGATTCGAAACAGGCTATTTATTCGGAGATTGACGATGGTAATCCGGATAGTCGTTTTATAGCGGCACCTGTTTTCAAGGATGGGCGTTTTACAGCGGCGTGGATTGTGTATGCTCATAATAAGAATCAGAATCAGAAGCTTTTTAAGGCATTTGACAGTATTTCTAAAACAGCTGAAAGTATTTCGGACATTATTACAAGCCTTTATGTCAGAAGTGTTATAAATGAGGAAGAGGAAAATATAAAGACTGAGCTTGAGTTTGAGAGAAACGCTAAAGAGCTTACTGAAAATATTCTGAAAATAATAGCTGATGGTGACAGGTCCAACCTTGAAAATGTTTATCAGAATGTTGGAACTCTGATGGATGTTGATTTTATTGCTTATTTTGCGATTGATGATGAGAGACCGGGTTATTATAAGCTGATTGATTATTGGGCAAAGAACGGTAAGAGTGATGAGGCGGTTGAGACATTTGACTGGGAGTCTGATCATTATGATGTTGAGCTTCAGAACAAGATCAGAGAAGGCGGTCTGGTTGTAGATAAAAAGAATATGACCAACCAGATGAGAGTTCAGATATTTAAGGGTAACGCCAGAGCAGTAATGGTATTTCCGCTTTATCTTTCAGGTGAATACCATGGCCGTCTTGTATTTATAGAGAATTCAAAAGAGAGAATATGGACCGAAGAGGAAATATCTTTTGCGAAGGAAATCACCAAAATGATGTCTCGCGATCTTATGATCGAGGAAAGGCTCAAGACCAAGGTGGATGCCTCAAAGGTTGTAATGAATATATTTGAAAGTATTTCGGCAATGATTCTTGTGCGAGATGTTGAAAGTGGACGCGTAATTTATACAAATCCTTCATTGAAATTGAAGCTGGGATACGATATAGTGGGACAGAACAGTTTCGGAATAATTCCGAGTCTGAATGAAGAGTATGAAGGTCTGGATATGACTAATAAGGATGCGCTATATTTCAAGACAGCTAAGTATAAGAGATATATAGATAAGCTGGATGGAATATACGACGTTACAGAGCATTATCTCGCATGGAAGGATGATGAGATAGCATCTGTACTGGTTATTAATCCGGAGTAAGAGAGGAAGAATAAATGGCAAATCTGGATATAGGAATAGATCTTGGTACAACGAGTATTCTTGTATACGTTAGGGGAAGAGGCGTGGTTCTGAAGGAGCCTACAGTTATCGCCTATGATAAAGATTCGGAGAAGATAGTTGAAATCGGAGAGGAAGCACGTCTGATGCTTGGAAGAACTCCGGGTAACCTGATCGCCATAAGACCACTTAAGCATGGTGTTATCTCAGACTATACTAAGGCTGAGGAGATGCTTAAGTACTTTATAAAGAAGGCGATAGGACGTAATCTCTTCGGAAGGAGGCCGCGTATATCTATCTGTGTTCCGTCAGGAGCTACAGAGGTTGAGAAGAGAGCGGTTGAGACAGCTACATATAATGCCGGTGCAAGATATGTTAATATCGTTGAGGAGCCTATAGCTGCAGCAATAGGCGCAGGAATTGATATAGTAAGACCGGTAGGTAATATGATAGTTGATATCGGTGGTGGAACTACTGATGTAGCTGTTATATCTATGGGTGGTCCTGTTGTTACATCATCCATAAAGGTTGCTGGAAATGATTTTGATGATGCCATCATCAAGTATATAAGAAAGAGACATAACCTTCTCATTGGTGAAAGAAGTGCTGAGGAGGTAAAGATTAATATCGGAACCAGCTATAAGCGTCCTGAGAATATCTCTATGGATGTAAGGGGAAGAAATCTGGTGACAGGACTTCCGAAAACAGTTACTATCACATCTGATGAGACTGAGGAAGCACTCAGGGAACCGGCTGCACAGGTTGTAGAGGCTATACATGCTGTTCTGGAGAAGACTCCGCCTGAGCTTGCGGCTGATATCTCTGACAGAGGTATAGTTCTTACAGGAGGAGGCGCACTGCTTCACGGACTGGAACAGCTTATAGAGGAGAAGACAGGTATCACTACTGTTACTGCAGAGGATCCGATGTCTGTTGTGGCTGTCGGAACAGGAAAGTATATAGACTTCCTGGCAGATCAGGAGGATTAATCTGAAAAGAGTTATCGGAAAATAATAGGTGTCATAGGTTGAAGAACCTGTGACACCTATGTTGACATTATGACAAAAAGGACAGGTCGGCTGGTGTTATAGAATAACAAGTGAGTGTGATATGGTTCAGGAAGGATATATAAACAAAATCATATATCAGAATGAGGAAAACGGGTATGCGGTTTTCCTTGTTGAAGGACCTGAGGGTGATGAGGTCTTTGTCGGAAACGTGCCCGGAATTGCTGAGGGGATGTTTATTCAGGCTGACGGAGAATATGTGCATCATCCTCAGTACGATATACAATTCAAGATTAACACAGCTGAGCTCAGCATGCCTGATGATACTGAAGGAGTGCTGAGATTCCTGTCTTCGGGTGTGATAAAGGGCGTGGGTGAGGCACTGGCAAAAAGAATAGTGAAAAAGTTTGGAGATGATACACTCCGGATAGTAGATGAGGAACCGGAAAGACTCGCTGAGATAAGAGGTATATCCGAGAGGATGGCAAGCAAGATAGCGGTAAGCTACAGTGAAAACAGGGCTTACAGAAATGTTATCATGAAGCTTTCAAAGTATGGAATCACCGTTAATCTGGCGATGAAGATATACAAGGAATTTGGTGAAAATGTTTACAAAATAATCGAAACTAATCCTTATATGATTGCAGACAGGGTATCGGGAGTAGGATTCAAGATGGTGGATGGAATCGCAGTACAGTCAGGAGTGTCACCCGATTCGGAGTTTCGTATACAGTCAGCAGTTATATATATACTGAATCAGTCTATGAGTCTGGGACATATGTATCTGCCGGAAAATATGCTGATACAGAAGGCATATGAGCTACTGAGCCCTGATACTTCGTATGAAGAATTTGAGGATAGGCTTCACGATCAGCTTCTGGACATGAATATAGCCAGAAGAGTCGTGTTAAAGGAGATTGATGATAAGACGGTGGTGTACTCCTACTGGAACTACCGTATGGAAATAGAGAGTGCAAAGAGGCTTATGGGACTTAGGTTTGAGCACGATACGATAAGGGAAGAAATAGAAGAGGCAATAGAAAGAGTTGAAAAGGAAGAGAAGATAGAGCTTGCACCTGAACAGAGGGAGGCGGTTATCCTGGCTGTAAGCTCCGGAGTATCAGTTATTACAGGTGGTCCGGGAACAGGTAAGACAACTATCATAAATGCAATCATAAAGTATTTTGAGTATCAGGCCGATGTAGTATTGCTCGCAGCACCGACAGGAAGAGCTGCAAAGAGAATCACAGAATCGACTGGCTACAAGGCACAGACCATACACAGATTGCTGGAATTTTCCGGCGAGCCTGATTCGAATGGCGAGAAGTCAATACTTAGATTCAACAGAAATGATCAGTGCCCACTGGAGTGTAATGCTGTGATAATCGATGAAGCATCGATGGTGGATTCATTTCTGTTCCTGGCACTTCTCAAGGCTATTCCTGAGGGAACAAGACTCGTTCTTGTGGGAGATACTGATCAGCTCCCACCGGTTGGAGCAGGAAATGTACTTCATGACATAATAGACAGCGGCTGCTTTCCGGTCACTGTTTTGGATCATATATTCAGGCAGTCAGATGACAGCTTCATTGTAGAGAATGCACACAAGATTAAAAACGGCGTTCATCTGGAGATAAATAATAAATCGAGTGATTTCTTCTTCATTCCGCGAAGGAATTCGTATGAGATATCCAAGGAAATCAGCGAGCTTGTGACAAACAATCTGCCAAAGTATCTCGGAATATCGCCAATGGATATAGAGGTGCTTACACCAACCAGACATTATGATCTCGGAGTAGAGGAGTTGAATAAAAAGCTTCAGGTCTCTATCAATCCCCCATCTCCTGATAAAAGGGAGAAGGAAAGAAACGGAGTGATTCTTCGAGAGGGTGACAAAATCATGCAGACGAAGAATAACTACAAGATAGAGTGGAAGATATTCAGTGGACAGTTCAGAAGTGGAATACTGGATCAGGGTGTAGGTGTCTTCAATGGAGATATGGGCATAATAACTGAGATTAATGATTTCGATGAAGAAGTAACAGTTACATTTGACGACGGAAGGGTGGCAGTGTATGAGTATTCACAGCTCGATGAGCTGGAACACGCATTTGCCATAACTATTCATAAGTCTCAGGGGTCTGAGTATCCGGCTGTTGTGATACCGCTTTTTTCCGGCCCAAGAAAGCTGCTCAATAGAAATCTTATATATACCGCAGTAACCAGAGCGGTCAGGATGGTGGTTTTGGTTGGAAATCTCGGAAAAGTAAATGAGATGATTGATAATACAACAGAACAGAGGAGATATACCGGATTCAAGGATAGACTTCTGGAGTTGGATGAGGTGGCCGGAAGAGAAGAGATGAAGGCTCTTTTTGCAGAGGATGATATGAGGGAATTTATGCAGGAGGAGTTCGGACCGGAGGCGTTCTCTGAAGACGGATTTGAATTTGGTGCCTTTTCTCCTGATGGATTTGATATAGAAGGAATTTAAGGAGTGTAGTTTGAAGGAAAAACTGAAGGATATACTGTTCCCACCCAGATGCGCGGTATGTGACGAATTGCTTTCGTTAGATAGTGGCAGGGTATGTGAATCGTGTCGGAGAAGTCTCAGCTACGTTGAGAGTCCGAGATGCTACAAATGCGGAAAAGAGATAGAATCTGAGGAGGAAGAATACTGCATGGATTGCAGGAAGAGTGTAAGAAGCTATGTAAGAGGCTTCCCGGTTTTCAATTATATGCCACCGCTTTCAGATTCGCTCATGGCACTTAAGTATGGTGATAGACAGGAATATGCTGCATTTTACGGAGAAGAGATAATGCGGGTATACGGAAGAGAGCTTAAGGAATGTCAGATTCAGGCTATTATTCCGGTTCCTCTTCATCCGCGTAAGATGTTATCTAGAGGCTATAATCAGGCAGAGTTGATAGCCGTATCGCTGGGAAGATGTATGGGAATAAATGTAAGAAATGATATCCTGAAAAGGACGACATTTACAGTACCACAGAAGCAGCTAAGCAATACTGAAAGAGAGAAAAATCTGAAGAAAGCCTTTAAAACATTTGATAAGATACAGGATATGCCGGAGGTTGTCCTTCTGGTAGATGATATATATACGACCGGAGCTACGATAGAAGCTTGTACGCTTGCGTGTATGGAAAAAGGAATTAAAAAGGTGTATTATACCAGTGTAGCTATTGGTGTTAGTAAATAAACAATTAGGAGAAATGATACGATGGAAAAGAAAAAAGTAGCTGTTATATTCGGAGGAAGATCAAGTGAGCATGATGTCTCCTGCGTTTCGGCAATGACTGTAATAAATGCACTTGATAAGGATAAATACGATATAACATGTATAGGTATCACAAAGAAGGGCCATTGGCTTCTGGTGGATTCCACTCAGGACTTCACCAAGTCGGATTGGGAAAATGGAAGTACCCGAGCTATCATATCTCCGGATTCAGATCATAAACTGATCATAACAGATGGTGAACATTATGAAGAGAGGGATATTGATGTAGCTATTCCTGTGCTTCACGGACTCTGGGGAGAGGACGGAACAATACAGGGGCTCTTCGAGATGGCAGACATTCCGTATGTAGGCTGCGGTCATTTGGCAAGTGCAGTAACAATGGACAAATTTTTTACTAAAATAATAGTGGATGATATAAATGTGGATCAGGCCGATTATGTAGGTGTCAGAGCCTATGAGCTCTCCGACATGGACAGTGTTGTCAAAAGGATAGAAGAAAAGAGAGAGTATCCAGTATTCATCAAACCATCCTGCGCAGGTTCTTCAGTAGGTATATCAAAGGCTCACAACAGAGAAGAGCTTATAGCTGGTCTCAAGCTTGCGGCTGAAAATGATACTAAAATACTGGTCGAAGAAGCAATAGTAGGAAGAGAGATAGAGTGTGCGGTTTATGGCTGCGGTGATGATGTTATAGCAAGCGGTGTAGGTGAGATACTTGCTGCTGCAGAGTTCTATGATTTTGATGCTAAGTATAATAACAGTGAATCAAAAACAATATTAGATCCTGAACTTCCTGATGGAAAAGCTGATGAGATAAGAGAAGCTGCAATAGCCATCTTCAAAGCGTGTGATGGTTTTGGACTTGCAAGAGTAGACTTCTTCCTTGAGAATGGAACAAACAGAGTTGTATTTAATGAGATAAATGCTATCCCCGGACATACGTCCATAAGCATGTATCCTATGCTTATGGAGAAGGCGGGTTACAAGATGTGCGACTACCTCGATGGACTTATTCAGATGGCTTATCGTCGTCATCAGTAGAATTGTCTGATCCAAAATGGATGTATGCCAGAGCAAAGCTTCCGATGAGAGCCAGTAAGGATATGATCATTATCACAAATGCTCTTTTCGGATATTTGAAAATATCTGCAGGAAGCAGATACAAGCTGGCATTTACAGTGCAGTGTGTGATAATCGAGGGTAGTACGGATCCTGCTTTAACTGTGATGGCTCCGAAAAGGAGACCGAAGATAAAAGCGTAGGTGGACTGAATTATATTTCCATGATATACCGCGAATAGAATCGCCTGTATAAACACTGCTATAGCATATTTATACTTCTTATTGTCAAAGGCTTTCGTCGCATATTGAAGAGTAAGTCCTCTGAACAAAAGCTCTTCTGCGACAGGACCTATGGTGCAGACCGTAATGATAAAAAGAACGGAATTGCTTCCTTCAAAGGTTTCCATCATATGTTCATATGAGGCGAATGCAGTCCTGAAAAAGTGACCGAGAACGTATAGTATGCTATCAGTTGCTATCTGGATTGAAACTCCCAGGAGAATAAGCGGAATGATTCCCATTGGGTGAAATGTTTTCTTTAAAATAACAGAAAAAGGAGCTTCCCTGTGATAGAAAATATCAGGGAAGCTTTTCATATACCATACTCCGCACATTATGATAATGAGGGTAAATCTGAACAGGTTGAAGATGCCCTCGTCAACAAGGGCGGAATATGTATCAAGTACATCAACCTGTCCTGTGATAACCGTCATAGCGAAAGCGGCAAAATATGCAAGTATTGTGACTATAAGGCACGCAAGAAGCGGTGCCATCATAATTATCAGATATTTTGGCTTCATACAGTAATCTTCTTCTCTCGCTCTTTCTTCTTCTTCATTTCAGCTTTCTGCTTCTTTGCTTCTTCCTTCGTCTTCTTTACGGCAATTTCATAGTCAAGCTGCTTCTGATATTCAGCCTGCTTCTTAACCATCTTCTCACGGAAGGATTTCTTGCGTGGAGCATTCTCGAGTTCTTCCTGATGAAGCTTCTTTGTCTTCTTATGAAGAGTTCTGACACTGGTGATATAGATTCCACTTACCATGGCCTTAACCTCGCCATGTGATGGAACATCATCATATATAGCCTCTTCGCAGATAAATGTCATAATCTGTGGTCCGACTTTTGCTTTTACTACAGGGATTTTTGCCTTCTGATATCTCTTTGGTGCCTGTTCCATAACCATCTTCGGAAGCTTGGCATCCCTCATAGGCATAATCTTCTTATCAATGATGAAGAGTGTAGCAGGCTGTGATGCCTCACTGATCTGCTCTCTCTGTTCCATCTGCTTTGCCTGCATCTTGTTTCCGAAGATATAAAGTCCGATCATAATGCCGACAAGGACTATAGTAACGATGATGGCGATGATCCATCCGGTTGCTAAAAGTATCATATGTTTTCTCCTCTTAATAGATTACTTCTTATGAGAATCGAGCATCTTCTGAATACGCTCGGGGAATTCTTCATACAGCTTATTGCACTCAACTTTCTCCATTCTGTCAGGATACATAGGCTCGCTGAATTCAACTATTACATGTCTCTTCCTGAGTGCAGGTGGTTTGTTGTTTTCAAGGATATCATCAAAGCCTGTGGCAGCAACAAGCATTATAGGGCTTTTTGCGTTCTTGGCCATTCTGTATCCACCCTTCTTGAATGGAAGAAGAGTGTCTGTGTGATTTCTGGTGCCTTCAGGATAGAGACCTATTGAAAGTCCCATTTCCATATATTTGGCACCCTGATTCATAGTTTCAAGACCTGCTCTGACATTTTTCCTGTCCAGGAAGATTGCACCAATGTCAGTAACCCAGTGCTTGAAAAGCGGAATCTTCTTAAAATCGCTTTTAGCGATAAAGCCTGTAGGTCTGTCGACTATAGTCTGGAGAATAATTATATCAAAGAAGCTGCGGTGATTACCGATGAAGAGGATTCCCTGCTCTTTCGGAATCTTCGCGAGATTCTCTGCTCCACGGACTTCAACTTTTGTGCCTGCTATCTTGATAAGACCCTTGAAGAATCTTCCGACAAATTTCCAGCTCTTATACCATCCCTTGTACTTGTCCTTTTTTGATACAAACCATAGGTAGATGTGATAAGGGAACAGTAAAACTACTGATAAAAATGTATATATAGCGGCGATAACCAATCTTATCATCTGGCACCTCCTTACTAACGTCCAAACATGGTCGCTGTTTCATATAAACGTTTTGACAGGTGCTCAGTCAGAGCCTCCTGCTTGTATCTCCATGACCAGTTTCCTTCACCTACACCCGGTGTGTTGAATCTGGCCCATGAATCCAGCTCCAGTACATCCTGCATAGGTACGATGGCCATTGTTGCAACAGAACCGAAGCAAGCTCTTATCATAACCCAGCAGATATCACTTGCGTCAGTGCTGAAATATCTTCTCAGCTTATCTCTGGACTGTTCAAAACAATTCTTGTACCAGCCGAGAGTAGTATCGTTATCGTGAGTACCTGTGTAGCATACACAGTTTCTTACATGATTGTGAGGAAGGAAGTTGTTCTCGTTTGGATTCTCAAATGCAAACTGAAGTATCTTCATTCCCGGAAATCCGAACTTATCTCTGAGTTCAACAACTGAGTGATCGATTTCTCCGAGATCCTCAGCGATTATAGGCATATGATAACCGAGTGTTGATTCAAGCATAGTGAAGAAATTCTCGCCCGGAGCCTTTACCCACTTACCATTAATTGCTGTTGGTTCTCCGTATGGAACTGCCCAATATTTATCAAAGCCTCTGAAGTGATCTATTCTCAGATAGTCCGTCAGCTTTAGCTGATGCTTGATACGTGAGAACCACCATTCATAACTTGTTTTCTTGTGTTCCGGCCATTTGTAAAGCGGATTTCCCCAGAGCTGACCTGTTGCTGAGAAATAATCAGGCGGTACTCCGGCAACAACTGTTGGGTATCCTTTTGTATCAAGATTAAAGAGCTTTTTGTTTACCCAGACATCAACACTGTCCCATGCAACGAAGATAGGTATGTCTCCGACAATCCTGATGCCTCTGTCATTTGCATATTTTTTGAGCTTCATCCACTGGAAATCGAAGAAGAACTGAAGGAATTCGTAGTAACCGAGTTCCTTTTCCAACTTGTTCTCCCATTTCTTTCTCTGTGCAGCTGTAGGATTTTTCAGATCATCCTCCCACATATACCATGGAGCGCCTTTGTGGAAGTCCTTTCCTGCCATGAAGAGAGCATAATCATCAAGCCAGTTTTTGTTCTGAAGCTTGAAATCCTCGTAAGCCTTCATCAGTTCTTCGTTTGTTGAAAAACCGTCATGTATATTTTCATCAAGAAATCTCTCATAAGCCTTCTGGAAAAGAGAGTTTTTAAATGCAATCACATCGCCGTAGCATATATCCTCTGGATTCCACTGTGGCATATCCTTGAAATCATCATCATAGAGAAGATTAAGCTCTCTCATATGATCCAGGCTAATAATAAGCGGCTGTCCTGCGAATGAAGAAAATGGCTGATAAGGCGAATCGCCGAAGCCTGTGTGTCCAAGCGGCAGAACCTGCCACAGCTTCATTCCGGATTTTTGCATAAAATCTATAAAATCATAAGCACCCTTCCCCAGGTCGCCTATTCCGTAAGGCCCCGGGAATGAGGTTGGATGGATAAGTATACCTGCAAGCCTTTCGGGTCCCATATCCACACTGGCTGTAATATCTATATCCATACTTGCTGTCTTTTCAGTATCCATGTAACTGTCCTCCAAATTATAATGTATAAGCCTTCTCGAAGAGAGGGATGGATTTTTCTATCGTCTCAGTAGGCACGCAGTATGATATACGGAAATGTCCGGGACATACGAAGCTGTCTCCGGGAACGGTGATAAGGCCGAGTTCCTTTGCTATCTTCCAGCACCATTCATTTGCATCTCTGAGACCACCGTCGGCGGCTCCTGGAACCTTAGGCATCATATAGAATGTTCCCATCGGTTTAACTATCTCGTAGCCGATTCTAGTAAGTTCTGTGTAGAGCAGATCTGCATTTCTCTCATATATGCTGAGATCACTTGTTTCATCTATAACTCTTTCGATAGCAAACTGCATAAGTGCAGTAGGGCAGTTATGTCCTGTAAATCTCGAAATCTGACCTGCCATTGGAACGAGAAGATCAGCATCCTTTGCTGCTGGATTTACAGCCATATATCCGATACGCTCTCCCGGAAGTGATATAGACTTACTAAAGGAGTAGCAGCATATAGAGTTGTCGTAGAACTTAGATGGGAACGGACTATCCACTCCCTTAAATACTATCTCTCTGTACGGCTCATCGGTAATAAGGAATATCTCATGACCAAATTCCTCCTGCTTTTTGCAGAGGATGTCAGCGAGCTTCTGTATAGTCTCAGTAGTGTATACAACACCGGACGGGTTGTTAGGTGAGTTTATAAGAACTGCTGCAGTGTTTGCATCTATCATCTTCTCAAACTCTTCGAAGTTTATCTGGAAGGTTGAGTAGTCTGCAGGAACCACCGACAGTTTTGCACCTGTTCCGGTAACATATGGTATGTACTCAGGGAAATAAGGTGCAAATGTAATTACGGTATCACCTTCCTTGGTCACGCACCTGAGTGCATGTGAAAGAGCTCCGGCTGCACCGGAGGTAGGGAAGATGTGCTGTGGTCCGTAATTCATACCGAATCTTCTGTTTAGTGAGTCGGCGATACATCGCTTGGTTGAATCCTGACCGAGAGTAGGGCTGTATCCGTGAAGCTTCACGGGATCACCATTTTCAACAATATCCAGAAGTGCCTGCTTCAGGCTATCAGGTGCAGGTACAGATGGGTTTCCAATTGAGAAATTAAAAACGCTGTCCGGTCCCATCTCAGCCGCACGAGCTCTTGCAAAATCGAAAAACTGACGAATGACCGATTCCTTTCCGGTCATTTCTTTGTAAAATTCATTTATCATTGTTTTCCTCCATTATTTACGCACTCCAGATATTATAATCGATTTATGGCTTTTTTACAAGGTTGCACTACACTATTAAATACACTAGAATATACATATTAAAAAGTGGAAGGGATAAATATGATGAGGATTTTTGACACTCACGCTCATTATGATGACGATGCATTTGATGAGGACAGGGAGGAGCTTCTTGAAAATGAGTTCGGAGAAGGGCGCCTCGTTACGAATATTACCAATATCGGCTGCGATATACAGACCTCCAGAGCGTCGGTGAAATTTGCGAAAAAATATGATTATATGTATGCTTCAGTCGGAGTGATCCCACACCATGTCGGGGATATGACTGATGAAGATATAGAAGAGCTGAGGAAACTTGCCAGGAGCTCGAATAAGGTTGTGGCTATAGGTGAGATCGGGCTCGATTATCACTATGATGAACCATCGAAGGAGCTTCAGCATAAATGGTTTTTAGCTCAGATGAATCTGGCGAGGGAGCTTGAGCTTCCGATAGTTATTCACAGCAGGGATGCTGCGCAGGATACATATGAGCTTATGAAACAGGTTCATGCTGAGGAAATAGGAGGAGTAGTTCATTGCTATTCTTATTCGGAAGAAATGTCCCGCGAGTTTTTGAAGATGGGGTTTTATTTCGGAATAGGCGGCGTAGTTACATTTAAAAATTCCAAGAAGCTGAAGAGGGCGGTTGAAGCTATACCGCTTTCAAATATTGTCCTGGAAACTGATTCGCCGTACCTGACGCCATCCCCCTTCAGAGGAGAGAGAAATAATTCGGGATATCTGAGCTATGTCGTTGCTGAGATATCAAGGCTTAAAGGCTTATCAGAAGAAGAGGTGGCGGGTGTCACTTATGAAAATGCGAAAAAACTGTACCGACTGTAGATGACGGTAACAAAGTAAATAAAGAATGGGCAGGTAAGAATGGACAGGGAAAAGATGCTAAGTAACCCGAAGGAAACAATCAGGGTTATACAGGAAAATGAGTTTACCTTCAGAAAAAACTATGGTCAGAATTTTCTGATAGACTCACATGTTATAGATAAAATAATAGATGCAGCTGAGATTGATAAAACTACTGAGGTTCTGGAAATCGGTCCCGGAATAGGAACGCTGACACAGTATCTGGCTGAGGTGGCAGGGTCTGTTACGGCGGTAGAAATTGATGATAAGCTGATACCGATACTTGATAAGACTTTAAGTGAATATGATAACGTAAGAATCATTCACGGAGATATTATGAAGCAGGATATAGAGAGTATCTTCGAGGGAAGGCCCTTCAAGATAGTCGCTAATCTGCCTTATTATATAACCACACCTATTATTATGAGTCTGCTGGAGTCGAGAATTCCTGCTGATTCCATAACAGTTATGATACAGAAGGAAGTGGCGGACAGGATGAAGGCCGGGCCGGGCAGTAAGGATTATGGTGCGCTGTCATTGGCAGTGCAGTACTATAGTGAACCTTATCTGGCGGCAAATGTACCGCCAAACTGCTTTATGCCGAGACCAAATGTCGGCTCTGCAGTCATCAGACTTAGGAGATTGGAAAAGCCGTCGGTCGAGGTTGAGGATGAGAAGCTTTTATTCAAGATAATCAGAGGTGCATTTAACCAGAGAAGAAAGACTCTGGCCAATGCAGTTTCGAATTTTGAAGGACTAAGCTACAGCAGGGCTGATGTCGAGAAGGCACTTACGAATCTGGGATTTGATACGAGGGTTCGCGGGGAGGCTCTTACTCTTGAGGAGTTCGGAGCACTTTCTGATGAACTAGGAAGGCTTGGAATAACCGGGCAGACCTAAAAGGATTATATATAGAGAGAAAGCAGATGGCAGCAAAACTAACAGATGATGAGAGATATATGAGGCAGGCGCTCAGGCTTGCCAAGAAGGCTATGGATAGTGGCGACGTTCCTATCGGATGCGTTATAGTTCACGACGGCAAAGTAATAGCCAGAGGTTATAACAGAAGAAACAGAGACAGGCAGAGCCTGGCTCATGCGGAGATAATAGCGATAAAAAAAGCTTCAAAGGTTATCGGAGACTGGAGGCTGGAGGAGTGCAGGATGTATATAACGCTGGAACCATGTCAGATGTGTTCGGGAGCTATTGTTCAGGCCCGTATTCCGGAGGTTGTTATTGGCTGTATGAATCCAAAGGCAGGGTGCGCCGGATCTATAATAAACCTACTTGATATGAAGGAATTTAATCATCAGGTAGAGGTGACACGTGGTGTTCTGGAGGAGGAGTGTTCAGAACTGCTTAAGAGCTTTTTCAAAGAGCTGAGAGTAAGGCTAAAAGCGGAAAAACAATAGTTACTTGACGAAAAATCTTATCTTATGTATACTAGAATAGTTATAAAATTTCGCGCAGCCGGGGAGATAGCGGTGCCCTGTACCTGCAATCCGCTACAGCAGGGGTGATGACTGGCCCCGAATTGTTCATGCGGGGCTGCCTTCGGTAAGTGACGTTGATACTTAGGTCTTACGCGACAGGAATCTGTGAACCGTGTCAGGTTGGGAACAAAGCAGCACTAAGCAGAACCTCTCTGTGCGCCGTGAGGCAGCCTGGGTTGAGTTAACTGCCAAAGTAACGCTCGTGTGGGCTTTGCAAAGCCAGTCGCGCGGATTTAAAAAAAAGTGGCATTATCCTATAGAAAGTGTTATATTTATATAGGTGTTTTAATATTAATGTTAGGGGTTATCGGGGATGGATTATTCAGAAGTTATTGAATTTGTAAAAAAGACATCTTCTGAAAAACAAGGTTCAGATCAGTATCCATTTAGGAACAGTTATGACCATACGATGAGAGTTTATCGTTGGGCTATAAGACTTCAGGCAAAGCTTGGAGGAGATTTGGATGTGATCGTTTTAGCTGCACTTCTCCATGATGTAGGTCATGAGGATGGCAGACCGGACAGTGAGGTCAGTGCTGAAGTTGCAGTTGAATATCTGGATAGTATCGGTGTGGCACCCGAGCTTATTGTTAAGGTCGGAGAAATCATTATGATGAATGCCGATAAGGATACAGATAAGGATCTTTCTTTGGAATGTCGTATAGTTATGGATGCCGATCTTCTGGATGATGTAGGAGGCATCGAGATAATGCGTGATGCCATGGTTACGGCTCATGATGAGGAGTCTAGCTATAAGAGGGCGTATTATCGAATAAAGGATTATTACAGACAGAGTAAACCTCTGATCAGATGCTGCAAGACTGAGACCGCAAGGACTGAGTATGCGAAGCGTATGCAGCTGGTCGAAGGATTTATATATCAGCTTGAGAAAGAGCTGTTCTGATCATTTCAGATTTAGTATTCTTTTTATAAAAAAGGAGAGACAGTTATGGGTAACAAGGTTGCACGAGTTATTTTGGGTATTGTGATTATAGTAGGAATTCTGGTTGGTGCATATTTCATCCTTCCTGGTTCGGTTCATTATCCAATCAAGGCATTTATTCAGGAAAAAACAAATGATAACTACTCCAAGGTTATTGAGCCTTTGAAGGCTGCAAAGGTTCCTAAGAATAAGGATTTTACATTCGGAGATGCTTTCGAGAGCAATACTGAACATCCGGCATGGACTATAGAAGAGAGTGATGTTGATGATAAGGGTAATGGATCCTACATCATTTATGCTGATGGATTCAATATCACAGTTGCTCTCGAGAGTGAAGAGAACTCAGACGGTCTTATTACACGTACTAATGCACATTTTAGATGTAGATTTGATGTTACCAAGGAAGGTAGTGTCATAAAGGTTAATAATAAGACAATGGAAGAAGGAAAGCCTATATATCCTTCACAGATTGAGGTTGATCAGGACGTTTACAGTCAGTCAAATACTTCAAATGATTACTATCAGAAGTGTCTCGATAGTTTATGCGGAAAGTAAAATCATAAAGTTTTATATAAAAAGAACGGATGCGCTGCATCCGTTCTTTTTTACGTCATTACTTTGTCAGAGAATCAATAATAGTGGTTATAGTGGTGATGGAGTCGCTGACTTTGCTCTGTTCCATAGCCTCCAGATATGCTTCCTTATGCTGCTCTATATCCTCTAAAGCCTTGAGGAGGGTTTTGTCGTCCAGCTTTTCTTCGTCAATCACATAGCTGTAACCGCTTTTTTGGAAGGACTCCGCGTTCAGTATCTGGTCGCCTCTGCTGGCCTTTAGTGAAAGTGGAATCAGTATGTTCGGCTTCTTAAGAGCCAGAAGCTCACAGATGGCATTTGCTCCTGCGCGAGATATGACTATGTCTGCCAGAGCAAAAAGATCCGGAAGCTCTGACTTAACATATTCAAACTGGGCATAGCCTTTTTTGCCGGCATATTTGGTGTTCATTTTGTCCTTTCCACAGATGTGGATAACATTGTAGGTCGAAAGAAGTTCATCAAGTACACTCCAAATGGCGTTATTTACGGCAACACTTCCGGTGCTTCCTCCGACTATAAGAATGGTTGGTTTATCATCTTCAAAGCCACAGAACTTTTTGGCTTTTTCCTTATCTCCGTTAAAGAGCTCCTGTCTGATTGGTGTTCCGGTGACAGTGGCTTTTCCCTCGAACAGCTTCTTGGTCTCGGGGAAGTTACAGCATATTTTGGTTGCCTTGGGCAGTGCCAGCTTGTTAGCAAGTCCCGGAGACATGTCCGATTCGTGGATAACAACCGGTATTTTCTTCTTGGATGCTGCAAAAACTACGGGAACCGTAACAAAGCCTCCCTTTGAAAAAACAACGTCGGGTTTCAGCTTCTTGATTAGCTTTTTAGCTTGAAAATACCCCTTTAGTATTCTGAAAGGATCTGTGAAGTTTTTCAGATCGAAGTATCGTCTGAGCTTTCCTGATGATATTCCGTAGTAAGGAATTCCTATCTCTTCGATAAGCTTCTTTTCGATGCCATTATATGTTCCGATATAGCTTATATCATAGCCCATCTCCTTAAGAGTCGGGATGATCGCTATATTTGGTGTAACATGTCCGGCAGTTCCTCCGCCGGTAAGTACTATCTTCTTCATTTTTTTCTCCCATCGTCATTTATAAAGTAATATATAAAGATTTATCTATATGATAAAATCGTCCTCCAGAGTATGTCCGAGTTCCCATATATTTATGGAGGTGCACTCGCTAATTGTAAATCCGTGTTCATCAGCCTCGGGGAATATCCGTGATGTAAATACGGCGTCACCGTCATTTACAAAAATCTCAACAGAGCTTTTATCTATAAATATCCTGAGGTGTGTAAGTCCGTTTTCCAGAACTCTGGTCCTGCTTTCACCGTTTTCAACATTGAATCTGATGTTCATTCCGGAACGATCCAGTGTGATCTCGCGGGTTTTATCCTTGTAGTCTATGGACAGTCCGCCTGTTCCGTCAGGCTTTGAGAAAAGAGTCATATTGAAATCGTCAGGATATATGGTCACAGCTATCTCCGCGGTATCAGGAAGAACCTTGAGACTGGGGCTGACCAAAGCTTTTCTCATTGATTCAAGTCCGTGTATCGGTTTCTGAATAAGTCTGCGGTGTCTGATGGTGAGCTCCCTTGGCAGTGTCATACATCCGGACCATGCTTCCTTGTCTGTAGGGAAGCTTGAATCGGGCAGTCCCATCCAGGCTATAAGATATTTCTTATTTGCTTCTTCTGTGTTGGCAGCACATTCGGCAGCATAAGATTCAAATCCGAAATCCAGCAGATGAAAAGCTCCATCAGGAGTAAATGTCAGACTGTCGAAATCCATAGAACCTATGATATATCCGTTGTGGTTAGTTCCTGTTCCGTGTCCTTCGAGAGTTAGCTGCTGAGGACAGAATATCAGTATATCATGACTTCCGAGTTGTTCAAGCGAAGGACATTCCCACATGCTTCCGAAGCTTTCGAAACCGGGTACATGCAGTCTTCCTCTCATGTGCCAGTTTTTCTTCGGGTCATCGGATTCGTATACGATGATACAACCGTTTTGATCCTTTGTCTGAGCACCTATAAATATATAGTATTTTCCGGAGTCATCATCATAAATGATTTTGGGGTCTCTCTGGTTATGAGTATATTCATCAGACGGACCGAAAAGAGGAGCGGAGTATTTTTTAACCCTGTTATCATCTGTAAGCTTTGCCATACATGTGTAGCTTTCGGCCTCTGAATTCTTGTCCGAGTGTATTCCTGAGTAAAAGAGGTGGATGAGCCCATTTATGTTGTAGGCCGTTCCCGTAAAGTCACCTCCGTTATCGAAGTATGTATCAGGATACAAAGCAACACCGAGATTCTTCCAGTTTATCAGATCCTCGGATACTACGTGATACCAATGCTTAAGTCCGTGAAATGCTCCCCATGGACACCATTGATAGAATAGATGCCACATACCGTTGTTGTATATAAATCCATTTGGATCATTCATGAGTCCCGTAATAGGCTGGATATGATAAGACTGACGGTAAATGGAACTGACAGCCGTTTTTCGAAGTTCTTCAATCTCGCTGAGAGACATGAGAACCCTGTTCATTTCATTTTCAGTCTTCTTTTTCATTTAAATTACCTGCCCAAATAAAAATATACCCTTATAATAACAAAAAACTATACTAATAGCACTATCTTTTTATAGCCATAATGGGATGATAAATGTTATAATAACTTATATGCGTTGACAGCAGGTGGAAGAACTGCTGCCACTTTTAAACAAAGGGAGGATATACCGAAATGAGTAACTTTATGGAAGAGTATAAGAAGTGGTTAGATGATCCATATTTTGATGCAGAGACAAGAGCTGAGCTTGAGTCCATAAAGGATGATGAAAAAGAGATAGAGGACAGATTCTACAGAAGTCTTGAGTTTGGAACGGGAGGACTTCGCGGAGTTAGAGGTGCCGGTACTAACCGTATGAATATATATACAGTTCGTCAGGCTACTCAGGGTCTTGCAAACTATATAGTTGCAAATGGCGGACAGGCAAAGGGTGTTGCTATTGCACATGATTCACGTATCATGTCACCTGAATTTGCAAGAGAGGCAGCCAGATGTCTCAACGCTAACGGTATCAAGACATATCTGTTTGAGTCACTTAGACCGACTCCGGAGCTTTCATTTGCAGTAAGAGAGTTTGGTTGTATAGCAGGTATCGTTGTTACAGCCAGCCATAATCCAAGAGAGTATAATGGTTATAAGGTTTATTGGGAGGACGGCGCACAGGTTACTCCTCCTCATGACACGGGAATTATGGCAGAGGTTGCCAAGGTTACAGACTTTGCTGAAGTTAAAACAATGGATGAGGACGATGCCAGAGCAGCAGGTCTCTTCAACATAATCGGAACTGATTTTGACGATAAGTATATTGCACAGGTTAAGGCTCAGAGTATCCACCCTGAGATCATCCCTGAGATGGCAAAGGATATCAAGATAGTTTACACACCACTTCATGGAACAGGAAATGTTCCTGTAAGAAGAGTTCTTAAGGATCTTGGATTTACACAGGTTTACGTAGAGCCACAACAGAAAATTCCTGATGGATCATTCCCTACAGTTTCCTATCCTAATCCAGAGGATCCAAAGGCTTGGGAGCTTGCACTTAAGCTTGCAAAGGATGTTGATGCAGATATCGTTCTTGCAACAGATCCTGATGCGGACAGACTTGGTGTTTATGCCAAGGATACAAAGACAGGAGAATATATGAGCTTTACCGGAAATATGTCCGGAATGCTTATAGCAGAGTATATATTCAGAGAGCGTGAAGCTACAGGAACTATGCCTGAAAATCCTGCACTTGTTACCACAATTGTTACTACAGATCTTGCAAAAGCAATTGCAGCTGCTTATAACGCACGTTGCATAGAAGTGCTTACAGGCTTTAAGTATATCGGTGAGCAGATCAAGATATTTGAACAGACAGGTTGCAACAATTACGTATTTGGACTTGAGGAGTCTTATGGCTGCTTGACAGGAACTTATGCAAGAGATAAGGATTCTATCGTTGCGGTTATGATGCTTTGTGAGGTTGCTGCATTCTATAAGAAACAGGGTAAAACACTCTGCGATGCTATGCAGGATCTCTATGAGAAGTATGGTTATTACAAGGAAGGTCTTGCAACACTTGAGCTTAAGGGTGTTGACGGTGCTGCTGAGATTCAGAGAAAGATGGAGAACTTCAGAACAAATCCTCCAAAGGAGCTTGGAGGCTTCAAGGTTCTCGCTACACGTGATTATAAGAAGGACGAGAGAGTTGATCTCGTATCAGGCGAGACCACTTCAACAGGTCTTCCATCATCAAATGTTCTTTATTATGAGCTTGAGGACAACGCATGGTGCTGCGTTCGTCCATCAGGAACAGAGCCAAAGATCAAGTTCTATTATGGGGTAAAGGGAACAGATATGTCTGATTCCGAAAAGAAGCTTGAGGCTATAAAGGCGGATATGTTAAGCGGACAGTAAATAGTTACTTAAGGGTGCGGTTAAATGAGTTTTCTAAAACGACTAGATGTTAAGAGATATTACAGATATAAAGGTCAGGTTATAAAAAGAAATATGATCGCGAGCCAGACCTATCTTCTCGTCGGAACCATTGTTGCTACCGTAAATATGTTATCGAATGTATTTATCAAGCAAACGAATGGTTATACGGGAAGTCTGGTTTTACTCGTTTATTTTGTCGTGGCATCTATTCTCAGAAAACCTATACTTAAGAATCGTGAGAAGTATAGTACACTATTCCTTTATATAGTTCAGATTCCTATTATGATATTCGGAATACTTATGGGAACTGTTCTGGATAAAACGGGAATAACGATTACATTTTTCCTGCTACTCATATGTATGCCACCGTTTATTCTTGATAATCCGGTCAGACATCTGATATATATTGTATCGATGATGATCCTTTATATAATCCTGGGATATACCTACAAGGTTCCTGAGATATTTAAGCTGGATATGGTTCATGCCCTGAGCTTTATGATGGGATCTATGTTTGTTAATCTGTTTGTTCTTGCAGAGAGATTTGATAATATAGAAAATTATGTTCTCTCTGATTACAGATCAAGGCATGATGAGATAACCGGCCTTAAGAACAGATATTCTCTGAGACAGGATGCTGTGAAGTATACCAATATGCATATATGTGCTGCGATAGTTGATATAGATTATTTCAAGTTCTTCAATGATATGTATGGACATGATTTCGGAGAGGAAATAGTTGCTTATATCGGTTCTCTAGCGAGAGATGTATTTGGTGAAGAGTACTGCTACAGATTTGAGAGTGATGAGATCATTATACTCGATGATAAATCTTCGGAAGCTGAATTTAAGAGAAAACTGAAGCAGATAAGTGATGGTTTCAGTGAAATCGTTATTAGAGGAAAGAAATTTCATCCGACCTGTAGTATCGCCTATGTATATGGTAATACTGAGGGGGAGGGTGATGTGGCTGAGCTGATCAGACATACTGACGTAAGACTCCTTGAAACCAGAGCGAAGGGAAGAGGAAGTATCATGGGCTACGCCTATGACAGGAGTCAGAAGAGACAGACTGATATACTTGCCGAGGTTGCGCAGACCAATACCTCAAGTAGTATAGATGAGATAACCGGAATTCCGAATATGCAGTTCTTCCGTATAAGAGCTGATGAGATGCTTGGTAACGTTCTGAATCTGGATAAAGAGCCGGTGATTCTTTACTTCAATTTAGGTAATTTCAAGGCTTACAACGAAGAGTATGGGTTTAGAAAGGGCGATAAGCTGCTGAGGGATATAGGACAGATCCTGAAGGATGAATTCTCTAACAGAGTTATAGCCAGATTCGCGGAGGATCATTTCGTTGTCCTTTGTTATAAGAGTGAGGCAGAGGAGATTATTCCGAATGTATTCCAGAAGGTAAAACCGCTTTTCGGAAGCATTCATATGAATATCAAGGTTGGTATTGCCCAATATGTCGAAGGAGAAAATGTCGGAATAACCTGTGACAAGGCCAAACTTGCGTGTGACAGTATAAAGCATGATTCCAACAGGAATTTTGTTTACTACAGTGAACAGCTTGAAACCAGAAATAAGCTGGAGAGATATGTTATATCGCATGTGGACGAAGCTGCCGAGAAGGGTTATCTAAGGGTTTATTATCAGCCAGTAATAGATATCAAGACAGGTAAGCTTATCGAACTTGAGGCTCTTGCAAGGTGGATAGATCCTATACATGGATTCCTAGCACCCGGAGATTTCATACCTCCTCTGGAGGAGGCAAAGCTTATTCACAAGGTTGATGGCTTTATAGCCAGACAGGTTTGTCTCGATCAGCCGAAGCTGAGGGATATGGCAGGAATGGATATTCCTGTTTCGATTAATCTGTCCAGATTGGACTTTATGCTTACCAACATAGTAGACAGTATGAAGGATATAGTTAAGAAAAACCATGTGGATACTAAGAATCTGCATATCGAGGTAACAGAGAGTGCGCTTGAAAATGATAGCGAAGAACTGAAGGCCAAGATGAACGAACTTAGAGAAGCTGGATTTGAGATATGGCTTGACGACTTCGGAAGCGGTTATTCATCGCTTAATTCACTTCAGGATTTCACGTTCGATGTTATCAAGGTTGATATGAAATTCATGAGAACGCTTGAGAGTAATCCACAGACCAGCATCATAGTAAAGTCTATCATTGAGATGACAAAGAGTCTGAATCTCAGGTCGCTGGTTGAAGGTGTTGAAACACAGACTCAGTATGACTTCATAAATGAGATAGGAGTAGATATGGCACAGGGATTTTTATTCAGCCGTCCGGTACCTATTGATGATCTGAAGTTTAATTAATATGTAAATGATATAGCAGCAGTTAAATATATAATTGATATTTCTTTATAAAAGAAGTAAAATGTTAAATTGGTTACCCCTGTTTAGCATTTCGCTTCTTTTGTTATTTCGGAGGAATTATGATATCTAAATTTAGTGTAAAAAGACCGTATACGGTTTTTGTCGTAGTTGTGGCAGTTATCGTTATCGGTGTCGTTGCTCTTATGAAGACAACTGCCGATCTACTGCCCAACATCAATCTGCCGTATGTAATCGTCATTACGACAGATATGGGAGCGAGTCCGGAGACAGTTGAGAAGGAGATAACTGCTCCTATGGAGGCCACTCTTGCGACCACCTCGAATCTGAAAACTATTCAATCTATGTCGTATAACAGTTATTCCACAGTCGTTCTTGAATACGAGCAGACGACGAATATGGATGCGACTCTTATCGAAATCCAGCAGAAAATAGAACAGCTCAAGGGAACCTTCGACGAGAAGGTCGGTTCCCCTATAGTTATGCAGCTGAACCCTAATATGATACCGGTTTTTATCGGTGCCGCTGAGGTTGAGGGGATGGATAACATAGAGCTTACCAACTATATAACAAGCAAGATAGAACCCCAGCTTGAAAGTATAGAAGGTGTAGCTTCCGTAACTGTTACCGGTGGAGTTACGGAGACGGTTCAGGTAACAATGAACCAGAAGAAGATAGATAAGCTGAATGATCGAATAATGGATGAAATCGATAATCAGTTTGATAAGGCTAAGGAAGATCTGGAGAAATCCAGGGAAGAGATTGAAGCCGGTAAGGATGCTGTTGCCAGTGGTAAGACTCTTTTCGCGAATACTGTCAGCGAAAATAAGTCAATGCTTGAAGATGCTCAGCTGGAGCTTTACCAGACAGAGGGTACTCTGAATGATAAGAAGGAACAGCTCGAACTGGTCAATGGTGTTCTCGGAACCACCATCGAAACACTTCAGAAGCTTTATGATACGGCTAAGGATCTGGCTGACAAGATAGACTCATATGAGTCAGCACTTTCTCTTTTTGAACAGCAGGTTATTGACAGCGAAGCATTTCAGACTATGACCGGAATGGATCCGGAAACTGCCAGACAGCAGATTGAAGCCTTCAGAGCACAGATAGAAGAAATAAATGAACAGATAAGGACTAATGCTCAGGCACTTACTGATTATGATATAACTCTTTACACATATGAGGATATACCTGCCGCAATAGGCGAGCTTGAAAAAGCAAGAACCGAGGTTAAGGCGGGAATAGCAGCTATAGATGAGGGAATGGAGCAGGTTAAGGAAGGTAAGACAACTACCAGTACTGCACTTCAGGCTCTTAACAAGGCGGAGATAGAACAGTCTATACAGCTTGCGGAAACCTCCGCAACTCTGAATTCAGGACTTGCACAGATAGAAGGAGCTGAGAAGCAGATAGATGATACTATGGAGAGTACAAAGTCTGCAGCAGATCTGGACACAGTACTTTCGCTTGAAACACTGAATAATATCCTTCTCGCTCAGAATTTTGCCATGCCTGCCGGTTACGCATCGGGCAAGGATGGCCAGGTGCTTGTTAAGGTTGGTGAAGGTGTATCGGAAATCGAAGACCTAGAAGACCTCGTTTTGATCGACCTTGGAATGGATAAGGTTGGTGTTATCACTTTAGGTGATGTTGCAGATATTGAGAAGGTTGATGATTCAGCTGAGGTTTATGCTAAGTTGAATGGTGAGCCGGGTATACTTCTTGCCTTCGAAAAGCAGACCGGATATTCTACGGGAGATGTTACAGACAGAATCCTTGAGAGGTTTGAGAGCTTGGAAGAATCAGAAGAGGAGGATGTACATTTCTCTGTTCTGATGAATCAGGGTGTATATATAGATATGATCGTGGATTCCATCTTGCTTAACATGCTGGTAGGTGCGGGACTTGCGATTTTGGTTCTCATCATATTCCTGAGAGATTTCAGACCTACAATTATAATCGCGTGCGCGATACCACTTTCAGTTATATTTGCGGTAGTGCTTATGTACTTCTCGAATATAACTATGAATATTATCTCTATGTCTGGCCTGACGCTGGGTATAGGAATGCTTGTGGATAACTCTATAGTTGTTATAGAGAATATCTACCGACTCAGAAAAGAAGGCGAGTCGATAAAGAAGGCGGCAGTCTATGGTGCGAGTCAGGTGTCAGGAGCTATAACTTCCTCCACACTCACAACTATGTGCGTATTCCTTCCTATAGTATTTACCGAGGGTATCACGAGACAGCTCTTTGTAGATATGGGACTTACTATAGCATTTACTCTTACGGCATCACTTCTGGTTGCGCTTACACTTGTTCCGGCTATGGCACAGGGGCTTCTGAGAAATCAGAAAACAAGCGAGAAAAAAGAAGCCGGTTTGCTTATGCGCGTTTATGAAAAATTCCTGAGAGGCGCTATAAAGTTTAAGCCTCTGGTATTTATAGTAATGGTACTTCTTTTGTTTGCTTCCACTGCTCTTGCGCTTTCAAGAGGAACTGAGTTTATGTCAGAGATGACAGGAAATCAGCTGATGGTAAGCATGTCTGCTCCGAATAAGGAGGAGAGAAGCTTTGAAGAAATGACGGGATATGCTGACGAATTTGTCAGCAGGATTCAGAATATAGAGGGCATTAAAACGATTGGTGCCATGATGGGAAACGGCTCAATGATGGGGGGTATGTCAATGGGCCAACAGGAAGGTGTTTCAATCTATATTCTGTTTGATGAAGAATCAGATGTTAAGCCTAAGGAAATAATAGAAAAAGTAAATGAAGCTAAAGAGGGTATAGACTGTGACATACAGGTCCAGACCCAGATCATGGATATGTCAGCTCTGACAGGAAGCGGAATATCAGTTATGATCAAGGGAAATAATATGCAGACCATGCAGAAGCTGGCAGGAGATGTTGCAGGTATACTTGAAGGTGTTGACGGAGTCGAAGAGGTAGATGACGGACTCAGCAACATGATAAATACATTTGTAGTAACAGTAGATAAAGAGAAGGCTGCCAAGTACGGCCTCACAGTTGCTCAGGTATTTGCCGGTATTTCCGCAAAGCTTGCATCAACCAAGTCTACAACCAGTGTAGAGACAGATCTCAAATCCTATGATGTCTTTGTAAGAACTGATGAGCAGGCGGAGATAACTGTGGATGATCTGAAGAAAATGAAGCTTGAGTATGTGGATAGAAAGACACAGGAAAAGAAAGAAGTTTCACTTTCGAAGGTGGCAACATTTGATGAGCAGGAAGAACTCTCGCAGATCCTTCGTAATCAGCAGAGCAGATATATAACAGTTTCAGCGAAGCTCAAAGAGGGCGAGAACATAGGTCTTGTGGGAGATGAGGTCAAGGCAAAGCTTAAGGATCTTGCAGTTCCTTTAGGTTATTCCGTAACCCTTAAGGGTGAAAATGAATCTATAGATGAGGCTATGAGTCAGCTGCTTCTCATGATGCTTCTTGCAGTCATACTTATCTATCTGATCATGGTAGCGCAGTTCCAGAGCCTTAAGTCACCGTTTATCATAATGTTCACAATTCCGCTTGCGTTTACAGGTGGTATGCTTGCTCTGTTCTTAAGCGGTAAACCTGTTTCGGTTATTGCAGTCATTGGATTTATAATGCTGGCAGGTATCATAGTTAATAACGGTATCGTGCTTGTTGATTATATAAATCAGTTGAGACGTGAGGGAATGTCGAAAAAAGAGGCTATCATAGAGTCGGCAAAGACGCGTCTTCGTCCAGTATTCATGACGGCTATAACGACTATTGTTTCTATGTCAACTATGGCTATCGGAATGGGACAAGGTGTAGAGATGTCACAGCCTATGGCAGTGGTTGTTATCGGAGGTATGATATACGGAACTATGCTTACGCTGGTTCTTGTACCGTGTCTGTATGATGCATTTAATAAAGAAAAAGATATGACAGAGGAAGAGCTTTAAGCTCGACCTCTGCCATTTTTTTTATCAGTCTGTTTTTTTAGTTGGAAGAAGGAAATGAGTTGATTTCTTATACTTGTCATATTCCTCTCCGAATCTATCTCTCAGCATTCTGTCTTCATAAGGTGCTATCCAGACGAAAAGAACAAATGCTTCTATAAATGGAAGTACGTACATGTACGCATTTCCCGAGAAGAAAAGAATTGCTGTACAGATGAGGATCATTCCTCCGTATACAGGATTTCTTGTCTTGCTGTAAATTCCGGTAGTGATCAGGTTGCCCATACGAAGGTTGAAAATCATCTCTTCCTCATTTATAGCACTCAGATACATACTGATTCCGAAGAATGCGGCTACAAAACCGAGGAAGATGTAGGTATACCTAAGCCACTTTGCTGAAGGAATACCTGACTTAAAAGCTCCTATGTGTCCGAGTATAACAGCCAGTACTGTAAGTGCGAGAAGCATAATGACAAAGTAAGCGCCCTTTCCATATATCGGAAGAGGTGATGCCTTCTGAGCAGAAACTGCTTCGTTTTCATCTACCTGTTCCTCCATCGTATCCTCAGAAACTGCTTCGGTTATCTCTGCTGCAGCTTCACCTGTAGTCTCTTCTACGAGGTTTTCTGCCGTGTCAACATCGGCACCCTCAATCTTGTTTTCTATATTATCATCCATAATAATTCCCCTTGTTTATCACTAATAAATTTTGTGTATGAACGTATACCGCAAATTTTTATTCCGGATATAACACTGCTATAGTATACCACCCATATTTTAAAAACGTCAATTGAATATAATGTGTCCTGCAGATGCTTCCGGAAAACATATATACCACGTGACTGGCACAATGCTTCCGAAAACATATATACCACGTGACTGGCAAATGCTTTTCGAGACCATAAGCGGTCTGTTCGCTTAGCGATTCGCGAGCCATTCAGGCGAAGTGAGAGCTTAGCGAGCCTAGGGCACCGCGCCTGTACGCGAGTAGAGTCGAGAAAAGCATTATGCCAGTCACGTGGTGTCAGTGCGTTGTGAAGCATTTGCAGGTCGCTATTTAAATAAAACAGTTTTATATAATGTGGCAATATGGTAAAATATAAGAGTTGCAAGGGAGAATGATTATGTCGTATGTAGCTTTATATAGAAAATTCCGACCGGATTCATTTGATGAAGTAAAGGGTCAGGATCACGTAGTTACAACATTAAAGAATCAGCTGGCGCATGACAGAGTAGGTCATGCCTATCTGCTCTGCGGAACGCGTGGAACGGGTAAGACAACAGTGGCAAAGCTTATGGCCAAGACTGTTAACTGTGAGAACAGAACAGAAAACGGTCCGTGTGGAGTGTGTGAGAGCTGCAAAGCCATAGCAGATGGAACATCGCTGAATGTTATTGAGATAGATGCAGCAACACATAATGGTGTAGATAATATCAGACAGATCAACGAGGCTGTTCAGTATTCACCCGCACAGGGTAAATATCTGGTATATATAATCGACGAGGCACACCAGCTGTCAAAGGGAGCATACAATGCACTTCTGAAGACACTGGAAGAACCACCGGAATATGTTATATTTATTCTGGCAACAACAGATGATTATTCACTTCCGATCACTATTAAGTCCAGATGTCAGAGATTTGATTTTCATCGTATATCACTGGATACTATAGTTGACAGACTTGATGATATAACTAAGCGTGAGGGCGAGACCGCGACTGTGGATGCTCTCAGATACATAGCCAGGGCGGCTGATGGTTCGATGCGAGATGCACTTTCTATTCTTGATGAATGTATGTCTGCAAGCATAGGACAGGAGCTGACCAAGGACAGGGTGCTGAGTGTTATCGGTGCTGTTTCCGTGGATATATATATAAGAATGCTCGCTGCTGTGAGGGATGGAAAGCCGGAAGAGGTTTTGGATATTATAAATGAAACTATCTGGGATGGTAAGGATCTTATCAAATTTGCAGATGATTTTACCTGGTTTATAAGAAATGTACTTTTCCTGAAGCTTTCTCCGAAGATTGCCGGAGAACTCGATATGACTGACGAGAATGCTGAGGAACTTAAAAAGCTCGGAGCAGAGTTCAGTGTAGATACATTGACCAGATATCTGAATATACTTCAGGAAACCTGTTCAGAGATCAGGAAATCATCGGTAAAGAGAATAACTCTTGAGACGTCGATTATCAAGATGATGCGACCGGAGACTGATTTTGATATAGATTCGATACTGAGTCGTCTGGATAATCTGGAAAGAAACGGTGTCAGCGTACCATCGGCGCCACCAACTGTAAGTGCTGAAAATACACTGTCAAGTCAAGAGGTAGAAGCTCTGGTAGATGCTGCTATCGGAAGAGAACTGAGTAAAAGGATGGAGAGTAAGCCGGTAGCTTATGATGAAGGACTTCAAAGTGATATAATAACTCAGAATATCAAAGAAGAGTTTCCTCCGGCAGAGGCGGATGATATACTAAGACTGTCTAAGAGATGGAATGCAGAGATTGTTCCGAAGCTTCAGAATCCGCATAAACAGTATGCTGATCAGTTTATAGTAGAGCCTTCGGTTGGCTATAAGGCAGATTCGGTTGCAAGCCTGAATCTGGTGTTCGATTCCAGAGATGAAGGGAAACAGATATTTCTGTACTATGAGAATCCTAAAAACAGAGATGAGCTTGCCTCGCAGATTTCAGATATAATTAAGAAGAAGGTCGAGGTGGGCTTCGTTAAAAAAAATATGAATAAGGGAATGCTCGACAGAGAATCCCTTGCCATAAATAAAGTAAATTTTGATGTACAAGTTTTAGAAAGAGAGGAAGAAAGAGATGGCTAGAAGAGGTGGATATCCGGGAGGAATGATGCCGGGTGGTATGAATAACCTGATGAAGCAGGCACAGAAGATGCAGAAGCAGATGGAGGAAACTCAGGCTGAGCTTGAGGTGAAGGAGTACGAAGCATCTGCAGGTGGCGGAGTTGTTACTGTTAAGATAAATGGTAAAAAGGAAGTTACCGAGATCAAGATTGCTGAAGAGGTTGTTGATCCTGAGGATATCGAGATGCTTGAGGATCTCATCGTAGCTGCAGTAAATGAGGCTATAAGAGCTCAGGCTGATGACGAAAAGGAACAGCTTGGCAAGATAACCGGAGGTATGGGCGGAGGCCTTGGAGGTCTTTTCTAAATGAATATATATGGTGGAGAAGTAAACAGGCTGATCGAAGAGCTGGGACATCTGCCCGGTATTGGTTCGAGAAGTGCACAACGTCTTGCATTTTATATAATAGGAATGCCTGAGGATCGTGCACAGGCTCTGTCGGACTCTATAATAAATGCAAAAAAGAAGATAAAATACTGTAAGGAATGTTTCACGATTACAGATAATGAATTATGTCCTATATGTTCATCCGGAACCAGAGATAAGAAGACCATTATGGTGGTTGAATCTCCCCGTGATATGGCTGCCTACGAAAGAACAGGAAAATATGAAGGGGTTTATCATGTTCTTCACGGAGTCATAAATCCGAGTCAGGGAATAGGTCCGCAGGATATAAAGCTGAAGGAGCTTATGATCCGACTAAGAGAGGATGTGGATGAACTGATTATAGCAACAAATTCCAGTGTTGAAGGAGAAGCTACGGCTATGTATATCTCCAAGATGGTTAAACCGGCCGGCATAAAGGTTACACGTATTGCAAGCGGAGTACCGGTAGGCGGGGATCTTGAGGTTACGGATGAGGTTACTCTTATGAGGGCACTGGAAGGACGTACAGAACTTTAATGAATTAAGGAGGGGTACATTAATGAAGAAAATAGGAATACTGACAAGTGGTGGTGACTGCCAGGCACTTAATCCTACTATGAGAGGTGTTGTAAAGGGTCTGGAGAATCTCTTTGGTGATGTTGAGATATATGGTTTCCTTGAGGGGTATAAGGGACTCATATATGGTAATTATAAGAAAATGGAACCTATGGAGTTTTCAGGACTTCTGGCAAAGGGCGGAACTATACTTGGTACATCCAGAGTACCTTTTAAGTATCTTGATACTCCGACGGATGATGGGGTAGAGAAGGTTCCTGCTATGATCAAGAATTATAAGAAGCTTGAACTTGACGGTCTGTTCGTGCTTGGCGGAAATGGATCCCAGAAGACGGCATATAGACTCTATCAGGAGGGACTGAATGTTATAGGCCTTCCGAAGACCATTGATAATGATATATGGGGAACTGACATGACATTTGGTTTCCAGAGTGCTATTGATGTAGCAACTCATGCTATCGACTGTATCTATACTACAGCTGAGTCTCATAACAGAGTTTTCGTTATAGAAACTATGGGACACAAGGTTGGTTGGATAACTCTTTATGCAGGTGTAGCAGGCGGAGCTGATGTTATACTTCTTCCTGAGATTCCATATGACATGAAGAAGGTCTACAAGACTATCGAAAAGAGAAGAAAGATGGGTAAGAAGTTTGCCATCATAGTAGTTGCAGAGGGAGCTATCTCTAAGGAACTTGCTAAGCTGCCTAAAAAGGAAAGAAAGCAGAAGCTGGCAGAAAGAACATATCCATCTATTGCTTATGAGATTGCAAATGAGATTCAGACGAAGTATCCTACAGCTGAGGTCAGAGTTGCACTTCCGGGACATACACAGAGAGGTGGAAATCCTGATGCATTTGACAGAGTACTTTCAAGCCGTTTTGGTGCAAAGGGTGCTGAGCTGTTCAAGGAAAAGGACTTCGGAAAGCTTGTAGTATTCAAGAATAATGAAGTGACAGCTATTCCTATGGAGGAATCTGCAGGAAAGCTTAAATATGTTGAACCGGACAATCAGCTTATTCAGGAAGCTAAAACTCTGGGAATATCTTTTGGTGACTAAGTAAATGATTAAAAGAAGACTTTTCGGGTCGCTCCTATTTATAGTTTTATTCATAGGAGCGGCTCTATCCTTTAACTATATAGAGAACAGGAAGAGAGAGACAAGACCTGTAGAGGGCTTTAATCCGACAATGGGTTATGCATATATACTTTATGACGGGCAGATCATAAACAGTATGCAGGGTTATACGACTCCACTGCGTACAGAGCTTTTCAGAGACTCAATAGTTCCACTTGATGAGACAAAGCAGATCAAGGTTATACTTCCTGATGATGCAGATACCGGAGCTGATATAACTTATGAGCTCCGTTCTTATGATGGAAGCAACCTCATCGAGACAGGCGACTTCAGATTCGTAACTACAGGTGAAGGTGTGACAGAATATACTGCAACTCTGAGAATGGATATGACTCTGGGGAAGGAATATAGTTTCAGGATTAAGGCCAAGAATGGTGAGGATAGTAAAACCTTCTACACCAGAGTAGTGCGCCTCGAAAAGTCCAGACTATCTGACTTTGTTGCATTTGCAGGAAGCTTCAGTGATGGAGCATTTGAAGGAAATGCAGCTGCAAATGTGTCTGCAACATCAACTGATGCTGTCACCACTTTCAATGTTTCAGGCAGTGAGGCGGATATAAAGAATCAGGAACAGCATTTTGCAGAGGACAAAGAGGTTGCAACAAGTACGGATGCTATGGCCGGAGTAAAGATAGCAGATATATCGTCTGTTTTCGGCAGTACTGACGCGCTCAGTTCGAATTATAATGCGGCTTCTGCTTCGGATGTTTATTCAGATGGAAACCCGGGATATGTAACGCTCAGGTCATCGTATGAGGATGTTACTTACAGTGGTCTAAAGATAGAGAGACTGAGTGAACCGGTTCCGAAGATTAAGGAACTGACAGAGGATAGTGCAGTAGTTGAATTCAGATACAAGGCCATCTCTGAGAGAGAAAACGGAGCGGATACATTTGCTATATCTGAATACTTTACACTTGAATATGATAACGGATCTGCGGCGATAAAGGTAAATGATTACAGAAGATTTATGAATCAGGATTTCACTGCGCGTGGATTTGATTCTATAAATAACGGAATATGTCTGGGACTTACTGCCGAGAGAAATCCGGAGTATGTTTCGTCTGATGATACAAAACAGATTGCGTTTGTGGCTGATAATAGCGTGTGGGTGTATAACAACAAGAATAAGACCTATTCGAGCGTATATGGAACATCTACTGATGAGGCACAAAAGGAGAGGATACCGCAGGAGGGCTATGGCCTGAATCTCCTGGAGATAAATGAGGGTACACTCTACTTTGTTGTGTATGGAAGAATAAATGAGGGACCTCGAGAGGGGGAAATCGGAGTAGGGCTTTATGAGTTTAGTATAGAGGAAGAAACTCTGAGAGAGCTCAGCTTTATCCATGCTGATCTCAGCTTTGATGCTATGCTTCTATCCACAAAAAGATTCAGTTACTATGATCGTGAAAACAGACATTTCTATACTATGCTTGGTGACAGTGTGGTTGATGTGGATATATTTACCGGCAAGATGGAGGTCATAGTTTCGGATATTCCGACGAATCAGATAGAGGTTTCTGTAGATGGCAAAGTTATAGCATTTCCGGATAATAAGGATATGACAGCTGTTAAGAAGATAACTATAATTGACTTCGAGAATGGCACGACAATTGAAAAAAGTGATGGAGGAAAAAACCTCGCACTTCTGGGATTTGTAGGAGAAAATATACTGTATGGAGTGGCTCGTAGTGAGGATATATCCATGGATATAGATGATACGCCTGCCTTTTTATTCAGTAAGCTATGCATAGTTGCGCCTGATGGCTCTGCTGTTAAGCAGTATGAGAAGGAGGGACTGTATATTAGTGGTATCAGCTTCGAGGGTAGTACCATATATCTGGACAGAGTAAGTAAAAATAATGATACTGGGGAGATAACAGAGGCTGAGCGTGATTATATATCCTATAAGCCGAAAGAACAGACAAATGATCTGAAGGTAGAGGTGAAGGAGAATTCTGATTATAATCAGCAGCTGTATATCATGCTACCTGATAATGTGATAATGAGCCAGAATAATGAAGAGCTCTTCACCAAGGTTTCTCTCAGTACCAACGATATCGATATTAAAGCAAATGATGTTACACTTGATAAACAAACTGCATATATATATGATCCGTCCGGAATAAGGGCGTCTGCTTATAGTGTTGGAAAAGCGATAAAGCAGGTCTATGATGTTGGAGGATATGTTGTTGATGCGGATGGTGGAGTTCTATATATGCAGAAGAATTCAAAACCGTATCTGACTGTTGCAGGTACATTTGAGTACAAGGCCGTAGATACGGATGAGGATACTTATGCGGCTTGCAATTATATGTGTATGCTGGCTGCCGGACTCGATGCAGATTATGATACAGTCAGATCGAGAAACGACTGGGTAAAGAATTTTGATGAAGCGGGAGATGAAGTGAAGGGTATCAATATATCCGGTGTCAAGCTTGAGACTGCCATAGGATATCTGAGTGATGGAAGTCCATTTGCCGCCAGATTCCCTGACAGGTATGTTCTTGTCATCAGCTATAATGATGATTATATCAGATATTATGATCCGATAGAGGATGAAGAGGTCCGCTTGATGAGATACCTCTTCCAGCTGAAGGTTAATGAACAGGGAAATGAATTCTATACATATGTGAAGAAGTAAAAAAGCCTGTAAACAGGCTTTTTTATTTATCTATTTATAAGAAAAATGTAAATTTGTATCAAATACAAAGGGGAGCCGTTTGGCTGCGGCTCCCTTGGTATGAAAAATGTGGGGGAAGGTATAGAATCCTTCATTTGGAACATCTTTAATATAACAAGCTTTTATGTTTTAAAATAGTACATACTGTGAACACTCTGTGAACTTTCACCACAATATATTGTTGACATAAATTAAATCAAGTTTATATATAGTATTGAAAACTACGTCTGAGCAATTCGTATGTCACAGGATTCCAGATACTTTGTCTAGGTTAGTATAGAAGTCGGGATACTTCTGTCCCAGGTCTTGTTGCTGAAAACAGCATCAATACTGGTAACAATTCCGTTATCAATCTCGCCTTTAATTACCATATCACGCATCATGGAGATAGCCTGCTCATGATCAAAGCCCTTCTTATAGGCTCTTTCTTCTGTGAGTGCCTGATATATATCACAGCAGGTCATAAGCCTTTCTTCCATGGAAAGCTGATCGCCCTTGAGTCCGAATGGATATCCGGTTCCGTCGAGCTTCTCATGATGGTGGGAAGCCCAGATCATTATATCGTCCATATTTTTAATCTGACTTAAGATGTCATATGTATAGTAAGCATGCTGTTTCATAATCTGATACTCATCATCATTAAGTCTGGTAGGCTTCTGAAGTATGGAGTTACTGATCATAAGCTTACCAACGTCATGAAGTGCGCCTGCCAGATAATACTTGGTTATCTTCTCTGATGGGAACTTATAAAACTCTGCCATCTTCTTACAATTAACTGCAACTCCGGATGAATGCTTACATGTATAATGAGACTTGTAATCTATTATCTGTGCAATCAGCGTAGCTAGATTGAAAACCTCCTGCTGGGAGTATTCATCATTAAAATGTTTTGTTGCCTTTCTGAGATAGTTTCCGACATTAGAAACAGAAAGAAGATTCAGATGCTTCATCTTGAAAAATTTGCAGAATGTATCTGATATCTCTCTTGAGAACATAGTTCCGGCATTTGATTTAACATAGTATATAATAGCACCGTAGGTATCCTTTTCTGCGGCGGAAAGTTCGAAATTGTTATCGAGACAGTCAGCAAGATGAATGATCTGTGACTTTATAGGAGTTCTGTCGTAGGTTCTTCCGTTCGGACCTGAACCGTCGGCATTCTCGTGGTGAAGAAGTATAACATCTCTGTTATTAGTTCTGAACGGCATGAACTTGGTATTGGTCTCTCCGATGATACATCTTCTGAGATCGAAGTCTCTCTTGGAGTAGCCTTCGTTGTTGTTGTATTTTTTATATTCAAGCTCTTCCTGATTAACCTGTGTGAGAGCGTTATCGTGAAGTATAGAAAAAGCAGCCAGGTCAACAAGCTCGTCGGGAGTAAGTCCCAACGCCTTACCTAGCATAACTGATAATCCTGCTATTCTTTTACAGTGACCGTTTTTAGTGCCGAGAAGTTCTTGCTCTACAGCATCAAGTCCTGAAGAAACAGCATATAAGATTTCGTTTAATTCGATCTTCACGGGTTACATCCTCATAATAGATTTTTCTCTCTCAATATAATAATATACAGCATATCCACCCTTTATGCAAGCAACATAAAACAGGGCTTGCAATAAATTTTAAATGTAGTATTATATTATTAGCACTCAAAAGGCTAGTGTGCTAACAGCAATAAAACAAGGATGAGGAAAGATTTTATGTTAACCATACCTATTTATGATACAATACTGCTCCCTGAGGTTACATTTTACTTCAAAAAGGAAGTTATAGACAGCTGGCAGACAACGAACCTTGTCGTAGGCGAGCATCTCGTTTTCGCACTTCTCAGGGAGGATATAGATATCCGAGAAACTGAGATAGAGGATATATATCCTATAGGAATTACAGCCAGAATCGAAACTATAGATCCTGATGGAAATGTGAAGGTAAGGACAAAGAAGAGAGTGAATATACTCGGACTTACTAAGGATGTTGGCGGACTTATCTATGCTGAGATAGAAGAGCGACCTGAGATTGCAGATATGGATGAGGATGATAGGAGGGACAGATTCGAAAAGCTCAGAAATAAGTTCCTCAAGTTTGTTCAGAGCTACCAGTGGGGGCTTTGGGCAAGAGGCTTTATCCTCCAGTGGAAGAACATGAATGAAATGGCGTGTTCTATGACAGGATACTTCAGTATCACGTGGGAAGAGAAGTATGAGATAGTTGAGGTAGATAGTGAGAAGGAGAGATTTGAGCTGATAGAGCATGCTTCATATGAGTTTATGGAGCTTGCGGATGTTGCTGAGGGTGCGGAGCTGGAGCAGCAGGCCAGAAACGAAAGCATCTACAGAGAGGATGCTATAAAGAAACAGATAGAGATTCTTCAGAGAGAGCTTGATGAGATGCATCCGGAAAATATATCGGATGTGAGAAGATTTGAGATGCTCATTTCAGAATCGGGGATGAACGAGGTTGCAGAAAGAGAGGCAAGAAAGGTTTTGAACCGTATGAAACAGGAGGGGCAGGATGGTCATGAGTATGGAATGCTTTATGATTATCTGGATTTTGTTACGACGCTGTCCTGGAAGAATGAAGAGTTTAAGCCTATTGATCTAGATAAAGCCGAAGAGATTCTCGACAAGGAGCACTACGGACTGAAGAAGGTAAAACAGAGGATCATTGAGCAGCTTGCTATAATGGCACTCAACAAAAAGCAATCAGGTTCGATAATTCTTTTTGTCGGCGCACCGGGAACCGGTAAGACAAGTATAGGACAGAGTATAGCTAAAGCGCTCGGAAGAGAGTATGTCCGAATAAGTCTTGGTGGTGTTCGTGATGAGGCTGAGATAAGAGGTCACAGAAGAACCTATATCGGAGCTATGCCGGGCCGGATCATGGAGGGTATGAAGCGAAGTGGAGTATCCAATCCTGTTATGGTTCTTGATGAGGTTGATAAGCTCGTTCGCGACTATGGTGGGGATCCTTCATCTGCGCTTTTAGAGGTTCTTGATCCTGAGCAGAACAATAACTTTACGGATCACTATATGAATGTACCTTATGACCTCTCCAATGTACTTTTTGTCTGCACGGCAAATTCAGTTGATACTATACCGGAGCCTCTGCTTAATCGTATGGAGATCATAGAATTTCCGGGATATACGGCGACGGAAAAGTTCTATATAGCAAAGAAGCACCTGATACCACGTGCAATGAAGTACGCAAATATTAAGAAAAAGAATCTGAATATAACAGATACTGCGCTTAAGAAGATCATTTCGGATTATACCATGGAGGCCGGAGTAAGAGGTCTGAAGAAAAGAATAGAGACGCTCATGAGATATGCTGCTGTTCAGCTGGTTAAGGGAAAAAATGAGAAGCTATCCGTGAAGCCTGCTGATCTGAAGGAGTATCTGGGTCATAGAGGAATGACACATGATATCATAGAGAAGAAATCTGTACCGGGTGTAGTTACAGGACTTGCATGGACTATGGCCGGTGGTGAGATACTTTTTATTGAGACTAAGACTGTAAATGGAAATGGCAAGGTAACTATAACCGGACAGCTAGGTGATGTTATGAAGGAGTCCGTTGAGATTGCCATAAGCCTTGTAAAGGATATGTACCCAGAGGAGACTAAGCTTATGTCAGAGAAGGATCTGCATATCCATGTTCCAGAGGGTGCTACACCGAAGGATGGACCTTCAGCGGGAATCACTATAGTGACTGCACTTGTTTCGCTGTTTACGGGAAGAGCCGTTCCGCCGAATATTGCTATGACCGGCGAGGTTTCGCTCAGAGGAAATGTACTTCCAATCGGAGGCCTTCCGGAGAAGCTGATGGCAGCCGTTCGAGCAGGAGTTAAGACAGTATTTATTCCGGAAAAGAATGTTGAGGATCTGGAGGACGTAGCCGACGAGGTTAAGAAGGATCTGACTATAATTCCTGTTAAGAAGATTACAGACGTTCTTAAGAAGGTTTTTGAATAAAAGTATCCGGAGGAATCCAGGAAGGGGATAAGATGGATAGTAAGAGAAAGCTTTCATTTACATATAATGCACCGGTGACACTTACTTTTGCACTGGTTTCACTTATAGTTCTGGGTGTCGCTAAGCTGACGCATGGAGCGAGTACACATATGTTCTTCTCTGTATACAGAAGTCCGATAAGCGTAGCATGGTTTGTCAGACTTTTCGGTCATGTGCTGGGTCATTCGAATATGGCACATCTAGCAAGTAACATGACACTGTTCCTTCTCCTGGGACCGATACTGGAGGATAAATACGGTGGAAGAACTCTGCTTGAGGCCTTTGGCCTGGTTGCGGTTATTTCAGGTCTGGTCAATATCATTTTCTTCCCGGGCACAGCACTGCTGGGGGCAAGCGGACTTGTATTTATGATGATAATCCTGGCATCTGCCACAGACTTAAGACGTGGCGAGATTCCGATATCTATGATACTTGTTATATTTATTTATCTGGGATCAGAGATATGGACGATGTTTACAGCACATGACAATATCTCCCAGCTGACACATATAATCGGCGGAGTCTGCGGAGCTGTTTTCGGAGGCATGCTTAATTCCAGGAAATGATAAAAAAGACGAAATGTATATACGTATATAAGGTTAGTTATGAGTCGTATATAAGGTCAGTTATGAGAATATAATCTTGTAACTGACCTTTTTTTGGATTATACTAAAGGTTGGTTAATTTTGGAGGAAAGGAGATAGGAAAATTGAGTAAGAAAAAGAGAACAACCGTTCTTGTTATTACTTTTCTTATTCTTGCTGTACTGGTTATTGGAATCGCTACATGCGGTGTCGGAGAAAAGCATGAGACTATCAAGGAAGCTATGAAGGATGCGGTTCTCCATGAGGAGAATAAAATAAACTTCTTTGGCCTCGCGGTTAATCCGTCACTCGTATCGGCATATATTGTTACGGCAATCCTGCTTATCTTTGCACTGATCATCAGAATATTCTTTGTTCCCAGGTTTAAAATAGTACCGGGAAAATTCCAGCTGCTTATTGAGCAGTGGGTAGGAATATTTGATGGACTTGCAAAAACAAACAGCCCTCACAGAAATGGTGCACTGGGAGCATATATATTTACTGCTGGTTCATACATTTTTGTAGGAACGCTTTATGAGCTGTTCGGTATGCAGGCGGTAACGACAAAAGGACATTCGATTTCACTTCCGGCTCCACTTGCTGATATAAATGGAGCGATAGCTATGGGTGTTCTGTCGTATACATTTATCCTGATAGGCGGAATAGCTGCGAATAAGCTTAAGGGTGTCGGACTTACACTCAAGGAGTTTTCACTTCCGATATCTATGAGCTTCCGTTTGTTCGGAGCACTTCTTTCGGGAATGCTTGTAACAGAGCTTGTTTATTATTACATAATACTTAGCTTTGTACTTCCAGTAGTAGTAGGAGTCCTCTTCACAGTGCTTCATGCACTTATACAGGCATATGTACTTACCATGCTCACGTCTGTATTCTACGGTGAGGTTACCGAGGTACACGAGAAGAAACCGAAGGATAAGAACAAGAAAAATAAGAAAGATAATAAAACAATTAATAATGAAAATATAGAGGTAGCATTATGAAATTAATGAAAAGAGCAACTATTATTTTAGGACTGCTTGCGGCAGTATTTACTTTTTGTATGTTCTCAGCTCCGAAGACTTCTTATGCAGCTGATAATGAGACAGCTGTGGAAACAGAAGCAGCAGAGGATTCTAGTTCGACAGGTTCAAAGGCGATTGCTGCAGGTATTGCAATCGGTCTTGCAGCAGGTGCAGGTGCGATAGCGATGGGACTTGCTATTGCTAAGTCTTCAGAGGGAATTGCACGTCAGCCTGAAGCAGAAGGCAAGATAAGAACAACACTTATGCTTGGTCTTGTATTTATCGAGACAGCTATCATTTATGCACTTATCATAGCGATACTAATAGTCTTCGTCTTGTAGTTGGGGGTGTCATATGCCATTAGGAATAGATTTTACACAGATTCTTCTGCATCTATTTAATGTACTTCTTCTGTTTGTAGGTCTTTATATAATTCTTTATAAGCCTGTAAAGAAGTTTATACAGGGTAGAGAAGACCACTATAAGAAGATGGATGAAGAGGCAAATGCAAAGCTTGCCGAGGCAGATGCAAAGCTCGCTGAATATACAGAGAGAATCAGTGACTGCGATAATGAGATATCCAAAAAGAAGAAGCAGGCTGATAAGGATCTCGAGCTAATCAGAGAACAGGCTGAGGATGATGCCAAGAAAATGGCAGCAAAGATCATCAGTGATGCAAAGAAGGATGCCGAGAATCAGAAGATGAATATAATAGCTCAGGCTAAGAATGATATAACAAAGATGGTTGAGGATGCAACCAGTAAGGTTGTGCTTACAGGAAATACAAGTGAAGCGTATGACCTGTTTCTTGATGATGCCGAAAGGAGTGCTGATTGATGGCAGAAGAAAGAAAAAAATTAACAGCCTATCTTTATTCATCAACAGAGCCGAGTGAGAAACAAAAGGAAAGATTTATAAGCTTTATCACTAAAAAGTATGAGGTCGATACTGAGCTCGAGTGGGTTCTCGACGAGAGTCAGGAGGATGGCTTCAAGCTTGTTGTAGGAGAAGAGGTTTATAACTGGAATAAAGAGGGAAGACTTCACCAGCTGAGAGAGATGCTTGCAGGAATAAATGCAGCAGACGCTGAAAATGGTGGAGAGCTTATATCTCTTATAAAGTCAAAGGTTGACAACTGGTCTGCTCATGCAATCGCAGAAGAGGAAGGCTTTGTTAAGACTGTCGAGGATGGAATAGTTGTTGCGAGCGGTCTTAAGTCAGTTGTCTATGGAGAGATAGTTATATTTGAATGCGGCGTAAGAGGAATGGTTCAGGACCTAAGACCAAATGAGATAGGTATCATCCTCTTCGGAGATGATACTGAAATCGTTGAAGGAAGCCGCGTTATGAGAACCGGAAAAACTGCCGGTATACCTGTTGGAGATGAGATGCTCGGAAGAGTTATCAATCCACTAGGTGAGCCTATAGATGGAATGGGCGATATCAGATACGATGGTTACAGACCGATCGAAGAGCCGGCTCCCGGAATAGTAGACAGACAGTCTGTAAGTGAACCGATGAATACGGGTATTCTTTCTATTGACTCGATGTTCCCTATCGGAAGAGGGCAGAGAGAGCTTATCATCGGAGATAGACAGACCGGTAAAACAGCTATTGCGCTGGATACAATACTTAATCAGAAGGATACAGGTGTTATCTGTATATATGTTGCAATCGGTCAGAAGGCCAGCAGTGTTGCACAGCTTGTAGGAACACTGAAGAAGTTGGGAGCTATGGACTACACAATAGTCGTAGCGGCAAATGCATCAGAGACGGCACCTATTCAGTATATTGCTCCTTATTCAGGAACGGCGCTTGGAGAGTACTTTATGTATAAGGGCAAGGATGTCCTTATCGTATATGATGATCTGTCAAAGCATGCGATAGCCTACAGAGCACTCTCGCTTCTGCTTGAGAGATCTCCCGGACGTGAAGCTTATCCCGGAGATGTATTCTATCTGCATTCAAGACTACTTGAGAGGTCGGCGAGACTTTCAGATGAGCTTGGTGGAGGTAGTATTACTGCGCTTCCTATCGTTGAGACACAGGCAGGAGATGTGTCAGCATACATACCTACAAATATTATATCTATCACGGATGGTCAGATATTCCTTGAGAGTGACCTCTTCTTTGCCGGACAGAGACCTGCGGTAAATGTAGGACTTTCCGTTTCCCGTGTTGGTGGAGCGGCTCAGACAAAAGCAATGAAGAAGGCTGCCGGAAGTCTTAGACTTGACCTGGCACAGTACCGTGAGATGGAAATATTTACACAGTTTTCAAGTGATCTTGATGAAACGACTAAGAAGCAGCTGGTTTATGGACAGGGACTTATGCAGCTCTTAAGGCAGCCGCAGAATAATCCGTTCAAGCTTCATGAACAGGTAATAATGCTTGTTTCAGCAACAGCACACGTTATGCAGGATGTACCGGTGGATGATATTGGTCGATTCAGAAATGAGCTGCTTAAACATTTCCATTCAGAAGAAAGTACACTTTGTAAAAAGATAGATGATACCGGAGTGCTTTCAGATGATGATAAAGAAGAAATAGTAAAAGTATCTGAGAAGTTTAAGGATGAATTCTTGAATTCATAGGTTAGTTTATGGCAAACACTAAGGAAATAAAAAACAGAATAGCCAGTGTTAAGAATACTCAGAAGATTACCAGTGCCATGTATCTGATCTCATCTACTAAGATGAGAAAGGCGAAGGAGGAGCTTGACAGGAGCAGGCCTTACTTCGATATGCAGGAGCATGAGATAAGGCGTATCTTTCAGTCTGAGATAGATATCAGAAGCAGATACTTCTATCCTAAGACCGGAAGAAGGCCGGCTGAGACCTATGCTTATCTGATCATTACAGCCGACAAGGGACTTGCAGGTGCATATAACCACAATGTTCTCAAGATGGCTGAGGAAGAGATGAAGAAGCATAAGAAGGTAAAGCTCTATGTGGTTGGCGAATACGGAAGAAGATATTTCTATAAGAGGAATATCCATATCGAACAGTCATTTTTATATACTGCACAGAATCCGAATTTTAGCAGGGCAAGAGAAATATGCTCAATTCTTCTTGAAGAGTATGATGAGAAGAGAGTGGATGAGATACGTATCATTTACAGTGATATGGAGAACGAACTTGTTTCAACAGTCAAGATGATGAGACTGCTTCCTTTTGACAGAAAGGAATTCTGGACAAAGCAGGAGGAGAAGACAGAGCGAGATATTCACTATGAATTCTATCCATCAGTTGATGAGGTTCTTAATCGTGTAATAAAAGGATATGTTGCCGGATGTATATACGGAGCGCTGGTTGACAGCTTTTCGGCTGAGCAGAATGCTCGTATGACGGCAATGAGCTCTGCTAATAAAAATGCAGAGGAGCTTCTGGCTGAGCTTCAGGTTCAGTATAACAGAGTGAGACAGGCTGCGATAACTCAGGAGATAACTGAGGTTGCGGCAGGTGCGAAGGGCCAGAAGAGAAAGAGAGTTAAGGAGGCTGCAGAGTCTTGAATAAAGGTAAGATAGTTCAGGTTTCAGGACCTGTCATAGATGTACTATTTGAAAAGGGACGGCTGCCAAAGCTCAGAGAGGCACTCAGAGTTGAGGTGGAGGGTGAACAGAGAGTTATGGAGGTTGCCCAGATGCTGGGTAACAGCATGGTAAGATGTATCATCCTTGCGTCCAGTGAGGGAATAGCCAGAAACATGGAGGTTACTGCAACCGGAGAAGGAATTACTGTACCGGTTGGTGCTCCTACAATTGGAAGGATGTTCAACGTTCTGGGAAATCCTATTGATGGCGGCGAGAGTATACCGGACTCAGCTGAGAGATGGAATATACACAGACCTGCTCCGAAGTTTGAAGAGCAGAATGTTGCGGTTGAGATACTTGAAACAGGTATCAAGGTTGTCGATCTTCTCGAGCCTTACGCAAAGGGCGGAAAGATAGGTCTTTTCGGAGGAGCCGGTGTAGGAAAAACGGTTCTTATCCAGGAGCTTATTCATAACGTTGCTATGGAGCATGGTGGATATTCTATATTCACAGGAGTAGGAGAGCGAAGCCGTGAGGGAAATGATCTCTGGAACGAGATGAAGGAGAGCGGAACCATTGACAAGACTGCCATGGTATTCGGACAGATGAATGAATCTCCGGGAGTTCGTATGAGAGTAGCTCTTACCGGACTTACTATGGCTGAATATTTCAGAGATGTTGAGAACAGAGATGTGCTTCTGTTTATAGATAATATATTTAGATTTGTGCAGGCTGGTTCAGAGGTTTCTACACTTCTGGGACGTATGCCTTCAGCCGTTGGTTATCAGCCAACACTTGCGCAGGAGATGGGTGCTCTTCAGGAGAGAATCACATCTACATCTAACGGATCAGTTACTTCTGTTCAGGCAGTATATGTGCCTGCTGACGACCTGACAGACCCGGCGCCGGCAACTACATTTTCACACCTGGATGCAACTACCGTTCTTAGCAGAAAGATCGCTGAGCAGGGTATCTATCCGGCGGTTGATCCTCTTGCATCAACATCGAGAATACTTGAGGCTGATGTTGTCGGTGAAGAGCATTATGAGGTTGCAAGAGCTGTACAGGAGTATCTTCAGAAGTATAACGAGCTTCAGGATATAATTGCAATCCTCGGTATGGATGAGCTTTCTGACAAGGATAAGCAGGTCGTAAACAGAGCTCGTAAGATACAGAGATTTCTCGCTCAGCCTATGTTTGTTGCTGAGAAGTTTACCGGACTTGAGGGTAAGTATGTTCCTCTCAGGGATACGATAAGAGGCTTTAAAACTATTATCTCAGGAGAGGTTGATGATCTTCCTGAGGCTGCGTTCTATAATGTCGGTGCTATAGAAGAAGCCTTTGAAAAAGCAAAGACTTTATAAGGGTATTTGTGAATTATGAAAACATTCAGAACAAGAATAATTGAAGCGGATGATACATTTTTTGATGGTGAGCTTGAGTCCCTTACAGTACCTACTATTGATGGTGAGTATGGAGTTCTTGCACAGCATCAGAATCTTGTTGTTGCCATCATTCCGGGAACGGTCAGGTATAAGCCTGTAGGCGAGGAAGAAAAGCTTGCCGCTGTTTCTGACGGAATGATGAGAGTTGAGGATAATGATGTCCTTTTGCTTGTTGACTCTGCCGAAAGACCTGAGGAGATAGATCTCGTCAGGGTTAAGGCAAAGGAGATAGCGATGAGGGAGGCGATGCTTCAGAAGAAAAATGTGCGTGAGTATGCACTAGCAGAAGCGAGTCTGAAACGTGCTATCGCCAGACAGAGGATCAAGAGCGAGGGACTTAATTAAATGTAACTATAAACAAAAGTATTTAAAGGAGGTTAGTATGGAAAGTGTCAAAAAGTATATTGCGGAGTTTATAGGAACTTTCACGCTGGTGTTTATCGGTTGCGGAACTGCAATGCTTGTAGGTTGTGATGCTGCATTTGGAAGTGGATATATACTCACGGCCTTTGCATTTGGTCTTGCTATCATTGCAATGGCTTACGGCGTCGGAAATATATCAGGTGGTCATGTAAATCCGGCAGTTTCAATCGGTGTTCTTATCAGCGGAGGTATGTCTTTTAAAGATTTCATCGGATACGTAGTATTCCAGATTCTTGGTGCCCTTGCAGGCTCAGGAGTTCTCTATCTGATATTTGATATGGGACAGGTTGAGGATAAAACCGGAGGTCTCGGAACAAATGGTTTAGGTGGAGTACATGATAGTGTTGGTGCCGGAATTGCTGTCGAGATAATACTGACATTCCTTTTCGTTATATTGATTCTCGGAGTAACATCCAAGAAACAAAGTCATGGTTCCTTCGGCGGACTTATCATAGGACTTACACTTGTAGGTATTCATATAATCGGAATAGGACTTACAGGAACAAGTGTTAATCCTGCAAGAAGCCTCGGTCCTGCAATTATAGCTGCAATAACAGGAAATACTGCACCTATCGAGGTTGTATGGGTATTCATAGTTGCACCACTTATCGGTGGTTCTCTCGCAGCTGTAATCTATAAGTTCCTTGAGGGTGGAGCTGCTACTGAGGAAGAGTAGATAATAGTGTATTGACAATGGTTATATGTTATTGTATTTTTGGATATAGTATATATGTTTTATGACACTATGTTGAAAAAGGAGTGCAAGCTATATGATTTTTGATAAAATAGTTGAACTTATGATGGATCATCTGTCAATACAACCACAGGATATAACACTCGAGACTTCATTCAAGGAGGATCTGGCAGTGGATTCTCTGGATCTTTATGATCTGGTCACAGCACTCGAGGATGAGTTCAATATAGAAGTGCCTTCTGAGAGACAGCTTGAGATAGAGACTATCGATGATCTTGTAAAGGTTCTGAAGGAACTCGGAGTAGAAGAATAAAGAATAATTATGATATAAGCTGGAAGGCAAACGGCATATTCGTCGGTTGCCTTCTGTTTATTTCGTTAAGGAGAAAATATGTATTCATTTAACACCAGAGTGAGATATAGTGAGATAGCACAGGATAGAAAAGCTGGAATAGTATCCATCATCAATTATTTTCAAGACTGTTGTACATTTGAAGCTGAGGATGGCGGTGTAGGACTGGAGTGGCTTTCTCAGCATGGGACTGCCTGGATGCTAACCGGATGGCAGGTCCATATGATTAGAAAACCTGAATATGGCGAAGAGATAAGAGTGACGACATGGGCCTGTGGTTTTAAGTATGCTTTCGGGAAAAGAAGTTTTCTGATACAGGATATGGAAGGAAATGTACTTGTATGGGCACTTTCCGACTGGGCATATGTAAATGTAAAAAAGGGAAGCTTTGAAAAGAATGTCCCTGAGAAAGAGCTGGAGGTTTATGGTATGGCTGAACCTATAACAGAGAGGTTTAGTGAGTTTGGTATAGAAGCAGAAGATGGCGGAGCATCGGAGATAAAAGTTTATAAGGGTAAGATAAGGATTCCCGAAGAGATGACGGAGCTGCCGCCTATTACGGTTTACGCTGATAATATTGATACTAACCATCATGTTAACAATGTTCAGTACGTATCACTTGCAAAGTCAGTGATACCTGACGAGATAGATGTGAAGGTGCTGAGAGCGGAGATAAAAAAGCAGTCAAAGCTGGGAGATGTTATATATCCGTATATCTTCAGGGATGAGGAAAAGGTAGTTGTCAGACTCTGCGATGAGGAGAATCAGACCAAGCTTGTAACGGAATACTATCTGTCATGACGGTTTTTATGTTTTTTAATTATTTATTTTGATTTATTTATTTTTTTTTGATAAAAAACACATAGTTGTTGTAACAAAACGATGTATATGATACGATATGTAGTGGATGGTTTATGACTATTAAGTATTTATTGGGAGGTGTATTATGTCAAAAACTAAACTAGGTAAGATACTTGTTATAGTAGGTGGAGCGCTGGGTATACTTGGCTCGATTCTTCCTTACTATACAGTATGGTTTGTTTCAATAAGTATGATGAGTTCAATCTGGGGTTGGCTGATATTGCTTACATCTATAGGAACTATCGTACTTGCTGTTCTGAACAAGAGAGTACCGGCAAGTGTACTGAGTGGTGTGACCGGTTTATTCATTCTTCTTGCTATGATATTTAACAGCGTTGGTTCAGGATATGATGACTATATAGGTAAGGGAATCGGATGGTTCTGTATGCTCTTTGCCCTGTTTGTTACAATCGCAGGTGCAGTAGTATTCCTCGTACTTGCTGAGGGCGCAGGTGATGTTAAGTCACAGCTTCAGGGAATGGTAGGAAATATAAGCCAGGGAATTAATCAGTTCCAGGGACAGAATCAGGCTCAGAATCCTGGACAGTACCAGAATCCTGGACAGTATCAGGACCCTGCACAGTATCAGAATCCTGGACAGTATCAGGATCCGGCACAGTATCAGGACCCTAATCAGAATCAGTAAAGAAAGTCGTTGCTTATACCGATGATATATGTTAAACTGGTACGGTATGGTTTTTAAAAACATGTATTATTAAGGAGGTATAGTATGAAAAAGAGTTTGGGAGCCATTCTCCTTGCTGTAGCTACTGGATTTGCGCTTATTGGCCTTTTCCTTCCTTATGGTTCAGTTAAGGTTGAACTCTTCGGAGTATCTGAGTCTGAGTCAATCGGAAGTATGCTTAAAGCAGGAGCACCACCACTTTACTGGATTATGCTTGTTGCTGCAATAGTTGCAGTAGTTATGGCATTTATCAAGAAGAGCATTCCAGCAGGAGCTCTCGGAGCACTTTCAGGAGTGTTCATGATCATTATTCTTATTGTTAATAATGGTCAGAAGCTTCTTGAGAAAGAGCTTGGAGATTTCTCATTATATGGAATAGATCTTGGCGATTCAGTTAAGTTTTCAAATGGTATCGGTTGGATATTTATGCTGATTTCAGTGATTCTCTTCTTTGCCGGAGCTGTTATCTGCTTCATAGGTAAGGACGACAGCGTTGCAGCAGGCGGATATAACAACTATAATCAGTATGCTAATCCAAATGCTTATGCAGATCCAAATCAGTATCAGGATCCAAATCAGTATCAGAACCCTAATCAGTTCTAATCTGATAAGTGAATATGATATATAAAAACAAGGAGATGGAAACCCATCTCCTTGTTTTTATTTTTAAAAGACAAATAAGGTCAAATATTATTGTTGAAGAACAATAAAAAACAAGTGTGGAGAATTGATTCTCCACACTTGCTATTATTATTGAATTTATGTCTTATCCAAGCACAACCTCAACCTTATGAGTAGCACCATCACCGGCAACAGGAATTACATTTCCTTCTACTGCCTTGCCGTCAACTGTGAGTGATACGACACCCTTTTCAACGTGGTTAGGATTTTTAACCTCGATTTCATATGTGTCGCCACGGAACTGACGAGTAGCTGTGAAGCCGTCCCATGCTGATGGGATTGAAGGATCAACCTTAAGTCCTTCCCAATCAGGTGAGATACCAAGGATGTACTGGCTGATTGCTACGAAGTTCCAAGCAGCTGTACCTGTCAGCCATGAGTTCTTAGCCTCACCCATACGTCCTGCATCCTTACCTGCAACCATCTGCGCATATACATATGGCTCTGTTCTGTGAAGATCTGATATATCCTCAAGGAAAGCAGGTGCGATACGTGAGTACCAGTCAAATGCTTTGTTTCCCTGTCCTGCATAAGCAGCTGCACAGATCATCCATGCGTTGTTATGACAGAATACACCGGCATTCTCTTTATATCCTGCAGGGTATGTTGAGATCTCACCATACTCGATATAGTACTTTGTAAATGCCGGATTGTTAAGTACAAGACCGTACTTGCATCCAAGTCTTTCTTCGACAGCGTCGATAACCTTCTTATCCCAGCCTTCTTCTTTACCGATGTCAGACATAATACCGAAGCCCTGTGGCTCGATGAAGATCTTTCCTTCTTCACATTCCTTGGAACCAACCTTACGTCCGAGATCATCATATGCTCTGATGAACCAGTCACCGTCCCAACCGAACTGCTTGATAACATCCTTCATCTTGTCTATCTCAGCCTGAGCCTTAGCAGCCTCTTCCTCGTCACCCTTGTACTTGCAAAGTGCTACATACTCAGGGCCTGTATAAGTGAAGAGTGTAGCAACGAAGATTGATTCTGCTACATCTGAGAATCCCTTGTCACCATACTTAGGTGATGTATATGTCTGGAAGCTTTCTCCAGGTGTATCTGACCAGCATGAAAGGTTCAGACAGTCGTTCCAGTCAGCTCTCATTGAAAGTGGAAGTCCGTGAGGACCAACCTCCTTTGTTACCTTATAGAAGGACTGCTTCAGGTGATGCATCATTGGCTGAGCAAGTGACTCATCATTACGATAAGGAACCATCTCGTCAAGGATTGAGTAATCACCAGTCTCCTTGATATATGCTGCTGTAGACATGATCATCCACATAGGATCATCTGAGAAGTTACCGCCGAGAGTATCATTTCCCTTCTTTGTAAGTGGCTGATACTGGTGGAAGCAACCACCATCCTCAAACTGTGTAGCAGCAAGATCAAGAATTCTTTCACGAGCTCTATCAGGAATCTGATGAACGAATCCGAGAAGATCCTGGTTTGAATCACGGAATCCCATTCCACGTCCGATACCTGACTCGAAGTAGGAAGCACTTCTTGACATGTTAAATGTAACCATACACTGATACTGATTCCAGATGTTAACCATACGGTCAACCTTCTCATCAGGAGTCTTAACTGTATATTTGGAGAGAAGCTCATCCCACATCTTGTTAACCTCAGCAAGTGCAGCGTCAACCTTCTCTGCAGTGTCGTATTTAGCAATCATTTCATAAGCCTTAGACTTATTCATTGATCCGTCGGCATTCCACTTGTTCTTACCGTTTTCTACATAACCAAGCATAAAGATAAGAGTCTTCTCTTCGCCAGGTGCAAGTGTAAGCTTGAGAGAGTGAGATGCGATAGGACCCCAGCCGTCAGCCTTTGAGTTGTTTGATGCATTTGCAAAAACAGCATCCGGTCTGTCGAAACCGTTGTAAAGTCCCATGAAGCTTTCTTTATCGCAATCATATCCGTCGATATCTGCATTTACTGTATAGAATGCGAAGTGATCACGACGCTCTTTGTACTCTGTCTTATGGAAGAGTGTTGATCCTTCAACCTCTACCTCACCTGTATTGAAGTTTCTCTGGAAGTTTGTTGAGTCATCCTCAGCGTTCCACAGACACCACTCAAGGAATGAGAAAAGTGTGAAGCTCTTTGGAGATGTTCCTTCATTCTTAAGAACAACCTTCTGGATTTCTGCATTTTCGCCCTGAGGAACAAAGAATGTAACCTCAGCCTTGAGTTCCTTCTTCTTACCTGTGATTACAGTGTATCCCATACCATGACGACATTGATAGAAGTCAAGTTCTGTCTTAACTGGTGACCAGCCCGGATTCCAAACCGTATCATCGTCGTTGATATAGAAATAACGTCCACCCATATCCACAGGGATGTTGTTATAACGATAACGTGTGATTCGTCTCAGACGAGCATCTTTATAGAAGTGATAACCTCCTGCTGTGTTTGAGATAAGTGAAAAGAATCCTTCTGTTCCAAGATAGTTGATCCATGGATAAGGAGTTCTCGGGGATGTGATGACGTACTCGCGTTTTTCGTCATCGAAGTAACCGAATTTCATAAGTTGTACCTTCCCTTTCGTAGTTTTTAGCTTTGACGGTAACGTTGATATATAATAACCGTCACAGATATAGTAATTATATTATAGATGGGGGTAAAACACAACAAAAATGAAACCGAAATAATAGATGAGTTATTTGTCTTCGCATATAGAATATTTACCTGGGTTGTTTTTTGATTTGTTTATTATCCATTCATATGTTTTGTTTTCTGCTCTGAATTTATTCGGTGTAGTACCTAGAACCTGTTTGAAGGCCTGAATAAAGTGACTTTGAGAGGAAAAAGACAGCTGGAAGGAAATGTCAAGAATGCTCATATCACTGTTGATCAAAAGTGCCTGAGCAAGCTCTATTTTTCTGTTCCTTATATATGTACTTATTGAAATCCCGACTTCTTTAGGGAACTGTCTTGAAAGGTAGCTCTCTGAGACGCCTGAAAAATCAGCAAGTGCCTTAATTGTTATCCTTTCATAGATGTGTGAATATATGTAGCTGAGACATCTGCTGATTGGACGGGAGTAATTTTTGCCTTGAGTGATAAGCATCATACGCGTGGTAAAATCCATGACCATATCATCATGCACTTTTTCAATATAGTCCTCTGTTTTTGCGTTATCGAGAAGGCTAATATAATAATCGCTCATTCTGAAAGCCATTTCCGGCTCCATTCCATTTCCGATACATATACGAGTTATAATTCCGGCTGTGATAACCATATGATATTTAAGATTAGTAATGGGATCTTTTGAAAGCTTTCCTACACCGTTTTCATCGCGGAATCGCCTGTTATTGATATTCTCTTTGATGGCAGATATATTGCCAATAGAAACGTTATGAAAGAAGGATATTTCTTCTTTCATGTCGCGATGCATATCTGAATTATCTGCGTACAAAATATCTGAATAATCCATAAAGCTATCCCTTCTACTCTTAGTAAATCTACATATATTATAACACTGCCAGAGTAGATTGGTTAATTTTTTTGATATTTTTTGGCTGTAAATGATATAAAAATATAATTATTTTTATTATTATAGTATTGTCGGGTAAAAGGCCGATATACACTATTCATACACTATTTAATAAAAGGGAGAGGACAAAATGAGAGATTATCGAAATGCGAGGCAAAAAGCTGTCGCCGTTTTTTTGGTGGTTATGCTTATTTTGACATGCATTAAGACGGAGGCACTTGGTTATGTGTTTGCCGACGAAGCAAGTATTGAGAAGTCCGGTGTTCAGACGGCAACTGATGCTGATGCAGAGTATGTTGAAATAAGTAAAATGCTAAGCGTTTATCTAAAGGAAAGTGGCTGTACTGTTTCTATTGCAGCGCCGGAAGGAAGCCTTCCTTATCCTGAGGATGAGCTAGAACTTTCTGCAAGGGAAATAGAATCAGATACTTCTGAATTTAATTCCTATCTAAATGAAGCCGCTCAGGCACTGGGTATGTCTGATACGGAAGATATTTCATATGCTCGTTTCTTTGATATATCAATTCTGCGAAATGGAGAAGAAATCGAGCCGGAGTCCCCTGTTGAGGTAAAGATTGAATATGATGATGCACCGGAGGTTTCTGATGGTGCTGATCTTTCTATTGTACATTTTGCTGAAGAGGGAACAGAAGTAATAACTGATGTGGATGTTAATAATGATGCAACTGAAATTGTTTATGAACAGGACAGCTTCTCTGTTACGGCTACTATAGTTGCTGATGCATCTGCAGTTGATCCGGTAAACAAATACGGAAAAACATTTGCTTTAGTTGCTGAGTATAATGGAAAGTACTATACAGTACAGTATGATGGATCTCTGAGAGAAGTAACAAAATCCGGAAACGATGTCACAGCAAATGATTTTTTGATGTGGACATATGTAAAACTCGATGGTAAGAATTATCTGAGAAATGTAGCAGAAGGATATGATTTTGATAGCTTTACAAAGCTGTCGACTACATTTGCTTATGCTTATATAGATCCGGAAGCTGATAGTGGTATCACTACTGAAACACCTATTGAAGGAACAAGTAATCCTACAAAGTTTGATTCACCAACTGACCATTGTGCACTGATAATAGACTCAGAAGGCCATATTAAGACAGAAAGCGGAAAGTTTTTATCAGTAGATGCAAGTGGAACTAAAATCATAGGAAACAGCACGGATGGTGGTTCTGTAAAATTTCTTCTTGCTGATGCCACAAGTATTCCGGACTGCTATAACAGAAAAAGTGATAATCCGGCGGATATCGGATATGGTCAGGAGATGTATTATAATCACCAGGTTAATCACATAGATATTTCTGTTGCTGATAAAGTTAAAGCGAGTATTCCGCTTGCTTATGGACGTTATTATGATAAAGATAAAAATCTGGTATTAAATGTTACTGAGTTTACCAATATTGATGTAACGGTACCGCTTACGGTTACCCAGGATACACTCAGAAGTGCTGAAATAAAGGCCTTCACCGGAAGTGGGGACAATAAGAATTACGTTGATAATGCATTTTTAGTAACAGGTTATTCTTCGAATGATGAGTACAGTTCAGAGAAAACTAAGGATACAAACCAGGTTCGAATCGAGGGTGTGTTTAAAGTTGCTGATCTTGCCGATAAGGTATGGCCATGGGATGGACGTGCGAATGAGATCGATCAGGCCAGACTTGATAATCAGATAAGATATTCAATTACTGCAGTTCAGCCGGATGTTGAGTTTAAATTTATATATAAAGCACCGGGTACACCGGAAGATGAGGAAGGTGTACAGCTTTATGATTCTCAGGGAAATCCACTTTCAGTTGTATCAGATGTAACTCTTTATAAAGAATTCGGATATTTTGATCCGGAGAATACATGCCCTATACTGTATATGAATCCTGCGGATACAGAGAATTGGAGAAAGGGTAAGATCCATACTTACGGAACTTCAGGTATGGACTTCAGACTAGAGGGATCTGCAGATATCGAAATGAAGCTTTTGCCTGTTGCAATTAATGTGCATGATGATGTACGCGATTCCAAAGGGAACATTATAAAACCTGCTACTCCTATAAAGGATATAGAATTCAATGTTAATCAGAATACACATAATCCTGATCCGGATAGTGTAAAGGGAAAGAATGTCGATAAGCATGAGGAAGACATTGATCTGACTGAATACACAGATAATAACCATAAAATAAAAACAACTATTGATGAAACGGGATCTTCAGTTGTTAATGATTATAATGTTTATCCCGGAATGGTAAATGTAGAAGAGAATATAAATACTATTCCAAAAACGATAGTTGATGTAGATGGAAATACATGGATATACAGATATACATATATTGAGACTGAGTATGTAAACAGACTAGATGGCATCGTGGATAAAAATCACGTGAGTGACAGGTCGACATCGGGACTGAGTTCCAGTGATCCTGAAGTTTTAGGAGATTATAAGGCCGGTACTACTGACAGATACAGTCAGTTTGTAGAATTCTTTGCACATAATGTTTATGATAAAGTGATTCCTCCGACAAAAGAGGAAATAAGTCCCGACCAGGGAACCGGAACTCTTTGTAACGTGGATGTCGGAGATGAGATAGAGTATAAGATATCATATACAAACTATTGTTCTGAGAATGCTGATGTAGTTATAGAAGACGTGCTTGATTCTAACGTGGAGTTTGTAAGTGCATCAAATGGTGGTTCATATGATGCGGTAAACCATACAGTAACATGGAATATGAGTGGTGTAACTGCAGGCGCTTCCGGTTACGTGACTCTTAAGGTAAAGGTTCTTGAGGGAGCACTTAGCAGCAAGCAGGGACCCGGAATGGTTGTAAACGGTGGCGACACAGCTACAGTTCAGATAGGAAATGATCCTGCATATAAGCTCGATAAAGTAGAGAATCCTGTTAATGAATATAACCCTGAAAATCCGCACAAAAAAGAAATAGCTCCTTACGAAGGAAACGGAGAGC
>DGHK01000061.1 GCA_002392655.1 Lachnospiraceae bacterium UBA3850 | reverse complement strand
TCTTCTTAAATCATATAAATACTTTTAACCTTCACTAATGGTAAAAGGACGGATTCATTAAGAGTCCGTCCTTTTATCCTTTATATAATATTATATTATCTATAGTACTCCCAGAACTATATGGAAGCTGATCTTGGGTTTCTTATAGGATACATGAATTTTGCCCTTAAACATCCTTACCAGACTCTCCTCCATGGAAAGACCTATACCATATCCCTTCTTCTCATTACTGTGAGATTTATCCTCGCGATAAAATCTGTCAAAGAATCTCTTGTAGTCCACACCATCTCCCTCGAGATAATCATTAGAAACAATGAGTACTGCATTTCTTCCTTTTTTCTCAAGAGTAAGATTTATCTCTCCTCCATCATCACAGTACTTGACTGCGTTATCAAGCAATATGTTGATTAGCTCATATACGCCCTTTTCATCACCGTTTACGTGGATATCATCCTCAATCTTATATTCAAGTTTAAGATCCTTGGTATCTGCAATAGTTTTGTAATTAGTTACAGATTTTTTTGCTTCCTCTGACATATTTACATCAGTCAGAACTATATCCTCCCTCTCCTCAAGCCTGGAGAGAACTACAAGCTGTGATATCAGATCAGACATACGATTAACCTGATTAACAGTACTTTCCGTCCACTCATTTTTTCCGGTGGTCATCTCAATAACCTCTGTATTTGCGGAAATGATTGCAAGCGGAGTTTTAAGTTCATGACTGGCATTGGTAATAAACTGCTTCTGTGCTTCCGAATTTCTCACATATGGACTGACTATTTTTCTTGAGAAAACAGAAACTATAAGCATAGTCAGAAGTATGCTTAACAAGCCTATGTTAACGGAAAACTTAGCGAAAAAATGCACTGCGGACAGATATCTGGTACAGTCCATAATAGTAAGCGTTGAATAATCCGTTCCCTTTGCCTTCAAAAATGCATAGTTCAGGCCTTTATAATCAAAACGCCCTCTGTCTTCCTCAGCTCTTAAAGCTGTATTTATAAACTCCTCCAGATCACCCTCACTGATTGCAGCTATATGATCATCATTAATTGAAAGGAAGGAGCCACTTGAATCAAATGTCATAAACAGGTATCTGGTCTCATACTGAGTTTCTACACTGATATTACCTTTGAATTCATTACTAAACTGCTTCTCTGCCATTGGATCACCAACCTGATTTGAGATAAATTCAAGCGTCTGGTTGATATCGGATATGGCACTTTTATATGTGATGTAGTTAACAAGACCCAGCACAAGAACAAGCACTATCAATACTGATAGTGTAGAGATTGCTATAAACTTGAGCTTGAGCTTTCTATACATCTTACTCCTCCATAGTGAGCATAAACTCGCCGTCTTTTTCTCCGTTTATCACTATATCTGCCGCAATGGCTTTCAGCTTGTTTCTAAGATACGACACATATATCCAGACTATTTCAGGACCTGCCTCTTCATCTTTCCAGACATGTGAATAGATCTCATCTGTCGAAAAGCTCTTCCCCGGATTCATCATAAAAAACTCCATAAGTGAAGCCTCCATACCAGCGAGTCGTATCGAATTTTCAGAAACCAGTTCAAGACCGGATACATCAAGTGTAACAGATCCATACTTAAGTTTCTTTGGATTATAATCTCCTCTTCTTCTGGTCAGAGATCTGATCCTTGCAAGAAGCTCAACCATAACGAACGGCTTCGTCAGGTAATCATCAGCTCCTGCATCAAGTCCCGTAACCTTATCATCCATTTCAGCCTTAGCTGTAAGCATGATAACCGGTGTTGTATCCCCGGTATCTCTAATGATTCCGAGAGCAGTTATACCATCCATTTTCGGCATCATTATGTCAAATATCATGCAGTCATAAACATGTTCCTTAGCCGCACTTACTGCTGCCTCCCCATCATAAACCGGTGTAACCTCATAACCATTATGCTGAAGTACTGCTACAAGCGCACGCGACAGATCTTTTTCATCCTCTGCAAGTAATATATTCATAAAATCTTCCTTAATTCTTTATATATTCAGTTGATAAGCTCCCTTATGGTCTTCATAGATAGGTCACAGGAGGCCAGTTCATCAGCAACCCTCTTAAGTTCAGCAACAAGAAGCTCCTGATCCGGGATGTCCTTTTTATACTTCATACTATGTTCGAGTGCCGCCCATGTATCCATGGCAATCGTCCTTATCTGAAGCTCTGCATAGTAAACACCCGGAACATTACCCAAAACATCCTTACGCTCAGTCTTAACTGCAATCACCATATGGTAGCTTCTGTAACCATTTGGCTTGGCATGCTTGATGTAGTCCTTCTCTTCTATTATCTCACAGTTTACCAAACCTCTGATAAACCTGATTACCGAATAAACATCATCCACAAAAGAACATACCACCCTTATTCCTATAGCATCCCTGAGTATGGTAAGTGCTGATTCAGGTGTTTCAGGCAGATTCTTTCTCCTGCATTTCTCTCGCATGCTTTCATCAGATTTGATACGCGCTGTCAGATGTTCAAATCCTTTCTCGCCCGTCTCGCTCATTACAGTATCCTGATACGAAAGAAGCCTCTCAACTATATCATTTTTAACATGTTCAAGTGTATTCTCGAACTCTCCGTAAATACTTTCCATAAAGTCACTACTCACTAAATATCTATTGTATCATCAGGTGAAAGTTCAGGGAGGATATCTGTATATATCTTGTTAAGAGTATCATTAAATATCCTGAACTCCTCATCAGAAAGAGTTTCACTCAGCCTTTCCTCAACTATATCCAGGTACTTCTGATGGATATTGTAATATCTATAATATTTATCCGTTACATCCAAATAAAACTCTCTCTTATCCGTTTCGGACTGAACCTTCTTAACATACCCCTTCTTAATGAGGGAATTAACCTTGTAGGTTGCATTCGGAGATGAAATCCCTACATAATTTGAAAATTCCTGAATCGTCGGTTTATCGAGATTGTGAATGATATCCACACAATATACCTCAGATGTAGTAAGAGAAAGCTCCCTGAATTTTACTCTGTACAAAACATCCCTGTAATAAAGGGCTCTGAATTTTGAATAAACTGCTGAAAGCGGATTTTGCTCCAAACCTTTATCACTCATTCTTAGCATCTCCTATGGCAAACGATATCTCAGCCTGACATGCGACCTTTCCATCAACCTTTGCAACTGCTTTACCAAACCCAAGTGGTCCGCGTCTCTCTATTATCTCACACCTGAGATTTAAAACATCTCCGGGCTTAACCGGTCTGCGGAATCTGGCATTTTTGATTCCACCAAAATATGCTATCTTGCCCTTAAACTCATCTGATGAGAGTATAGCAACCGCGCCACACTGTGCAAGCGCCTCAACTATAAGCACTCCCGGCATAACATGTTCCTCAGGGAAATGTCCCTGAAAGAACGATTCATTTACTGAAACACATTTGATTCCCTCTGCCCACTGCCCGGGTTCAAAATCTATGATCTTGTCCACCAGCTGCATAGGATATCTGTGTGGGATTATCTCACGTATCTGATTTGAATTTAATTCCATTTTTTCACCTCCGACAAGTCAACGGACGCTCCTTTTTGACTTATTTAATCCTCGTATTTCTTGAAAAGTACTGCTGCATTATGTCCGCCAAATCCAAGTGAATTAGAAAGTGCATACTTGATATCTGCCTCACGACCTTCGTTAGGAACGATATCGAGATCACACTCAGGATCAGGATTCTGATAATTAATTGTTGCCGGTACGAAGCCATCCTTAAGAGCCATAGTAGTAAATATAGCCTCAATAGCTGCAGCAGCTCCCATAAGGTGTCCAGTCATTGACTTGGTTGAGCTTACCATCATCTTGTATGCATGATCTCCGAATACAGTCTTGATAGCTTTGGTCTCACCTGCATCATTAAGCTTTGTAGAAGTACCATGTGCATTGATATAACCCACGTCTTCTTTTGCGATACCGGCATCAGCTATAGCCATTTCCATACAACCTGCAGCTCCTGCACCTGTTGGATCCGGAGCTGTAATATGGTAAGCATCACAGCTTGCACCGTAACCAACTATCTCGCCATAAATATGTGCTCCACGAGCTTTTGCATGCTCCAGTTCTTCGATAACGAGGATACCTGCTCCCTCTCCCATAACAAATCCACCTCTTTCAGCATCAAATGGAATAGATGCACGACTCGGATCTGTTGAAGTGCTGAGTGCCTGCATAACCGTAAATCCGCCTACGCCCATAGGACAGATACAACCCTCTGTTCCACCAGTTAACATAACATCTTGATAACCATCTCTTACCTTATGGAATGCCTCACCGATAGAGTTATTTCCACTTGCACATGCAGTTACGATACATTCACATACACCCTTGAAGCCTGTGTCGATGGCTATCTCACCTGCACACATATTTGAAATAGACATAGGGATGAAGAATGGTGATATTCTCTCATAGCCCTTTTCGATTCCACGTGCAGTCTGATCTGTAATAGTTATAAGTCCACCAATTCCTGAGGATACGATAGTTCCGCATCTGAAAGGATCTTCCTTCTCTATATCCAGTCCACTATCCTTGATAGCCTCACGTGCTGCTATCATACCAAACTGTGTATATCTGTCCATCTTACGTGCTTCCTTCTTATCAAGGAAGTCAGCCGGATTATAATCCTTAACCTCACCTGAAACCTTTACCTTAAAATCAGTGGTGTCCATCTGCTTTGTAAAATCTATTCCGCAGACACCTTTTTTTACATTTTCCCAAGCCTCCTCAAGATTATGACCAACGGGGTTAATTGTTCCAATTCCTGTAATTACTACTCGTCTCATATTTTCCTCCAAATGTTAGAATTTCTTTGAAATCGTGGTCTGACTTTCTAGCTTAACGCCACCTGCCCATACAGGCACAACTGTGCCTGCATGGCACTGTGGCTACTGGTCGCTTCGCTCCGCACGATTTCTTTGAAATCGTGGTCCAGCTCATACCTGCCCTCGGGCACAGCCCTTCGTGGATTCGCTTAAAAACAGTCCACTGGACTGTTTTCTTAACAGCTCATACCCGCCCTCGGGCACAGCCCTTCGTGGATTCGCTTAAAAACAGTCCACTGGACTGTTTTCTTAACAGCTCATCCCCCCTGCACATTCTATAACCTGGCCGGTTACGTATGCAGCTTCATCTGATGCCAGGAATGCAACAACTTTAGCAACATCCTCAGGCTGTCCGGGTCTTCCAAGCGCGATATTCTTAACCATCTCTGCTTTCAGCTCGTCTGAAAGCACCTTGGTCATATCTGTTTCGATGAATCCTGGCGCAACAGCATTCACTGTTATTCCACGACTTCCAAGTTCCTTTGCAAGGGACTTGGTCATTCCGATAACTCCAGCCTTGCTGGCAGAATAGTTAACCTGTCCTGCATTTCCATATATTCCGACAACGCTGCTGATGTTAACGATACGACCGTAACGAGCCTTCATCATAGGTCTTGCAGCAGCCTTCATCATATTGTAGGTTCCCTTTAAGTTGGTGGAGATTACAAGATCAAACTCCTCTTCCTTCATTCTCATAAGGAGATTATCTCTAGTTACTCCTGCGTTATTAACAAGGATGTCTACGGCTCCAAACTGTTCTATAGCCTGCTTGAAGAGGTTCTCCGCATCATCAGGAGATGTAACGTCTGCCTTAAATGCAGCCGCCTTTACACCCTGCTCCTCGATAAGCTTCACTGTCTCCTCAGCCGCCTCATTAATGGCGATATCGCAGATAACTACATTTGCTCCCTCTGAAGCAAGCTTTACGCTTATTGCTCTTCCGATTCCACGACCGCCACCTGTTACTATCGCAGTCTTTCCTTCAAGTCTCTTACTCATTTTTTCCTCCTACATAAATAACTTTATAGGTAATGTCCCAATAACTTATTTGATGATTTCAATTAATTTCTCTATGTCCTCTACGTTCTCAACTCCGTACACAGGTATGTCTGATACGGTTTTGGAAACGAATTTTGAAAGTGTTTTTCCGGGACCGATTTCTACAAATGCATCTATGCCCATATCAGCCATGACTTTGATGCTGTCATCGAAATAAACTGATTTCTGGACCTGCTTTTCAAGAAGCTCAGGTATAGTTTCTTCTGAGTTCTTCTCTCTTCCAATACAGTTAAATATAACGGGAAGCCTCATCTCTCCAAAGCTTTCGCTCTTGAATCTCTCAGCAAGTGCATCTCCGGCAGGCTTCATAAGTGAAGTATGGAAAGGTCCACTTACCTTGACAGGCAGACACCTCTTCGCTCCCATCTCCTTAAGAACCTCCGCAGCCATATCAACAGCTTCAGAATCTCCTGAAACAGTTATCTGACCAGGGCAGTTGAAGTTAGCTGGCTCAGCAACTAAGGACTTGCCACTTGCCTCAAGCTCAGCACGAACCTTATCGCATCCTGCAAATACTGTTTCCTTATCAAGACCAAGTACAGCTATCATCTTGCAGTCCCTTCCGGATACTGCAGTCTGCATAGCATTTCCTCTGAATTGAACAAGTGGTATAACCTGTTCTTCAGTAAACACACCTGATGTGTAAAGCGCCGAGTACTCTCCAAGAGAAAGTCCGGCTGCACATACAGGCTCTATACCAAGTGACTTAAGCACCTTTGTCATTCCTACTGCAAATGCGACCATACATGGCTGTGTATATTTCGTCTCATTAAGTGTCTCAGCAGGACCTTCAAAGCAAACCTGCTTAAGATCAAAATCCACGCCTGAGACATTATCAAATGTCTCCTTAAACTCAGGGTACTTCTCATACAGATCAAGACCCATTCCCACCTTCTGAGAACCCTGTCCGGCATATATAAAACCAAGCTTCATTATAATCACTTCCTACTCTATTATTATGTCTGTTTGTTAGTTGTCAGTCATCAAGTATGATTCAAATACTACAACTCTACCGGTCTCCTTGTTATAGAAAACTCCCAGAGCATATTTGGAATTGCTGTAATCCTTACGAGCAAAACGAACTATTCTGTAGCTGCCTTCACCACTGCCCATAAGCTGATTTACATACGTGAGACCCTCTGAATCCATAAAGCCTATCTGTATCTTTTCCTCTTCTATGTACTTTTCTGCTGAATTATAATCCTTGAAGAAATCCATATAGTATCCATGAATCGTGAACCATGCTTTCTCGTCAGCAGTAAATGCTACAGCCTCCTCATAGCCATCCTCAAACTGATGATTATAGTACTTAAAATCAGAAGTACCCTCAGGTATAGGATCAATAAATATACTATTGTTTACATCCTTTCTAAAATCAGCATAAGAAGAATAGTTTTCAGTTGTTTTATCTTCACTAGAACTGAAGAATCCAACCTTCTTCAGAACAAGAAATGCACCACCTATTATCAGTAGTACAACACATATGATAGCAACAATCTGCATCTTACTTGTTGGCTTAAATCCCATTACTTAATAACCTCATTCCACTTTCGTATATATCACTGATTATGTCAGCCACAGGACGAACCTCCTTCAGCTGTCCGCAGACCTGTCCGGCCATGACTGAACCTGTCTTCATATCTCCATCAGAAACAGCACGTCTGAGACCTCCCAGAGTTATCTGTTCAAGCTCCTCTCTTGATGCAGCCTCCGATTCAAGCTTCAGATACTCACGAGCCATCTGATTCTTAATGATACGTACAGGCGCATTCAGAGAACGACCTGTAACGGTAGTACTGTTATCCTTTGCCTTAATAAGCTCCTGCTTATAATTATCATGAACAGGGCACTCCTCACTGACAAGGAGACATGTTCCTACCTGAACTCCCTGTGCTCCCAGGCACATAGCAGCTGCGAACTGTCTTCCATCAGCGATACCTCCTGCTGCGATAACAGGAATATCCACACAGTCAACAATCTGAGGAACAAGCGCCATAGTTGTCATATCACCGACATGACCACCACTTTCACCGCCCTCTGCTATGACTGCATCTGCTCCCTGCTTTTCAACACGGCGTGCAAGCGCGCTGCTTGCAATGACAGGAATAACAATTGCACCCATCTCTTTCCATTTTTCCATATACTTACCCGGTGTACCTGCTCCGGTAGTAATAATTTTTATTTTTTCCTTAACAAGAAGGTCTGCGATGTTATCTACATCAGGATTAAGAAGCATGAGGTTCACACCGAATGGCTTATCTGTTGCCTTTCTGGCATCATATATCTCCTGCTCTATCCTCGCTGCATCATATCCACCCGATCCGATAAGTCCGAGACCTCCGGCATTTGAAACCGCAGCTGCAAACTTTCCGAGAGCGATATTAGCCATACCTCCCTGGATTATGGGGTACTTAGTCCCCAGCATCTCATTTATCATAATTAATCCTTTCATCTACATGGAATAAACAACAGAGTCTATATTCCTGAATTTCTCATAACGTTCTCTTGCTATCTCAGAGCCTGACTTACCCTTGAAACGTCTCAGTTCACGCACAAGCATCTCATCTATCTCCCTGTAGACAACACTCGGGTTATGATGAGCTCCTCCCAGAGGTTCTCTGATTATGCCCTCGATAACTCCGTACTCCTTTAAGTCAAAAGATGTAAGCTTCATAAGCTTACAAGCCTCATCAGCTCTCGTCGAATCCTTCCAGAGTATGGAAGCAAAGCCCTCAGGTGAAAGAACGGAATAGATTGCATTTTCAAGCATATATACTGAGCTTGCAACGCCAATGGCAAGTGCTCCTCCGCTACTTCCCTCACCGGTAACTATAGCGATCACAGGAACCTTCAGCGCACTCATCTCAGCCAGATTTCTCGATATTGCCTGACTCTGTCCATGCGCCTCTGCATCAAGTCCCGGATAAGCCCCCGGTGTATCAATAAATGTAATTATAGGACGTCCGAACTTCTCAGCCTGCTTCATTATTCTGAGAGCCTTTCGATAACCCTCCGGCTCCGGCATACCGAAATTGAACTCGAGATTCTCATTTAAATCTCTGCCCTTTCTATGACCGAGAACTGTCACGGGAACACCGTGAAATGTAGCTATACCGCCAAGTATGCTCTTATCATCCTTATTCAGCACGTCACCCTTCTGAACGAAAAAGTCATCGAAAAGTGCGTCTATATAATCGTCAACCTTAGGTCTTCTGGGATGTCTGGCAAGAAATACCCTGTCATGTGGTGACAGATCCGAAGCCATCTCAGCCGTCTTGTCATACTGGGCATGCAGATCACTCAGCTGTTCTATATCCTTCATATCATCCTTGAACTCTGCTATTTTTTCCTCAAGAACAGTGAGCTCGTCATCAATCTCTCTTATCGTTGCCATGATACCCTCCTGTTCTCATGAAGCCTCAGTATCTGTGCCAGCTTCGCCTTCATGTCCTTTCTTGCGACTATACCATCAACAAAGCCATGATCCTCAAGATACTCAGCTCTCTGGAAACCTTCAGGAAGCTTCTGACCTATAGTCTGTTCTATTACTCTTGGTCCGGCAAAACCTATAAGAGCTCCCGGCTCAGCGATAGTAATATCCGCAAGAGTCGCAAAGCTTGCACTAACTCCACCCGTAGTAGGATGTGTCAGAACCGAGATATATAGACCTCCATGTCTGCTGAACTTCTGAACAGCAGCCGAGGTTTTTGCCATCTGCATCAGAGAGAGGATTCCCTCCTGCATACGCGCTCCGCCACTTGCAGTAAAAATAATGACAGGAAGGTTCATCTTGTCAGCGTACTCGAAGGTCCTGGTAACCATCTCACCGACTGCGACTCCCATGCTCCCCATCAAAAATTCGCTGGCCATAACTGCCAGTACCGTCTTATGTCCCTCTATTTTGCATACGCCCGACAGGATACCCTCATCAAGACCTGTCTTCTTCTGTAGACCCTTAATCTTCTCATCATAATCAGGAAAATTCAGTGGGTTCTTAAAAGGAACGTTGCTTTTGATTTTTTTAAATGTACCCTCATCGGCTATATTCTTAACTCTCCTTCTGGCAGAGATTTTCGAATGCTTACCGCATTTAGGACATACATATAAATTACTTTTAATTTCTGATAACGATGTACTGACACCACAATCGGAGCAGGTAAACACCTGCTCCGAGTTAGTATCATCATCTAATTCCTCGTTTTCAGATTCCACCAGTTCAATGTCGTCTTTTACAGTATTGCTACTGTCAGCAGACTGACTTCGCTTACTAAAAAGCTTCATTATTTGCGCCTCCGAACGAGTTTTTCTTTTGTTTACTTATGTGCTTCTACGTAGTCAACGAGATCCTGAACTGTCTTGATGTTTGGAAGATCCTCATCAGCGATAGCTACACCAATAGCATCCTCAATAGCCATGCCAAGCTCAACAGCATCCAGTGAATCAGCACCGAGATCATCAGTAAGAGAAGCCTCAAGAGTGATCTTGTCCTCATCTACGCTAAGTGTTTCTGCAATTACAGCCTTGATTTCATCAAACATTTTTTTGTCTCCTTTTAAAAATTATTAGCATAAAAGCCATATTGATTGTTAAAAAAATTTATTTAAAATTTTTTAACCTTTTCTATTATAGTCCATATGATATGAATGTCAACTATTTTTTGAAGCATTTCCCAAATAAATAAAGAGGCTTTTCAGCCTCCTTATTTTTTATCCCAATCCTTAGCTTTGATCTCTGCCCTTCTCACCTTACCGCTTGTAGTCTTCGGAAGCTCTGCGACAAAATCCAAAAACTTCGGTCTTTTATATGAAGCGAGATTGTTCTTCAGATATTTCATAGTTTCCTTCTTCAGTTTTTCATTTACCTCGACACCCTTTGACAGAACTATCGAAGCCTTAATCGCCTGACCTCTGACCTTGTCCGGCACGCTCGTCACTGCACATTCCATAACATACGGAAGCTTCATGATCTCATTTTCAATCTCAAAAGGTCCAACCCTGAAGCCGGCAGACTTTATGATATCATCTCTTCTTCCGACGTACCACATATAACCGTCTTCATCCTGATATGCTGTATCTCCCGTGTGATAATATCCATCATATAAAACTGAAGCTGTTTTCTCTTCGTCCAGATAATAGCCGAGGAAGAGTCCCAGCTGATTCTCCTCAGTAACGCGGATACATATCTCTCCGACATCACCCTGTTTAACCTCGTGTCCCAGATCATTCATGAGCTTTACTTCGTAGAGTGGACTCGGTTTGCCCATTGAACCCGGTTTCGGCTCCATACCCTTCAGGTTTGCAGCAACCAGTGTAGTCTCTGTCTGTCCGAAGCCCTCCATAATCTTGAGCCCCGTAGCCCTGTAAAATTTCTCATACACCTCAGGGTTAAGTGCCTCACCCGCGGTCGATACATGGTGCAGATGCGACAAGTCAAACTTCGTCATATCTATATGCACAAGCATCCTGAATACTGTAGGCGGTGCACAGAAGCTAGTTATATGATACTTCTCCATAAGTGAGAGAATCTCTTTAGCAAAAAACTCATTATAATCATAAGTGAAAATCGGAGCTTCAGCGAGCCACTGTCCGTATATCTTACCCCAAAGAGCCTTGCCCCAGCCTGTATCACTTATGGTAAAATGTAATCCATCACTTTCTACCTGATGCCAGTACTTAGCCGTAATATAGTGAGCAAGAGGATATTTGTGGCTGTGTGCTGCCATCTTCGGATAAGAAGTAGTTCCGGAGGTAAAGAACATAAGAGCTGTATCATTACCACAAGCTGCGTTTACCGGACGCTTAAAAAGCGGTGAGAAGAATCTGACGTCTCTGTTAACCTTATACCATCCATCCTTTGAACCGCCGACAAGCATCTTCGCCTTAAGACCTGTATAGTTCCTGGCTGCCTTATCAAACTCCTCAGAAACATCTCCGTCAGCGGTACATATAACTGCACTGATGGATCCGGCCTTCAGTCTGTACTCAAAATCCTTCTTAGTAAGAAGGTACGAACACGGAACTGCTATTGCTCCTATCTTGTGAAGCGCAAGAAGCGCAAACCAGAACTGATAATGTCTCTTAAGAATAAGAAGAACCTTATCACCCTTCTTTATTCCCAGATACTGGAGATAATTTGCAGATTTGTTTGAATAGTACATCATATCCTTAAATGTGATTCTGCGCTGCTTTCCGGCCTTGGATATATGCATCATAGCAGTCTTGTCAGGACATTTATCTGCCAATACATCAACCACATCAAATCCGAAATTGAACGTATCAGTATCATGATACTGTATCTCCTTCAGAAGTCCGTTTTCATCCTCAATGGTAGATATATATCTGCCTGCTATTCCGGGAACAGGTTTAAATTTGTTTTCATTTATCTCACTACTCATCTATTACTTACACTCTTTTCAATCACATTTTATATAAACAATATTTGTATCACAAAACAAAACCTCAACACGTAGTTTTGAAAACTACATATTGAGGATACTATAACATTATGAGTTTTTTTTATCAAGTTTTTTCTGTTATTATTTTTATATATCTAGTTCAAGCTCTATCGGACAATGATCCGAGCCGAAAACCTCGCTATGTATCTTCGCATCCTTTATCTTGTCTGAGAGGCGGTTTGATACAAGAAAATAGTCGATACGCCATCCTGCATTTCTTGCTCTGGAATTAAACCTGTAAGACCACCAGGAATAAGCCCCCTCCAGATCCGGATATTTATAACGGAAGCTGTCTACAAAACCGGCATCCAGAAGCTTACCAAGCTTCTCTCTCTCATCATCTGTAAATCCGGGATTGTGATGATTTGAGGAAGGATTCTTGAGATCGATATTCTCATGAGCCACATTCATATCACCACAGATAATAACAGGCTTCTTCTTATCGAGCTCACTTACGAAGGCTCTGAAATCATCCTCCCACTTCATTCGGTATTCAAGCCTCTTCAGCTCCTCCTGCGAATTCGGAACATATACACATATAAAGTAGAACTTATCAAACTCAAGAGTTATCATACGTCCTTCCTGATCATGTTCCTCGATTCCCAGACCATAAACAACCGAGAGCGGTTCTTCCCTGGTAAAAATCGCAGTACCTGAATAACCCTTTTTTACTGCAAAATTCCAGTACTGATGATACCCATCCAGTTCAAGCCTTATCTGATCCTTCTGCATCTTGCTTTCCTGAATCGCGAAAATGTCAGCATCCAACATATCAAAAGACTCCTTGAAGCCCTTTGTAACACATGCTCTTATTCCATTTACATTCCATGATACGTATCTCATAATCATCTCCTCAGGTCCGATCAGTCATCTACTCTACGTCTTCGTTCTCTCTTGTCATCCGGCATCTTGGATACGTGTATGGTTCCGGCCGCCATCATGAGCAGGAAGCCGAAAAGTACTGATGCTGACGCAAAATCTATCACATAATGATTCTTCGTAAGCTTCAAAAGCTCTCCGATTCCCAAGAAGACCAGTGGATTGAAGAGGATAAAAAGCTTCGGAATCTTGAGTCTTCCGATATAAGTATAGTACATATACGGAATGGAGACTGCCGCAACTGATATGACATAGAAAGCAAATACCGGGATTGCGACATAATAGAATGTTCCCTCAGTAACTGATATCAGATCAGCTCCCATAAGACTTGTCGTATAAAGCTGCTTATATGTGAGCGCCATCATTATGAAACAGCCCTGTATAAACAGGTATGAGATAAGACCTGCGATTGCTCCTATCTCGAATAGCTTGGTCATCCTGTTATCAAAATACCCCCTCCTACGCCTCGTAGTCTTGAGGACCTTGATGTATTCATTAATTCCGACATAGTAAAGAGTGATTCCTATGGATGACATTATTATCGATAATTCGAATCTGAAAAATGACATCTTGGGCCAGTTACTCTGGATATATCCATTAGTTACATTCCCTTTTCCATATAGTGAGGAAACCCATGTAGCTGCTATGCATATGCAGACACCTACCATTCCCATCAGCATATTTTTAATTACACGACCCCTATTACGCATCTTTCAATTCCTTATTCTTATCTTTCATATGCAGTATATAATACCATCTGAATATACCTGCACCAATTATTATAACATATCCTGCGACGCTGTACCAATCAGGAAGCTCTGCAAAAAACAGTATACCCCATAAAGCCGCAAAAAGCACCTGCGAATAATCAAAAATCGAGATTTCTTTTGCAGGCGCATAGGTGTAGGCGGCTGTGATATTCATCTGACCACCCATCGCCGCTACTCCGGCTAACAGCATAAAAATGAGCTGTTTCAGTGACATAGGCTCATAACCGAATATCAGAAAAGGAAGCGTCACGATCGTGGAAAACAGTGAGAAGCACATTACAACCACCGCTCCTCTCTCTCCTCCCATAGTAACCTTTCTGAGAAATGTATAAGCCGTTCCTGCTGCAAAGCCCCCAAATAGACCTACAAACGCAGGAAGACTAGCCATCCCCCCACTTGGTTTTACTACAAAGATCACTCCGAGAAATGCTATGATGAGAGCTCCCCACTCAAGACGATCAGGCTCCTCCTTAAGTATAAATATAGACATGAGCATAGCAAAAAACGGTGACATCTTATTCAGCATATTTGAGTCCGCAAGCCCTATCCTGTCAACAGCCCAGAAGTTTGCAATAAGCCCCGCAGTACCGAAAATACTTCTAAGAAGAATTCCTCTCCAGCTTTGTTTCTTTATCTTAAACTTATCCTCACTTCTGAATAGAAGAATTGCCGTAATAAGAAATGCGACTATATTTCTGAAGAATGCTTTCTCCATAACCGGAAGATCTCCCGCAAGCTTCAGAAAAAGGGTCATCAGCGAAAAACATAGAGCCGCAAAAATTATATGGACGATTCCTTTTATTGAGTTATTCGATTTATTTTCATTCTCCATAACTGCATCTTACTTTTAAATAACCGGAGCAAAACTGCCCCGGTCAATAAATATCAATATGCTAATAATACAAAGGTTTTAAAAGTCCTACAGCTTCTTCAATAGAAGATCCTTCGTAGATTGTAAATGTAATAAGTATGATCATTCCACCTCGATCTATGGCAAACTGAACTCGCCTTCCGATACCTGTTTGTTCCTGAGGAATATCGATGCACTCATAAGTCTGAGCAAGGAAGGTTACAGTTCTTACATTTACATCCTCATATCTGTCAGCAACCATTCCCAGATAATCCTTTGCTGAATAATCTGGCATATTGTAGCTGGTAGGGCTTATATAAGAAACTATGATAGTCGAACCGGACTGCTTATTTGAAGCTATTGCAGCATAGGTCGTATCCTCTTCAAAAGGTGAGGTATAACCATACCACAGATTTGAAACATAATCCGGAGTAGCACCTGTTGCGGAAGCTACCTCCACATAATCGTAAAGCTTCCAATTCTCGCCATCAACAGTAATCTTGAATTCTGCAAGTCCATTATAATAAGTATTATTCTCATATACACCCATCGGAAGGGCATCAGTAAGAGACGCAGGCACAGCATCCGTTGCACTGGCATCTGACATCGTAGCATCTGTGAAGCTCGCTATCATCAGTGCATCAGTTAAGCTTGCGTCTGTTTCAGTTGCCTCCGTTTCTGTAGCCTCGTGAGGAGACTTATCGGAAAAGTTAGGCGATGAATAAGGCTCTTCCTCTTTTCCACATCCGGATACAAGAGATATGATCATCATACATATAAATATTGCAGAAATCTTCTTTTTCATAATTACTTTTTCTTTCCTGCTTTTGTCTCTTCAGCACTATCCTCGTTCTTTTCTTCTGCTTCTTCATAAACAGCATCAGCGCTTTCAACATCAGCAATTGCCTTCTTGTGCATAGGTATACGACAGTTCTTGTTATTACCGAACTCAACGATAACTGTATCATCCTCCATACCAATAACTGTTCCGTAGAAACCACTGGTTGTCATTACTGAGTCACCCGGCTTAATTTTGTTCATAAGCTCCTGCTGCTGAGCCTGCTGCTTCTTTGATGGTCTTACAAAAAGGAAATATATCATCGCAACAAAGAAAAGAATATAGATGATAAGTATCATCATTCCGCCGCCACCTGCACCAGTTGCAGCTGCCTGACCTTCAAGTACCATTCCCATTTAGTTTTTCCTCCTTAAATATATATCTTTTTATAGATTTTTTTCGTCTCGTATTTTGACACATATGACATCATAAAATAAAACTTCTAAATATGCAAACTATTTTTCTTCTCCGGATACTTTTTCCAGCTTATCCTTCTTATATGCCTTCCATCTATGCTCCTCAATTGCATTTCTTATCTCTTCCATCATGTTATTATAGAAGTACAGATTGTGGATTACGCAGAACCTAAGTCCAAGCATTTCATCTCTTTTAAGCAAATGTCTCACATAGGCACGTGAATATCTCTTGCACACAGGACAATCGCAGGTATCATCTATCGGTGAGTCATCTAACTCAAATCTTGCATTCTTCAGATTCAGCTTACCATGATTCGTATAAACCTGGCCATGTCTTCCGTTTCTGGAAGGATATACACAGTCAAAGAAATCTATACCCCTGTCCACCGCTTCAAGGATGTTGGCAGGTGTTCCGACTCCCATCAGGTAGGTCGGCTTCTCGAGAGGCAGGTGCGGTACAGTAACATCCAGGATGTGATACATTTCCTCATGTGACTCTCCTACTGCCAGGCCGCCGATAGAGTATCCCGGCAGATCAAGCTCCGATATCCTCTTTGCGTTATCAATCCTTATATCATCTATGACACCACCCTGATTTATACCAAAAAGCATCTGCTCTTTGTTGATGGTCGATTCCATACTGTTCAGCTCCTCCATTCGCTTCTTACAACGAAGAAGCCACCTCTCAGTTCTGGCAACAGACTTTTCTATATAGCTTCTTTCAGCCTTTGCAGGTGGGCACTCATCAAATGCCATGGCAATCGTTGACGCCAGTGCTGACTGGATATTCATACTCTCCTCAGGACCCATGAATATTTTTCTTCCATCTATATGAGAGCTGAAATGAACACCTTCCTCTTTTATATTTCTAAGCTTTGCAAGAGAGAAAACCTGAAAGCCGCCGGAATCAGTAAGGATAGGCTTTTTCCAGGTTGTGAACTTATGCAGTCCACCCATTTTGTAAACTATATCCTCTCCCGGCCTTACATGCATATGATAGGTATTGCATAGCATTACCTCTGTTTTCAGGTTTTCAAGATCTGCCGCAGAAACAGCACCCTTTATTGCCGCTGCTGTAGCAACGTTCATAAACATAGGTGTTCTTATCACTCCATGTGGGGTTTCAAAATCGGCACGCTTTGCCAGACCATCCCTGGTTATAAGTTTATACATCTTTTCTCACTTTCGTATATAATAATCTTTTAAAAGCTATATTTATCATTATTTATTAATAGCTGTGTTTATTGACTCATTTAGTTACTATGGTATAATAACCTATATTTTTAATGGAGTAATTCTTATGTTTAGAGTCTGGGGTAGAATAATCAAAGAAAATCATCTCATAAAGGATACCACTATCGAAATCGGTGGTCACGAGCTCTCTCGAACAAAGAAGGTCTACAAAGCGCTAGAAATGATGTGCGACGAGTTTGACCTCGCTGTTCCAATCTGGCTTGATTCAAATAATAATGATTTTATCAAGCATGCCAGAACCGAGTTCCGTGACACAAACTTTATGGAAGAAATAGATTTTGACTACCTGGATTTCAAGGTTATAGAGGAAGACCATATCTGGGAATAATTTAACACCCAACCCTAAAATAGTTAAACCATTTTTGTCTCGAGATACGTTATCTCAGATCTGCCCGCGGTCTTTTCTGATATCTGCTTTTCCAGTATCTCAGCATTCTTGTCCGGGACTGTGAGCTTGATAATTACCTTATCACTGTATTCAACATCGTAAGCAGTTCCCTCGTGATTTTCTATCAGATACTTGACCTTATCAAAATCACCATAATCAAGAACTATATCATATATGCGTGAAAGACAGATAGTCTTTGTTTCTGCATTCTTTACTGCCTGTGCTGCAACCTCACTATATGCTCTTACAAGCCCGCCTGTTCCAAGCAGAACACCACCGAAATATCTCACAACTACAATAAGGATATCTGATATCCCTGAATTCAAAACAACATCCAGCATCGGCTTTCCTGCCGTACCACCGGGCTCACCATCATCAGAGAATTTCAAAACCGGATTCTTATCTCCTATACTATATGCATAGCAGACATGTCTTGCACTGTAATGCTCCTTACGGATTGCAGCAACCATCTCTCTGGCCTGTTCCTCACTCTCGACATTTATCGCCGAACCGAGAAATCTGGACTTTTTAATTATCACTTCCGATTCACCCGTACGTGTTATCTTCAGAGTCTCTTCCATAACCTCTCCAAACATCTATATAACTACAGCCACCCGTAAGCTATACAGGTGGCTTGTTTTTCTGTCTCTATAAAATAGCTATTTAAGTATCTTCTTCAGCTCATCCATAAATGTATTTACATCCTTGAATTCTCTGTATACAGAAGCGAATCTTACATATGCGACGCCGTCAAGATTCTTTATTTTGTCCATAACGATCTCACCTATCTCAGAGCTTTCAATTTCTCTTGTTTCCTTGTTATAGATCTCAGCCTCTATCTCATTTACACAGTCTTCGATTTTTTCCATTGAGACAGGTCTCTTGTGACAGCTTCTGATAAGTCCCTGAACTATCTTCTCTCTGTCATAAGCCTCTCTGCTCTTATCCTTCTTTATGACCATAAGAGGAATCGCTTCAACCTTCTCATAGGTTGTAAATCTTTTTCCGCAGACATCACACTGACGTCTTCTTCTTATCGCTGTATTATCATCAGCCGGTCTGGAATCTATAACTCTTGTATCTTCATCTCCACAATATGGACACTTCATAATATATACCTCACTTGAATATGTTTCTGCATGTCGTAAAGCCAACAAGCTTCGCCTGCAAGCAGTCAAGCTTGTTGGCTTTACGACATTGGTTACTACATAATGTATCAAAATATGGGTAAAGATGCAACCTTTACCCATATTTTGTGTATTGTTTTTTATTCTGTTGTCAGATTATTTCTCCGTTACTCTCAATTACCTCTCTAAACCAGTGACCGGAGTCTTTAATTATTCTTGACTGGTCTCTGTAATCAACGTGGATGAGTCCGAATCTCATATCGTAGCCATATGCCCATTCGTAGTTATCCATCGCTGACCAGTAGAGATATCCCATAAGAGGAACTCCTTCCTCTCCAGCTTTTTTAAACTCCTTCAGATATCTATGCATGAAATCAATACGCTGAGGATCATGAACCTTTCCATCCAGTGATATAGTATCATTTACAGCCATTCCGTTCTCAGTCATAAGAATCGGAAGCTTATAACGCTCGTAGATAAACTTCGGTGACCAGTACATAACTCTCGGATCTATAACCCAGCCAAGTGCATTTCTCGGTATACCAACATATTCATTATCTCTATAGCTGGTCTCATTTTCTTCTCCGGCACTATAATAAACATTCATCCCATAGAAGTCTATCGGCTGTGAGATAAGCTCCATATCACCGGGAGCCGGTACGACCATATCTTCTCCGAACTCCTCTATCGCATCATCAGGATATTTTCCAAAAATAATTGGATCCGAATATATAGCAAGCGAAAAGAATCTGTCATTCAGCGAGAAGCTGTCTCTCCTTGCAATCTCTATATCCTCCGGACTGTCTGACTTAGGGATACGAACCGGAGCGATAGGCGCGATACCTATCTTCGGCTCTGTCTTCGCATTCTCTCTTATATACTTAACAGCCCTTCCGTGAGCGAGCAGATAGTTATGGATCATTCTGAGAATTGTTCTGTCGTCACATTTGAGGAAAGGTGCATGTCCACCGATCCAGAATCCATTTCCGATGAAGCACTGAGGTTCGTTAAATGTAATCCAATACTTTACTCTGTCAGAAAGCTCATCCACAACAACCTTCACATACTTCTCAAACCACAGCGGAAAATCAGGATTTGCGTAAGCTCCCTTAAGGAACAGATCATAAGGAAGATCCCAGTGGAACAAAGTAACAAGCGGTGTAATTTCATTTGCCAGAAGCTCATCTACCAGATTACTGTAGAACTCAAGCCCCTTTGGATTAACCTCTCCGTCGCCGGTTGGAATAATTCTTGCCCAGCTGATGGAGAATCTGTAATACTTGATCCCCAGCTCCTTAAAGAGCTTTATATCATCCTTATATCTGTGATAATGGTCACATGCTACATTTCCATTCTCACTATGCTTTACCTTGCCATCCATAGACGAACATACATCCCAGATGTTAAGGCCCTTTCCATCCTCATTATATGCCCCCTCTATCTGATAGGACGCAGTAGCTGCTCCCCATATAAATCCCTTAGGAAAACTCATAATCCCCTTCTCCTTTGATTAATACTTAAAATGCTAAAACATATTATACCAATAACCTATATTTATTTCGACAAAAATAACGATTAATTTTTTAAAAATCTGACCTTAAACCTGCTACTCCTGAAGTTCCTCCCACTCCGCATAAAGCTCTTCCAGCTTCGCTTCTGCTTCTTCCTTTTTCTTCGAGGTTTCAAGAAGGAGCGAAACATTGGTTCCATTAGCAGGGTCATTCATCGTCTCCTCCAGCTCACTTATCTCAGCCTCTGTTTTCTCTATTGCTGACTCCACACGTTTAATTGCATTTGCTCTCTTTCTTTCCTCAGCATAAGATGCTTTCTTAGCCTCGTACTCAAGACGCGCTTCCGACTTTCCGGAAATTTCAGAAGAAGTCGCGATGCTTATACCGGCATCAACACTTAGCTCTGCATGCTGTACGCTGAAAAGCTCATCTCTTTTTTCTTCGTAATAATCATAATTACCCTTATAGTTTGTAAGCACCTTCTCACGAAGCTCAAGGATTCTTGTCGCAGTTTTATTTATAAAATATCTGTCATGACTTACGTAAAGAACTGTACCTGTATAGTCCCTGAGAGCACTCTCTAAGATTTCCTTAGAAGGAATATCCAGATGGTTTGTCGGCTCATCGAGGATAAGAAGATTTGCAGGCGAAAGCATAAGCTTTGCAAGCGAAAGTCTACCTCTTTCTCCACCGGAGAGATCCTTTATCTTTTTGAATACATCCTCTCCGGTAAAGAGAAATGCAGCAAGTACATTTCTGATACGAGTATTATTCATATCAGGAAATGAATCTGACATCTCATCAAAGATTGTTTTATTCACATCCAGATCATGATGCTCCTGGTCAAAGTAGCCTATTCTTACTCTGGAACCAAGTGACACAGTTCCCGCGTCCTTTGCCAGCTTCCTTGCAACAAGCTTGAGGATAGTAGTTTTACCCGTTCCGTTTCCACCAATAAGTGCTACATGTTCTCCACGCTTTATATCGATATCCAGATTCTCAAAAAGCAGATTATCGCCATATGCCTTTTTAAGCCCCTCTACCATGAGAACATCCTCTCCGGACTCGCATACCGGCTCCAGCTTAAGCCTCATATCTGAACGCTCTTCAGTTGGTTTATCAAGGCGTTCGATTTTATCCAGCTTCTTCTCGCGGCTCTCAGCCCTCTTTATGGACTTCTCACGATTAAACTGCTTAAGTTTTGTTATTACAGCCTCCTCATGAGCTATCTCATCCTGCTGCTTCAGATACGCATTCATCAGAGCCTGACGACGTTTTTCCTTTTCCTCACTATAGTAGGAATAACTGCCGTTATAGACCTGTGAAATACCTTGATCTATCTCTATTATTTTATTCGTTATCTTATCTATGAAGTACCTGTCGTGGCTTACAACTATCACCGCTCCGGGATAAGATGCAAGATACCCTTCAAGCCATCTGATTGAATCCATATCCAGATGGTTAGTCGGCTCATCAAGGATAACTATATCAGGATGACTGAGCAGCAGACGTCCGAGTGCAACTCTCATCTTCTGCCCTCCGGACAAACTTGCTATAGGTCTGTCATAATCCTCTTTACCAAATCCGAGGCCTGCTATAACTCCGGTTATCTCGCTTTCATAGGCATAACCGTTTTCCCTATCATACTGAGTTGTAAGTCTGTTATATGCTTCAAGGATCGGAGCGAGTTCTTCCTCACTCTTCCCCTCCATTTCCTTTTCCAGTTCTCTTATACGGACTTCCATTTCAAGGATGTACTTCTTTGCCTCCTGCATAGCACCATAGATAGTGTTATCCAGCTCAGTATCCTGCGTCTGTGCCAGATACCCTGTTCTTATATCGCGGGAGATAACTACATTTCCACTGTCCGCCTCCTCTTCTCCCAGAATAACGCGAAGAAGTGTGGTCTTGCCGGCACCATTTATTCCGACAATCGCACACTTATCCTGCTTTTCTATATGAAAATTTATATCCTTCAGCACCTCTGTCTCGCCGAAGCTCTTACTTATATTCTGACATGCTAGTATCATATAATGCTCTTATTTATTTCCTCCATATCCCGTTTCAGCTGCTTATACATTATCACACACATTATCACATATGTCACTGTATAACCAGCCAGACTGCTGATAAGCGCCTCCGGGCGACGCTGAAGCTGCCACAAAACTATTGTTATCCCAACAAACACAGCACAGGTAACCACAAAGTAGATAACAGCCTGTATAATAAATCCTACTCTTTCCAGATCAAAGACAAATGTCATAAAGCTGAAGCTGAAGCCTATCAGACCATAAAGCAGGATATTCACGTAGGCAGCCATTACCGGCGACGGAAAATGCTCCAGAAAAAACGGCGATATAGATGTAAAACCTTTATGCCCGGAGCCATTCACACATAAATCGATTATTAAGTTTACCATGAGTCCCGAGAAGGCAGAAATCATAAAACTGATTGCCCCTCTTTTTATATATTCCTTCATAGATTATCCTTTACCAGAAGCTCCTTGATCCTTGCGATATTACGCCTGGAAACATAAGTTTCATAACCGTTTTTCATAGTTATCTTGATCGTACCGGTCACGCTCATATCAAGACTCTTTATCCTTCTGTAATTAACTATCTCCGACCTGGATATCCTGACAAAGGTTTTCTTTGCCAGTCCTTCCTCCAGCTCATAGAGCTTCATTCCAACTGAGTATTTACCACTCGCTCCAAGTGCCATAACCTTCTGCCCTTCCGAATAGAAGGATATTATTTCAGACGGAGCTAGCTTACATCTGTTGCCTCTTTCATCAACTGCAGCTATAGTCTCATCAAAGATCTCATGAAGCTCTCTGACGACACTCTTCACCTCGTCATTTAGTTCCTCATTACAGACATGAAGCTCTATTTGTTTGTATCTTTTATCTATATCCGGTTTGATTATCATATCGTCCCCTTGATTTACAAATGATAGCTCAAATAAAATGTCACAGCAAACACGATATGATTATAGATTATTTACGAACCAACTGCAATTATGATTTATGCCAGGTCAGCTCTCATCTTGGACTTAAAAAGTACAGACGAAAGTATAGTAAGTACCAAAGCCGAAGCTACAACTATTATCATAGGTATAACAAAACTATCCTTACCAAAATCCATATCTATTGCAGACCTGATAGCCTTTGTGCAGTAAAATATCGGAGTACACTTGCAGATACTACCCATAACACCACCTGTAGCTTCTGCATCAAACCATATGCCTCCAAAGAAGCCGGCAAGCGATATAATGATCGAGCACATACCCGGCGCAGCCTTTTCACTGAAAAGCGTACCAAAGATAAGTCCTATTGCAACAAAGAATAATGCCGCCGGTATTGCTACTACGATCACTATGAGAAGTCCGGCTATACTCAGCTTATAATCAACGATAATTGATACGATAAATGCAGCAATTATAGATATAATAGTCTGAACAAACGAGATTATCATACTTGGCAGTATATATCCATTTGCAAACTCATGGCTCTTCATAGGTGATGCAAAAAGTCTCGTAAGGAAAGAACCATTTCTGTCAGTCGCTACATTTAGCGCTGTGAAAAGCATAACAAATGACTGACCGAACACAACTATTCCACCCTCAAGATTATCTATTCTGAAGGTTGTAATTCCCCCCTTAGGTATACTTGAGTTAACGATAGTCATAAGCACAAGCATAACCAGAGGAAATGCTACGCAAAATATATAACTAAGCGGATCTCTTAACATCTCTAATAGATTTCTTTTTGTAAAGGTAAATGTTCTATTCATCTCTATTATCCTCCATATCTATAATCAGACCGTTTTTTCCGTAATTGATACGAATACTTCCTCAAGACCTTTCTTTCCTGTTCTCTCTTCCAGTTCTTGAAGCGTTCCGAGTTCAACCATTTTTCCTTTGATCATTACTCCGATTCTGTCAGCCAGAGCTTCTGCTTCCTCCATGTAATGAGTTGTAAGGATAATAGTCATCTTTGCTCTGAGCTTTTCTATCTCCTTCCAAAGCTCGCGTCTAGCTATAACATCAAGTCCGAGCGTCGGCTCATCCAGGAAAAGCACCTTCGGTTCTCCTATAACTGCCATAGCTATGGATAGTCTCCTCTGCCATCCACCCGAAAGCTGCTTTGCTTTCTTTTTCCTGACCTCACTTAGGCTAAAATCTTCAATTACCTTCTCAACATTACTTCTATCTACACCATATATGTCTGCCATAAACTTTAGATTCTCTTCTACCGTAAGCTTCCCTGCTACTGCAGTGTCCTGAGTTGAGATTCCAACGACCTTCTTAACCTTATCCGAATCTTTTAATACATCCGCATCATAAACCTTTGCCGTTCCCTCAGTTGGCTTTGACAGGCAAGTGAGCATCCTTATAGTTGTTGTCTTTCCGGCACCATTTATTCCAAGCAGTGCAAAAAGTTCGCCCTCCTTAATCGAAAGCTCCAATCCATCCACTGCTGTGTTATCCTTATATCTCTTTGTCAGTCCCTTTGTCTCTATAACATTTTTCATAATAAGACCTGCCTTTCATGTCATTTGTTTCTTACTGAACACACCATATACCTTCTGTTTTCAAAAATAAACAAATCTTATATGAACGGTAGAAATCTACATATGAACGGCAAAAAAGATTTCTCCAAAAGCAAACGAAACCTCAAGCATAAATTTACTGATCAAATTCATCGGATGCTTCTTTAAGAAGCTCTATGATTGGAAGGTGCTGTGGACACACTCCTTCGCAGCAACCTCCGATGTACCACCATGATACACATAGGCAGTATCAAAATAAACTGTTCCGATTGACTCATTACAAATCAAAGTGTTATAGTGTGAATGCACTTTTGTATATAAGGAGTAATGCTTTGAATAAGGATATAAAAATCATAGCCCATCGAGGCGGCGCAGGAATGGGTGGAACCGAAAACACTCTGGATGCATTTGAAAATGCAATTCAGCTTGGAGTTGATATGGTAGAGTTTGATGTCAGAAAAACCCTGGACAACAAACTTGTGGTCTATCATGATTCACAAATAGAAGGAAGAGCCATCTCGGAAACCTCATATGAGGAATTGCAGAGCATAGCCGAGAAAAATGGTTTCAGAATTCCTACCTTCCTTGAGGTCATTAAGCTATGCCATAACAGAGTATTTATGGATATAGAGATTAAGGAAACAGGCTACGAATACAGAATAGTAAAAATAGTCAAGAAGCTTCTTGACTATAACGAGTACAGCATCAAATCCTTTTATGATATAACCCCTTACAGGATAAAAGAATTTGATCCGAACATCGAAGTTGGTCTTCTGCTCGGAAGAGACGATGCCGATTTCAAAATGAGATGTAATGAAGTATTTCCGGGAAGAAGACTTAAGGCATGCCATGCAGACTTTGTAAGCCCACATCCGGTACTTATGAGATGCGGTTTTACCAGAAGGATGAGACACGCAGGATTTCCGGTTTATGTATGGACTGTAAATAAATCATTTCTTATAAAGTTCTTCATCAAACATTCTAAGGTCGCTGGACTTATAACAGATAGGCCTGATAGGATGAAGGATATACTTAAAAAGCTTAAAGAAAAATCGAAATAAAATGAGAGGGGACAGCTCTATGAAAATCATAGAACCGTCCCCATTTTATAAGAGAGAAAGTAATTATTTACTTATAATTAACTATTCTGCCCAAGCTCCGTCAGCGTTTACCCAATAACCATCTACGTACTGATTTGTTACCAAATAACCATCATTTCCGAAGTAGTACCAGATACTATCAATCTTCTGCCATGAGCTCACAGCATACCAGCCAAGGGTATCTTCATACCACCAGCCGTTTGAATCTGACTTCCATGAACCAACACCTGCGTATGTGCAAGATCCATCAGCATCGCACCACCAGCCGTTGATCCACTCACTTGATGCCATATAGCCATCATGCTTGAAGTAATACCACAAACCATCTATCTTCTGCCAGCAGCTTACCGGATACCAGCCTGATGTATCTTCATACCACCAGCCTGAAGCATTCTGCTTCCAGCTTCCCTTAGGTGCATAATCAGTATTACCATCTGCGCCATACCACTGTCCGTCAACCCACTCATTTTTGTAGTTTGTTTCAGGCTGTGGAGCAGGCTCAGGCTTATCACCTTCTGTGATAGTGAACTTACCGTTTACAAATGTAAACTCATAGTTATCATCCTTGTCAAATGTAATATATACATCATATGTTCCAACATCTTCGCCGGATGTACGAGTAACCTTTACATTCTTAAGGCTTTCACCATCTACAAGACCTGTTACGCTATACTTGAATACAGGATCATCCTCTCCTACCTTCTTAGTTGCGTCTTCAACCTTAACTGTAACCGCCTTAGGTGTAATCTCATATTCACCTGTCATTGTTTTGAATGTGAAGTTGCCTTCTTCTGCCAATCCATCATCAGCTTCACTGTATATTACATACTTTCCTGCGTTCTTTACATCAACACCTTCTTCAAAAGATACAGCGAAAAGATCTTCAGGATTATTAAGGATTTCTGCAGCAAGCTCATCTATCTCAGCAAGCTCTTCAGAAACACCTTCAACTGTGAATGTAAGTCCAGCTGTCTCTGCATCAACAGACTTTCCATCATATGTCTTAGAAGCACTATCAGGTGTAATGGTAACCTCAAGTGGATAGATAGTTGCTGATTCAATAGAATAAACATCATAGTCGTCTTCTCCAATAACTAATTCTCCTAGAGCTACAGGAATTGCCTCTGCAGGAACTCCAATTAAATAGTCTGGAATTTGCGGACGAATTTCCACATGACGATCATCAATAATTAAATAGTTTGCAATATCTGTTTCTTCATTACCTGCTACTGCACTTGCAAAAACCATTACAGGCTTTTCTATTACTTCTCCCTGATCATCATATGCAACATCTGCATCCTTGAAGATTCCAAAAGCATCATCAAATGCTATCTCTTCTCCTTCGATTCCGGTTTCAGCTGTAATAGTTACTTCTGCCAAATCAGTACCATCGTAATCCTTATCTGCTACTTCGATTTCAAAGTCCTCAATGTAAAGCTCTGCTCTGTATACTGCACATCCGGCTTCATCATCTACTGTGATAACATAATTATCAGGATTGGTATTCTCATTGGCCGGAGTTATATCAGCCTTAGCAAGAGCTTCCTCGTCAAAGTATACTGTTCTATATTCTGATTCATCAATACCTAAAGCATAATTTGAGTCAGCCTCTTCAAGATTACCTGTAATATTGCTGACATATACTGCCTCATATCCAACTCCTGTAAGAATTGGAAGTTCTTGATCTAAGAATTTAACCTCTGTAGTACCGTCATAGTCCTTCACTGTATATCCAGCTGAGATTTCTATTTCAGCAGGAACAACGACTACATTTGCACTTGTTGCAAAGAACTTATCTCCTCTTAACCTAAGAACATAGTAGAATGTATAAGTTCCTACATCCTTACCAAGATCTGCTTTTTCAAATGCAGCCTTGACATCATCTATTGTTTCAAGATCATACAAAGTCTTATAGTTATCAATTGTAACATCCTCTTCCGGCTCAGTCATACTAAAGCGGAAGTCGATAAGAGTACCATCATCGATAGCCTTCTCTATATTATCCTCTGTAAGCATATGGGTTGTACCATCATAATCGAACTCATCGCTAACATAAGCAACGATGCCCCATGCTTCTTCTCTTTGTCCGGTATAATTACCATCAGCTGTTGCTGTAATCTTTATATCGTACTTTCCATAGTTTGAAGCACTTGTAACACCTGTTACTGTATAATCATCTGAACCGATACAATCAAAGCCGCTTACTACATCAAAAAGATCTACAGAAATATTTCTTCTGCTTCCGGTATACTCATAGTAACCTGTCTCACTACCGGCAAATTCAACCTCTATTGACTCAGTATCGATTGGCTTCTTTGTTACAGTATATGTACCACCCTGGAATGTTATATCATAGTTTGGATTATCATCAGGTGTGATACCTTCTATAATCCTGCCTCTATTATTTGTATAATACTGATGAATATAATAAGTACCTGCATCAAGTAAATTATCGTCTTCTACAGCATAAGTTGTTCTGGTTGACTCACTATCAGTTGATAATACAGGAGCACCGATTATTTCATCACCATCAACAAGACCTGTTCCTGCTTCCTCATCAAATGGCTCGAAAACAAGCTCTGCTTCAAAATCAATAGCGTCTTCTGAATACATCTTGGTATATGATTCTTCAGCAAGTGTTATAGTAAGAGGTCTGCTTGTAATAGTAGCATATCCATCTATGGAAACTATTATGTTATAGTTCGGATAAAGCTCAACAAGCGATTCTTCATTTACTACTTCGATTTCATATTCGCCAACATCTACTGCTTCAACAGCTTCCTCAGAAAGAGCAAGTCTGATATCCTCTGGAGCGATTGTTTCGCCCTCTACAGGAGCATAGCTTCCATCTTCTTCACCAATCTGAGTAACAGCAAGATCTTCTTCGTCAAATGGCTCACCATCATAAACCTTGGTTATTTCATTTGAATAAACGTGAACCTCTTTAGGTGTTATGGTTACTGTATTTACACCTGTAACTGGTGTATGGATAGGATTACCCTCCATATCTACTTCATCAGTGTAAACCTTCCATGCAACATCGTACTCGCCTGCATCAACGAACTCACATGGAACATCTGAAAATTCTTCTGACTCCCAGTCAGGCTCCTCGCCATCTTCTAAGAGAAGGTATGCAACCTTAGCATCAGCTGCCTTATTCTGAAGAGTGATATTCAGACCATGAGCCTCTCCATCATATTCAGATTCTGAATCCTGAACTCTGATATCCCAGTTTCTTGTAGGATAAACGATATAAGGATCTTCCTGAATCTCCCATGTAAATGAAGTTGTTGTTCCTTCATAGTTTCCAAGTCCGAGAACTGTGATTTCATATTCACCAATAGCACTTGCTCTTGTTGTTCCTGACTCAATTCTATAATCAGTATTCTCTGTAAGAGCATTTCCACCTGCATCCTCAAGGTAGATATTAGGCGCAATAACATCACCGGTATAAGTGAATGGTGAATATCTGTAATTGCGAATACTTGTTCCTGTTCTAACTGTCTTCACAGGAACCTTATCAATATCACCTGTTGCGATATTTACAACAACATAATCTACAACCGTAAACTTGTAATTAAAAACATTACTACCTGTTCTGTATCCATAATAAACGGTGTGGTCACCTGCATCAGCGGCTGTAATACCAGTATAACTAGTCTTTGCGTTTAAGATACTCATATTTCTACTAGTAGAATATACTACCGTAGAATTACTCGGAGCCTGGTCTGTTTTCTGAGCTGCACTTGTAAGAAGCTGCAGATCTGCTCCGGTACATACAAGCCCCTCAGCTATTCCAGGCGCTGTTACCGCAGGATCTCCAGGATCACCTATAAGTGCTTCCTCATCCTGTTCTGCCTCGTCTGTGGCAGGAGCTTCTGTATGTTCCTCTTCTTCGACCGCTTCGCCTTCTGATGCTTCAACCGCTTCAGGAGCCTCTTCAGCGCCCTCTGCACGAACCTTGCTTATTCCACCATACCAGAAAGTGGAAATAACCATAACGGTTGCAAGAAGCCAGCTGATCACACGTCTAGGCGTACGGATCATCTTTAAAAAATTATCCATGCATTTTCTCCCTTCTATTTTTTTGCATTTTTAGGTTTTTGTAAAAATCTTAACATTCTTATGTAACATGTCTATTTTTTAACATGTATCATACTATTATCAATATTTTTACATTTCCTTGAATTTATAAAAATTCCCTTTGATTTTATCACATTTGTACAAAAAAGTCGAGAAAAAATGTCTTTTTTATCAATTTTTTACTATTTTAGTCTTCGTATCTCACTAATAGCCATAGGTATCGTCAGGAAAAAAGTAAGTATATCAGAGCATGTCTGTGTTATCTGAACTCCTGTCAGTCCTAAAATCTGTGGCAAAACTAAAATAAGCGGTATAAAGAATATACCATTTCGAGCCGATGCCAGTATACTGGCTTTTAGCCCTCTTCCCATAGACTGAAGCATCATATTGGTTATAACTATAGGCGATGACAGACATATAACCGAAGCCTGACATCTGAGTGCATAGCTTCCCACCTTGATAACCTCAGCGTCATCTCTAAACCATCCGACTATGCCGGGAGCAAACGCGAAACATATAAGTCCGACTGCCATAAGGAATATGAAGCCCCATCTGACACAGAAGAAATACCCCTCCTTTACACGATTCTTCAGACCCGCTCCGTAATTGAAGGAGCATACAGGTTGATATCCCTGCCCGAAGCCTATGAGCGCCGATATCATCATAAGCATAACTCTCGTCACTATGGACATTCCGGCGATCGCTGCTGTTCCTCCGTATTTACCTGCAAAATTATTAAGTAGTAGCGTTGATGCCGCAGCCAGCCCCTGCCTCAAAAGTGACGGTGCACCACCATTATTTATCTCCTTTACAAAATGCATATTTATATGCACATTCTTCAGCCTGATATGTATATTCTCTCCTCTCATACTTCCAATCAGAAGTACTATGAAGCTTGTAAACTGCCCGCCTACAGTTGCTATAGCTGCACCGGCAACACCCATATCAAACACAAGTATAAGCAGCGGATCGAGGAAAACATTTATCACTGCACCGAACATAAGTCCGATCATTGCATACATAGCATTTCCCTGAAAACGAAGCTGGTTATTTATTACAAACTGCCCCATCATAAAGGGAGCACCAATAAGAATTATCCTCATATATATCTCAGTATCAGCCATGGTTGACTCTGTCGCACCTATTAATGTTGAAATCGGTTCAACAAGTATATTTCCAACTGCTGCCACGATAACTCCAGCTATCAAAGCAGAGAAAAATCCCGTGGATGCCATATCATTTGCTTCCTTGTACTTTTCAGCTCCAAGCATTCTCGATAGATAGTTTCCCGAGCCATGCCCGAAGAAGAAACCCAGAGCCTGAATAATTGCCATCACAGAAAAAACAAGCCCCACTGCTGCTGTTGCCTCAGTGGAGATCTTGCCTACAAAATATGTATCTGCCGAATTATATAGTGCAGTAACCAGCATACTGATTATCGTCGGAATCGACAGCTTGATAATAAGCTGTGGAATGGGTGTTTCCGTAAGCATCTCTCGACGCGATGGTTTTGTTTTTTTATTCACGATATCAACACCTCTATTACAGAAAAAATCAACATAACAATAATAAATGTCATCATACCTGCATTTCTGTATACAACAGATACAGAACCAGGTCCTTGAAGATAAGAATTAGTATCGTCCACCTTCATCTTCTTAACATTTTTACAGAAAAGAACTATTCCGGTTATAAAGAACCCCAGAATCATCAAGCAATACAGAATAAACAGTATGAATCCCGGTGAACCAATAAGCTCCATAGTGATTTTTCTAGCCTCCGGACTATTCGGAGAAAGCGTTGTTATACTTGCAAGCTTTCCGATATCCATCATTTTTAATAGAGCAACCGGAAGTATACCATGCATAAAGTTAATTGTCATATGCAGCATTATAGTATATCTGATCCTGCCGGTTATGGTATAGATATATGCAAAAACGGTTCCTACCAGAAATGCATAAAAGAACTGAAACAGATTTGTATGGAACAGAGCAAACATAATTCCTGACAAGAATATAGTATGCTTCTTTGATAAAAACCATAGTCTGTCTATAAGCAGCTTTCTGAAGGCAATTTCCTCCATAACAGGTGCTATTATAACTGCAAATACAAAACTGGGAAGCAGATTCTGGGAGCTTATCATATCAATTGTAGTATTATCCATAGTTAAACCGGTCGAAAGCTCTATCAGCCAGGCAATAAGACGACCAACGATATTCCCCGTAAGCATAAGAAAAGTCAGCATAAAATAAAAGCTGAATCCATAGCCCAGTGACAGCCTGTGATCATCCGGTACCCTCTTCTCCATCTCCTTTATCATGAGATAGCATACAGGAAATCCGAATACCCATATAGGAGCCAGTCCAATCAGATATCTCACCCAGCTGTTATCAATAACTATATCTGCCTTCTTAACAACAAGCTTTATGATAAGTGATGCCGCATACATCGTCATCACAAACATAGCATACGCGGCACCTATCTTACTGTATCTTTTTCTTATATCACTTCTATCCAAAAGCATACGCCTCTTTTCTATAAAGCTGCTTTAAATGCCGCCAACAGATCAGCATACTCTTCATATGCCGGAAGATCCGGATAGTCTGCCTTGATCTGTTCAGTTGATCTGAACAAAAATCCCGCCTTGCTGGCACGGATCATTGACAGATCATTAAAGCTGTCTCCTGTTGCAATCGTATCAAATCCACAGGACTGAAGAGCTCTTACTGTAGTGAGCTTTGACTGTTCACATCTCATTCTGAAGCCTGTAATTCGTCCATCCTCTGCAACCTCAAGAGAATTACAGAATATAGTAGGCATGCCAAGCTTCTCCATAAGCGGCTTTGCAAACTGTTCAAATGTATCACTTATTATAATAGTCTGTGTCACGCTTCTCAGTTCATCGAGAAACTCCCTAGCACCCGGGAGTGGCTCTATCCTGCTGATAGTTTCCTGTATCTCCTTAAGTCCCAGACCATGCTCAGCAAGTATACCGAGTCTCCAATGCATAAGCTTATTGTAATCAGGTTCATCTCTTGTTGTTCTTTTAAGCTCAGGGATACCACTTTCCTCTGAAAAAGCGATCCATATCTCAGGTACAAGTACTCCCTCAAGATCCAGACATGCAACATTCATTCTCATATTATTCCTCCAACTTCCTTTTGATCAGACACAGTCAAGCGCCTGACGTATATTTGAAACATATATTATATCTACTCCCAGTCCCTCGAGCTCCTTTGCAGCATTGGACTTAGGAACTATAGCTTTCTTATATCCCAGCTTTGCAGCTTCCTTTATTCGCTGGGCAACACTTCTTACTCCTCTTATCTCACCCGTAAGGCCTATCTCACCTATTATGACAGTACTAGAGTCTATCGGCCTGTCTCTGAAGGATGATGCAATTGCAAGCACAACTCCCAGATCAGTAGACGGATCGTTTATCCTGAGTCCACCGGCTACATTCACATAGCAGTCACAGCCCGATAAGCTCAGCCCGCCACGTTTTTCAATAACCGCAGTGAGAAGTCCCACTCGATTAAAATCAATACCCACACTGGTACGCTTGGCCATACTGTAGTTTGAATCTGCAAGAAGCGCCTGTATCTCAACCAGCATCGCTCTTGTTCCTTCTATCACACAGACCACCGCAGAGCCTGAAGCCCCTTCGGGTCTACCATTCAAGAAAAACTCAGACGGATTTGTGACCTCCTCAAGACCGGTATCTGTCATATTGAATACACCTATCTCATTGGTAGATCCAAATCTGTTCTTATTGGCACGAAGAAGTCTGAAGCCTCCACTCTCATCTCCTTCAAAATAAAGCACACTGTCAACCATATGTTCAAGCGTTCTGGGACCGGCTACATTTCCTTCCTTTGTGACATGTCCTACAATGAAGATTGCTGTCCCTTTCTGTTTTGCTATCTGCATAAGTCTGGCCGTGACCTCTCTGACCTGAGAGATGGTTCCGGGTGCCGACTCAATCCCGGGAGCTTCTATAGTCTGTATGGAATCAATGACTACAACCTCAGCCCCCAGACTGTCTATCTGGCTTTCTATATTATCCATATCTATATCGCTTAGAAGCATAAGTCTCTCTTCCATGACGCTGCCACTTTCGATACCGAGCCTGACAGCCCTTGATTTTATCTGCGACATAGACTCCTCACCGGACACATACAGCACCTTCGTATCTTCCTTAACGAGATTCCTGCACATCTCAAGCAGGAGTGTTGACTTTCCTATACCGGGATCTCCACCTACAAGCACCAGTGCTCCTCTCACAATTCCGCCTCCGAGAACACGGTCCAGTTCTGAGATATGTGTACTTATCCTGCTTTCCTCTGAAGAAGATACATCCTTTATGCTAGTCGCCTTAGGTCTGTCCGAAACAGCTACTGTCTTGCTGCTTCTAGTCTTCGTGACCTTCTCTTCCACAAATGAATTCCACGCCTTACATGCGGGACACTGTCCCATCCATTTGCCGAATTCATTACCGCATTCCTTGCAATAAAAAACTTGTTTTTCTTTTGCCATTCTATACCCCGATTAAGACGAAAAGACACCGCAGCATGTATCTGCGGTGTCCTGTCATATATTAGTTCTTCTCTATTACGACATCAACCTGTGTCTGTTCTTCAAGTTCTACACTGATGCTGAGCTTACCGCCAAGGTTGGTCTTCATCTTGCCAACATATACATCGGCAACATGTACCTTGTATTCTGTTTCTGCCTCAAGTTCAAGTGTTACCTGTGCATCCTTGTCACCCTCTACACTGAACATTACTTTTTTATCATTAGCTCTGAACTCATGAACTGCTGTTCCTGGTACAGACTCATAAACAAACATACCGTTTTTCTCGAGCTTAGTTATCTCATTAAACGTTTTTATCTTGTAACTGTCTCCATTATACTCAAAGCCGTCTTTTTTAGTTTTTGACTGCAATTCATAATTACCAAAGCTTATGGAACCGTTGTCTTCTTCCCTTATTAGCTCATCAATTACTGCCATTTTTCTTACCTCCTGAACTGATACATCAGTCTCATTAATACTACACTTATAATATAACAAAAAACTACATGTATTTCTAGCTTTACTTTACTTTAAATACAACCTCTCCCTTTTCTATCGAGACGCTTACTGTATCGCCCTTTTTAACGTCCTGAGAGAGAAGAAGTTCCGAAAGCGGATCCTCTACATACTGCACCACTGCACGTCTGAGAGGTCTTGCCCCATAATCCTTGTCATAGCCTCTTTCATAAATAAACTTCTTTAATCTGGAGCCATAGGACAGCTTCACACCGAGGTTCTTCATAAGCCTGTCCTTAAGCTCAGCAATCATAAGCTCTGCAATCTCCATAATCTGCTCTTCCGTCAGAGCCTTAAAGACTATGGTATCGTCCAGACGATTCAGGAATTCAGGTTTGAAGAGCTTCTTCACCTCCTCCATAACCCTTTCCTTCATCTCGTTATAAGACCTCTCCTTGCTGTCATCAGTAACAAAACCGATTTGCTTCGGATCTATGATCTTGTCTGCACCAAGGTTCGAAGTCATAATGATTATTGTATTCTTGAAATCCACACGTCTTCCCTGTGCATCAGTTATTATGCCGTCATCAAAAACCTGAAGTAATATGTTAAAAACATCAGGATGTGCTTTTTCAACCTCGTCAAAAAGTATGACGCTATACGGATTTCTTCTTACCTTTTCAGAGAGCTGTCCGCCCTCATCATATCCTACATATCCCGGCGGAGAACCAACCATTTTAGATACACTGTGTTTCTCCATATATTCAGACATATCTACTCTTATGAGATTCTTCTCATCTCCGAAAAGAGCCTCGGCAAGTGCCTTGGACAGTTCCGTTTTTCCGACACCTGTAGGTCCCAGAAAAAGAAATGTACCTATCGGCCTATCAGGATTTCTGAGCCCCGATCGGCTCCGTCTGATTGCTTTAGTTACTACAGATACTGCCTCATCCTGTCCAACCACTCTCTCGTGCAGCTTCTTATCCAGACTGAGAAGCTTTGACTGTTCGCTCTCGCTCAGTCTGTTCACCGGAATCTTGGTCCATGTAGATACAACAGCCGCTATATCATCAGGTGTGATCTCCTTTATCTCATCTGAAACCTCTGCCGTCTTCTGCTTTTCATATCTGTTCAGATTCCTTCTCATCAGGGATGCCTGTTTGATATCTCGTTCACTGAGAGACTCATCCATAAGTCTCTTCATAAACCATATTGACTCTGAACTGTACTCATAAGCAAAATCCTTCGGGATACTTCCGAGCTTAACCCTTGAGGCTGCTTCATCCATCAGATCTATAGCTTTATCCGGAAGGAAACGATCATTTATATATCTGACTGAAAGCTCTACAGCTGCTTCGATAGCCTCGTCAGTTATACTAACGTTATGATACTGTTCATATACACTTCTGAGTCCACGAAGGATTTCAAGTGTCTCCTCTGAAGTCGGTTCCTCAACCGTAACAGGCTGAAATCTTCTCTCCAGTGCTTCATCCTTTTCTATATATTTTCTGTACTCTTCAAGAGTAGTAGCACCGATTACATGCAGCTCTCCTCTTGAAAGAGCAGGCTTGAATACATTTGCCGCATCATGAGTGCCCTCTGCTCCACCGGCTCCGATAAGAGTATGCAGCTCATCAATAAAAAGTATAACATCGGGATTAGCCTTCAGTTCATTTATAGTATTCTTAAGTCTCTCCTCAAAGTCTCCTCTATATCTGGTTCCTGCCAACATAGCTGCGAGATCCAGACTCATGATCCTCTTATCAGCAAGAGACGAAGGTACATTTTTCTTCTCAATCAGCTGTGCCAGTCCCTCAACTATGGCTGTTTTTCCAACACCCGGCTCACCAACGAGGCAGGCATTGTTTTTGCTCCTTCTGCCAAGTATCTGCATAACACGGACTATCTCACTCTGTCTGCCAATTACGGGATCCAGCTTCATACGCTTAGCCTCTTCCGTCAGATCCCTGCAGTAGGTCTGAAGCATCGACTTGCCCTTTCCCTTCCCGTCATCCGGTCCGAGAACACTTTTCAGATACTTATTTATCTCCTTCTTGTTCATTCCGGTAGCAACAAGCATCTCTATGATAAGAGCTTCCGTCTTGATATTTTTGTTTCTGAGAAGACTACAAATATCCTCATCAGCATCCTTAAGAATACTGATGAGGATATGCTCTGTTCCGATTTCAGGCATCTTCAGCTTCTCTGCCTCTGAAGCAGCCGTGTCAAGTACAGCTTTGGCGCGTTCAGTATAATATCCACGTACCTTTGTATGACTTATCTGCCTAGCTTCAAGGCGAAGAACAGTACCCAGGCTCTGCAGATCATCAGCCCTGATACCATTTTTCAGAAGCACACTATACGCAAGTCCTTTATGTGTTGTGTACAGTGATATAAATATGTGTCTGACATCTATATAATCATTATCAAATTTCTCGGCAAGCTCCTTTGCACCTTCCAGTACCAGCTCAGCCGTAACTGACATATTAATTTTCATCGTCTATAGCCTTACCTATATCATGCCTCATATATTTATTATCGAAGTCGATAAGCTCAGTCGCTTTATATGCATTTGCTCTGGCTTCCTTCAGAGTGCTGCCCAGTGCAGTGACACCGAGAACACGTCCTCCGTTTGTGACAACCTTCTTCTCACCATTTTCTCCATCAGCAAACTTGGTTCCTGAATGGAAAATAAAGTAACCTTCTTTTTCCTTAAATGCATCCAGGCCCTTTATCTCAAAGCCCTTCTTATACGAAACCGGATAACCGTCAGAAGCAAGCATAACGCATACTGCCGCATTATCCTCAAACTGAAGATCTATCTTGTCAAGAGTTCCGTCAGCACAGGCTTCCATAACCTCAACTATATCATTCTTAAGTCTGGGGATGACAACCTGAGCTTCAGGATCTCCGAATCTCGCATTGAACTCAAGAACTCTCGGTCCCTTCTCTGTAAGCATAAGTCCGCAGAAAAGAACTCCCTTGAACTCTCTTCCCTCTGCAGCCATTGCGTCAATTGTCCTCTGATATACATTTTCCTCACAGAACTTTGCTATCTCATCAGTATAGAAAGGACTTGGTGAAAATGTACCCATGCCGCCTGTGTTAAGGCCTGTATCCCCATCACCTGCACGCTTATGATCCTGTGCAGATGTCATAGGAAGAATTGTTTTTCCATCAGAGAAGCAGAGAACAGAAACCTCACGTCCGGTCATAAACTCCTCGATAACAACCTTATTTCCCGCATCACCGAACTTCTTATCAACCATTATCTCCTGAATTCCGGCTTTTGCCTCATCAAGAGTCTGGCATATGAGCACACCCTTTCCAAGAGCAAGTCCATCAGCCTTCAGAACATATGGTGCTTCCTGTGTTTCGAGATACTTAATTGCACTATCAGCATCTGTAAAAGTCTCATATGCTGCCGATGGAATATCATATTTCTTCATCAGATCCTTCGAAAAAGCCTTGGATGCCTCAATGATAGCAGCATTCTTTCTTGGTCCGAAGGTCTTGATTCCAGCATCGAGGAAAGCATCTGCCACTCCGGCAGCAAGAGGATCATCAGGTGCAACTATAACAAAGTCAACACTCTTATCCTTTGCAAATGCCACAAGTGAATCAGCATCCATAACAGATATATCCACACACTCTGCAAGCTCAGCTATTCCTGCATTTCCGGGAGCAGCATAGAGCTTCTCACATTTTGGACTTTTAGCAACTGCCCAAGCTATGGCATGTTCACGGCCGCCACCACCGACAATCATTATCTTCATCTAATTCAGTCTCCTTATATCCAATCTATCCCCCGCAAATAACTAATTTCTCATATCCACGGGTTTTACATATTCAACCTCACCATTAGCTATAAGGTTGATGGCCTCCGGAAGTATCTTCCATTCAGCCTCTTCCATAATCCTTTTCTGCAGAGTCTCAGGTGTATCACCCTTTTCCACATAAACGGCCTTCTGAAGAATTATCGGACCTGTATCAGTTCCGGAATCAACAAAATGTACCGTCGCGCCAGAAACCTTCACGCCTCTGTCTAAAGCCGCCTTATGTACCTTAAGTCCATAATAGCCCTTTCCGCAGAACGAAGGAATAAGTGAAGGATGAACATTGATTATCCTTCCTTCGTATTTGTCTATAACTATCTCAGGAATAACCACAAGGAATCCTGCCAGCACGATAAGGTCAGGCTTATATTCATCAAGCTTACTGAGAAAAGCTCTGTTAAAAGAAGATCTGTCCGGAAAATCCTTTGGTGACAGCACTTCATTTTTTATTCCGGCCTTCTCAGCTCTCTCAAGAGAATATACATCGTAATTATTACTTATCACACCAACAATCTCTGTATTGGTTATACTTCCGTTATTAACTGAGTCAATTATCGCCTGGAGATTTGTTCCTCCTCCCGACACCAAAACAAGTAATCTCATCTCTTTCTCCTGTAACTAAACGAGCTCTACGCTCTTATTTCCTTCAATTACCTCACCGATGACACAGGCCTTATCACCTGTAGTCTCAAGTGCGGCTATTGTTTTATCCACATCAGCCGGATCTACAGCGAGAACCATACCGATTCCCATGTTAAATGTGTTATACATCATCTGCTCAGCTATATCACCCTTTTCAGAAAGGAGTTTAAATATAGCAGGCACCTCATATGAATCCTTCTTAACCTTTGCAGAAACTCCCTCAGGAAGCATACGTGGTATATTCTCATAGAAACCACCACCTGTTATGTGACTGCATCCCTTTACTGTTACTCCTGCATTCTTAACAGCCTTAAGCCCCTTCACATATATTCTCGTAGGCTCTATAAGAGCTTCACCAAGAGTTTTTCCAAGTTCATCATAATATGTGTTGAGTGACTCCTCTGTCATATCAAAAACCTTTCTCACAAGTGAGAAACCGTTGCTGTGAACACCTGTAGATGCTATACCGATCAGTGCATCTCCGGCCTTGATGTTTTCTCCGGTTATGAGATCCTTCTTGTCTACAACACCAACCGCGAATCCTGCGAGATCATAATCATTTTCAGGCATAAGCCCAGGATGCTCCGCAGTCTCACCGCCAACGAGTGCAGCTTCAGCCTGACGACATCCTTCAGCTACACCACTTACTATGGTTGCTATCTTCTCTGGGAAGTTCTTTCCGCAAGCTATATAATCAAGGAAGAAAAGAGGTTCACCACCTGAGCAGGCTATATCATTTACGCACATGGCAACTGCATCGATTCCGATAGTATCATGCTTATCCATAACAAATGCGAGCTTAACCTTGGTTCCGCATCCGTCTGTTCCGGACAAAAGAACAGGTTCATCCATCTCCTTTATTTTAGAGAGATCAAATGCACCTGCAAAACCACCAAGTCCACCGAGCACCTCAGGTCTCATAGTCTTCTTCACATGTTCTTTCATAAGCTCTACTGATTTGTAACCTGCCTCGATATCAACACCTGAATTTTTGTAATCCATTATCTTTCCTCCCGTGGATTTATTATATGATCTAAGTGCCAAACTGCTCCTGACACCATACAACACAACATTATAAAATAACAAGGTGTTTTCGTAAACCATATTTTTATATCACATTTATGACGCATGTATAATTATGTGGTTTATGCACTATATAAGTGCTATAATGAAAATGGTGCATATTCATATGCAGATTGTTTTTAATGTCATTTCATTAAAAAAATGTGGGGTAAAAAACTATGATGGAAATAAGCAGGCCTACCATAGGCTTTCTAACCTGTCATCTTGACAACGATTACGCCTTTGAGATATGTAAAGGTGTCGAATTTGCAGTCGAAGAGGCTAACGTTAATCTCGTTATTATGCCTGGTATGTATCTGAACGCTTCCTATAACGATCCGGTTAATGCCAAGTATGATTATCAGTACAACTCTATCTTTTATTACGCAAACAAGAAATCACTTGATGCTCTGATTGTTTCCATAGGCTCTATCGGAAGCTTTCTTTCTGTTGATGATAAGAAAACCTTCCTGGAAAGCTTCGATCTCCCGGTGCTTACAATAGAAGCAGAAATCCCGGGATATCCATATCTGTATACTGAAAGTACAACAGGTATGAAAGAAGCCATAGAGCATCTGATAATAGAACACGGAAAATCAAAAATCGGCTTTGTCAGCGGTCGTCTGGAAAATGCAGATGCACTCGAACGTTTCAATGTCTATAAAGAAGTTCTCGAATTACACAACATCCCATATGATGAAAAAAGAGTTGCATATGGAAACTTCTCAGAATTCACCGAGGAAATCGTAGATGAACTTCTGAATAACAATCCGGATATGGAAGCTATAGTTTTCGCAAATGATACTATGGCTATAGGTGGTTATAAATCTATAAAGAAGCGTGGTCTTATCATCGGCAAGGATATACTCGTTGTAGGTTATGATAACTCACCTTCTTCACTGGAGCTTACGCCTCAGCTGACAACTGTCGATAACAACATAATGGATCTCGGATACAACGCTGTATATCAGGCATTGGAGCTCATCAAAACCAGAAAAACATCTATGTCATTACTAAACTCCAGACTGGTCAAGAGACTGTCCTGCGGATGCACCCCATCAATAGACCCGGATATGCTGAACAAGATCAACAACAATCTATCCGACTATACAAGCGAAGATATACTCAAGATATTTAAAGAAAACCATATGCTTCAGTATTCAAACTCCTTCTATGCCAGTGAGATGTTTGAGGTCATAGATCCATATATCAAGAGATTCACTGATAGTATATTCAGTAACATAAGCTATGACACTGAGGAGCTGCGAAATGCAACTGACGCCCTTATGGAAAACGAGATCATAAAGTACTACTTCTCACACAGCAAGATAACATATATGATAAATATGCTCTCGGACTTCCTGCTCAGCATAAAGCTCCCCGAAGAAAAGCATTACGAGCTAGAAACTATGTTCAACACTGTACTTTCTTTCCTCTCCTTCTATATCTCCAAGCAATATACAGCCGAGGTAAAGAAGAGCAAGGAAGATGTATGGCAGTCCATGCGTATGACAAGAGATACACTTCTCAATTCAGGAGATGATCAGAAATGCTTCACCCTGATAGCCGAAAACCTATATCATCAGTGTGGTTTTCAGAGTGCGTTCTTATATCTCTATGATGAGCTTCCTGTTATGTTGAATGACGGACTCTGGCGAGTTCCAAAATATATAAATCTCCAGACCTTCGTAAACGATGGAGAAGCAGTATATCTCAGTGAGGAGCAGAGGATTTTACCTTCATATATGATATTTAATCACAAGTATACTCCTAACAAGAGACGTCACACCATGGTACTTACACCTCTTCATACAAACGAGGTTCAGCACGGTCTGTTACTATGTGAGACTAATTTATCCAACTTCAACAAAATCTACTCAACCTCTATACAGCTTGCAACATCTCTTAAATTCCTCGCACTCATGAAGCAGGAAATGGCCATTCAGGACCGACTCGAGATAACTATGAATGAGATACGAGATAAAAATGATCAGCTGAACGCCATATCAGTTACTGATGAGCTGACAGGTCTCTATAATCGAAGAGGCTTCTTCGAGACTGTTCAGTCAGCAAAGAAAAAAAGAGCCAATTCCGGTAAGGAAGGACTCATAGGTTATATCGATATGGATAACCTGAAGCAGGTAAATGACCAGTTCGGACATAAGGACGGCGACTTCGCTCTTATCAGTATAGCAAACACCCTGAGAAAGAGCTTTCCTAAGGGAACAATTATCGCCAGAATCGGCGGAGATGAATATGCCATCTTCACTCCCGATATGACCGGCACCAGTCTGGAGAATATCACAAGCAGTCTGAAGTATTATCAGGACAAGGTAAACGAACAGGCAGGAAAGCCATATTATATAGAATTCAGCTATGGTTTCAAGCCAATCATCTGCAACAATATACTTGATGTAGAAGCAGAGATGGTTATCGCAGATGAGGAGCTTTACAAAGCAAAGAAAAATAAAAGAAAGACGGTCGCTAAGCAACCATCTTCTTGACCATATTCTCAAACCTCTTATAAACCTCAGGAAACTTCTTCTTGAGATTAATGGGTTTAAACTCAGAATCAAGGAATGCGTGAGCTGTTTCCGCTCTGTGAAGCAGTTCATCAGTTCCTGACTTATATATCTCATACTTGAGAACGAATCTGACCGACGAAAGTTTTGTGATCGTCGGTCTTATTTCTATAATATCACCGTATGTTATGGACTTTATATAATAATCATGAAGCTCAAGAACCGGAATGATTATACCCATTTTTTCGAGATTATCATATGACAGTCCAATCTGATCCATCAGATGAAGTCTTGCCTCCTCCAGATATCTGGCATAGTTGGAATGATGCACAACGTGCATCTGATCAGTCTCATAATAATTGATTACTCTTACATAAGATTCTATATTACTCATCCTTTTTAACCACCTCATTTGAACGATCCATTATCTCTATATCCAGGCCTTTTTTATCATCCTGCTGTATCTTCACTGCAGTTCTGTCAGGACTTATCGGAGGTCTTGCAGAATCCTTTTTTAGCTCGGCTTCTCTATTTTCACTTAGCTCAAGTCTCATCTGAAGCTTCTCTTCTCTCTCCTTAGCCATAGCCTTCTCGCGTTCCTTATAAAGCTCGAGAGAAAGCAGTTCGCTAAGTTCAAGAATCTGTGCATACCTGTCGTTTGCCTTGAGATTATTCAGATTACTCATAAGCTCAGCTCTGTTTTCTGATATATCCTCTATCTTCTTGCGAAGAGTACTTCTCATTCTGGAGTACTCCTGCTCTATCTTCTCATAAGAATCAGCTACCAGATGATCTACCTCAGTAAGCATCTCATCCGTATAAATAAGAGAAGCAGCATATATATCAGATGCGGTTCTGAGAGAATCCTTCTCTTCATCAGAAAGCTCTGAGGCTCTGAATGCAGGCGGTTCATCATCCTTCCTCTTTGTAACCCTGATACGACTGGCTGTTCTCTCAGCCTGATACAGAATCTCCTCAGCCTCAGCCTTTGCCTCTTTCAGTATCTTGGCTCTTTTATCATTTACTTCCCTGTAGGTCTTAAGCTCATTCTTAATAACCTCAGTTATATTTTCAATAAGTCTGAGAAGCTCAGCCCTGTCAAGGACAGCCTTTTCCTGATGAAGTGTAGCAGAAGGCGCATCCTGCACCCTTGTCTTCAGCCCTTCAAGAAGTATCTCAGCTCTTCCTTTTTGCTCCATACTGTATGTCTCCTTGTATTAATTCTCAGTATATCCCCAGGCTACATATGTTTTCTTATTCCTTCGTATGTATATGTCACCATATGAAGCATGGTTTCAAAAATACCAAGACCTATATATCTGTAAACCCTGAAGTTCATTATAGCAGATTTCAGCTTATTACCGGATCTACTGCTTTTACACACTCGATAACTAAGAAGCGGTCTGTTGATTCCAGCAGCAAAGCCTCCGGCACTTAAGATCTTAAGCCAGGCTGCGTAGTCCTCATGAAGCTTACCGGAAGGAAAACCGACTTTCTTCATCACTTCCGTTCTGACCAGAACTGAGGAACAGTTTATCTGATTTGTTCTGAGAAGTTTCTTATAATCGACTATTTTATCACAGCCTATATATCTGCCGGTATCATTACCAGCTTCATTAACCATACGTCTTCCGGTAAAACAGATGACCGGCTTTTCTCCTTTATGGATAAAACGGTTCATTACCTTCATCTGCTTATCCAGCTTATCAGTTTCCCAATAATCATCTGCATCGAGAAAAGCGACAAACTCCCCCTTCGCCATCCTGACACCCTTATTCCTTGCGCCGGCTGCACCCAGTATTTCAGGAGTGCTATAGATAGTTATCCTCGCGTCCTTGTATAACTCACCGGAATTTTCCACGGGTTTATCGCTTCCGTTATCTATAACGATTATCTCCAGATCCGTATATGTCTGTTTTACAACAGAGCTTAAAGCCCTGTCCAGAGTTTTTTCATTGTTATGGCATGGTATTATAACACTTATCATATATGAAACTCCGGTAAAAATCCACTAAAGCCGACAATCTTATCCATTGTCGGCTTTAATATCTATTTCAGTTTATATTGTATTAACCTCTCTTGAGGAAATCAGGAATCTTCAGACTCTGATTACTTCCTGATGAAGGAATCTCTGTGCTTGCCTCTACGATAGGGCTCTCTTCCTTCTTTACTTCATCCTGTACAGGAGCTCCGAAGCTAAGAGGAATTGGTGTTACCTTCTTACCTGTGCTTACTGTAGGATTCTTTATTGTCTCTCCAAATGTAGGAGCCTGAGGTGCTTTCTTTACCTTAGGTGCAGCAACTACCCCCTTCTCAACATCCTCAAGACCTGTTGCGATAATAGTGATACTTACGTCCTCACCTGCCACATCGTTATCAACTGTACCGAAGATGATGTTTGCCTCTTCTCCTGCAACCTCTGAGAGGTATGTGATAGCATCATATGCTTCAACGATTCCAACATTACCTGAGAAGTTAACGATGATATCTGTAGCTCCGTCAACTGTTGTCTCAAGAAGTGGTGAATCCATAGCTGACTTGATAGCATCAACTGCCTTGTTATCGCCACTGCCATGTCCGATACCGATATGAGCGATACCCTTGTCGCGCATAACTGTCTGGATATCAGCAAAGTCGAGGTTGATAAGACCTGGCTTATTGATAAGGTCTGTGACACCCTGAACACCCTGCTGAAGAACTTCATCAGCCTTCTTAAGTGCATCAGGAATGCTTGTTCTCTTATCACATATCTGAAGCAGCTTATCATTTGGTATAACGATAAGTGTATCTACGTTCTCACGAAGCTTAGCGATACCATTTGTAGCATTTGCCATACGAGGCTTACCTTCAAACGAGAAAGGCTTTGTAACAACACCGACTGTAAGTATACCGAGGTTTCTTGCAATCTCTGCAACTATTGGAGCAGCACCTGTACCGGTTCCACCACCCATACCGCAGGTTACGAAAACCATATCAGCATCCTTTATGATATCATTTATCTCTTCTCTATTCTCTTCAACAGCACTTGCACCGATCTCAGGCTTAGCTCCGGCTCCAAGACCCTTTGTAAGCTTCTCGCCTATCTGAATCTTGGTTGTCGCACGGCTGAGTGAAAGTGCTTGCTTATCTGTATTTATTGCTATAAGCTCAACGCCTTCGACGTTCTCGTCGATCATTCTGTTTACTGCATTGTTACCTGCTCCACCAACACCTATGACAAGGATTCGTGCAGGATTCTTTTCATCATTTGACTTTATCTCAAGCAAGGTTCCTTCCTCCTTAAAAATATACTCTTAATAATTCTAGTCACACTTATTGTATATACTACTAAATTTTAAAATAAATTGCAAGCAATATATTATGTAAATCTTATTTTTCTTTGAAGCTTGCAGTTGGGTTGTCGTCGCTGTATTCCTTCATATAGAGAACTCCCGTTTTTCCTTCCACCTCCTTCAGGATGTTTCCGAGATTCATCATCTGGAGCGCCAGATTAGAACCATCACCGACTTCAATTTCGATATTTCCATGTCTCAGCACAACCTCTCCGTCTGATTTGAATTCTATGCCATGAATATCGAGCTCATACTTTTCAACCAGCTGCGTTATATTGAGAATCATATCGAATTTCTTTTTATTATCTACCGGAAGCTTCTCGCCAAGCTGCCAGCTCTGAACTGTAAGTCCCTTTATATATGGAACTCCGTCAAATCTGTCCTTTGAGGTTTCAAGAACTATTCCATCCTTATCAAAATATATGTAGCTCTCCATATACTCTATACATCCGGCTACGGATTTCTCATAAACCTCAACCTTTATGGAATTCTTGTCGACAAAGTCTATATCCAGCTTTGTGACAAATGGTATGTCATCCAGCTTTCCCATCTTATTCTTGAGCATAAGTAGAAGCGTATTATTCATAGTCGCTTCTCTCTTCAGACTATTTGCTATCTGTTCTTCTGAGGATAGATTGCATCCTTCAACTTCTATATTCTTAAGCTTGTATGTATTCAGATACAAAAAACCCGAAAGAAGAATGACCAGAATAACGATGAGAACTATATATCTTTTTTTCAAGCTGCATTCTCCTCTTCACTTCCCAGGGGTTCTATCTGCCTCGAGACTGCCAGCACTATTCCCATTTCAATAAGCAGGAATACGAGCGACGTACCTCCGTAGCTAATAAACGGCAGTGTAACTCCCGTATTAGGCATAAGATTTGTAACAACAAACATATTTATCAGCACCTGGAATGCCACGTGCGAAATAACACCAACAACTATTAATGAACCGTATCTGTCCGGTGCACCCTCTGCTATAAATCTGAATCTCCAGATCAACATGACAAAAACTATTATAAGTCCTACGGCACCGACTATACCCAGTTCCTCACATATAATAGAAAATATCATATCGTTCTGAGCCTCAGGGATATTTCCCATCTTCTGAATACTCTGACCCAGACCTCTTCCGAAGATTCCACCTGAACCTATGGCATAAAGTCCCTGAAGTGTCTGGAAACCACTTGATGAGGCTTCCGGGTTTCTCCAGGCTACGATTCTGTCCGCTCTGTAACCGGCCGAATTTATCATTATTATAGCAAATACAACACCAGCCGCTAAAATAACAAGCAGGTATTTGAGTTTTGGAGTAGCGACAAACCATATACCTCCTGCTATAGCAGCACATATGAGCGCAGTACTCAGGTTCTCAATAGCGATAATTATTATTACCAATGCCGCAGGAATAAATGCGATAATCGTTCCTTTTATTGTTCTTAAAAGTTCAGGTCTTCCTGCGCATATATAAGCCATATAAAGTATAACTACTATCTTTGCAATCTCTGAAGGCTGGAAGGATACAAATCCGAGGTTCACCCATCTGGCAGAACCATTTACCGATTTTCCAGCAAATAAAACGAATATCAGAAGAAATGTAATTCCAAGCAAGCCTATATATGTGAACTTTTTAAACACCTGGTATCTCACCCTGGAAACACCAAACATTGCAAAGATTCCAAGCATGCCAAAAAACGCCTGTCTGAACAGATAGTGAGTATTATTATTATAATATCTGTAAGAAACAAACGAACTGGAACTGTAAACCATCACTACTCCGAAGAACACGAGAAAGAGTATGAAGAAAAGTGATGGATAATCAAAATATGTTCCACGTATGAAAAAAGGTTTTCTCTTTCTGGGAGCCATTATTTTTCCTCTAATCCATTAACATATACTTTAAACAGAGTTCCTCTCTCCTCATAGCTTTTAAACATATCCCAGCTGGCACATGCAGGAGAAAGAAGCACATTATCTCCCGGCTTTGCATGAGCATAACAATACTGAACAGCAGCCTCGAGGCTGTCTACTCTTACTATCTCATTGAAGCCATGTCGCTTACAGCAGCTTGCAATCTTCTCAGTTGTCGCCCCCATAAGCACAAGAACTCTTACTTTTCCGGGGAAGCATTCTACCCACTCATCATAATCAGATTCTTTGTCATAACCTCCTCCGATAAGAAGTGTTGTAGAATTCATAGCCTTGATGGCCTTGATGGCCGCATCAGGATTTGTCCCCTTCGAATCATTATAGTACTTAACATCATTTACTTCTCTTACGAACTCAATTCTGTGTTCAACACCCGAGAAGTCATAAACTGTATCTCTTATAACAGAAACAGGAATATCCATATAGTATGCTATAGCAACCGCCGCAAGTACATTTTCCAGATTATGCACTCCCAGCATCTGTATCCTGTCTACCTCAAGGATTTCTTCCTTCTTTCCATCTCTTTTGATGCATATCATTCCATCCTCAACATATGCACCCTCTTCGACTTCCTGATTGTGGCTGAAGTATACTTTCTTCGCCTTTTTGACCTTGTCGACTCTTGACATGGTTTCCGGGTCATCATAGTTCAAGACGATATAGTCATCCTCTGTCTGATTTTCAGTTATACGGAACTTAGCATCTATATAATTATCAAATGTATAATGTCTGTTCAGATGATCCGGTGTGAGATTCAGCATAGCCGAAACATGAGGTCTGAAATTCTGAATAGTCTCCATCTGAAATGAACTCACTTCAAGCGCGATCAAAGTCTCTTCAGTTGTTGAATCCGCAAATCTGGTAAATGGAAGCCCGATATTTCCTACTGTCAGAGAATCCTCTCTGTGATTTCTGAATATCTCTCCTACAAGTGTAGTCGTTGTAGTCTTACCGTTTGTTCCGGTAATAGCAGCTATACATCCATGGTTATAGTAGTATCCCAGCTCGATCTCTCCCCATACGGGAATACCCTTATCCTTCACCTTTTCAACAAAAGGTGCATCATAAGGTATTCCAGGACTTATAACAAACAGATCTATATCCTCGAGCATCTTGTCAGTAAGCTCTCCCAGAGCCACCTCTACCTTCGCAGAATCTCGTAGCTCGGACATAAGAGCTTCCTTGTCCAATTCTGTATTTCCATCATAAAGAACTACATCTATACCATTTCTGATAAGCAGACCTGCAGATGCTATACCGCTCTTTCCTGCTCCGGCTACCATAACTTTCTTGAATTCCATTTTTATCCCTCCGCTTGATGGTACCTGGCACCTTTTTGCAAAAAGGTACCAGGTACCTCACTAATATGTATCAGTGTCCGCTGTCTGTAGGCGATGCAGGCTGAGCATTCTGCTCAGGTGTAGAGCCTGCAACACTTATATCTGGAGCATTACCTTCGAACACAGGAGTTGCTATCTCGTCCATAGCATCCGCATCCGATGGAGTTGCATCACCTGTTCTGTAAATATTCATATACGGAAGAAGCTCTTCTGCTATTTTATTAAACAGAAGTGTTCCTGCCGCTGAGCTGGCCTGGTCTTCTGCACCCGGCTCATCTACTACGCAGTATATAACAACCTCCGGATCACTTACCGGAGCGAAACCGATAAAGGACAGGATATACTTACCATTTCCTCTCGGAAGCTTTTCGGCTGTTCCTGTTTTTCCTCCGATCTCATAGCCCTCAACTATCGCTTTCTTACCTGTTCCCTCTTCTACAACCTCCTTCAGAATCTGTTTCATCTGATCGGAGGTCTCCTGAGAGATTGTTCTTCTTACAAGTATCTTGTCATAATTCTCAACAAGATTTCCATCTGAATCGAGTACCTGCTTAACAACGTGAGGCTGGTAATAATAGCCACCATTTACTACTGAGCAGAACGCTGTTCCCAGCTGCATCATAGTAACCGTAACACCCTGTCCAAAGGACGAGGTCGCAAGCTCAACCGGATTCAGAGTATCCTGATGATAAACCATCGAGTACAGATCCTGTTCTCCGGCCTCTCCGGAAACATCTATGTTAGTCTTCTGTCCGAAGCCGAACAGCACCTGATATTTATCAAATATAGTCGCACCCTCAAGTGATGCTATCTGCATCAGTGCATCATTACAAGAATACTCCAGAGCCTGAGGCACCGTAAGCATTCCGTGTCCGTAAACATTATGGCACTTTATATCCCAGTCAGCCACATGCTGTACACCATCGCAGTAAAATGTTTCGTCACCGGTTATGACGCCATCCTCAATAGCGCCGGAAACCGTAAACGTTTTATAAGTAGATCCCGGTTCAAAGGAATCGCTTATAACAAAGTTTCTCCATACATCATTCAGATGTTCAACAGCCTCTTCATCACTGAGGCTCTTCTTTATCGCCTCGAACTGTTCATCTGATATCTCACCATCCTCTTCAAACTGATACTTTGTCGAATCAAGCGAGTAAGCATTATTCGGATTATACTGATGCGAATTATAAAGTGCAAGTATCTCACAGTTCTTTGGATTCATAACAAGAACTGACATATTCTTTGCACCCATCTCACCCATGAACTCTTCACATTTATTCTGAACTATTCTCTGAGCCTCACTGTCGATTGTTGTTACCAGGCTATATCCGTCCGTCGCCTGTTCAACCGTTCTCTGTAGATTATAATCCTCGCCAAGGAATGAGTATGTTCTTCCATTCTGACCATTTAAGAAGGAATTGTAGCTACCCTCTATTCCGCCGATTCCTTCATTTCCGCTTACCACAAAGCCAAGAAGGTGACACGCAAGCTCGTTATTCGGATAAAGTCTCTGATACTCATCCTCAAGTCTTATTCCGACTACATTACTGATATTTCCATCTCTTAAGTCTGTCTGATAAGCACGAACCTCATCGAAGGTCAGCTTCTTTCTTATAACCTTATACTGCGACTGCTCATCAGCCAGATATTCATTTATCTCTTTATCAGAGATATTAAAATACTTATTAAGTGCTTTTATAGTAGCTTCCTTTTTATCCTCGAACTCAATTATATTCTTAGGCTCTATAACCAGATTATAAACCTTCGTGCTTGTGGCAAGTATCGAACCATTCCTGTCGTATATATCTCCTCTTTTAAAAGGAACGCTTATACTCTCATAGCCCTTCTGGCTCAAAACCTTCTGGGAATACTTATCTCCCTCAACAACATTATAGTAAATAACAGCCCCTATAACCGCAAGAAATCCGACAGAAAAAACAGATACTAAAATAAGAAGATGCTTCCGCATCCTCTTTATTAGCACTTTTCTTTTCTTCCGGATTTTCCTTGCCATTTACCTGACCGCCAAACCTCTATTAAAATAAAGAATCCAAAGACCACTTTTAATGAGTGGTCTCTGGAACATCTGAGTACTGTTTAACGTAATCACCCTGTTCATTTTCATAATAACGTATCTGACCGTTTTCTGAATAAACCATACCCAGTTCGCTAGTTGCTATAGTATAAACATCCTCAAGCGAATACATGCTATTAAGCTTATTTTCAAAAGCAGCATTATCAGCCTGAATATCCTGCAATTCAACCTGCAGGGACTCTATTCTTTTTTCTTTGCTCTCCACACTTGACTGTACAGAAAGCATCACTACACAAGATACTACTACAGCAAGTACCATAACTGCAAGTATAACCGTATATTTTAAATCAAATCCTGCTGACTTTTGCGCTTCTCTTGCTGCTTTTTTATAAGTCTTGGATCCTCTTTTTTTCGGTGCAGCTACAGGCTTTCTGACTCTTTCTCTTCTAGGAAAAGTCTCTATCTTCCTTACTGCTCCGCCCTCTTCCACATAAAAGTTTCTTTCTCTGTATGCCATTAATCTTCCCCTTAACCACATTTTTCAAAAATTCTCAGCTTAGCGCTGCTACTTCTGGGATTTATCTCGAGCTCATCCTCACCTGCCACTATAGGTTTTCTAGTAATCACAGTTCCTTTAGACACCCTTCCGCACACACATACCGGAAATTCCGGAGGACATATACAAGGCTTCTCAGCAGTCCTGAATGCATTTTTAACAATCCTGTCCTCTAAGGAATGGAATGTTATGATGCAGAGTCTTCCACCCGGACTAAGCAAGTCTATCATTGCTTCGAGGCTGTCTTCTAAAACCGAAAGCTCTTTATTAAGTTCTATCCTTATCGCCTGATATGTCTTCTTACAAGGATTCTTCCCCTGTCTTCTGACAGCCGCCGGAATAGAATTCTTAATGATGTCATTTAACTCAAATGTTGTCTCTATCCTTTTTATCGCCCTTTGTTTTACTATGTTTTCGGCGATTCTTCCTGCAAACTTTTCTTCTCCGTAGACCTTAAGTATTCTTCTAAGTTCATCTTCGGAGTAATCATTTATGATATCCTGCGCGGTGTACTCCTGTGAGGTATCCATTCTCATATCAAGTACTGCGTCCTCTCTGTATGAGAATCCTCTGTCCTTGTTGTCAAACTGATAAGATGAAACTCCCAGATCAAGAAGTATCCCGTCTACACTATCAACACCAAGTTCGCTTAGGACATTTTTTATATTTGCATAATTACTATGAACTATCTCTACGTTCTTATATGGCTCAAGCCGCTTAGTTGCTGCAGCAATTGCTTCCAAATCCTGATCGATTCCTATCAGTCTTCCGTTTTCGCTGAGCCTCTTTATGATTTCCGAAGAATGTCCTGCACCTCCGAGAGTTCCATCGACATATATTCCGTCCGGCTTAATCTTAAGTCCCTCAAGAACCTCAGTTAGCATTATAGGTACATGACTAAACTCCATTCATCCCTTCTCCATATCTCTCATCAGAGCTGAACTCCGAATTCTGCTATCTTATTACTAAATGTTTCGTCATCAAATACAGCCGCTCCGAACATTTCGTCATATTTCTTTCTATCCCAAATCTCGGCCTTTGAACCATTTCCTATAACGGCAACCTCTTTTGTGATTCCCGCATATTCACGGTGCTTCGGAGTAACTATGATTCTACCCTGTGCATCTATATCGCACATCGAAGCCTGTGAAGTAAGCTGTCTGTATATCATTCGACCTTCCGGCTTGCTGGTATCAAGCTGTTCTCCGATACTCTCTACGAACTTTTCCCATTCATCTACCGAGTACATTCTGAGGCATCTCTCCGGTCCTTGTGCAATTACCACCGTTGAACCGAGGCTGTCTCTGAACTTTGAAGGAACACTAAGTCTGCCCTTAGCATCTATATTATGAAAAAACTCGCCGTACATACTAAGTGCCAACTTTTTTATTCCTCCTTTCTCATGACTGTTGATAACTCTGTGGATAATGTTGATATCTCCCACTTTGTGGTTCAAACATGGGAAATTATGCCATTTTTTACCACTACGCTATTAATATTACCCCACCCGGCAACAAATTGCAAGTGTCAATTTTGAAAAAAAGCTAGGTTTTTAGCCAAAAAATAAAGATCCGAGTCTCTCGAACTTACGTCCGAAAAACACAGATCTTTGATATTTATACCATATATTCCGTTTTACTAATCAGCCCGTACTAAATATTGTGTCAAAAAACAGATTTCCCACTTTGCTCCACTTATTCTTCTGTAGCCTCTTCGTTTTTTTGAACTTCTCCCACTCTGTGGAGAACCGGTGTTTTTCCTTTCTTAATAGAAGAATAATTTTTGATCATTACAGCAAGTGCAACCGCAGCTGTAACTATTCCCACTACCTGACTTACCTTAAGAGGTCCTATCATAAGTGAATCGGTTCTTGCCGCTTCTACTATAACCCTTCCGACTCCGTAGCCGAAGATATATATCATTGCAAGCTCCCCGTCAAACTTCTTCCTCTTTCTATAGAAGAAAATAAACAGGAGCAGCGCTACATTCCAAAGTGCCTCATACAGAAATGTAGGATGAACTGTTATACACTGAACACCATTTACCATTTCTGTATTATTCAGCATCTTTTCATTCGTTATCCCATTAACAAACATATACTCTTTAAAGGAATCCGAATAATAGTCATACGGAATCGCCATTCTGAATATTGACTTGGTAAAACCACCAAATGCTTCTCTGTTGAAGAAATTCCCCCATCTTCCGAGTATCTGTCCGACAAGCACACCCATTGCGATATTGTCTCCAAAAATCGGAAGATATATCTTCTTAACTCTTGTAAATATAGCACCAGCCGTAACTCCGGCAATAAGTCCGCCATAAACCGCAAGTCCACCATTACGGATATTAATCATATCCCAAAGTGTTCCCCAGAAGCCTCTTCCTTTTCCAACAAATCTATCCAGATTGAAAATGATGTAATAGATACGAGCTCCGAGAATAGCCGGAATAACAAGCACCAGGAAAAAATCCAGATAGTCCTCAGGATTTTGTCCAGTCTTCTTCGCCTCAACCATTGCTATCTTAAGTGCAAGCAGAAAACCTGCAGTAATAACAATTGCATAAAGAGGAATCTTCAGTCCAAATATATTCAAATTTTCAGGAATATTTCCGAAGCCTATTCCAAAGCCCGGAAAATAAATACCGTTCATATTTTTTATCCTTTTCTATACATTAAATTTGAACAAAACAACATCCCCGTCCTTCATTACGTATTCTTTTCCCTCTTGTCTTACAAGCCCCTTTTCCTTTGCAGCTGTCATACTGCCTTCACGGATCAGATCTTCATATGCAATAACTTCTGCCTTTATGAAACCTCTTTCAAAATCAGAATGAATCTTACCAGCAGCCTGAGGTGCTTTCGTTCCCTCTATAATAGTCCATGCTCTCGACTCCTGCTCTCCTGCAGTGAGGTAGCTGATAAGTCCGAGAAGTGTATAGCTGGCCTTGATCAGTTTATCAAGCCCCGATTCCTTAAGCCCCAGATCTTCAAGGAACATCTTCCTCTCATCATCATCCAGTTCGGATATCTCAGCTTCCATCTGAGCACATACTGTAAATACCTGAGCCTGAGTCTCAGCCGCATAATCACGAACCTTCTTTACATAGTCATTTGATGCACCATCATCAGCCATATCGTCCTCGCCGACATTTGCTGCATATATGACCTTCTTCTCTGTCAGCAGACAGTACTCACGAATCCACGCTTTTTCATCATCGTCCGTTTCATCTATCTCAAATGTCCTTACCGGATTTCCTGCTTCAAGATGAGCCTTTATCCTGTTCTGGAAATCAAGCTCCTTAGCAGCCATCTTATCATTACGTGCCAGCTTGTTAGTTTTGGATATCCTTCTCTCTAGAACCTCAAGATCCGAGAAGATAAGCTCTATATTGATTGTCTCGATATCCCTGATAGGATCAACAGAACCATCTACATGTACAACGTCTGAATCTTCAAAGCATCTAACAACATGCACGATAGCATCACATTCACGGATATTTGCAAGGAACTGGTTTCCAAGTCCCTCACCCTTTGAAGCTCCCTTTACAAGACCGGCGATATCAACAAACTCTATTGTCGCAGGAGTTGTCTTCTCAGAATTATACATTTTCGTGAGAACATCCAGTCTCTCATCCGGAACAGCAACAATACCCACATTTGGATCTATTGTAGCAAACGGATAGTTTGCTGCAAGCGCTCCCGCCTTAGTAAGCGAATTAAAAAGTGTAGACTTTCCAACATTTGGTAAACCAACTATACCTAGTTTCATATGGTTATATCTCCTATCTTTATCTATGCACCCTTTCAGGTGTCTAATCAAAACTTAGAGCTGATACAGTTTTTGCCAAACTGCATCAGCTCATCAATGTTATCATAAATATACTATTATTTCAATGAATTAACATTTTATCTGCATACTCCATCTGCGTCGATCCACCAGCCGTCAACATACTGGCTTGTTACCATATAGCCTGATGCATCAAAGTAATACCAGCTGCCATCTATCTTGAGCCACTGACTCTGTGGCCACCAGCCTGATATGTCTTCTACCCACCAGCCGGTTGCATTCGACTTCCAGCTGAGGAGATACTTGTCACCCCATGAACCATCGGCATTGAACCAGTAACCGTTATAGTACTCATTTGCTGCCATATATCCGTCCGGCTTGAAGAAGTACCATATTCCGTCTATCTTCTGCCACTGGTTTGTCGGATACCAACCATCAGTATCTTCAATCCACCAGCCTGTTGCATTACTCTTCCAGCTCATTGTGCCCTTATATGTCTGGGTTCCATCTGCGTCATACCACTTGCCATCTACCCATTCGTTGGAGTACTTTGGTTTTTTATCATTCTTGCCGGAATCATCATCCTTCTTGGAATCATCTTTTTTTTCTTTCCACTGTGCAGTAAAATCAACACTGCCCTCTACACTGATAATATATGGCAATTTTTTAACTTCCTCATATGAGTAAGTTTTTCCATCTATACTACTTTTCCAACCGGCAAATTCTTTGTTTGGATCATCATTTTTCATTATCTCAATGTCATCAAACTCACCATTAAGATTATGACCTTTTACTGTGATAATATCATAATCTTCTCTAACCTTGTTGCTTGAACCTTTTATTTGGTAGTAACCACCATTCAGTTTAAATACAACCTTAATCGGTGTATAAGCTTTCCACTGTGCTACAAATACAGTATCTTTATTAACTACATAATCTCTAATATTAGGTTTAGCTGATGGATGCACCTGATATATATTATCATCATTTTCTGTTTTGTAACCTTCTAAAATATATCCATCTTCCCTGTAACCTTGAGCATCGTTACCTATATTAGATATTTTGGCACCCTTTGCAACATAGACTTCTAGATTTCCATCAACATGGTCTAATATTTTATAACCAACCTCTCCACCATTACTCTTAAACGTAACTTTGTATGCATCCGTATAATGCGCTTTAAAGGTAACATCTCCATTTGGCACATAATCATCTATATACAATGCTCCTTCGGGAACACCTGTCGCTCCCTTAATGTAATAATGTGTATCTGTACCGTCAATAAAAAAGTAATCCAGTGCCTGGCCATTTTTTTGACCATAGTCAGGATATCCAATATTTGGTTTAACATTAACCGTACAATCAAATTCAATTCTTCCATCAAAATGAATAGTACTTTTTGTTCCTCCACCGTCAACACTAATATAATCATACCCGTATAATTTTCCACCATTACCATCAAAAATGATTGTACACTTTCCTTCATTCTCCTGAGCATTAACATTAGTTCCTGATAGTGTAAATAGAATGCAAAATACAATTACTGAAACTAGTATCGTTTTTAACAGTCTCATCTTCATTTCAAACCTCCTCGTATACGTTTTAAATAATTCACAATAAATCATACTGCAATTTGTTGTAAAACACAATACAACAAACTGCAGTATGGTAATATCGCTTTGATTGGAGGTAACATCAGTGTTGTATTGTCGAATTCGCAATCTCAGAGAAGATCATGATATGAAGCAACGTGATGTTGCTGATTTTCTAAACTGTTCTCAGCAGGTGTATAGCAATTATGAACTAGGTCAACGTGATATACCTACTGAAGTATTGATAAAACTATCCCAACTATATAATGTTTCAGTAGACTATATTCTTGAAATATCAAATAATCCAATTATTAATAAATGACAGTGAGCGATGAAACCACTGTCATTTTTAATTTCTGATAAAGGTATCAATATTCACACAAGCAAGAACCTTTAAAAGCAGGCTTTTCATCCAGTGCCGCAAAGGGGCTCTTTGACCGTGCAGAGAGGGGTTCCCCGGGGAACCGGTGGATAAAGGGATTCGTATCACACCTTATTTTGAACCTCCAGTAAGTGATTTTTGAATATATCATTAAGTCAATTATATAAACATTTATAGGCATTTGCAATTATATAAAACATAAACAGATTAAACCATTTGATCTATTCTTTTAATATCTTCCACTTTGTTAACAAGCAAATAAGTCTTTCATCATATACGGCGTTCCATCATTATATATATTAGAAATATTAGAATTTTTTTCCATAATAAAAAGCCTATATTTCTATAGACTTTAATATACATTTATATACCTTACTACAATTTACATTCTGGCCCTTATACGATTTGCTTGTCCGATAAATGCAGGTATGGCGATTGCAAATACCGCAGCGACGACAAAAAATATAAAAACGAATCCGGTACGCGGGCCTTCTGCAGCATATGATTTATCAGGAGCAGCCGGATCATAATGTACATCCACCGGTTTTCTCGTTAAAGTATCAGCAGATGTATAACCATAACTAAATCTGCCGGAGGTATGATACTGAACCCCATCTACGCTGTAGTTTGCCGTCAGGTATGGCTGCACCCTGCGACCGTTGGAAGGAAATACAGAAATCACTTCGCCTGTGGTTTCTGCCGTACAGCGACTTTTAAGATTATTCGCTCTTACCTGCCCCAGCACTCCTAAAACTACAAATATAATGGCAAGCACTGCGCTTCCTATGGCACATTTCATACTACGCGATGCCTGCTCTTCCTTTGTCATATCAGTCCAAGCTTTCATATATCAGAACTCCTTTTCAGATTCTGATTTATTATAACATAAAAGCATATTAAAAATAACAGACACATCAGTTCAATCCCCATAATCCATACGGATCACGTTTTAACTCATTTTCATATAACGAAACCACAGACCATATATCAAAAAACAGTATCTTACATTCACCAATTGTAGTTTCTTTTATAAGTCCTTTATCATAGGCCATGTCCTGTATTTTGTACCATGCCTTTACAGGCGGATGCCCAGCTTCCATGAACCATTCATCAGGGGGATATTTTCGGTTAATCTCGTCTGATGGTTCAAATCTCTTATTTATATCATCCGGAGTTATCCCTTCCACATAATGCATTGCGGTAAGCTTATAAATATCAACCCCAAGCATAAGTGCCATTCCACCGTTGTGGATCGGATAATCAAGTCCACTGTTTACAGCCTCTTTTCCATGCTTCCCCCAACCGGAAGTGCTGATCGTATCAGTCCCTGTATACGTATCCGGTAATTTACGGAAGGTATCTGCTACGATCCCCATAGCCGTTCTGTCAGAATCAGACGGTAATACTTTTATCTTTACTGTAATCCCAAGCTTTTTATCTTCTTCGGTAAGCGGCAGTTCTCGGCTTAGCCTAAGCGCCGGCATGAAAATACTTCCTTCCTCCGTGACAAGCTCCTTCAATGTATCGATTACAGTCTCTGCACCGCCCTCAAGTTCACCGAAACTGCTAAGAGACGTATGCACCTCTAATGTCATCCCTTTGCAGACTCCCAGCGATTTCAAGGATTCTTTTAATTCATTCTTCGTAACCACGATTAACTAATCTCCAATTACAATTTTATCTCAAGTTTCAGGATACAGGAAGTGATTCAACAATTCATTTACTTCATCCGGCTTTGGCGGATAAAGCGGCAACATTGCAACAGTTCCTATCTCATGTATACCTTACAAAAATGTCGCAAATGCTTTTCGATGTATTCCATGCATTCTTCCTCACATTGCGGCTGTCTGTCTGACCTTGCAATCTGCTCCACACTTGTTCCATCGTATCCATTCTCTGCAAATAACGTTAAGGCCGAGGAGATTTAAACTCCCCTCGAGCCTTCATCTGTTTCAGCTTAGAAGATCTGCCCAGGCAGCTTTAGCTTTTTCTTTGGTGGAAAGTCTTTATCGAATTCTTCTACATCTTCATCCTTTACGTAGTATCCCTGCGGAGTCTGGTACACTCCTGTGATTCCGTCAAGGTATCCTGGAACCAGTTCCTTGCAGAGAAAGAATGATGAATCTGCATCCTCCGGAAGATTATGATACCGGATGCCAAACTTACTGGCATAGTGAAACCTCACACGACTGAAGTCG
>DGHK01000049.1 GCA_002392655.1 Lachnospiraceae bacterium UBA3850 | reverse complement strand
GAACATGAAGGGTATGCGAAAGCGCGTAGGTCATTCAATCGGATATGGAAAGAAAGAGACAGTGCACAGCCGAAACTTTTGGAAGCGATACTGCATAAAGATAACTTTAACAGAGCGTATAAGAGAGTCAAGGCAAACAAGGGAGCGCCGGGAATAGATGATATGACCATCGAAGAGGCACTTCCTTATCTCAAGGAACATCAGCAGGAGCTAACAGACCGCATATATCGCGGTAAGTATACTCCATCGCCAGTTAGGCGAGTTGAGATTCCCAAACCAGATGGTGGTGTGCGAAAGCTTGGCATACCAACAGTGATAGACCGCACACTTCAACAGGCAATAGCTCAACAGCTTATGCCAATCTATGAACCGCTATTTGTGGATGGAAGCTACGGCTACCGTCCTAATAGAAGTGCGAAAGACGCAATACTAAAGGTAAAAGAATACGCAGAGCAAGGCTACACATTTGCTGTAGTGCTTGACTTATCTAAGTATTTCGATACCTTAAACCACGAAATCCTTATAAATCTTCTTCGGAAGAATGTAAAGGATGAACGTGTGGTACAACTCATAAAGCGCTATCTGAAAAGTGGAGTAATGGAAAATGGGGTGGTCATCGACACGGAGGAAGGCTCGCCACAAGGTGGTAATCTATCACCACTACTTGCGAATATCTACCTCAACGAGTTCGACCAAGAGTTTCTAAAGAGAGGAGTCCCGTGTGTGAGATATGCGGATGACATTGTGCTTCTTGCTAAAAGCAAAAGAGCATCTGAAAGGCTCTTGGAAAGCAGTACGAGGTATCTCGAAGGAAAGCTAAGACTTACCGTTAACAGAGAGAAGAGCCGTATTGTAAGTGTATTTGCAATCCGAAATTTTAAGTTCCTTGGCTTTGCGTTGGGAAGGAACGGAAGTGGCATATATGTCCGAGTTCACCCGAAGTCATGGAAGAAGTTTAAATCCAAGCTGAAAGACTTATCTTCCCGTAGGTCTGTACAGTCGATTAAGCCGAGCCTTGCGAAAATCAAGGTGTATGCTAGAGGATGGCTTAACTATTATGGGATTGCCAGCATGAAGAAAAACATAGATGACATCAACGGATGGCTCTATCACAGAATACGCATGTGCATATGGAAACAGTGGAAGCTTCCCAAGACAAAGAAGAGAAATCTTATTAAACTGGGGATATCTGAATACTATGCACATATCGCAGCTAATAGCCGTAGAGGACACTGGTTCTGCTCAAATCTAACAACGGTAAAGCGAGCTATGTCAAAAGAAAGACTGATAAACAGTGGCTTTTACGATTTAGCCACAGCCTATCAGTCTGTGCACGTCAACTACTGAAAGCGCCGTATACCGAACGGTACGTACGGTGCTGTGAGAGGACGGCGGTTAGTCACCGCCTCCTACTCGATTTGGTACACGGTACCTTTTTGGCAAAAGGTGCCAGGTACCATAGGTCTGGCATATTTATGGACCAAACCCTATGAGATACTAAAACCAACAAAAAAAGGAGGACGATAAAAATGGAATCAAATGAAAAAATAATTATGATGCTGCCAATAATTATTGTTGTAATAGCAATAAGCCTATTATTAGCATTATTAGCAGGATATCTCTTCAACTATTTTGTAATTAAAGAACTGAGAATTAAGAATAAATACATGTATGAACTTATCAATGCATTAGGCTTTGGATTACAGCGACTGAATGAAGAGGTACATCGCCAGAATATTCAAAATAATTCAAACAAACTGAACAATCAAAACATGGAGGAAACGAAATGAAGAAAAGTGACAATGCCAAAGGCAGGGTTATGTATGTATTTAAGAACTCAGCCGTGTGCGAGCTTCAGATTAAGTAAACTGATAAGGAAACCTTTATAAATGTACCATTTTGTGGTAAAATATGAACGTATTCTGGGGGTATTTATCGGGGTAATAATATAAAGATGATCAGGACGTTTGGTCGCTCCCTTGGCGTTAAGTTACTATGCTTATTCGCTGGTGAGCGACTGTTTGCTTTATCCGGCAAAATCAAGTGATCACCCATGCAACCGGTCGCCCCACCGGAGACCTCTTTTAAACTCTTATTATGTATAATAAGTCCAACAAAGGAGGTATGGACTTATGACAAATAATAAGAATAACAAAAACAGTAGAAATGTATGGTTGGACGGCATCATGGGTGTCGCAGTAGGCGACGCACTCGGACTCCCAGTTCAGTTTGAATCGAGAGAAGAGCTAAGAGCAGATCCTGTTACAGAGATGTTCCCGTGTGATCTGTTTTTCTCTCCGATAGGAACCTGGTCAGATGACACTGCAATGACAATAGCAATGTTCGAAAGCATAAACCGCCTCGGACATGTTGACGCAGATGACATCATGCAGAACTTCGTCAGATGGCAGTATGAGAATGAGTTCTCCGCTAACGACAGATGCATAGACGAAGGAATCACCTGCAGCATCGGAATAACGAACTATAAAGAAAACGGCGACATCTACACCTGTGGCAGGACCGGCGAACACGCAAATGGAAATGGCTCGCTTATGAGGACACTTCCAATCAGCATATACTACTCCAAGCAGGTAAAAGAAGAGAAAGCGACCATAGAAGAAGCAATAAAGGACATCCACCTCGTATCCGCCCTCACACATAATCATCTGAGAGCGTGCATCGCCTGCGGCCTGTACTTCTTTTGCGTGTCAGAAATAATGTACGGCAAAGGTGATCTGATGACAAGACTTCAGACGGGGATGGACGCCGGCTTCAGCTTCTACGAGAAGTCGGAAGAGACCCGCGTGGAGCTTTCATACTACGATGCATTCCTCAACCTCGAGGACTTTGCCAAGCGTCCCGTAGAGCAGATAAGAAGCACAGGTTACGTCGTTGATTCATTCGAAGCCGCCATATGGTCGCTTATAAACGCTGATTCATATAGAGACGCAATGATCAAGGCCGTAAACCTCGGCGACGATACAGATACAATCGCAGCCATAGCAGGCGGCCTGGCCGGCCTATACTATGGATATGACGCCATCCCGGAAGAGTGGCTTACAGTCCTCAGGAAAAGAGAGTGGTTGGAGCAAATGTGTAACAGTGCTACGAGTTAAAGAGAGAGTGCCATACGGAGTATGAATTCGTTGATTTTATTCAAATCGCACCTACGGGTGCTTTTGTTGTGCGCTTTTTAGGACAGCTGAAATGAGAGACTAGAATCAGCAAAACCATAGCAAAACTAAGAAAGCGAGGAACAAAACTATGAAGAAGATCTATTTTACGATTGCGGGAATGAGATGCTACTACGGACAGGACTTTTTAGAAAGAGGCGACGAAGTCATTCTCATAAAAGAACCAGATAATGAGTATGACAATGAAGCAATAAAGGTTGTGGTTGATGGCCTTGATAAGATCGGATACGTAGCCAACAGCACAAAGACAGTTCTTGGAAATTGTTATAGTGCCGGAAGGTTATATGACCGCATCAAGGATGAGACTAAAGCAAAGGTAAAGTATGTAACAGACAGGAGCGTGGTATGTGAGTTACAAGTGAAATAGAATGCCTGCTATGTTATAATACAGAGAGGTGGATTTCGATGAAAAATAATGTTTTTGATTCGATATAGGACGTGGTTTTTATGTTATCTGTAACTGAAAGAGTTCAAAATTGTATTCAACCTTCGAAAGGTTATTTGCCGGTTAGTAACTTTAGAAAAATAACCTTTGAAGATGAAAATCACGTTGATGCAATAGCTAGTGATGTTGCATCAACGGTTGGTCTTGTTGTGGATTATATGACAAGATTTTTGCTTGGATTTCCCAAAACAGAGGCGTTTAAAATATCGTTAGAGGGAGCGAGAGAGGCTAATAAAGAAAAAACTGCTAAAGACTATTTGAAAAAGATAAAAGGGCTAGATGAAAAATCAATAATAAATGCGTGTAGATTGGTATGCTTTGATGTGGCATTTAGACAAAAACTGTTTGATGATAACGATGAAAAAATAGATATAAATGCGATAAATGCAGACTCGATTATTTGTCTTATAAATAGATGTTTAAGCTTTTTTAATGAATATGGTCCGGTAAAAAAAATCGGATTTACATTTGGTGACGGATATACAAGATTAGTAAGTTCGGGTGATGGAGATTACTTAACAAATGATACTTTGTGGGATTTGAAGGTTTCAAGGAACCGATTTGATAGTAAAAACACCCTGCAGATTCTTATGTATTATATAATGGGGATTCATTCTGGTTACCCTATTTTTGAGGCTATAAATAGAATTGGATTATTTAATCCGTTTAAAAATGAGGCAATCATGATAGATGTATCTGACATCAGTGATGAGGTGATGTGGAAAGTAAGTCATGATGTTATAGGATATGATGTAAAGCCTGGATATGAAAACTGGGAATATGTGAATGGGACTGATATCAATGTCTTTAATGAATATGTCGAATTAATATTTGGAGGATTTAGTATTGATGGATTTAAGGATGGAATTCATGAAATAAAACTGGATGATTATAGAAAATACGTCCATAAAAATCTAAAACTTCCATATGTAAGTAAAATATTTCTACTTAAAAAAAAGAATTATTATATGTTTGTTTCATTAGCGGAAAATGGGGTATTATCAGTTCTGAATGGCGGACAGAAACATCGATTGAGTAAAACAGATTTAGGATTCTATTATAATAACTTGGATAATTATTGTGAGAACGTTATTTATCTGTTTTCTGGATATTGGGATTATTTGTTTTATATTTCGAATCTAATAAAACAATTTAGGCCGTATAGTAAAAAGCCTATTAGAAAGCATGCGAATAATAAATTAGAATTGATTAAGGAAATAACAAATTCGATATACTTTGGAAAGGTTCATGGTTGTATTGTTGATTTAGATTATTTTAATCACATCTTTGTAAATCCATTTGATGGGCAAATAGTGCCATATAATGCTGAATCCAAATATTCAAGACATACTTATGAAAGCGTTGAGGCTTTGATTGCAAAAGAGATTCCTCGTTTGCTTAATAGTTATAAAAAAACGGAAAGAATTGAGGGCATAGTAAGGCCTAAGTTGCTTTTGCCATCAACGGATACTACAGAAAAAGTTTTGAGGAATAAAAGGGTTTCAAATTCTGTTATTGATAAAAATATGGACATGTATACTATTTCGGAGAAACTATTATCATTGCAGAGTATCCATGATAAAGGATTAGTGACATGTTGGTATGATAATGTCTTAGATAAAAAATTAGCTCCTGCTAAAAAAGAAAGAATTGAAAAACAGGTAGAGAGTGTTCAAACAAAGAATGCCATACAAAAAAAAGAGAAAACTAAGAACAAAGATGGTAAAACTGATAATAATTATATAGGTAAATCGAAAGTTATGAAGAATGGGAAAAGAGCGGTTATTATCAAGTTTAATACTAAGTGGGATATTACCATAGAATTTGATGATGGAACAATAGTGGATAAAAAGACGATTTGGGAATTTAATAGTGGAAATATCGAATGATTCCAAATTCACTTGCAAAAAAGCTGATTTGGACGCTTACCAAATGGAGCATATCATGTTTAAAATAATAAACGGTGATTTCAAAAATAACATATACAGCGATGAAGAGTACCTGGACAACTGGCCGATGCTATACATACTTGAGAATGGCAAGGAGGCGTATGTTGGAGAGTCGAATCATGTTAAAACCAGGATGACTCAGCACGCTTCAAATGAAGAAAAGAAGATGTTTGAAAAGGTACACTTTATCTATTCAAAGATATTTAATCAGTCTGTGACTTTTGATTATGAATCAAAATTGATTCAGTACATAGTTGCAGATAAACTCTTTACGGTTACGAATAAGAATTCCGGTCTGGCGGACAAGCAGTATTATCAGAAAAAGGAATACGATGAGAAGTTCGAAAAGCTTTGGAGAAAGCTTCAGAAGGAAAAACTTGTGAAGCATTCTTTGGAAGAATTGGAGAATTCAGATTTGTTTAAGTATTCTCCTTATAAAGAACTTAATGATGATCAACGTGAAGCAGTTGAGAGAATTCTTGCAAAAATAAAAGAAGGAAATGTTGATCAGATAGTTGTAAATGGAATGCCGGGAAGTGGAAAAACGATAGTGGCAGTATACCTTATGAAATATCTGTCAGATAGCGTGGAATACGCTGACAAGAATATAGGCTTCGTTGTTCCGCAAACATCACTGAGAAAAACGATGAAGGGAATCTTCAAAAGTATCTATGGTTTATCTCCATCACAGGTTTTATCGCCGTCCGATGTTACCAAGAAAAGGTACGATATCCTTTTAGTAGACGAGGTACATAGGCTTCACCAGTATAAGAATATCTCATATATGGGAACATTCAAAAAGAATTGCGAGAAACTTGGGCTTACGACGGAATCGGATGAGCTTGACTGGATTTTAAAACAATCCGACTGTGCAGTTCTGTTTTATGATGAACTTCAGGTAGTGGGTCCGTCCGGAATAGATGAAGACAGATTCAAAATCAAGATGGATAATCCAACTCTAAACAGAGTGGTTGAATACTATAAATTGTTTACGCAAATGCGGGTGAAGGGTGGTAATGATTATATAGCATTTGTGATTAATATGCTGAATGCAAATTGCAATAAGAAGTATCAGTCAGAAAACTATGAGTTAAAGCTTCACACTAACTTTTCAGAGTTTGAAAAGGAAATGTATGAGAAGGAATCGAAATATAGTTTGTCTCGAATGATTGCAGGCTATGCTTGGGAGTGGATAAGTAAAAATGATCATTCTAAAAGAGACATAGAAATACAAGGTGTTAAGAGAATGTGGAATCACTGTACAGAAGGATGGGTTCTGACTGATGAAGCCATCGATGAAGTGGGGTGTATACATTCGATACAAGGATATGATCTGAACTATGCATTTGTTATTCTCGGGAATGACATAGGCTATGATGAATCAACAGGAAAAATAATAATCAGACCTGAAAATTATTTTGATAAGAATGGAAAGAGAACTGCATCAAAAGAAGAATTGTTGTCATATATAAAGAATGTATATTATGTTCTGCTGACAAGGGGAATCAGGGGAACGCATTTATATGTATGTGACGATGCACTTCGAAAATATTTGAGCGAGTATATAGAGGTAGTGGACTGAAATGAAAGAAGAAACGATAAAGCGAATATTAAAATTCAGAGATGACAGGGATTGGAAGCAATACCATAATCCGAAGGACTTGGCAATTTCGATTAGTTTGGAAGCTGCCGAGCTTCTGGAAGTGTTTCAGTGGAGCGGAGCTGATACTTCCGATGAAGGTCGGACGGATAAGATAAAAGAAGAACTCGCGGATGTTCTCAACTATTGCGTCCTTATGGCTGATGCATGTGGGCTGGATATTGATGAGATAGTTCAGGAAAAGATTAAGATTAACGACGAAAAGTATCCGGTGGAGAAGGCAAAGGGGAAGTCGGAGAAGTATGACAGTTTGTGATAAAAATGGAGTTACTTTCATTGGATGATATATCTCTTCCAACTGCATATTATACGGAGGAACATGATAGAAGAAAAATTCAAGATAAAATTGATGAGTACTACAAAAATGGAGACTTTGTTCATCCGCTTATTGTAAAGAAAACATCCTATGGGTATATTCTTAAAGGAAATTACGAACAATTTCGTGTTGCTCAAGAACTTAATATAACAGAATGCATTTGCAGCGAAGTATCGTAGAAAAATAGCATTCTTAAGTGATAAACTGGGAATTTCTGCTATACAATCAGACTAATTAATAATATTTTTAGAGTAATGCCAGTGATATAAAAGACCATGTGAGTGATTGTAAGGCTTGTTGCGTAGCAACCGTACACACCAATGTTTAATAAAAACGCCTATTTTCGCAGGTTAACGTTATCAAAGCGATAAATTTGTGGAAGGTGAAACGATATTTATTTCATGTGTATAAGAAAGGGAAGTATATGTATTTTATTACTTAATACATCATACAAGTTATATCAAGATATGAGCTTTTTGAAGAACTTATTCTCAAAGAAAAACAAAAAATCAAATAATCAAAAGTCCATATCTGAAAAACTTATGGATTTATTATCCCTTGATGCAGTGCTTAGTTCATTCTTGCTTGAGGATAGTTATGTTTCAAAAAAGGAATATACTCAGTTGTTGAAAGAAAAAGAGTCTATTATTACTTGGTTTGAAGTGCTTGAGTCAAGTGGGACTTTGGGAGCATATTGTGAAGAACACGGTGAAACAGCTGATAGAGTAAGAAGGATAATAGCCAAATATAGGAACTTCATTAATCTTATAGACGAACATAACGAGGAATTTGTTTCAAGAAAAATGATAGAAGAGAAGGATTACTTAGATCATATTTTAGATGATTCAGATCCGAATATTATGCTCGATGACGACCAAAGAGAAGTTGTGTTATGTGATGAGGATTATTCTTTAGTAGTAGCTGGAGCAGGAGCTGGTAAGACAACAACTATTGCATCTAAAGTAAAGTATCTGGTTGATAAGCAAAGTATAAATCCAAAAGAAATACTAATAATTTCATTTACAAATAAAGCGGTTAATGAGTTAAGGCAAAGAATAAATAAGGATCTTAAAATAGATTGTCCAATAGCTACATTTCATTCTACCGGAAATGCATTATTACATATCAATGAACCTAAGCAGCTCAACATAGTAGAGAACAACAAACTTTATTATTGCATAAGAGATTATTTTAAAGGGAGTGTTTTAAAAAATCCAAATGTGGTAAAGAACCTCGTGTTGTTTTTTGCTTCTTATTTTGATGCTCCTTATGAAGGTGATGATATAAATGTGTTTTTTAATCGTATAGCAAATGGAAATTATGCTACGATGAGAAGTGAACTTGATGAGTTTAAAGAAGAAGTAATGGACAGGCGTAATAAACAAAAAGTTACTATTCAAAATGAAGTCGTTCGCTCTATGCAAGAGGTTGAGATTGCAAATTTCTTATATCTAAATTCTATTGATTACGTTTATGAACCTATATACAAATACAACATTAGTTTTGCACGAAAACCGTATACTCCTGATTTTTTGATTACTCAAGGTGATAAGTCTACTTACATAGAACACTTTGGAATTACAGAAAATGGGGAGAACTTTTTATATTCAGACGACGAACTTAAAGCATATAAGGACGCTGTTAATGATAAGGTGAGACTCCATAAAAAACATGGGACTGATCTTATTTATACATTTTCTTCTTTTAATGATCGGAAAAGCATTTCTGAACATTTAGAAGATGAATTGATAAAACGTGGATATGAATTAAAACGCCGGTCTGATGAAGAGATAATAAAGAAGTTGATTTCGAACGAAGAAAACAGATATATAAATCGTTTGATATTTCTTGTGATTAACTTTATTAAGAATTATAAGGTTAACGGTTATGATGAAGACTATTTCGATGTTTTGGAGAGAAAGACCGAAAACGTGAGAACTAAACTATTCTTAAATATCTGCCATGCTTGTTATCTGGAATATGAAAAATATTTAGTTGAAAACCAAGCGGTTGATTTTGAGGATCTGATTAATGAGTCAGCAAAGATACTAAATGAAGTGAAAGAGATGAAGCAAAAGCTGAATTTTAAGTATCTGATAGTTGACGAGTATCAGGATATTTCAAGACAAAGGTTTGATCTTGTTAGAGAATTCTCTGAGGTTACAGATGCTAAAATCCTTGCTGTTGGTGATGACTGGCAGTCGATATATGCATTTAGTGGATCAGATATAACATTGTTCACTAAATTTGAAGAAAAAATGGGTTATGCCAAGTTACTAAAGATAGAGAGAACGTATAGAAATTCTCAAGAGGTTATTGATATTGCCGGAAGCTTTATTCAGAAAAACACCTCCCAGATATCAAAATCACTTATTTCGAATAAACACATTACAGACCCGGTTATTATTTATACATATAGTAGTAAACCCAAATCAAAAAAAGAAGACCGAAGAAGTGGAGTTAACTATGCGACCGCATTTGCTGTTCAAACTGCATTAGAGCAGATAATTGAATATGATAAGCAGGAAAACAAAGATACTAGAAAATCAAAAATACTTTTGTTGGGAAGATTTAATTTTGATGGGGACAGACTTACCTGGACAGGACTTTTTGAATATAAAAATAGAGGGGCTAAAATAAAATCAGTTAAGTATCCAGAGTTAGACATCACTTTTATGACAGCACATTCATCTAAGGGATTGGGATATGATAATGTTATAGTAATTAATGGTAAGAATGAAACATATGGATTTCCTTCTAAGATTCAAGATGATCCGGTTCTTTCGCTTGTGATTAAAGAGGATAAAGCTATTCAGTACGCAGAGGAACGACGACTGTTTTATGTAGCGATGACCAGAACTAAAAATAGAGTATATTTTATTGCGCCGGAATCTAATCCATCAGAGTTTCTTCTTGAAATTAAAAACGAATATCCTAATGTTCGGAAGATTGGAGAGTGGAATGATGAACCGGTTGAGTTTGCAAAAAAGAAATGCCCACTTTGTGGCTTTCCTTTGCAGTTAAAATACAAAAAAGCGTATGGTTTAAGGTTATATATATGTACAAATGAACCTGAACTATGTAGTTTTATGACTAGCAATATAAAGGGTAAAAAACTATCAATTATAAAATGCACAGACTGTCAGGATGGCTACTTAGTTGTTAAATCATCAAGAAATGGTGGAGAGTGTTTCTTGGGATGTACCAATTATGAGAGAAATGGCAAGGGATGTAACAAAACTATTTCCGCTCATGAATACTATAAAATGATGGGCTACAATCTTTCAGAATTGGATAGTCCAGTATATAATACCCCGAAGCCTGATACGGTTAAAACCAAAGTAGAGTGGGAAGCTTCGGAGCAGAAAAATACAAAGCAAGATATTAAGAAGAATTGGGAAGAAGAAATATTAAGTAGTAATGCTGATATAGAAGTGGCTATAGAAGAATACCCGGAATACAAACAGCGTAGCATGTTTGAAATAATTGAAAGTATTATTCTTGCTCAGATACACATAAGTGAAAAACGGTATTTTGGAGTTTATGTTTTGGCTGGTGTGTTAAGAGGCTCAGTATCGCAGAAAGTTAAAAAATACGAACTTGATAGAGTGAAGGAATATAATTCACTTAACTATCTAAGTCGAAAAGAAGTTGTTTATATCATATATTGGCTTATCGAAAATCATTATTTTAATAAAACAAAAGGAAAGTACTCTGTACTACACATAACCAATGAAGGATTGAACTATAAAACTACAATTACACCAGGAAAAGTAATGGGACTATGTAAGAAATTACAGACGGGTGAGCTAGACATAGTTTTGGATGATGAGGATATTTTGGGCGATATAAAAGTTTAAAAAAAGGGGAGAAGAACTATATGATTAGTGAAAACTTTACTTTGATGCAATTTTCGGTTGGTTCTATTTTAGGGATGATAGAAGCTAAACAATTTGTTATTCCTGAGATTCAAAGACCTTTTGTATGGAGAAGAACACAAGTAAGGGACTTGATAGATTCGTTATATTGTGGCTATCCTACTGGCTACATAATCACATGGAAGAATCCGGATGTGCATACAAAGGATGGTTCCATAGCGAATGGTAATCATGTATTAATTGACGGTCAGCAGCGTATTACTGCAATTATGTCAGCAATTGCTGGTTTAGAGGTTTTAGATTCAAATTTTAACAAGGATAGAATTAGAATTGCTTTTAATCCTTTTGCAGAGGATAAAAGTAAGAGGTTTGCTGTACAAGATGCATCACATTTAAGAGATAAAAAATGGATTCCTGATATATCAGTTGTTTTTGATAACGATTTTGATTCATATGAGTTTGCTGAAAAGTATTGTGAAGACAATAGTGGGATAACTCCAAAAGATATAACAAGGGAATTAACAAAGTTAAAGGGGATTGCTAATAGGCAAATAGGTGTAATTCAACTGGATCATTCTCTTGATATTGACGAAGTTACAGAGATATTTATCCGTATAAATTCAAGAGGAACCGCGCTTAGTCAATCGGATTTTGTTATGTCTAAAATGGCAGCTGATACTGAACATGGTGGAAATACTCTCAGAAAAGTGGTTGATTATTTTTGTCATATGGCAGTGAAACCGGACTTTTATCCTCAAATGTTAAAGGATACGGAGTTTTCAAATACGGAGTATAGTTCTAAGATAAAGTGGCTATCTTCAGATTATGAAGATATTTACAATCCGGATTATAATGATGTATTAAGAGTTTCATTTATGTATAGTTTTGATAGAGCAAGGCTTTCCGAGTTGGTAAGCTTACTATCAGGTAGAGATTTTGAAACTCGAGAATTTAAAGAAGAAATAATAGAAGAATCTTATAAAAAACTTGAGGATGGTTTAAGGGAGTTTATTAGAGAATATAATTTTAATCAGTTTATACTTGCTATAAAAGGTGCTGGATATCAGTCGAGTAAACTGCTTAATTCACAAATGACTTTAGATTTTGCTTATATGCTTTATTTAAAACTATCAAAAGATAGTTCTATACCGAATGATCAAGTAAAGCACTACGTTCAAAAATGGTTTGTTTTAACAACATTAACAGGTAGATATGTTGCCTCGCCAGAATCTGCTATGGCTAGAGATATTAGAATGATTAATGAGAAGGGGTTTGTTGAATATGCAAAAGAAGTTGAGGCATCGGTATTGTCTGATACTTTTTGGAATGTTACTTTACCACAGAACTTAAGCACCAATTCCACAAACAGTCCGTCATTTAAAACATTCTTGGCTGCCCAGATTAATATGAATTGTAATTCATTACTTATGCATGGAACTATGATTTCAGATTTGCTGATCCATTCAGGTGATGTCCATCATATTTTCCCTCGAGCATATTTGAAGAGTCATGGTGTTACATCTAAGGGTGTTTATAATCAAGTGGCAAACTATACTATTTTAGATACTCAAGTAAATAAGGCGATAAGTGATGATGCACCGAATGTGTATTTCGGAAAAGTAGTTGAACAGTGTAAGAATGGAGATATTGCTTTTGGAAATATATCATCGCTTGATAGTTTAAAACAAAATCTTGAAGAGAATGCTATTCCTGAAAATGTTGTTGATATGACAGTTGAGAATTATGAAGATTTCTTACAAGAAAGACGAATATTAATGGCTAAGCTTGTAGAAAAGTATTATAAGAATTTGTAATAAACAGTTACTGATTTCAATGATTATGTGTTATGAGAGTGATTATAATACATAAAGAATTAAAGGGGTGGTATGAAAGTGAACATACAAATATTTGGCACCAAGAAAAGTGCAGATACAAGAAAGGCTGAGAGGTTCTTCAAAGAGCGTGGAATCAAGTTTCAGTTCGTTGATCTGAAGGAGAAGGGACTCAGTAAAGGAGAGTTCAATTCAGTAAAGCAGGCTGTCGGTGGAATAGATAAGCTTATAGATGAGAATGCAAAGGATAAGGATACATTGGCGCTTATAAAGTATATCGCTGATGAGGATAAAGAAGAGAAGCTACTTGAGAATCAGCAGCTACTTGTGCAGCCAATTGTAAGAAATGGTAAGCAGGCTACAGTAGGTTATCAGCCGGACGTGTGGAAAGGATGGGACTGATGTTTGAACGTACAGAGTATACCGTTGAGAGGCAGGCTGCAAGGTAGAGTTCCGAACAGAGAAGGATGATTTTGTGGTTGCGTTTTATCGTAATCTTAGAGATACTTGGAACAATAATGAAACAAGTGGCACTAAAGATGGCGTTAAAATTGACGTTAATGATGACACTAATCTTGGTAGTACTACCAAGAAACTACCAAGAAACTACTAAGACAACTGCTGAAATTATTAAAGAAATAATGCGGGAGAATCCTGTTGTATCAGCTGCTCATATAGCGGTAAAGGTAGGAATATCAGTAAATGGCGTTCAATACCATATAAAGAAAATGAAAGCCTCTGGTGAAATAGAGAGGATTGGATCTGACCGCGGAGGTTATTGGAAAGTAAATGACTGATGTCAACAAAATGTCAATAAAAAGTGTCAAAACACAAAATAATACCTGGAATATTTGGAAAAAGCATAGGGAGTGACATTTACATGATAAAACCAATTGTGAAAGATACATTTTTCTTAAGCCAAAAGTCTGAACCTTCTACAGAGAAGGATGCGGAAGTTATAAAAGATCTTCAGGATACACTTGCTGCTCATAGAGAAGGCTGCGTAGGAATGGCTGCTAACATGATCGGATATAAGAAGAGAACCATTATAGTTTCAATGGGCTTTATGGATTTGATCATGAATAATCCGGTGATACTTTCTAAGACTGATTCTTACGAAGTAGAAGAGGGGTGTCTGTCTCTGCTTGGTACTCGAAAAACTATGAGATATAAAGAGATAGAGGTTGAGTACGAGGATATCAATTTCAAGAAGCAGAGACAGAAGTTTAGCGGTTTTACTGCACAGATAATTCAGCATGAGATGGATCATCTGGAGGGTGTAATAATTTAGTGCATAATGATGGTTACATTATTCTCTACTGCGGAACCCACTGATTATGTGCTGGAAGGTTGTCATGAAAGTATACGGTGGTTCCGTTTACTGCAATCCTTATTTCAGGTGTTCTGACTGCACCGGTTATTACTATCTGGATCTTCTTCGCCGGGCTTACTGTGTTATTCCAGAACGGTCCACTGAACGGCCAGTCTGTTCCGAGTGATATATCATAGCTGTATGCAAATGCCACATATTCTCCCGGAAGGGTTATCTGCTTATCTTCACAGTAGCATACGTTGTAACGGTGTGATATACACTCCCAACGTCCTAACTGGAAGGTTCCGTCTTTGTTTACGCCGATTATTTTTCTTGCATACAAATAAGAATGATTTGCAACATATAAGGCTCTATGAGCAAATTCGATAGTTACAGGCTGTTTTTTCAACTCTTCCAGATATTTAACTGCTTCTTCGTAGGTTCTGTGTGGTATATTTGAGCTATCAATTATAGGTGCTGCAAATGTATTTATAGGATGTGCAAGTATTAAGCACATTGTGATTATTGCGATAACTTTCTTCATTCTATTCTTCATAATCGTGTCCTCCTTATCTAATATTTATATTTGATCCATTTGTGAATTTATTGTTATTTTCTGTCTTTATAATATCAAAAGCTTTGTCACATCTCTGTCACAGTATTTTACGGACGATATTTACTAGCGAGGATGTATATATGCTGACAAAAGTGCCAACATTATGCACTAGAATGAAAAAAGAACAAAAGTGATGTATTACTTAGTGAGATCTTTTATTTCGTCTGCTACGCTTTTATCAAGACCCTTTGCTGTATGTGGCTTACCATCCTGATCAACGATAAGTCCTGAGCTGTATTCTTCTCCGGGATTATCAAAGCTGTATCCGAAGGTTTTTCCTTCAACGGTGATCTTCACATATTCAGTTCCATCATCTAGCTTTGCATCTTCAGAAGTAAATTCACCATAGTATATATTTTCGCCTTCCTGAACGATAACTATAGGTGTACCCTCAGATCTGTAGAGTGCTATGTTGATATCGCTTTCTCCATCAGCAGCATAAAGACCACCCATATACTCGTTGCCACCCTGCTCAGCATTTAGCTCTACCGGATCCCATCCGTAGTCCTGATATTTAGTAGCAGGAATACCCTTTTCGTTTACAAAGTCTGATATATACTTAGCTCTAAGTACTTCTCTTGCTTCAGTATCAGAGCTGAGGTCCAAGAAGGAATCGTAGAAATCTCCGAAGATCTTCTTCGCTGATTCTTCATAGTTAGTTCCGTCCTCTACCTGGTCAAAGCCGGTAACTTCATATGAGCCATCCTCCAGCTGCTTCAGATGAATACATCCGGGATATGAACCACCTGCCTCTGAGAAAAGAATATCTCCCTTAAGACTGTAGGTATTATACCAGTAGTCGCCGTAAGCCTTTATATCTGAGGTATCTGTTGAATCTACGTCAAGTATATTTGGACAAGGTATACCAACATCTCCTGTATCATAATTCTTTCCGAACTCGTTACATATATAAGTACTGATGGACTTTATCATTAAATCATCGCCCGAATACTCATATGGTCCAAATGTCCATTAGACAGTGTCTGACTCGGATGCGTTATCCGCCTTTTCGGTTGCATCATTAGCTGTTTCTGCCTCTACTGTTACTTCTTCAGTGACTACCTCTGTGGTTGTCTCTGCCTGAGTTGTTGACTCTGCTTCATTTCCGCAAGCAGTCAGGAGTGATAGTCTCGAAAGTGGCTTCGGTATATCAGGAATGTCAGGAAGCATCAGACATTTTAAAACTGTTGGTGAGAGCATATTTGTAGTGACAAGTGATTCCAAGCAGGGAGCTACGGATTCGGATGCGAGTGCATCTGATGCGAAGATGAATGGTGAATATGTCCCAAAGGATAATATATGTCGCATATATAAGGCATCTACTTCCGGTGGTGCTGCTGAGGCAGTTTATGAAACATCAGCAGAAAATGCAGGTGAAGCTTTAGAGGTTATATTTACCGGAGATGACGGAAGCTGCTACTTCATCACATCAAAGGATGGAAATAGTGTTCTCTATAAATACACTGACGGAGGAGTCTCAGAGGTGGGAGACGCCGGAAAGCTAGATATAAACGGCAATGATGCCTTGGGAGCTGCTGTTGATAAGGATGGAAATATAATAGCATTTAATGATACAGGATTAAAGATATTCCCTAATAGGGATAGACAAGGAAATAAGGTTTCATTTGATGTAGCAGTTGGTATGTCATCACAGTGTGAAAACAAAGAAGCTGCCTGGAGCTTTATCAAATATCTGCTGTCAAGTGAGTATCAGGGTAAGAATTATATGCAAGTAGCAGGTGTTCCTGTAAGGGAAGATGTATACGGGGCATATGAGAAATACTGTATGTCAACTGAAAGCTATACTGATGAATATGGAAACAATATCGAGCCACGAAATGAAGTTATAGAGTCATCAGATTTTGTCTATGAGTATAAGCCGGTTTCACAGGCTGATGTAGATGAATTCAGAAAACTGATAGACTCAGTAAGTGGTTGTACTGACGAGGACAAAAAGGTAACAGAAATAGTTAAAGAAGAGGTATCAGGTTACTTCTCAGGCGACAAGTCAATAGATGATGTATGTAGCGTTATTCAGGACAGAATCGGTACATATATCAAAATGTGAATTTTTTGCTTTTTTTGTCAAAATATGGTAAAATAACATACCATTTTATATTAGGCGATGAAAGCTCGTTTAATTCCGAAGTAGTAGAAAGGAAAAAAATATAGAAGGCTGTTAGGGTGAAGTCTTTGAAGGTTTTCAACTATGAGTGAGGAGAAAGAGAAAGTAATCGTAGACAGAAGTAAGTTAGTTAAAGCAAAGTCTGCGGAAATTGAGAGAAACACAGAAAATAGTGCTCAGAAAAGCACAGTGAATAGTGCTCAGAAAAGCGCAGTAAATAATACTCACAAAAGCACTGAAAAGAGTGTTTCAAAAGGTGCGGGAAACGGAAAAAAGAAAGTTTCAAAGAAGAAGAAAACAGCTAAACAGTATGCAATCTCATTTTTTATAAAGGTTGGCGTAACTGCTCTTGTTGTGGTGCTTCTTCTTTATTTTGTTGTTGGAGTATATGTAAATCACAGTAACACCGGCTATCCTATGGTGAAGGATGGAGATCTGTGTCTCACATTTAAACTGGCCCAGCTGCATAAGGGCGATGAGATAGCTTACGAAGTGGATGGAACTATCCATTTTGGACGTATCGTCGCAGAAGCCGGAGAGGTGGTTGACATCGGAGATGAGGGACTAACGGTAAATGGATACGGTCTTTATGAAGATACTGTATATCCTACAACCGGCGAAGGAGCAAAGATCAGTTTTCCTTACACGGTGCCAAATGACTCGCTGTTTGTTCTGAATGACTACAGACCGGATGCTACAGACAGCCGGACCTATGGTGGCATCCCCATGAAGGATACAAAAGGAAAGGTTGTTCTCCTGCTTAGAAAAAGAGGTGTCTGATAACTATCAGGCTTTATATAAATCGGCAGATATACTGCCACAAAAATAAAACTTTATTCATATGGAGGTAAGTATATGAAGGGAAAAAGAAAACTATTAACTTTGTTACTTGTCGCAGTGATGACAATGATGATGGCGGTGCCTGTATGTGCGGCTACGACGTATACGCCGGTTGCGGGTACGTCATGTAACTTTAACAAGTATCTGATCATGGATGCGGGTGATACAGTTCCTGATGTGACATTCTCATTTACAGTTACACCTGGAATAGCTCGTTCGGCAGATACATCCAGTAATGATGTAATGCAGGTTCTTCCAGGTGTTGGAACACCAACTATTGCAGATGTGACATTTGCTCCTACAGACACTACCCAAACAGCGGTTACTACTGAGATAGATGTTCAGCGTGTGGCTAATGATCGTATAGCTTCTTTAGATGCAACTACAGGAGTAGAGCTTGAAGCAGGTGAGAAGTTTGCTACAAAGCAGGCTACAGTTAGCTTTACCGGTATTACATTTGATGAGCCTGGTATCTATCGTTATATAGTTACAGAAACTGCCAGTGCTGCTCACGAGGCAGCTGGAATCATGCATGATAATGATGTAGACCGCGTTCTTGATGTTTATGTTACAGACGATGGAACTGGAACCTTGGTTGTTTCAGCTTATGTTATGCACACTGATGATAAAAATGTAACAATCGGAACCGATATGGGTTCTGCTGATGTTGCAACTGCAGCTGCAAAACTTGATGACAAAACAGATGGTTTCACAAATGAGTATAATTCAAAGGATCTTAAAGTCAGTAAGGAAGTAACTGGAAATCAGGCATCAAGAGATAAGTATTTTGCATTAACAGTTACAACAACTGGATTAGAAGCTACAGACAAGTTCGTTGTTTCTCTGACAGCTGATAGTGATGATAATACAAATGATGGAAATGCTGATGCAACATCAGGAACTAACAGTGCGACGATTGCGGATAATGCTGGAAAGACAAATCTTCAGGAGGTAACAGGAGCTCAGCTTAATGCCGGACAGGTTTTCTACCTTCAGCATGGTCAGTCTGTTGTAATTCGTGGTCTGAATCCTAACGCTACATATACAGTTACAGAGAATGCAGAGGATTATAAATCAGCAGCTATGACTGATAAAACTAATAGTGGAACAATTGGTGCGGTTGCGGAAGCAAATACGGGTAATACTAAAATGGCAGAAGCAGGCTTTACTAACACCCGTGACGGAATCATCCCTACAGGAATTATCCTTTCAGCTGCAGGTCTTTTAGTAGTAGCTGTTATAGTTGTTGCAGGTATTGTATTCTTTGGTGTTCGTTCAAGAAGAAAGTACGAAGAAGAGTAAGTATAAACAATCAAAAGTGATTAAAGGCAATTATAAGAGATTCTAAGTGATTAAAAGTAACTATCTATGATGAAACGATTCTGGATAAAAATGAATATTCTCTATGAGAAGTTTATGCTTCTTGTTTTTGTTGTAGCATTGTTGATAGTCTGCTACGGGCTGTATGATACCTGGTATGTCTATCACAATGCACTGGACGACAGCTACCTGAAGTATAAACCTACTCCGGAGAGTGGTGTTCCGGATGATGCACCAATCACAGAAGATATGGTTGCCTGGGTCACGATTGATGACACAAATATAGATTACCCTGTCATGCAGGGTGACGATAATACAAAGTACCTTAATATAAATCCATATGGTGAATATTCGCTGTCGGGGAGTATCTTCCTCGACAGCAGAAATAAACCTGACTTTACAGATGATTACAGCATCCTGTATGGCCATCATATGGAGTATGGAAGCATGTTCGGAGCTTTGGATGAATTTCTGAACAAGAGTTATCTGGAGCATCATGACCATGGACAGCTGATAGTTGGGCGTAATGCTGATGCGACCTACGAGCTGGGTGTCTTCGCGTGCATTAAGGTAAATGTATTTGAGGAAAATGTACTTGAACCGATGAGCGTTAAAGAAATACAAAAGATAATCAGAGAACGTTCCGGGTACATCAATCCGTCTATAGAAAAATCAGACCATATACTTGCTCTTTCTACTTGTACTGAACCTGTATCAAGTAACAGACTGCTTGTGTTCTGCTATATATATGAATGATATAGCATGATTTTGAATGTTGTGACATGGCATGGCATGAGCTGGTCATCAATATGGATAAATTCCGGCTATCAGCATGAATAAATGCCGGATATTAACATGGATAAAAGCTGGTTGTGATATGGTAGAAAGATATAATAAAAAACATACATATAGCACAGCGACGTGGGTAAGAACCCTGTTTATGGCAGGTCTTCTTATGTGCGCTCTTTTTGTTGTATGTTTCTACGATCTCACAGTTCATGCAGAGTATTCATATACACCTGTTGACGCAGTGATTCCATTTGAGTGCATCAACTCAACGGATATGGATAATGCATCCTTTAAGATTAAAATCAAATCAGAAGATTCTTTATCACCTGTGCCTGACAGGGATACTGTTACAGTTGACAACTCCGGCAAGGGTGAATTCAAGATAAAGCTGATAGAGCCGGGCACATATGTATATCGTGTTTATCAGGAAAAGGGAGCAGATGCTGCAATAGTCTATGATGAATCCCAGTATGATATACATGTATGTGTTATGAATGGTGATGAAGGAAAACTGATCTATACAGTTTCAGTTAACTACGCAGATACAGATGTTAAACCGGAAGAGATAAAGTTTAACAATAAGAATGCCTCAACAAAAAAGGAAGAAGAAACAACCGAGGCAACCACAGAAATAACAACGGAAAAGACTTCAGAAACACCTCAGGCAAAGAAGGATGCAGCTGTCTCCCGTACGGCAAAAACCGGCGATGACATGAATATGCTTTTCTTTGTGGTGTTCTTTATATCACTTGCAGGAGTAGTGGTTCTTATGCTTATGAAGCACTATTTCGGGAAAGGAGGTCAGCATGAAAGTGAAAATGAATAAACGTATTTTCAGCATGATACTTGCGCTGTTCATGCTTATCTCGGTATGTGTTCCCGGAAACTTTACATTTGCCGAGGGTGAGACAACTACTATACCAGATCCGGTGCATAGCTTAAATGTGGAACTTGAGTTTACCGGTGGTGGAACATATGATGAAACAAAAGGTGCTTATGTCTGGGAGGCAGACAGTCCGAACAAGGGCCATAGGTTCTACTATACCATTCGTCTGAATCTGTCGGGGTGGGGTTATGATCAGGCCCCAGATGATGTTAATGTCCCTCAGAAAGCAGTAAAAATAGAGATTCCTCTTCACATTCTGAAGCTTTCTTCAGGGGAGTATTCGGATGGTATAGAGCTTTCAGTTCCTTCAATAGATGAGCTTCCATCTAAAGATGGAAAATATCTTACAGATCATATCTTTGCGTATAGGATAGAGGGTGATAAATGCATAATCGAAACCATAAATACCATTAATGCAGGTGAGGTTTATGAGATTCCATTTGCATACTATACCACCAGCGATACTTATAATTACAAAGATATGGATGTATCTGATGCGTGTCAGGCAAAGGCATCAGCCTTTACGTGGAGTGATACTACGCATCAGACAGACACACTATACGACAATTCATCTGAAATTAAAGTGGCGATAGATACAAGTGTTGAACTGACAAAGACCACAAAAAATGTTGTCGGAAAAAATGGTATTCCGACACTCCTTTCGCTTGATGAGCTCAGGGATTCTGAGGCTGGTCTTGATGCGATTGAAACTGCAGGTTATCTTAAAGATGATTACTACTATGTGCTTTGGGATGTTACTTCCACTATAGGGAAAGCTACCCAGAAGTACTATTTCACTGTTGATGAAAATACTCTTGCGGATCTAACTCTTTCCGGTGAGGATAAGGATGGAAATGCTCATAATGTAGCCGGAGAGGTAATAGGTATAAAACATAGCGGAACATCTAGTTATGTTTCGGGCAATACATCTGAGGACAGGGGTCCTTCCGATAAAGGTTATTCTGCAACAGGTAAGCGTACTGACAGGGTACTGGTACGTTATCCAAAGACTGTTGGTGATGTAACTGCAACTACAGTGGATGTCGGTATTGATGACCTGCAGAAATTCTCAAAGCCTGCAGAGTATAAGGCGACTAACACTGTGCAGACCAATATTATTCCGGCTGACGAAGTGGATCCTGTACCTACACCTAAAGATGCTACTGCAGTCTGGAAGTATGATGTTAACGATCCTGAGTATGAGGGACCGGTAGAACAGTATTCTTCTATAAAATATGGTCTCTACAATAATGGAAGCAAGGTCACAAACGAGAATAATATAACTTCCTATGAACTGGATAATCTGATTTCGGATACTCCAACGTCAATATCAGATCTGGGCTATAAAGCAGATGTATCTGCATATGCTTATTCCAAGACTGCTTATGATCTTAATCATGAGATACGTGAGATGACCGTTACAGAGGGTGATCATTACATAGAGATAACCTGTGGTGAAGGTACAAATAAGACAGTCTATAAGTATGACAAGACTATTTCCGGAAATACTACCTACTATGTAAATGACGTGCCACAGACACATACCCAAACTCTGAATGTAACTGAGCTTAAGAGAATAGCCGGACTGGATCTTGCTGCTCAGTACGGGGGAAATGATGTTATATACTCACTGGAGGATAAGACTCTCGAGCTGATCAATCCAAGTGATGATAAATCTGCAGTTACCCTCTCAGGTGATGATTACCGTATAGACAGTATCAGCTATACGATAAAGGAGTATGGCGTAGAGTACGATGATCAGGAAATGAAATATAATTACACAGATGTAACCTATGATGATTCAGATAAACTGGATTTCTATGTTTATAAAGAAGGGGCTCAGGATAATGAGCAGCTCGTTGCAACCTATCATCTGTCTACGGGAGTTGCTGAGATAGTTGATAGCACAGTTGTCTCTGCCTTTGGAAGTGACTCCATAAGCTTCAAATCAGCTGCTGATGTTACCGGTTTTAGGATGCAGACCGAGAACATGAATTATTATACAGCCATGACTGCCAATCCTTCCGTAACGCTTCTTCCGTCAGATGATGTCAAGGCTTATGTAAAGGATATAGTTGATGTAAAGAAGAAGAACAAGGTAGGTCTCAGAAATACAGCTGTTTGGTCGGTAAGATCTGTTGCAGATGACGCAGGCGCAAAGAAGTACTCAAGCACTATAAAGGGTACTGATTATATAGCGAAGGTTATCAGAAAATCCAAGATAGATAAGAAATGGCTTGGAGACGGTGACACCTATATAGGACGTGACGGCAATACATATGGAACAAAGAATGACGTTATAAACAGACAGTATACTGTTGGATGGACAACAAGGATTTATGAGACAGCGCAGGGTCTGGATGGTACCGAATCAACTAAGAATGTCAGGCAGGCATCAGGAAAGGTCTATGACCTTCTTCCTGCCCATAGTGACATTGTTGAAGGAAGTGTGATGGTATATGCTGATGGAAAACCACTTCCGTCTTCTTCCTATACCATACATCCGAGAATATCAAACTATAATGATAGCGAGAGGAAGCTTCTCACTATCGATATTAATGCGCCTTGCGATCAGGAATATGTTGTTAAGTATGAAACAGTGCATGCCCATGAAGATCTGCAGGATTATTCCTCTATGGCAATAAATGCAATAGCTTATCAGACGGGAAATGCTGACATTGGAGATGGATATCCGGACGATGGTGGTAAGGATAACTATACTCTTCATGATTATATGATAGGACTGGATCCGGATAATGGTACTGCAAAGAGATTTATCTACGATGAAGATAAGGTAGATATCATGGCACTTATGCAGACAAGCTCCGGTATCTACAAGAAGGTTACAACAGCAGATAATCCTTCTCTTTCAAAGTCCGCAGTTGTTCATCAGGGCGAAGAGTATACCTATAATATCCGTATGAAGAACTCACCTTCCACAAGGGCGTATGATATAGCTGTTCTTGATTCCATAGAGCGTTATGAGAAGGGAATAAACTCAGCGGATACTAACAGAAAATGTGACTGGTATGGTGAACTTGTGGGCTTTGATTTGGCTGGTCTGGAAGAGAAGATGGATCTTGCCGGAAAAAAGGATGATCTGAGACTTTTCCTTTATGTTGGAGATGCTCCAATAAATCTTCAAGATGATCAAACCTACTCTGATAATGATGATAGAAAACTGTTTTTGAAAGAGCTTCTTACCCGACAGAAGGGTGATGTCGGTGCGGATGGATGGATAAATGTAAATAACTGGAGAGACCTTTCCGGCATCAATCTCAGTGACGTAAAGGCATTTATCGTATATACAGGTAAAGATTTCATGCTTGATAAGGGAGACAGTACCTCCTTTACTGTAACTATGAGGGCTCCGTCTACGACGCCAGCATCTTCAACCGGAGATGATGGATATGAGATTCCGCCTTCAACATATAATAATATCTATCGTTCATTTACAAACAAGAGCGTAGATAGACAGGGAGTAGAAGGCCCTGGAGTATATTTCTATAGCCACTATGACTATACTGATGTTTCATTCAAGACAACCGGAAGACTCAGCTTCAGCAAGGTTGATACGAAGGATTCAAGTGTCAAAGTCGAAGGAGCTAAGTTCCGTGTTACAGGAACATCTGACTACGGAACAGTTGTAGATAGTGTGATTGAGTCAGATGCCCAGGGACATGTGGTTCTTGAAGGACTTGAAAAGGGTGTTTATACCATGGTGGAGGAAGAGGCAGACCCTGATCACAGGGTTGATACAACACCTCGTAAGGTAAAGGTTACCCCTAATGGAAAGATAATGGTTGTCACCATAGAGAACTTCGATGCTGCAGCGAGCAGCTCAGGGGTGACTGTGGACATCGCCGGAAATAATGTAAATGTTGAAACAGGCGAGTTCCTCGATGGTGATATAAAACCTTATGAGATAGGAAATGAACCGAGAATCCATGGTTCGTTAACATTTAAGAAGCTGAATGTATTTACGGATGCCGGAGTATATGGGGCTGAGTTCAGACTCTATGGAACTTCTGACTACGGAAATGAGTTTGATGAAACTGTGGTAAGTAGCGGTGCCGGTGATGTTACATTTGATGATGTTGAGATAGGTACATATACACTGGTGGAAACAAAAGCTCCAGAAGGCTATCAGCCTGATACCACGACACGTACCGTAAAGATTGTGGAAGGTCCGGGACTTGCCCCGATAATCACTATTAGTGATACAGTTTTCAGCAAGAATGGCGAGACTACTGTTTACAATACGCCATATACAAAGCTGGATATATATAAGATAAGTGCTATAACTGAGGCGGGACTTGAGAACGCTGTGTTTAAGCTTGAGCCAAATGATGATGCGACGGTTCAGGCTGTTTCGAATGCTGTAAGTGCCGATCCGAATACAAAGTGGGTAGCAGACGGCACATCCTACAAGCAGGAGTATACAAATGGTAACGTAGGACCGACAGGCGAGTATCTTTTCGAGAATCTTGTTGCCGGAACCTACAAGCTGACAGAGACACCACCTGAAGGATATGGGGCAAAAAATACAGAGCATATAATTACCGTAACCAAGGGAGACTCCGGCTACAGCATACGCTTCAGTCCGGACAAGGATACCGATCCGGCAGATTCTTATGTAGAATATGCTGTTTATAACTCTTCAACCGGAAAGTTTGAAACTGTAACAGATAAAGATGATGCAACATGTTACAGAATCAGAAACGATGAAACATATGATATTTCAAAAGATGTTATTAAGTCCTGGATTGGTACGCCAATCAGTTCAGGTTTTCCTGTTATGCACCTTAGTTCTGAAGAACCGGAGGGTAGAACCCTTGAAGTCACAATAGGTTCTTCGTTCCGTGATGTAGCTATAAATCCTAAGAAGGCTCAGATAGTCGGAATTCAAAGGGCTTCAAGCCTTCCTGATGGTATAACTGTGGACACTATTCCAAGTGGATTTATGGATGAATCGTTTGGTGATAAGGGACATTTTTACGCATGGGTTGATACTGATAACATTCTTAAGTGGTGGAGTGATGCAGAGGTAATCCATCTTCCGGTAGATTGTACAGAATTGTTCAAGGGATGTAGTAATATTACAGGAACCCTTGATCTGAGTGATTTTACCAGTGACAGAACTAAAAATATGAATTCCATGTTTGCCGGTTGTTCAACAGTTGAAAGAATCAATATAAGTAATTTTGAGACGGAGTTAGTTGAAAATATGGCATCTATGTTCGATGGATGTACACTCCTTACAACGATTACTTTAGATTCATCAAAGTTTATTGCAAATGATAATCTTACAACTGTTAGCAAAATGTTTAATAAATGCGTTAATTTGGCAGGAATAGATCTAAGGGGCTTTGGTTTATGTACAAATTTGACTGATATAAGTTATTGGTTTTATGAATGTAGACACCTAGATTATATTGACCTCAGTGAGTTTGAAACTAGTGTTAAATTAGATAAAATTAATGCTGTATTTGCATATGTTGGGTGCATCGATGGAAATGTTGTTGACCACGGATGTGCGGTTTTTGCAAAAGGCAAATGGACGACACAGTCAAACATAACTGTATCGGTTAAACCTTATGATTGGTTCCGAATTAACATGTATGGAGAAGTATGTAAGAATAATAATAAAAAAGAGAATAATATAGAAGAGAACGGAGTGGAACATCTCGATGTTGAAGATAATCCAGTACCGACAAACAATTATCGAATTGATGGAGGCTATAAGAGACTTAAGAACGGATATTTTAATAAAGCGTATGAGGCGGATGGATTAACCCATACGTCATATTACACTGATTGGGCTTCGAGAACCTATGGCTCAAATAACTCTATCAGTGGAGGAAATTCAACTGAGACTGGAAATCAAAGTAGTAATCCAGTAAACGCAAACTATAAAGTTCCCGATAAATTTGTATATAATGAAGGCCCTTCAATTATTCCTGATGACACGGCTGCTGCAGAGGATGTAGGAACGAGAATATTTATATTTGACTATGAGACTGCAAAGACTAGCACCGAGAATCCTGATGGAACTTATAGTGTTGAAGAAACACTTTACCTTACAGTTAAAGAAATAATAGATGATAACGGAACTATCAGCGCATCTTATACAAAGTATAAATATGCACCAGATGAGCCACTAACGGCTACGTGGAAACAGGTTAATAGAACCGGTACTTCACAGTGGATTTGTGAGATGAAAGTGAATCAGGATACTGATTTTTATGCATGGGAAGACAAAGTGGCTGGTTACGATTCCACAGCCCTTGCAGCAAATCCTTTAGAGGTACCTAAGGGCACAACTCCAACAATAACGAACTCAAGTGAACCTGTTGGTGGACTGGACCTCTCAAAGACTCTTGTTGATGAGACAGGAAATGAGATAAATGGAAAAGATGAAACTCCGTCCTTCTGGTTCAGGGTTGAAATGAGCAAGGACGATGACACACCTTATGCAGTAGCGCCGTTCGATGAAAATGGTGTTACATATTTAAAGGTAACTGCGGGTAAGCATGTGATTCTCGGTGGTATTCCGGCTGGATGTAAGTATTCGGTTACTGAGGTAACAGATACAAGCGATCCGGATCATCCAATGCCTGCAGGCTACACACCTTATACCGCAGATATAACACCAAAAACAGGTACCATTACAGCAGATACTAACGATGATGTTAACTTTAAAAACGAGATAGTAAAGAAGGATCTTTCAATCACCAAGGCAGCAAAGCTATGGAATGAGAAGGCCAAGGACGGAACCAGGGAAGAGGTAACAACCGGCACCGTTTATGATGAATGGATAGCAGAAGATTTTGATTTCACCATTAAGCTGAGTGGTCTCTGTGTAGAAACTAAATATACTTATTCTGTAAGGAAATCTGATGATACAGTTATTTCGAATTATACATTTACTTCTGATGATGAGGGAACTGCGGAAATAACCGCTGACCTTACAATAAAGAATGGTCAGAAGATAGTATTTAATGATGTTCCTTATGGTACTGAATATCTGGTGACTGAGACAACTGAACATGCAGATGGAGAAAATGAAAAGTATGAGACATTAGTTAATGTAAATGGTGGAACTGACACCGAAACAAAATCAAAGACAGATGTCATAACTGATGATCAGACAGTAAACTACACTAATAATAAGATAAATCTTATCAGCGAAAAGATATCGGTTGTTGTAGAGAAGAAATGGCTTGATGAAAGTGGTGCTACTATTCCTGATGATCCGGCTAGTCAGAGTGAGTTACCTGACAATATCTATGTCTATGTTGGACGTTACGCAATTGATACTGAAAAAAATAAGATAACTTCTCCTGAGTTTGCAGTTGCACGTAGCGTTGTATGGCCTAAGGGGGAACGTTCAGAAGAAAACTGGAAGCATACATTTAAAGACCTGGACAAGTCGGTTGAAATAGATGGTAAGAAATATGATTATTACTACTTTGTGGCAGAGTCGCCGGTCAACGGATTTGAGCAGATAGCTGTTAATGATACATGTGTTCATACCATCGGTGAAAATGAGTTCATATATGAAGAGGACGATGTTTCAACGTCTGGAGTATATAAACGAACTATTACAAATAAAAAGCTTCAGACAGCACCTCTTACAATAGACAAAGTAGTTGATGGCAATTTTGCCAGCCGTGACAAGAAGTTCAATATCACGATCTATCTGACTGATAAGAATGGTGATCCTTTAACTGGTGAGAACTTTGTAGTTGAGAAGACTAATGATGATGGAACAAGTAATAAGCAGACCAAGTTCTTCGATGGTTCGCCGTTAAGAATTACATTGTCACATGGGGATTCATATAAGTTCCATAATCTTCCTGTGGGTACGAGATATGTGATTACTGAGACTGATTATTCAACTGAATCATATAAGGCTTCGGTAAAGCTTGGTGAAGGTGCATGGGAAGACAATAAACGTTCAATAAGCGGAAGCATTTCTGATGAGAATGAGGTGAATATACATTTTAAGAATACGCGTAGTGGCATTATTCCTACAGGTGTATATATAAATGTAATTATCCCTGGAATGCTCTTCATTATTTCAGTATTTGGGGCATATGTATTCATGATGCGTTCAAAGAGATGGAAGAAGAGGCTCGCAAGAGGTTGAGTGAATAGTTAAATTCCACTTGTAAATTTAAATTCCATACTGAAGACTAAATTCCACATTTAAAGGATTTGACATATGGTTAAATTCCGTTTAATGTGGAATTTAATCATTCTGGAGCATATTTTACGAAAAAAAGAGTATGCAGTCGTTGATTAAACATTTTTAAAAGCTCATTTGGAAGCATCATCTTAGCAAGCTTGATGGGAGTAAGACCGCCCAGGCTTTCTCTAGGTGAACTGTTGATACAAAATAAACTATTATAATGATTCTATTTAGTTTTTGGGGGGATATATGGGATGGTAAAGAGTCTAAGAAATCATAAAGATAAACGATATAGGATTAAAGGCGCTGCGAAATGTTTTATTTGTGCGCTTTTTTTGGTGACATTTGCATTTGCGCTTATATGGGTGATTGATATGAAGCCTTCGTATGCTAACTGGCATGATATCGATATGAACCCGGGGGAAACCTATGATTGTTCAAAGGCAGATAAAAATACAAGTGTAAATATAAGCAAGCCGGGCGATTATTATCTCAAGGGAAAGAGTAATTATGTGCGTGTTCATGTAAAGAGCGGTGGAGTAAACTTATATCTTGAGGATGGGCTGAATCTTAACTGTGGTATTTATTCATACATAGGTTCTCGTACAGCTCCGATCAACATCGGTGAACAGGGCGGTACGGTCAAGATCATATCCAGGAAGAATGCCAAGATATATCTCGAGGGCTACATGGCACCCGGAATCAGAAAGGATGGTAATACCACAGCGCTTGTTTTTGAAACTGAGGATCCGGATAATCCCGGTAGTATTGAAGTTAAAGGCGGTAATTACGGAGCAGGTATAGGTTCTGTGGCACATGTAGGTTCGGAGATGAGTCCTCCATGTGGAAATATCACAATCAACAGCGGTTATATCAAGGCAACCGGACAAAATGATTCGGCCGGTATTGGCGGCGGACCAATGACTCGAGTAGATGGTATATATATAAATGGTGGTGAGGTCCATGCAAAAGGCTCTAAGCAGGGTGCCGGAATTGGAGCAGGCTACTTCGCCGGAGCAAAGAATATCTATATCAACGGAGGTAAAGTATTTGCTCAGACTCAGGATGATTACTACCAAACAGCCGCTGCAATAGGCGGAGGCGGTGGCGCCGAGGGCGGCTACTCTGCTATGACCGGTGAAAATATCCGTATCAGTGGTGGCGAGGTCCAGGCTATCTCTTATGGTAGCGGATGTGCTATTGGCGGTGGTGGAGAATCCAATGGAGAAAATATAGTTATATCCGGCGGAAAGGTGCATGCTGAGATCAAGTGTGCGGGTAACGGGAAACGTCCGGGTTCAGTACCTGCAATAGGTGGAGGCGGAGGCAACAATGTTGCTGACGGTTCTGTCAGGATAACCGGTGGTGTAGTATATGCCAAAGGTGGATATGGAGCTGCCGGCATAGGTTCTAAGGGTAATCATCTGGATCATGCCAAGATCAGAGTCCAGATAAGTGGAGGAACTGTTACAGCAGAGCATGGTCCTTCGGACGGAAATACAACAGATTACGATATAGGTGGACATGATAAGGACAATGTTGAGGTTACCATTACAGGTGGCTCTGTTTATGCGTCCAAGATACAAAATGCAAAGGATGATAAAGGTCAGCCTCTGCATAGAGTAGATGTTTTATTTGATGGAATCTCACAGGATAACATCAGAGTAAGCGATACGGTTTTTTCAGATAGCTCATTTGCGTATGGAATGAATGATGTATATACAGCCCAGGGCGGCAAGATATTCCCATGGCTGCAGACAAATAATTCAAGTGTCATGTTGACCAATGCGAGGCTTGGCGAGTGGGAGTATGGCGGAAGGATCAAGTGCAGTGCTGAATCCGGTATTCTTTATCCGGCAACCAATCTTACTCTTATGATATCACCTGAAGGAGCAGGCAGTAAAAATGGTGTGGGATATGCAGCTATCGGTAACGACAGAATAACCATCACGGAGACACCTGTTCCGACAAAGGGCTACAAGCTTATGCACTACGCAGTAAATGCTGACAATAAAATAGTGCTCGCGGATAAGGATGGAAAGTTAAGGCCTTCTGTGGCAGCTCTTACCGATGCAGATGGAAAGTGGATCGGTACAAAGTCGAGCTCCAAGATACTTGCTTACTGTGTTGGTGTTCCGTATAAGATACATTTTGATTCAAATGAGCCTAAAGGGGCATCGACATCTGTGTCGGGAACAATGGCGGATCAGGATTATACCTATGGAACAGAGCAGGCACTTTCATCAAATTATTATCAGCTTCCGGGATATGTTTTTAAGGGCTGGGCACTTAAGTCTCAACCTACGGCAGATGATAAGATATATACTGATGGAGATAGTGATAAAACCCTTTGCACACTTACTACGGAAGAAAATAAGGTGGTAACACTCTATGCACAGTGGGCTCCTATGACTTATCAGATAACATATTCTGATGGACTCGGAGCCGGAGGAACATCGCAGTGCACAGAATATAAGCAGGAAGTGGCATTTGACAGCTATGCAAGGCTTACGAGATACAGCGACGATACATTTGGATGGACCGGACGAAGCAACCCGGGCGAAAACCTAAATGGCTGGACCGGTGCAGGCCTGGGATCATTTTATAGTGATGGCTGTCAGATATATAACTATATAGAAAAAGATGAAAATGGTAATCCTAGATTTGATCAATACGGCAATCTCATCGGAAAGAAGATGACGGCGCAGTGGATAAATGGAGGTGTGATAGCGGTAACAATAAATAAGGATGGAGAACCGCAGTCCGGCCTTGGTGACTATTTATTCCTGATTTCTGAAACCGGAGAGGTCTTCCGACCTCAGTTCGTATATGCTAATGGAAGCTATGTTTATGATCCTTCTACAGGAGCTTTGGCTCCGGGAAAATATACGCTCTACTTTGATACTCAGGTACCGCCTGCAGGTGGTGCAGCCGGTCCGACTGAATATGTCAATGATTCGATAGAGATAACATATGATGGTACATATGCGGTAAGTACAGTATTTGATTATTATACAGTTTCTATTATTAAGAATCCGTCACAGGAAGACCTGATAAGTAGTGTGACTCTCGCTGATAATGCAGGCGTTGTGCAGCCTTCAGCGGATGGAAAGCTTTTTGTGCCGGAAGGCCGAAGGGTAAATATACAGACAGCTGTAAAAGCAGGCTATCATTTCGATGGATATTCTGTGTATGGAATTAAGCCGGGCAGTTCAGATGACAGTGCTGAGTTTGATCCTTCTGTTAGTAATCAGACCATCAGCGTACGTGGTACGGCTGAGATAATGGCACACGCCGAGGCAAATGTGTATACTGTACATTTCGATAAAAATTATGACAGCATAGTCAGCGGCAAGATGGAAGATCAGGATATGGTCTATGATCAGAAACAGCAGCTGTTCGCTAATAAATACGATTGTATAGGCGGTAGCTTCGCAGGCTGGAATACCAAGAAGGATGGTAGTGGCGATTCATATAGTGATGGAAGTGAGGCTTTAAATCTTACTACTGAAGATGGTGGTACCGTAACTCTTTATGCCCAGTGGGATCTTGAGAATTATGATATCGAGTATGACTTGGATGGCGGTAAGTGGCCGGATTCTTATTCTCCGATTGAAACCTACACGTCGAATAGTCCGACCTTCACCATCACCGCACCGGAGTGGCCGGATGATACGAAGTACTTTGCAGGATGGGTTGGCACTGACATAACAATGCCTGTTAATGATGTGACCATAAAACAAGGATCGACCGGTGACCGCGAATATACGGCTTGCTGGAAGGATAAGACCTTCCTTGTAACCTATGAATTAAATGGTGGCGTCGGTGAGACGGAGGAGCTTGTTCTGATACATCATAAGCTCATAAAGCCTGAGGATCCCGTTCGCGAACACTATACATTTGCGGGCTGGTATACCGATGAGGCATTAACTAAAGCTTATGATTTTGACACGGAGATTACCGAAGACAAGGTTCTTTACGCTAAGTGGAATCACATCACGCATCAGATCACTTACGATCTTAACGGCGGTACACTGGATGGACAGACCGGCAAGATAGTTATCGATGCAAACGAAGGTGATGTGATAACTGTCATGAAGGCTCCGACCAGAGATGGCTACACCTTCAAATACTGGAAGGGCTCAGAATACTATCCGGGCGACAGCTATACCGTGACCGAAGACCATACCCTCACTGCTGAGTGGGAGAAGGCTGAGAATAATAACGGGAATGGCAGCAACGAAAAAGGTGGAAACGGTAGTAATAATAACGGCAATGGAAGTAATAACGGAAATGAAAATAATAACGGCAATGGAAATAATAACGTAAATAACAGTAATGGTAACAATAATAAAGCCGTTAATACAGGAGACAGCGTTGATATCGGTTTGTTGTATATAATCATGCTCTGCTCCGCAGTGTGCATAGCTTTGCTCCTGAGAAAGAAGAGGCGATAAAAGTCAATGGGGCGGTTCATTTTTGCATATGTTCGTTGACATCGTTCGCTTAAATGAATATACTATAATTATCAGAAAAGTGTATATAATATCATATTTGGCATAACCGGTGAAAGCCGGCGACGCAAAGCTATGAAGGGCCTAAGGACTATATGTTTATGGCAGCCAGTTGCAACTATAGTAAAAACATCAGTCTAGGGCGTGAAGGCTCTGTTCTGATGTTTTTTCATTTTAGAATATGAGAGGTACATATGAATGATTATTTGACAATTAAAGAAGTTGCTGAGATGTGGGAGCTTACACCTAGAAGAGTTCAGAAGATGTGTTCTGAGGGGCGGCTTCCGGGTGCGAAGAAGTTCGGTAGAGACTGGGCAATTCCGAAGGACGTGGAGAGGCCGAAGGATGCCAGGATCACTACAGGACAGTATAAAAATTGGAGGAAAAAAGTAGAAAAAAACAGCAGGGAAAACACAGGGGAAAGAGCAGGGGGGAAAAACAGCAGGGAAAAAACAGGGGAAAGAGCAGCGAAAAAGAAGAGAAGTGGTGTAGAGGCAGAGGCGTAGAGGTAGAGGCGTAGGTACGGCCTTAAGTGGCTGGGCGATAAAAGTGCCAGACTATATGCGATACTGTAGGTGGCAGTACTAGAGTTCGTATTTGAAGGCAGGTGATCTTATGCGTGATTGGTTTGATCTGAATAATGATGGAAAACTTGATACATTTGAAGAGGCATGCAAGTGGAGTCATATAAATGAATCTGTGAAGAACTGGGAAAATGACAGTAAGTCTACCGGGAGCAGATATACCGGAAGCGGCAATAATTCTTCGAATAATAGAGAATTATCCACTGGCGAGATTGTAGCAACTGTGATTTTCGTTATACTTGGAATTATTGGATTGATTGGGCTTATGTCGGAAGCGTTCGGTGGCACAAAAAAGTATGATGATTATCAAAGTTATCATTCTACTTATCGGAGCACAACGAGTTCAACCAAGCGGACGACAACCAGTTCTTCGAGGCAGACAACAACAGCTTCGCCTAGTCGCAGGACTTCCGGTACCAGCACATACAAAAGAAAAACGGGTACATACGAGGAGAAGACAGTCGATCCGTCGGATCACGATATAGAGACATATTATGAGGACTACAAAGAGGAATTTGAGGACGAGGATGATGCGTGGGACGACTTTGAGGACAATGAAGAGTATTGGGATGATTATTGATGTAGAATGAAGTCAATGGGGACGGTCCTTTTTGCCTTATTTGAATAATAGATAAAAGAAAGAGAGGAAAAAATAGAAATGGAGAAACAGATATTTGCAGTTAATTTGATTGATGGAAGTGGCGCTGACATTTATTCAAAGTTTGATAGTGAATGGGCGCTGCTTACAGCGGGAACGATAGAGAAGTTCAATTCTATGACAATCAGCTGGGGAGGCGTCGGAACGCTGTGGGGCAAGCCTGTTGTTACGGCGTACGTGAGGACTTCGAGATATACGCATGAGTTTATGGATGATAACGAATACTTCACGGTGAGCTTCTACAAGGAGGATATGAAGAGAATACTTGGCGTGTTTGGCTCCAAGTCCGGAAGGGACATAGACAAGATGCATTACGATGGACTCACTGCAAAAGAAGTGGACGGCAGTGTATCTTTTGAAGAGGCAGAAGTGACGCTCGTTTGCAGGAAGCTTTTTATGCAGCAACTCGCAGTCGAGAACATGACTCCTGAAGTGAGGAACGCATTTTATTCGGGCGATGCACCGCATGATATGTATATCGGAGAGATAGTGAAGGTTCTGTAGATTGAGGTGATTATGGAAATCAAGAAGTTATTCTTTGATATGGATGGTGTTCTGGCAGACTTTGATCGTGGCGTGCGCGAGCTCTGTGGTATGGAACCTGCACCGCAAGGCGTAGGCTGGAAGCCGGGTGCGGATGCCCCGATGTGGGCTAAGATTCGCGCGGTTGAGCATTACTATGATCGGCTTGAACTTATGCCTGGCGCCAAGCATATGTTCGACACACTTCGCAGTAAGTATGGCGACAGAGTTGAAATCCTTACGGCTATTCCGAAGCCTGACAAGGGAATTCTTACTGCAGACGAAGACAAGCGAAAATGGGTGCGCAGGCTTCTTTCAACTGACGTAGTTATCAACATAGTCTACCGTGCCGAGAAGCCGGACTTTTGTACCGGAAAGGACTGCATCCTGATAGATGATTTCATTGATAATGTCGACGCATGGGAAGCGTGCGGCGGAACCGGGATACAATTCACTAACGCAGAGGAAGTGCTCGAGAAGGTGGAAAGACTAGAAGTCAATGGAAACGGTTCTGATTGAATTATATGATAAAGAGGTTGGGGGGTAGATATGTCGAATAGAATTGAAAGAATAGAGGTGTTTGAGGATACAATCAGCTGGATCAATTCGGATGAGGAGCTTTCTGCTTCTGTTGCTAAGGCAAAGCAGAACACGGAGGTCTTCTTCGAGGATGATTATCCGGTATTTGATGCGAGCAAGACGTGTGATACTGAGGTTACAGTGACCGGCGACAGGTCATTTCAGGCTGCAATGAGGCTCGTTTCGCAGAATCCTGGCAGCAAGGTCGCAGTCATGAACTTTGCAAATGCTTTTAAAGCCGGTGGTGCTGTGGAAAATGGAGCAGGTGCACAGGAGGAGTGTTTGTGCAGGACTTCAACTTTGTATCCGCTTTTGTACAGAAGGAGTCTTCGGAATTCGTTCTATAAGTATCATTATGAGAAGAATTCTCCAAAGGCGTCTGATTCTCTGATTTACACAGAGGGTGTTGTCATCTGCAAAACAGATGAGGACCTTCCTCAGAGAATGGCAAGGGAGAATTGGGTAGAGGTCGATGTGATAACAATCGCAGCACCGGATCTTCGCGGATCAGCCAATATGCACTTTGATTTGATTAATGGTGGTGCTTCGATGCGTGATGCTGAGCTCTTTGGATATCACGTGAAACGTGCTATTCATATGCTCACAGTCGCAGCGGCGAAAGGGGCTGATGTGCTGGTTCTTGGGGCATTCGGCTGTGGTGCATTTCAAAATAATCCTGAGGTAGTGGCGAGTGCGTATAAAGTTGCGATTCAGGAATTTCCGAAGGTGTTTAAGAAGATAGAATTCGCAGTATTCTGTCCTCCGGGCGGATCCAGGAATTATGACGTATTTTCGAAGGTGCTGGGTTGATGCGCTAGGGGTGATTTTATGATTGAGAACGAAAGAGAAAAACTTGAGCTTAAGGAGTATAAGCGTAAGCTCCGCGAGGAGGCGGCTGATGAGCGGGAAGCGAAGACTGGCATGCGGCAGAGCAAGGGTGCAATGGTTGCGAAGATAGTTATTGGCTGCTTGTGTATTGCTGCTGGTTTTTCAAAACCTGAAGGCGAAGAGTGGAGCGTTGGCTATTTTCTAACGGCGTTTATAATCGGTGCCGCTCTTATTTCATGGGGGTTAGTTCCATACATGAAGGCTAAGAAAATCATGGAACAGAGGGAATACGAAGAAACCCATGAAAAGAATATGAAGACGTACGCTGAAGCTGAGATAGAGATTGCAATGAAAAAAGTCGATATAGAAACTGAGACCGACGAGATAAAACAGCTCAGGAAGTTCAAGAGTCTGCTCGACCAGGGACTGATCACAGAAGCAGATTACGAGAAGAAAAAGAAGAAGCTGTTGAAGTTGTGAAGTGCAACGAAAACGAAATCGTTGCATTTGCGTTGTAATAGGAGACTAAGATGAGTATACTAATTAAGGACACTACAAGAGAAGAACGTGAGAAGATTGTCGCAGAGTCTATTGGAAACATTAGTGGATCCTGCGATGGTTGTATGTCCGGACTCGCGGATATGTATCAGGATTATATTGATGGGAAGAAAGAAATCCGTGATATCAATATGGAGTTTAGGGCGCATTATGAATCAGGGATAGATGGGCCGGAGAAAGCGGATTGTGGATATAAGTAAAAACGTGACTGGAGACTTTACAGATGAAGAAGATTTACTTTACAAGGCATGGTGAAACATTTTGGAATGTTTCTAATCAAATATGTGGCGCGACTGATATCGGTCTGACTGAGAGAGGACATGAGCAGGCGGCCGAGCTTGGAGAACGAATAAGGAAGATGATGGAAAGTGGGGAGCTTAAGATCGACGAGATCATAGCGTCTCCGCTTTCTCGTGCATTTGATACTGCGAAGCATATAGCTGATGCGACTGGACTTCCACTCAGGACGGATGAAAGAATACGTGAGCAGAATTTCGGTAAGTACGAGGGAACTGCACGAGATGGTGAGGTTTTTAAGCGGGATAAGAGAAACTTTGTGTGTTCCTATGAAGGCGGCGAGTCTATGCTGAAGCTGGCGCAGAGGATATATAACATTCTGGATGAGCTATCTCAGGATGATAAGGTTTATCTGCTTGTTGCGCATAATGGGATATTCAGGTGCGTGGATTCGTACTTTCATGATATGACGAACGAGGAGTATGCGAGTCTGGGGATAAAGAATTGTGAGTTGGTGGAGTATGAGATCTGAGATATATAGATGTTTTTTATATTATAATGCTTGACTCTATCGTGTATGCACGATAAAATAATATCAGAACTGTCGTGTATATACGATAAAAACATATTGATATTGTCGTGTGTGCACGATAAAACTAATTTTGAGGGGTGACATATATGGATCATAATGTTATAAAAAGAGTCATCTTCGATCAGATTGAAGTAATTAAAAATGCAGAAATAATAGAAAGAGATTATACATTTGAAAAAAACATCAATTATATTTTGGTTGGACTGAGGCGGGCCGGAAAATCGACGCTTCTTTATAAGATTGCGCGTGAATTGGTGGATGACGTCTGCGACTGGTCTCAAATCGTATATGTTAATTTTGAAGATGATAGGCTGCTGGGATTTAATGTAGATGACTTCGACGATATTGTCGAAACTGCATATGAGCTAGCGGATTCGAAGGATGTTTATTTTTTCTTTGATGAGATACAGATTGTTGATGGATGGGAACATTTTGCCAGAAGGATGGCTGATCAAAAAAAGCGAGTATATATAACAGGCAGCAATGCGAAAATGCTCAGCTCGGAAATGTTAAAAGTTCTCGGTGGAAGATACCTGGCCAAGATGATCATGCCATTTTCGTTTAATGAAGTTCTTGATTATAAACATTTGGCTCATGATGAGGCTGCACTACTTACAACTTCAAAGCTTGGTAAAATCCGAAAAAAATGTAGTGAATATATTCAAAGTGGTGGCTTTCCTGAGAGCCAGGATATGATTAATAAAAGAGAATACATAAAGAGTATATATGAAAAGGTTTTGCTTGGGGATATTGTTGAACGTGAGCAGATTAAGAATAAGGCTGCGCTCAGATTGATGGTTAAAAAGATTGCCGAAACTGTAATGCACGAGATATCATTCAATACGCTCGCCGGAAATGTAAAGGCAACCGGAGTCAAAACTTCAACAGATTCTATGATTGAGTATACGTCGTATGCAGAAAATGCATACTTAATTTTTCGAAATCATAATTTTGTTTCTAAGTTTGCTGAAAAAGAGAGCATTCCAAGATTCTACTTTTATGATAATGGTCTGTTATCGTTATTCTTAGTTGATAAAGAATCGGCACTTTTAGAAAATGCAGTTGCTATACATTTGAGACGCAAATATGATCAGGAAGTTTATTATTATAAGTCCAAGCAAACAGGAATTGATATAGATTTTTATTTGCCGGATGAAGGTTGGGCTATTCAAGTAGCATACTCCTTAGACGATGCAGTAGATAGAGAAATGAAAAGCTTGATTACATTTTCGAAAAAAAATGAGGGCGTCAAAAGACTGACTATTGTGACAAAAGATGAAGAAAGAATAATTAAAGATAGTGATATAGAAGTTGAAGTGATACCTATTCACAAGTTCTTATTATTGTAGTCAAACATGGTTTGGTACCTGGCACCTTTTTGCGAAAAGGTACCGTGTACCTAAATTCGAGTTGGTGGAGTATGAGATCTGAGAAGGAATTAACTATTGATTATTACAATAAAAAAACGACTGAATTCTTTGATGAGACTGTGATTGCAGATGTGGGGCCGCTTCACGAGAGGTTTCTGAAGTTTGTTCCTGAACACGGGAGAGTTCTTGATTTTGGCTGCGGTTCCGGAAGGGATACAAAGATTTTCAAGGATATGGGGTATCTCGTAGATGCGATAGATGGTTCATCTGAGCTTGTGAAAAAAGCATCCGAGTACTCTGGGATTGAAGTGAGGTGCATGGACTTTTTCGAACTATGCGAGAAGGATAAGTACGATGGCATATGGGCATGTGCCTCGCTCCTTCACGTCAAGAAAGAAAGACTTCCGGAAATAATTGGAATTCTTAGAGATGCTCTTGTTCCGGGAGGCGTTCTTTATATGTCATTTAAGTATGGCGACTTTGCTGGGGTCAGGGACGAAAGATACTTCGTTGATTTGAATGAAGAGTCAATGGACATAATTTTTGATCAGGTTGGAGGAATCGAAACAGTCGAACAGTGGTACTCGCAGGACGTAAGAAGATACAAAGACGTAGAGTGGATGAATGCAATCGTGAGGAAGATTTTGTGATTGGTACCTGGCACCTTTTTGCGAAAAGGTGCCAGGTACCAAAACGGGAAAAGGTGCCAGGTACCAATGAAGGGGATGTAAATGAAGGAAGATATTCGGCAGGTGATCGGGGAGGAATATCTGAATAAGCTTGATATTGAGGGATTCTCAAATATGCTGAAGGATCCTTCTTATTGTTATAAATTCTACTGGCTTGAGGCGATTGTCAATCTTATTGATGAAAATGTGGGCAGCACTACATTTGATGAAATAATTGATGAGATGATCGCAAATGCGTGGTATTCGGTTATGGAGTTCCATATACACCTGAGCGGTGTTGTTATGGGCGACGTGCGGGACGGTCTTGAGCGGGCTGTGTACAGGCTTGCGGAGCTAAGTGACCTGAAGAATAATGCATCGAAAATGGAGATAAAGGATGCACTGAAGGCGCATAGTAAGGAGATGAAGGCTGTTAAGAAACAGCTTACAAATATGGTTCCATACAGGGCACTTGCGGGATTCTTTGCCAGAAGTGATACGCGGGCAAACTGGGACAGTGTTAAGCTTTTGGTGGCGTATATTCAGGAGTTTGATCGTACGCATGCTAAGCTTCCGTATATTCTCGGGACGAGCTCCGGACTGGAGAGAGAGGTTGTGTTTAACCACGACTGGATGAGGATGATTCAGGATAACTCGGTGGCTATTCTTGGTTGGATACAATACGAAAAAATGAAGTGGCTGCAGAATAATAATCCAGAGGTTCCAGGACTTGTTTATAAGCTTGCACCGCTGAATGAGAAGATGCGTAAGCTTGGAAATGTGCATAAGCTTTGGGATGCGGTTGTAGCTTGTAAGCCTGTCAGTGACATTTTCAGTAATAATCCTATTGACGCTTCAGGCTACGATATAGATCATTTTGTTCCATGGTCGTTTGTTATGAATGATGAGCTTTGGAATCTTATGCCGATGGATTCCGGGCTTAATTCCAGCAAGAGCAATAAGCTTCCGAGCTGGAATCCGTTCTTTGAGAGATTTGCTCATAATCAGTTTATTATGTACGAGCTGGTGCAGAGCGTTGATTCGATTCACAAGCTTTTTGAGAATTGCTACAGGGATAATATTCACTCTATCTGGGCGAACCAGGAGCTGTATCGACCTAAGAATTCGCGGGAAGAGTTCTATAGCATTTTGGAGAAAAATATGCGGCCTGTGTACGACTCCGCAAGGCGACAGGGGTACCAGGTGTGGGAGAAATGTGTATAAGGGGTTTAGTTTTTGTTTCAAATTGAAATTGTCGTGTGTACACGATAAATACATGCATATTTTATCGTGCATACACGATAAAATAGTGTCATATACCAAAATGGGGAAAGGTGACAGGCACCAATGAAAGGATTTATTTATGACTGATGATTCTGAATTAAAATCAGAGGATGGTATTATTGCTTGGCGATCGGGAGAATACTAATAAAACCGGGGATGCCTGGAAATATTAGTAAAAAGACCGTATTTAGGAGCTTGGCGACCAGGAGAATACTAATAAAACCGAGGGATGCCTGGAAATATTAGTAAAAAGACCGGAAGTGGGAGCTTGGCGACCCGGAAAATACTAATAAAACCGTGGGATGCCTGGAAATATTAGTAAAAAGACCGGAAGTGGGAGCTTGGCGACCGGGGAAATACTAATAAAACCGTGGGATGTCTAGAAATATTAGTAAAAATCCGGTTTTGGTGAACAATGGAGCATGAGTATATAAAGAAGTATGAGGAGAAGGCAATTGATGCTGAGTGAGAAGGAGAAGGCAAGTGATGTTGAGTGAGAAGGATAAGATGCTTTCGGGTGAGTTTTATGATCCGAATGATGAGGAACTTATAGGCTTGAGAGTTAAGGCACACAGGCTTTCGGCTGAGTACAATATGACATTTGAAACGGAAGAGGAGAAAAGGAAGGAGATACTTCGCGAGCTTTTTCCTGAAGCATCGGAGGATGTCTATCTGCAGGGACCTATTCAGGTTGATTATGGTTGTTTTACATATATCGGAGATAGGACATATGCAAACTTCAATCTGACTATTCTTGATATCTGTCCGGTAAGGATAGGGCATGATGTTTTCATCGGACCGAATGTTTCGATTCTGACGGCGATGCATCCGCTTAAGTGGCAGGAGAGAAATCTTTACAGACGCGAGGACGGAGTTATGACAGATAGGGAGTATGGGAAGCCGATTACGATCGGGGACAATTGCTGGATTGGCGGCAATGTTACGATCTGTGGCGGTGTGACCATCGGAGACGGATGCGTTATCGGTGCGGGAAGCGTTGTGACAAGGGATATACCTGCAAACACTCTGGCTGCAGGAAATCCATGTAAAGTGATTCGTGAGATATAGCTCTTTTTAGTTTACATAATTTGGTACCTGGCACCTTTTTGCGAAAAGGTACCGTGCGAAAAGGTACCGTGTACCAAAACGGGAAAAGGTACCGTGTACTTACGAGGAGAAGACGAGATGAATTATACTGGTGAGATATTTGATGAGGAGAGAGCATTATATGGCAGTAATGGAGTTATAGTTAAGAACTGTCGTTTTGATGGACCTGCTGATGGAGAGAGTGCTCTTAAGGAGAGCAGGGAGGTTTTTGTAAAAGATTCGTATTTTAATCTGAGATATCCTTTCTGGCACAACACACATCTGGAGATTGTTGATAGCGAGATGACTGATAAGTGCAGGGCTGCGGTTTGGTATTCGAAGGATGTCAGGATAGCAGGTACGAAGATGCACGGAATTAAAGGACTCAGGGAGTGCTCTGATATCGAGATAGTGAGTTGCGATATCATTTCACCCGAGTTCGGATGGTATGTAAGAGATATATCAATGGTGGATACGACTGCTGAGAGTGAGTATTTCATGATGAGGTCTGTGGGGCTAAGCTTCCAAGATGTCAGGATGAAGGGAAAGTATTCATTTCAGTATATCGAGGATTCTATATTTGAAGACTGTGAGTTTGACACGAAGGATGCATTTTGGCATGCGAAGAATGTGACGATTAGGGATTCATTGGTAAAGGGTGAGTATCTTGCGTGGTATTCGGAAAATGTTACCTTTGAGAATTGCACTATACAAGGCACGCAGCCGCTTTGCTACTGTAAAAATCTGAAGCTTATCGATTGCAAAATGCTTGATGCAGATCTTTCGTTCGAAAAGTCTGATGTTGATGCTAAACTGATCGGGGATATAGTCAGCATCAAGAATCCGAAGTCAGGAAGTATTCGTGTTGATCGGGTCGGTGAGATAATTATGGATGATGAAGATGCGAGAGGTGTTGTGTACCAAAATGGGTAAGTGTACCTGGCGCCTTTTTGCGAAAAGGTACCGTGTACCAAAACGGCAAAAGGTACCGTGTACCTAAAGAGGGAGTTCATATGCCACTAAAAATAGTTCGTAATGATATAACGAAAATGAATACGGAAGCGATTGTAAATACTGCGAATACACTTCCGTTGGTTGGTCCGGGATGTGATATGGCGATTTACAAGGCGGCGGGTTATGATGAGCTGCTCGCTTACAGGACGGAGCATATCGGCGAGGTTCCTGAGGGCGATGCATTTATCACGCCTGGATTCAGGCTCCGTGCGAGATATATAATTCACGCAGTGAGTCCGCTTTTTGTCAATGGGTCCGAAGGAGAGGAAAGCCTGCTTCGCTCATGCTATAGAAAGAGTCTTAAGCTTGCGAAGGAAAAGGACATTCGTTCTATTGCGTTTCCACTTATTTCGACCGGCAGCTTCGGCTATCCGAAGGAAGAGGGACTGCGAATTGCAATGGACGAGATAAATGCATTTCTGCTCGAAAATCATATGCTCATTTATCTTGTTGTTTTTGATGAGAAGGCGCATGATCTCGGAAAAAGACTGTTCCCTGATCTGGAGGAGTACATAGATCAGAATTATGTTGATGAGCTATGTAGAGTGGAGGAGAGTATTAGTGAGTCCACGCAATTAAGGGATAGGATTCTTAGGAGAGAGGCTAATCAAAATGCAGCTAGGCGATCTGAAAAAGGGAAGGGGCTATTTTCTGAGAAGAGGCGTAAACAAGTTGATTATAATAGGTTAGATGAAAGTAGTGCAGAAGAATTATGTTATGAAGATTCTATTGATGAGGCTTCCACTTATGACGATTCTATTCTCAAGCTTGAAAGTGAGCTTGAGGAGAAGATGAAGCACATCTCGGATACATTTTCTCAGTATCTGCTTTATCTGATCAAGGAAAAGAACATGGAGAATGCCGAGGTTTATAAGCGTGCTCTTGTGGATAAGAAGACATTTTCGAAGATTAAGAATAATATGGACTATCATCCGCAGAAGCTTACGGCGCTTTGTCTTTGTGTGGGGGCACATCTCAATCTTGACGAGACAAAGGATCTTCTTGCACGTGCGGGGTATGCGCTTTCGCCGAGTGATAAGACGGATATTATCTTTTCGTATTTTATTGAAAATGAGATCTATGACATGATTGAACTGGATATTCAGCTCGGAGCACGCGGGCTGCCATGCTTTATTCCATAAGGGTTTGGGACGGTCGCTTGCAGGGCGACCGTTTTTTTATACATTTGTCATATAATGAGCCCAACAAAGAAAAAGGAGGGCAAAGATATGCGTAAGGGATTAACAGAGGTTGTATTTATAATTGACAGAAGCGGTTCAATGAGAGGGCTCGAGGCAGATACGATTGGCGGCTTCAACGCAATGATCGAGAAGCAGCAGAAGGAAGAGGGAGAGGCATATATCTCAACAGTGCTTTTTAACGATCAGACTGAGGTGCTTTATGATCGCGTACCGGTTGGAAAGGTTGAGCCGATGAATGATAATCAGTATTTCGTCAGGGGCTGTACGGCGCTGCTCGATGCGATAGGCAAGGCGATTCATCACATCGGTAACGTGCATAAGTATGCCCGCGCCGAGGATGTTCCGGAGAAGACTCTTTTCATCATTACGACGGATGGAATGGAAAATGCAAGTACGATGTATGACTACAAAAGAATCAAGTACATGATTGAGAAAGAGAAGGAAAAAAACGGTTGGGAATTCATTTTCCTTGGTGCAAACATTGACGCTGTTGAAGTTGCAGATCGATTCGGAGTCGGAAGGAGTCGAGCTGTTAGATACGAAAGCGACAGACTTGGAACGGAACTGAACTACGAAGTGATGTCCAAGATGGTAAGCTGTGCAAGGAAAGCATCAAGTGTATCAGATATGAATAACATGTTTGAGGAAGGTGAAATTATCGCTGAAGTGAGAGAAGACTTCGAAGAGTATGAAAGACTGTCAAAATCAGACAAAGAGTATTACGATTTGTGTGACGGAGATATGGAAGACTTAAGAGAGATCTACCGCACAATGGATACTAGAGAAAAGTCTGTGGCGGAGCTATTATTCGGAGTTCAAGGAGACAAAAAGCATTCAGTCACCGAAACCAGCAAAATCCTCGGAACCTCTCCGGGAAGAGTTCGTCAGATTGCAAAGAAAATACTACACAAGGTTGCAGTCATGTAAAAGCGGTACCGTGTATCAAATTAATCACAGTTTGGTACACGGTATCAATTAATTTAACGCTTTTTTATAGCGTTATTTTGAATTATAATAGAACCTGACATAGCAACTTTTTGTGGAAAGGTACTGTGTACCCGGGAGGAGAAAAATGTTCAGAGAAATGAGACGTTTTAAACAGCAGATATCAGATGAGGAGTGTATCCGAATTCTCAAAGAGGAGCCACGAGGAGTTCTTTCAATGATCGGAGATGATGGATATCCGTACGGTATACCGATCAGTCATTTTTATTCCGAAGAAGATGGAAAGATATATTTCCATGGAGCAAAAGTTGGGCACAAGATTGATGCTATCAAGGCATGTGATAAGGTCAGTTTTTGTGTGTATGACAAGGGATATCGTAAGGAGGGAGAATGGTCCCTCAACATAAACAGTGTTATAGTTTTTGGCAGGGTTAAGCTGGTGGATGATGAGGAGAAGGCTAGGATGATTTGTACCAAGCTCTGTCAGAAATTTACAGATGATGAGGAGTATCTTCAGCACGAGCTGACAAATGCATTTCCAAGAGTTCAATGTATGGAGCTTACAATTGAACATATGACCGGAAAGCTTGTGAATGAAGCATAAATAGATAGTAGCGCCTGTTCATAGTGAGTCCGGTTTTGTCCGGATAACCTGCTTGACTCTTTTTTCTAATGCGTAGGCAATGTGGAGCTTTCATCAGGTTGCAGGCGTTATTTATATAATGGCAAAAGGTACCATGTAACCAAGAGGAGATTGACATGAAGTATAAAGACTTGATATGGGAAGAAGTCAGCACAGAGCATATCGTGCAGGACGAGTGGATAGATTTCAGAAGGTCATCGTTCAGATTTCCGGATGGAAATGTATTCGAACCGTATTATACCTACAGCAGAAGAGATTACGTAGTCATAGTCGCATCCGATGAGGAAGGTAAATACCTGTGTGTCAGACAGTTCCGCCAGGGAATAAGAGAAGTGACAACAGAGTTTGTCGCAGGCGGGATTGAACGTAGCGATGGAAAACAATATGGAGAAAAAATAGAGTCGGGGAGTTCAGATGGCTCGGAGTGCGAAGATGCACTGGCAGCTGCAAAGAGGGAACTCTTAGAAGAAACAGGCTATGAATCTGACGATTGGTCTCACCTTATAACGATACCATCAAATGCTACAATAGCAGACAACCTTGCATACATTTATGTTGCAAAGAACTGCCGAAAGAAAACAGGGCAGTCATTAGATGCAATGGAATTTTTGAATGTTGTAAAGTACGATGCTTCTGAAATCGAGAAGCTTATCGAAGACGGAGAATTCAAGCAGGCGATGCATGTTATGGCTTGGCTGCTCGCCCAGAGAAGATAAATATCGTGTACAAAAAAACGTAAATAGCTACCGTGTAACCGGAATGAAGGGAGAAAACATGAAAAAACTTAGCTTATTAATGTGTTTGCTTTTCATGTCTGCAACTGCCTGCGGCAAGGCGGATGTGACTGAATCTACTACCGAGGCTACGGAGACAACTACCGAAGCAACAACAGAGGCAACCACAGAAGCGACAACAGAGGCAACGACAGAGTCGACAGCAGAGGCAACAACCGAAGCGACTACTGAGGCAACCACTGAAGCAACTACAGAAGCTGCAACTACTGCTAGTACAAAGTTCGAAATGGTTCGCGGCGGTTATTATTTTGTCCCAGATGGCTTCGACAACATTACCAAGGAAACATATGCGCTGAATTATGTCCAGGAATGGCAGAATTATGATCTTGATATGCACATGGAAATCACAGATGCTATGCAGCTTGATATTCCGATGACTATAGATGAGGAATATGAGATGTATGTAAACAGCTACGGGGAGGAAAACCTTTCTCTTAATAAGAAGGAAGCAGATGGCTACATACTTTCTGGTGTTGATGCAAATGGGTATGTTTATTATCAAAAGGCGAAAGCGTTCGGGGATAGATATGTGTGTATAAATATCACCTATCCGCAGGCGAGCGGTGACACCTGCAACAAAATACTCGAGGATTTTGTATTTGGTTTTGTGTATGAGTAAAAAGGAGATAGTATGAGTATTAGGGATTTGATGAAGGAAAGACACAGCGTGCGTCAGTTTAAGGACGAGCCGATCAGCGAGGAGCACCGCGAGAAGCTCGGTGAGATAATTGCCAAATGTAACGAGGAGAGCGGACTGAATATACAGGTGATCTATGACGATCCAGCCTGCTTTAATACATTTCTGGCACATTATGGAAAGTTTAAAAATGCAGTGAATTATTTGGCACTGGTGGGCAACAAGAATGACGAGAAGCTTGATGAGCTTTGCGGCTATTATGGCGAGAGAATTGTTCTTGAAGCGCAGGGCATGGGGCTGAATACCTGCTGGGTAGGCGGTACCTATAGCAAGGGCAAATGCAAGGTCGATAAGGAAAAGGGCGAGAAAATAGTTTGTGTAATCGCACTGGGTTATGGCGAGACAAACGGAACCAAGCATAAATCGAAACCAGTGAGGAAGCTTTGCAACGTTGCTGAAGAGGATATGCCAACCTGGTTCAAAAATGGTATGGTTGCTGCGATGCTGGCACCTACTGCACTTAATCAGCAGAAATTCTACGTCACACTAAACGATGACGAAGTATTCATCACACCTAATAAAGGTGTGTTTACAAAAGTAGATCTCGGTATCGTAAAATATCACTTTGAAACAGAGACTGGAAAAAAATGTAAATAGGTACCTGGCACCTTTTGGCGAAAAGGTACCGTGTACCAAAACGGCAAAAGGTACCGTGTACCTAGAAGTGTAGCTGGAAGGGGAATGATTATGATCAACAGGGATGATATGTTGGAACTGACTCGACGTATGAGCCCGTCTCGCAATTGTTTTGCTAGGGTTGCGGGGGCGTATATGGATGAGGAAGGTTTCGAGGATGGCACATTTAATATACATTTCGGAAAGCTTTCTCAGGCAGAGACAAAGAGAAATCTGGAGCTTGCCAAGACGATTCCTTTTTCAAGGACAAATGAACAGCTGAAGGAGTATCGATTTCCGTTGGGGGAGGCCAGAAAGAACAGCATGTGGCCTCTTCTTTCTGCGATTAAGAAGGCGGAGCTGAAGGAGGATGCGTTACTTAGTATTTTTTATGAAATCATTGGGGAGAATTATAAGGCAGATGCGGGCTATAGCATATTTGTCTTTTATGGCTCCTACGATGTCCCAAGGAAGGGTACTGACAATGAGTGGCTTGAAGATTCCGAGGAGGTTTACGATTTTCTGATTTGTGCAGTTTCGCCGCTTGTGGGCGAGTACGAGCCGGGCAAGCCTGAGTTTGGGTTCCTTTTTCCAGCTTTTGTTGACAGAAGCAGCGATGAGAATTATATTGACATTTTCAGCGCTGATCCGGAAAGGCTTCAGGAAAATGTGATTAGTAAGATTTTGGGAGAGTAAGATGAAGGATAAAGACTTGATATGGGAAGAAGTCAGCACGGAGCATATCGTGCAGGATGAATGGATCGACTTCAGAAAATCAGCGTTTAGATTTCCGGATGGAAATGTATTTGAACCATATTATACCTACAGCAGGAGAGATTATGTGGTTATAGTTGCATCCGACGAGGAAGGCAAATACCTTTGCGTCAGACAGTTTCGCCAGGGAATACGAGAAGTGACAACGGAGTTTGTCGCAGGTGGAATTGAACGTAGCGATGGAAAGCAATATGGAGAAAAGGCTGAGTCAGTTGCTCCCGGTAGCTCGGAGTGTGAGGATGCACTTACGGCAGCAAAAAGAGAGTTGCTTGAGGAAACAGGCTATGAATCTGATGATTGGACGCATCTTATTACAATTCCATCAAATGCAACAATAGCGGACAACCTTGCATATATTTATGTCGCAAAGAATTGCCGAAAGAAAACCGGACAGTCATTAGATGCAATGGAATTTCTGAATGTCGAAAAATACGATGCATCCGAAATCGAAAATATGATAAAAAATAGTGAATTTAAACAGGCAATGCATGTAATGGCATGGTTACTCGCACTCAGAAAATAGGTACCTGGCACCTTTTGGCAAAAAGGTACCGTGTACCAAAATGCCAAAAGGTACCGTGTACCAAAACGGGAAAAGGTACCGTGTACCTAGATCCCGGTCATAGGTCAAATAGGCTGAAATCTGGGCAGCGACGCTTATGACGATAGATACAGCAAGGTAGTTATAAACGTAGGAAATGTATACGCCACGCTGCTTGCACTAAGTGCTGGTATGAATGTACACCTGTCGCAACCTATAGAGCCCGACAAGCTGTACGGAACTATGGCGGAGCTGATAAAATAAGACAATGTTATAATATACATATAAACATATTTGTGTTACAATTATGAGTGGTTATTTTATATAACACTAGGGTTAGTAATTATAGAAGCGAGGGTTATTTATGGCAAAATTATTTATCAAAGCTAAAGATCTTGAAGAGTATGATTCTGTCAGGGTATTTAATGAGAGAGGTAAAGAAGTCTATTATACAAAGGACGACTTTATCGCTACCGGCCACAGAATCAAGGTATTCCTTGCTGAAACAATAAATGAATGTGCTTATGTTCAGGAGAAGGTTTCAAGAGAAGGATCATATTTTGAATTCGCTGCCAGAGATAAGTTCGGTACAGTTGAACGTGATACTATGTCAAGACATCAGAGATATGTAATCGATTATGATGAGGATCTTGAGGTTGAGGGAGATGGAGTTTCATGGAGATATGTTCTCTATAGAGGAGCTCTTCCTATGATGACTGTAAGAAATGAGATGTATCTCATTCCCGGACAGGCTCTTAATATGTGTGAAACATATATCCTTGATATTGATTCTGATTCCGATGTTCTTATCGGACTTGCATTTGCACTTGCACTATATGCACTTAATAAATATGGAGATTTCTTCTAATGAGTAGTATACCTATTACTATACAGATGCAGCCCGGTGAAAACGGGGCTGCTGCTTTATGTATGCTTCTTGGTTATCACAAGCGGTTTGTGCCGATGTCAGAGATGAGAGACAAATGTGTTTCATCCCGAAACGGTTCAAGCCCTGACCAGTTAATTAGTGCTGCCGAGAGCTATGGACTTACCGGAGAATATGTAAGTGCGGATATAGAAGAGGTTTTTAAGCAAAAGTTCCCGCTTATTGTTCACTGGAAAAAGAGATACTATACCCTGATCAAGTCAGTCAAGGGTGACCTTGTGACTGTAGTTGACCCTTCAAGAGGCGAGTATAAACTAAAGAAGGAAAAGTTTATCTCTGTTTATAGCGGTGGTTATTTTAAACTGCAAAAGTCTCAGGATTTCACACCAGGCGGAAAGAGAGAGTCTCTTTTCAGCCTGCTTTCTTCACGTATAAAGCGTATCAGTAAGGCGCTTGTACTTCTTTTTATCATCAGTTTATTCTGTATAATGACTGATCTGACACTTTCTAAGATGCAGAAGGGCTTTCTTGATGACGTAATAGGAAATGACAGATATAGGAACGGGACAGACTATGTATTTTTGTTTGCCCTGTATTTTGTTATGACTCTTTTTACTATATTCTCGCTTCTCAAGACCAAGCTTGTGACGTCTACCAGCAGAAAATCCTCTGCAACCTCAGGGATCAAACTTTTTAAGAAAATGTTCGGACAGCCTCTTAAGTTCTTTGAGCAGTATAGTGCCGGAGAGCTTATGACCAGAATTGAGAATAACGTACAGCTCGATAATCAGATCATCCAGTCTCTTGTGCCGAGAGTGATAGATGTGTTTATGACTGTTTTCTACTTTATAATGCTCATGAGCTATAACTCAACCATTGCGCTTATTTGTCTGGGTGTGGAGATCATATATCTGTTTATATCCATAAAGTATCAGAATAAAAATGCTATAGCTGCCAGAAGTATGGCTACAAGCTCAGGAACGCTTAACACATCAGTGCTTAATGGTATGAATATGATCGATACCATCAAGTCAACAGGCTCCGAGAGATCATTTTATAATTTATGGTATTCGACACAGTCACATGTTAATGAAAACAAGATGACTCGTTTCAAGATATCAGCTATAACGACGCTCATTAACAGTCTTCATAATTATGCACTTACTATAGTGCAACTGTTCCTTGGGGCATATTTTATAAGACATGGACATTTCACCATAGGTACTATGGCTCTGTTTCAGACTGTGCTTAACAATATGCGTAATTCCCTGGGTAACTGTCTGAATTCAGTAAATACTCTCCAGTCCATGAGAACCAACATAGAGAGAGTAAATGATATAAATGAGAGAAAGATACGTGAGCCTATACCGCTCCCGGATACTGATCTTGATAAAATTGATAAGCTTGATGGCAGTATAGAGGTAAATCACGTAAATTACAGATATAATAGCGGAGACGATCTGGCCGTAAATGATGTAAGCCTTAAGGTTGGCCGTGGACAGATGGTTGCTCTTGTAGGAGCTACCGGCTGCGGAAAAAGCACGCTCCTTAAGATTATGGCTGATCTCTATGAGGCTGAATCAGGTGAGATTCTTTATTCAGGCAAGAGGAGAGAAGAGATACCTGACGTTGTATTTCATTCTTCTGTAACAACAGTTGATCAGGAGGCTGTTGTATTTGAAGATTCTATATATTCAAATATAAAGATGTGGGACGAGACTATTGAGGATTATGAGGTTCTTGTTGCTTCGAAGGATGCGCAGATTCATGACCGTATCACAAGAGAACGAGAGGGCTATAGTGCAACCATGCTTGAGAATGGTAAGAACTTCTCAGGTGGAGAGCTTCAGAGACTTGAGCTTGCCAGAGCACTTTCACATGAACCTACGATGCTTTTCCTTGATGAGTTTACTTCTGCACTTGATGCACTTACAGAGGATAAGGTTATTAGATCTATCAGGGATAAGAAAACAACCTGTGTTATTGTAGCTCACAGACTTTCGACTATCGTCGATTGTGACAGGATATATGTTATGGATAATGGCCGTGTTGTAGAGGAGGGAACTCATGATGAACTCTACAAGATGGGTGGTCTTTATAAGAAATTGATAGGCTCTCAGTAAAATGATTTACAGGAGACTTTAAGAATGGGTATATATTCTAAAGCGATTAAACAAAAGGAAGAATTTAATAATAAGCTTGAAGAATATGCAGATGAGTCCATAATCAATGATGCCAAGATGATTCATGTTGAAAATGAGATGGATGAGGTTCAGTCTGCCGTTATTTTCATACTTAAAAAGTTCGGTATAAATGTAACCAGGCAGTTTGGTCATATGACAATAAATGATATGCTTAATTCCATGCTTGATCCTCTTGGTATGATGTTTGATTATTCTGATTCTGTAGATATGTATGTTGGTAAGAAGACAGAGTATATCCTGGCATTCAGAGAAGATGGTAAAGCTGTAGCGCTTACTCCGTCATTAACGGGCTATAAGTGGTACTGTCCGTCAGAGGGTAAATCGGGCTTTGCGACCGGTAAGTATTGCAGGAGTCTGAAGAAGGGCTGTTATATCTTCAACAGACCTCTTAAGGAGAAGAAGACCATTATTGGTACATTTATCAGTAATGTAGTCAGCTATCTGACGATATATGATCTCATCAGACTTGCGCTTGCTACACTCTTTGTAGTTCTTCTTGGATATGTTATTCCGAAGATCAATCAGTGGATCTATAATGTTTATATACCGGGTAAGGATAAGTTCTTTGCTGCCTTTCAGATGGCACTTATGTTGTTCATATTGATCAGTATCATAAGAGCAGCACTCACTATGATAAAGTCGCTTATCCTGTCGAAGGTTAAAATACGTGTTTCCATGAAGATGCAATCTGCCATAATGGCGAAGGTGCTCCATCTTCCTCAGAACTTCTTCAGAAAGAATTCTTCCGGTAGACTCTCAAAAAGAATTAACAGCTGCGGAAGACTTTCGGATATGATTCTGAATGTATTTATGGATGTAGTGCTGGATCTCGCATTTTCTGTTATATATCTATTCCAGATGAGGTCTATAGCATCGAAGCTCTTTATGCCTGCTATGATTTTCCTGGGTATCAAGATTATAGTTTCTGTCATCGGTTCTATATGCTATATGGTAAATGAGTCCCGTGCTCTTGAGGTTGATATGGAAAACAGTAACCTCCTTTATTCTTCAATCCGAGGTATACAGAAGATTAAGGGTATGGGTGCAGAAAAAGCTGTTTATTCTAAGTGGGCTGAGCTTTACAGAAAAACTCTTCAGTTTAATTATAAACAGCCATTTTTCCTTAAATATCAGAATGTTATCATTTCAGCTGTTTCAAGTGCTGCAACCATAACACTTCTCGGAGTGACATCCGTAAATAATCTCAGCAGAGAGAGCTATATGACATTTGTTTCCTCATATGCACTTGTTATTACGGTTGTTCAGAGTCTGACTGATATGATGAATAATATATTCCTTATGAGTACGCTTTCTAAAAATGTCGAACCTATCTTCAAGGCTGAAAATGAACAATCGAAGGTTCTTGAGTACGTAAGGAAGATATCGGGTGATATAAGAATCGAGAATCTGTATTTCAAATATCCTGAAAGCTCTAAGGGCTGTCTCGATGGCGTAAATATCGAGGTTAAGAGAGGAGAGAAGCTTGCGATAGTCGGAGAAAGCGGCTGTGGTAAGAGTACGCTCCTTAAGCTTCTTATTGGATTTGAAAAGCCTGATTCAGGTAATATCTATTATGATAATAAACCGATTGATACTTTGAATTTAAATTCGCTGCGTAGATGTATAGGATCTGTATTCCAGTTCAGCAAGGTGTTCCCTGGAACAATCAGATCCAACGTTACATTTACTACTCAGCATCCTGTTACCGATGAGAAGATATGGGACGCAGTTGATAAAGCGGCTATAGGAGATTATATAAGAACACTTCCTTTGCAGCTTGATACCGAGATATCTGAGTCTAATTCAAGCGGCTTCTCAGGTGGACAGAGACAGAGACTGTTGCTTGCAAGAGCATTTGTAAGTAATCCAAATGTACTTATTCTCGATGAGGCTACATCGGCGCTTGATAATATAACTCAAAATCAGGTTCTTGAAAATATAAATAAACTTCATACAACTGTTATCATGGTTGCACATCGTCTCTCAACAGTTGAAGGCTTTGATAAAATAATCATGCTTGATAAGGGCAAAATAGTTGAACAGGGTTCCTATCAGGAGCTTATGGACAAAAATGACAGATTTGCCGAGCTTGTCAGAAAACAGCTGGTCAAAACCTGAAAGGCTTGAAAGGAATTAAATAATGTCACATCTTGATCAAAAGAAAATAAGAAACTTCTGTATAATAGCTCATATCGACCACGGTAAGTCAACTCTTGCGGATAGAATCATCGAGACTACCGGAACGCTTACCGAAAGAGAGATGCAGGAGCAGGTGCTTGATAATATGGATATCGAAAGAGAAAGAGGTATCACTATCAAGTCACAGGCTGTTCGCATCATTTATAAGGCAAAGGATGGAGAGGAGTATATCCTGAATCTTATCGATACTCCGGGACATGTGGACTTTAATTATGAGGTTTCACGTGCGCTTGCTGCCTGTGAGGGAGCAGTTCTCGTTGTTGATGCTGCGCAGGGCGTTGAGGCACAGACTCTTGCAAATGTTTATATGGCGATTGACCATAATCTTGAGGTATTCCCTGTTATAAATAAGATAGATCTTCCGTCTGCGGATCCGGATCGTGTTGTTACTGAAATTGAGGATGTAATTGGTATAGTAGCGGAGGATGCTCCGAAAATTTCTGCAAAGAACGGTCTGAATATAGAAGCTGTATTAGAAGCTATCGTTGAGAAGATTCCTTCGCCCGCCGGTGATAATGATAAGCCATTTAAGGCTCTTATCTTCGACAGCTTATATGATTCCTATAAGGGTGTCATTATATTCTGCCGTGTATTTGATGGATTTGTAAAGAAGGGCTCTCGCATACATATGATGCAGACCGGAGCAGAGGCAGAGGTCGTTGAGGTCGGAATATTCGGTGCCGGACAGTTTATCCCTCAGGATGAGATAAGTGCCGGTATGGTTGGATACATCACTGCTTCACTTAAAAATGTAAGAGATACTGAGGTTGGTGATACAGTTACTGATGCTGATAATATGTGTGACGAGGCACTTCCGGGATATAAGAAAGCAAGACCTATGGTTTTCTGTGGTATATATCCTGAGGATGGAGCCAAATATCAGGAGCTTAAGGATGCTCTTGAGAAGCTTCAGTTAAATGATGCGTCTCTTTCTTACGAGCCTGAGACGAGTATTGCACTCGGCTTTGGTTTCAGATGTGGTTTCCTCGGACTTCTGCATCTGGAGGTTATACAGGAGAGGCTTCAGAGAGAATATAATCTCGATATCATAACAACCGCACCATCCGTTGTATATAAGGTTTATAAGACAGACGGAGAGGTTATAGATCTTACCAATCCATCTAACCTTCCTGATCCTTCGGAGATTGACTATATGGAGGAACCTTATGTGGATGCTGAGATAATGACTACATCTGACTACACAGGATCCATCATGAATCTCTGTCAGGAAAGAAGAGGTATATATAAGAGTATGGAATATCTGGAGGAGACCAGAGTCCTGCTCAAGTATGAGATGCCACTGAATGAGATAATATATGACTTCTTTGATGCTCTTAAATCCAGATCAAGAGGCTATGCTTCATTTGATTATGAGCTAAAGGGATATAAGAGATCAAATCTCGTTAAGCTCGATATACTTATTAACAGAGAAGGAATAGATGCACTTTCATTTATCGTATTCAAGGATTCAGCCTATGAGAGAGGTAGAAAGATGTGTGAGAAGCTCAAGAAAGAGATTCCGAGACATCTCTTCGAGATTCCTATCCAGGCCGCAATCGGAAGCAAGGTTATCGCAAGAGAGACCATAAAGGCTCTTCGTAAGGACGTACTTGCCAAGTGTTACGGTGGTGATATAACACGTAAGAAGAAGCTTCTTGAAAAACAGAAGGAAGGTAAGAAGAGGATGCGTCAGGTTGGTTCTGTCGATGTTCCTCAGCAGGCATTTACAGCTGTACTTAAGCTAGATGATGAAGACTAAAACTGAGTCCTGATCGATTTGGGGGTTATTATGAAAAAAGCTCTTAGTTTATATATACATATACCGTTTTGCAGGCATAAGTGCATGTACTGTGATTTCCTGTCATTTGCGGATGAGACAAATACTAAACAGATACAGTATATCAACGCTCTTATGAGCGAGATAAGGATGTATAAACCCTTTGCTGATAGATATACGGTAAAGACTATATATATAGGCGGCGGAACTCCGTCCGTTCTTGACGAAGCGATGATCGGAAAGGTTCTGGATACTGTAAAGCATATATTTAAGCTTGATAGATTTCCTGAGATAACCATCGAGGTAAATCCCGGAACTATCAAATATACAGATCTTCTGGCTTACAGGGAGCATGGGATTAACAGGCTCTCCATAGGACTTCAGTCTGCGGATGATGCTATACTTAAGCGTATCGGAAGAATCCATAATTATGAAGAGTTTCTTCAGGGCTTTGAGTATGCCAGACGTGCAGGCTTCAGAAATATAAGTGTTGATATAATGAGTGGACTTCCGGGACAGGATGTCCATACGCTTGTTGATACTCTGACGAAGGTAACAGAGATGAAGCCTGAGCATATATCAGTTTATTCACTTCAGGTCGAGCCCGGAACTCCACTTAGTGAGAGAGAAGATATGCTCGCGCTTATCCCAGATGAAAATGTAGACCGTACTATGTACTCTATGACTAAGAAGGTTCTTAGGTCCGCAGGCTACAACAGGTATGAGATATCTAATTATTCACTACCCGGATTAGAGAGCCGTCATAATACTGTTTACTGGACCGGTGGTCAGTATATAGGCTTCGGAATCGGCGCTTCTTCCTATTTTAAGGGAGAGAGATTCTCGAATATCAAGCATCTGGATAATTATATCGAGATTTGTGAGGATATAAGGGAAGAGCTTACGAAGGATACTGATCGTGTCAGACTTTATGACAGCGCCAGCAAGATACTAAGAGAAGATATACAGACTATTTATATAGATACAAGAATAGAAGAATTTATGTTCCTTGGTCTCAGAATGACTGCAGGAGTCAGCAGGGAAGAGTTTGCCTCACGTTTTAACAGAGATATGTTTGAAATGTATGGTGAGGTTATAAATAAATATACAGATCAAGGTTTCATGGTTGTCGAAGGTGACCGTGTCAGATTATCTGATAAGGGTATAGATGTAAGCAATTATATACTGTCAGACTTTATCCTGGATAAATAAGAAATATTTGATTTTATGGGCAATTAGCCCTTGACATATCCCGGCATAAGTTGTAAATTTAAGAGAGTGATTAGCACTCTTTTATTTTGAGTGCTAACAAGATAATTAAATAAAGGATGGTGAGAAATATGATTCAGGATTTAGAGTATGATCTTGATGACAGAAAACAGACCATCCTCAGAGTTATCATTTCCAATTATCTTGAGACGGGAGAACCGGTTGGTTCAAGAACTATATCCAAGCTCTCTGATCTGAATCTCAGTTCTGCTACGATAAGAAATGAGATGTCTGATCTGGAGGAACTCGGTTATATCGTCCAGCCGCATACATCTGCCGGAAGAATACCTACCGACAAGGGCTATAGATTCTATGTCGACAAGGTTATGAATGAAAAGGGTGAGGCTGAGAAAAAAGAAGGAGCCTTGCTCGAGAGAGTTGATAAACTCGAAGCACTGCTTATGCAGGTTGCGAAGGTTCTGGCATACAATACCCAGTACGCAACTATGGTAACATCGCCGATGCTGCAGAATAAGCAGGTTAAGTTTATACAGCTGTCACAGGTGGATGAGGAGAAGCTTGTTGCAGTTATTGTTGTCGGTGACAACATAGCCAAGAATAAGCTGATTAAGGTCTCAAGGCCGTTATTCAATGAAGAGGTACTGAAGTTCAACATACTTCTGAATACATTTCTTCAGGGAGTATCGGTGGATCAGATTAATATTGAGCTTATGCAGACGATGAAGCAACAGGCCGGAGATTATGCTGATATACTCGAGAGCATATTTGAAGGAATTGTTGATGCCGTTAAAGAAGCCGAGGAAATGAAGATTTACACAAGCGGAGCCTCAAATATTCTGAAGTATCAGGAACTCAGTAATATGGAAAAGGCAACAGCGCTGCTTGAAACATTTGAGGAACAAAAGGGTCTGGATACTCTGGTCGATGAAACTCTCAAATCGGAGGATGGAGAGCATAACATACAGATCTACATAGGAGATGAGTCTCCGGTTCAGAACATGAAGGATTGTTCCATCATTACTTCCACTTATCAGCTTCCTGAGGGAGCGAAGGGTACCATAGGTATCATCGGTCCGAAGCGAATGGATTATAAGAAGGTTGTTTCAACACTTAAGTCACTTACTGATGAGCTGGATAACATTTTCCTGAATAAAGAAGACAAAAGAGGTGAGGATTAATGGCAAAAAGATCGATGAACGAAAAGCTCAAGAATCTTAAGGAAGAAAAAGAAGGCGATAAGCTTCCTAAGGAGCAAATAATCATCGCTACGGAAGGCGATGAGTCCGGGGGTACAAATGTGAACGTAGCTGAAGAAATCAATATTGATCCTGCTGATGCTGATAAGAACAGACCTAAGCCTGTTCCGAAGAAGAACAGACGAGGCAGCAAACAGTTGCAGGAAGCTCTTGAGCAGGCTAAAGAACTTGCCGAGGGAAATAAAGAAAAATATACCAGACTTCTCAGTGAGTTTGATAATATGAGAAGCCGTAATGAAAAAGAAATATCCGGAATGGCTGATAAGGGAGCTATGGAAGCACTCGAGAAAATACTTCCGGTTATCGATAATCTTGAGAGAGCTCTTGATGGAGTTAATCAGGATGAAAAAACAGCATTTGAAGAAGGAATTGAGAAGATCTATAAACAGCTTATGGATGCTCTTAAGGATATAGGTGTTGAGCCTATGGATGCGGTTGGTAAAGAATTTGACCCGAATTTCCACAATGCAGTTATTCATGAAGAAGACGAAGAGCAGGGTGAGAATCTTGTTACAGAGGAAATGCAGAAGGGTTATATGTTTAAGGACAGCGTCCTGAGACATGCTATGGTTAAGGTTGTAAACTAAAAGACTTACAATCGATTTAAAGTATTTAATTAATATGTTTATAATTTTTAGGAGGATTATATAAAATGGGAAAGATTATAGGAATTGACTTAGGTACAACAAACTCATGTGTTGCAGTTATGGAAGGTGGAAAGCCTGTCGTTATCACAAACGCTGAAGGCTCACGTACAACACCATCTGTAGTAGCTTTCCTTAAATCAGGAGAGAGAGTAGTCGGTGATGCTGCTAAGCGTCAGGCAGTTACAAATGCAGACAAGACTATCTCATCTATCAAGAGACATATGGGATCTGATTATAAGGTTGAGATCGATGGAAAGAAATATTCACCAGAAGAGATTTCAGCTATGACACTTCAGAAGCTTAAGGCTGATGCTGAGGCTTATCTCGGTGAGAAGGTTACAGAGGCTGTTATCACAGTTCCTGCTTACTTCACAGATTCTCAGAGACAGGCTACAAAGAACGCTGGTAAGATTGCTGGTCTTGAAGTAAAGCGTATCATCA
>DGHK01000020.1 GCA_002392655.1 Lachnospiraceae bacterium UBA3850 | reverse complement strand
TACATTTTTACTGGTTATAAGATAAAAGACTCCGAAACATTATATATAATAGATTCGAGTAAAGAGCTGGAAACCGGAGAGGAATACCTGGAGGATTATGTACCGACAGGTGATGTAACATTCTATGCCCAGTGGGCAGAGGCCAACACTGTAACCTATGATGGGAATGGTGGTTATTTTGGTACGACGTGGGATGAAGATTCAGGAGCAGAAGTACCTGATTATACACCTGTAACGGTTGATATTGAAAAAGGTAAAAAAATAGGAAATAACGGTATATATCCTTATAATAGGGAAGGCTATAGTTTTTTAGGATATAAGAAAGATGGATCAGATAAATTATATGTAGGTAAGGATAGTGATTCTCTGGAAGAAGGAGAGGCATCATTACTTGATTATGTACCAACAGGTGATGTGACATTCTATGCCCAGTGGGCAGATACATATGAAATAACATATGATTTTAATGGTGGAAGTTATGGAGAAATCTGGGATGAGGGGGCTGCAACATGGGTTCCTGACTATTCACCGCGTTATTACAGTATTTTGAAGGGGTCCAAGATAGGATATGAATATCCTATTCCTGATGATATATATGGATACACTTTTACCGGATATAAGATTGAGGACTCTGATACATTATATGTTACATATAATAGTGACAGTTATCAGCTGAAAACCGGAGAAGCATTTCTGAGTGAATATAAACCGACAGGTAATGTTACATTTACGGCTCAGTGGGAAGATGTAGATTATTTGGATATTAAAGTAGATCCGAATGGGGGCTACGTATATGATGAGGATAACGGAGAAAAAGAATATGATATTCATGATCTGACTTATTATTTTTCATCTACATATGGATTTCGACCTGGTAGCTGTTTAAGTGTTTATTTAAATTGTCGAAAACCCGGAATGGTTTTCGATGGTTGGAAATTAGAATCAGATGGGAATGTTTATAAGAGGTACTATCCTATAACATTTACCGGTGATGATACACTTACAGCTCAGTATTCTGATGCTGTCGTTGTAGCCATGGATTTGAACGGTGGTTATTATACGTATGCGTCTGGTCCGGGATCTAGTTATAAATACTACGGCGATCCATGGTATACTGCATCTGAGGATGGAAAAATCAATATTTCAAATATTTGTATATCTTCAGATGAAGAAGGTAAGGCTTTTGCAGGCTGGAAGAAAGAAGGAGATGACACACTTTATTCATCTGATGATATAAATAAAATGACCTTCACTGATGATGAAACATTTGTTGCTCAGTGGGTAGATGGCTATCAGGTTACATTCTATTCTGAAGAAGGTTATATGAAGGATTACAGTGCTGATGAGAAGATATATAAAGTCAATGTAAAGAAAAATGATGTGTTTAGTGGACACTTACCAATAAGAGCCAGTGATTGTTATAGTAGATATGGTTATTATATAGATTATTGGACTTTGAGTGGTGATACTAAAGAGTATACTGATTCAGATATACTGAGCATGAAGGTAGATAAGGATTTGACATTTACCGCACATTGGAAAAAAGCATCAATTATTACATATGACGCAAATGGTGGTTATATAAATCTTTCGTTATCTTTAACTGAACTTAGACGTACTGGTGAAAAACTGAGTTATAAAGAAGCAAGCAAAAATGGATTTACATTAGAAGGATGGTTAGTTAATGACGAGAGTTCGTTGGATGGAAGTGTAATTACTGATCTAACTACATATGTTGTAGGAGGAGATGCTACTTTCACAGCGCAATGGGAGAAGAAAAACCCTGATGATTATTGCACAGTTCAATATGATCCAAATGGTGGTTATTTCCATAATGGCCCTTATGTAAATTATGATAATAGTGAATATGAGTACAAAAAAGGAACAACAATACAACTTATTGGGATTGGCCAACCTAATAGACCATATAAGGATGGAGCAAATCTTGTGGGATGGATTATTAAAGATGGTGATGGTACAGTATACAAACCGTGTGAATACATTGATGGAGAATTAGTCGGAGGAGAATATACTGTAACTGGCGATGTTACATTTGTTGCTGTATGGGATGATGACTGGGTTAATATCACTTATACTACAGAAGATGGCGATTATGGAAAAGATGAAAAAGGTCAGCCAATAAAACAGCTTGTGACAAAAGTTGAACCTGGAAAACCGATAGAGGCCTATGATGCACCTAGATGTGAAGGAAAACTGTTTATGGGCTTTAAGGTGGAAGGAACGGATGAGATTATTTATAATGATGATTATCTGAAAACAACAGGCAAGGATCCAAAGGATTATACTACTATTCTTGGCTATGTCCCAACTACGGATATGACGTTGGATGCACTTTGGGATGATGATGTTTATACTATAACATTTGAATCAAATTATGGAGTTGATGGTGATCCATATGTAGTTTTCGAGACGATTTATGCGAAAAAGGGATGTAATATTCCTGAATATCCATGGGCTACTACAGATGAAAAGAAAGAGTTTATCGGGTATAAGATAAAGGGTGATACATCCGGTAAGATTTATGAAAAGGGTTATGTAACTTATGAAGATGGAGAGTTTTTTCAAATCGTAGCTAATAGTGACATGACATTTGAAGCTGTTTTTGTTGATGGTTATGAGGTGACAGTTGATTGTGATGGAGGCATAAGCAAGACTTATGATGAAGAATACAAGACCTCTACATTGATATTTGAAAAGAATAAGCCATTCCCGAAGAAAGCCTGGTATGGTGATGAACTTGATAACCTTTATAAAACGAATTATGTACTTAAAGGTTGGAAGATCATTGATGATCCTGATGAGAAGATATATGAAGATATAGCTGACATCGTTATAACAAGGGATATGACAATTAAGGCTGTTTGGGATGGAGATTGCTCAACTTTAGGACACGATCTGGAAGAACACGAAGCAAATGATGCAACATGTGAAGAGGGCGGAAACAGCGCATACTGGAGTTGCAAGAGATGTGGCAAATATTTCTCGGATGCAGAGGGCGAAACAGAAATAGAAGAAGGAAGCTGGATAATCCCTGCACCTGGTCATGATCTTGTTGATGTAGATGGTACAGCAAAAGAAGCTACATGTACGGAGGCAGGAAGAGAGGCAGACAAGAATTGTTCTAGATGCGACTATCATGAAGAGGGACAAACAATACTTGCGCTTGGCCATAACATGACATCACACGCGGCAAAAGATGCAACCTGTGAAGAGGCTGGAAATAGTGCATATTGGTATTGCGACAGATGTGAAAAGTACTTCTCAGATGCAGAGGGTACCAAGGAGATAGAAAAGGATAGCTGGATAATTCCGAAGCTTGGACATGATCTGACAGAACACGAGGCGAAGGAAGCAGCATGTAAACAAGCTGGAAACAGTGCATACTGGAGTTGCAAAAATTGCGATAAATACTTCTCAGATGCAGAGGGTAAAACAAAGATAGAAAAGGACAGCTGGGTAATCCCTGCACTTAGTCATAACATGACATTACACGAAGCAAACGATGCAACATGTGAAGAGGCTGGAAACAGTGCATATTGGTATTGTGACAAATGTGAGAAATACTATTCAGATGCAGAGGGAACTAAGGAGATAGAAGAGAACAGCTGGATAATATCTGCAAAGGGACATTTCTATGGAAAAGAAATAGCTGAAGTTCCAGTTACTTGTACAGAGGATGGAACTAAGGCACATTATAAGTGTTCGAATTGCGGAAAACTTTTTGTAAAAGATGGTAGTGACTATGTTCTGACAACTGAGGAGGCGCTGAAGATTAAATCGGAAGGCCACAAGGAAGAAACAGTTGGTGCAAAAGAGCCAAGTTGTACTGAACCAGGACACGAGGCAGGAAAGAAGTGTTCAGTCTGTGGAAAAACACTTGAAGGCCTTGAGGAGATACCTGCACTTGATCATACTCCTGTGACAGACCCTGCAGTGGAAGCAACAACGGAAAAAACTGGTCTTACAGAGGGAAGCCACTGCTCAGTCTGTGGAACTGTCTTAAAGAAACAGGAGACTGTTCCGAAGAAGGAAGATCCAAAGAAGGCTGAGGAAGAGGCTAAGAAGAAGGCTGAGGAAGAGGCTAAGAAGAAAGCTGAGGAAGAGGCTAAGAAGAAAGCTGAGGAAGAGGCTAAGAAGAAAGCTGAGGAAGAGGCTAAGAAGAAAGCTGAAGAGGAAGCCAAGAAGAACCAGAAGACTGAATATTCAAATGAGTGGGTTGATGGTAAGTGGTATGATGCAAATGGTATCAATAATTATACCGCCACTCTCCAGTGGAAGTCTGATGCAACCGGCTGGTGGGTTCAGGATACAGATAACTGGTACCCGGCTGACTCATGGCAGAAGATAGATGGGGTATGGTATTACTTTAAACCAGATGGATATATGGCAACGAATGAGTACTATAACGGATACTGGTTCAATGCTGATGGATCATGGGATCCACAGTATAATCTGAGCTGGATGTCTAACGCAACTGGCTGGTGGGTAGAGGATATCTCAGGCTGGTGGCCGGCGGATGCATGGCTGAAGATTGATGGATGCTGGTACTATTTCGATGGTTCTGGATATATGGTATCAAACTGCTATATTGATGGTTACTGGATCGGTGCCGATGGAGTTTGCAGATAAAACTGAAAAAAGGCTTAGATAACTAAGCTGAGAAAATGTATAATAAATGGCAGTAGGGGTTATGCCCCTGCTGTCATTTTATCCATGGAGGAAAAATATGCGTATACTTCTTGCGGAGGATGAAAAATCCTTATCCCGTGTTCTGGTAGCGATATTTAAAAAGAGTAATTATTCGGTTGATGCAGTTTTCGATGGAGAGGAAGCTCTCCTTTATATAGAGTCAGGAAATTATGATGTTGCCGTGCTGGATATAATGATGCCGAAGATGGATGGAATATCTGTTCTGAAGAAGGTTCGTGCTGAAGGTATCGATATGCCTATTCTTATGCTTACTGCAAAGGCAGAGGTGGATGACAAGGTGCTGGGACTTGACAGTGGAGCGAATGATTATCTGACAAAGCCTTTTGATACGAAGGAGCTTCTTGCCCGGATACGCTCTATCACGAGAAATCAGCCTTCGGCAGATACATCGCTTCGGATGGGAAATGTGACTTTGAACAGAGCAACCTATGAACTGTCCACTCCAGGAGGAAGCTTCCGGCTTGCAAATAAAGAGTACCAGATGATGGAGTACCTGATGTCTGCGCCTCACCAGATCATTTCTACCGACAGATTTTTTGAAAGAATATGGGGACTTGATTCTGATGTTGAGGTAAATGTGGTGTGGGTTTATATATCTTATCTCAGAAAAAAGCTTTCTGCGCTAAATGCCGATATTCAGATAGAAGCACATAGAAATATGGGATATTCGCTGGAGGAAATGTCATGATAAGAAAGCTGAGAATTAAATATATAGCTCTTTCTTTATCGGCTCTTTTTCTACTTTTATCAATAATCGTGGCAGGGATGAATGCCTTTAGTTATGGAGCGGTGGTTGATGAAGCGGATGAAACTCTCTCGATTCTATCAAAATATAGTGGAGTTTTTCCGGATATGAGTAATGGCATGGAGTGGCTTCCATCGGGAATGTCGAGAGAGACTCCATTTGAAAGCAGGTATTTTTCTGTTTTGTTAGATAGTAATAATGATCCGATTCTCATGGAGACCAGCAATATCTATGCAATTGATGGTCAAACAGCTGCGGAGTATGCGAAGGAAGTGGCAGAGGACAATAAGGAGTCGGGCTTTAAAGGAGAGTATCGTTTTATAGCTTCATCAGAAACGGTGGGAAAAAGGATTACATTTCTCGATTGTGGGCGTAAATTAAAGCTGTTTCGTGAATTTCGAAACACAAGCATTTTTATGGCACTTTCGGGTTATCTGATCATCGCTGTTCTGGTCTGCTTCTTTGTCGCAAGATTTACAAGACCTGTTGCAGAAAGCTATGAGAAGCAGAAACGTTTTATTACAGATGCGGGGCACGAGATAAAAACTCCGCTTACCATCATTAATGCGGATGTTGACATCTTGAAAATGGATATAGAGGATAATGAGTATCTGGAGGATATAACAAAGCAGTCGAAGAGGCTGGCCGGACTCACAAATGATCTGGTTTATCTTTCGAAAATGGAGGAGTCTCAGAAGTCTCTGGCACTTATTGAGTTCCCAGTTTCCGAGGTGGTCCAGGATACGGCAGAATCCTTCACAGCACTTGCCCAGACTCAGAATAAGAATCTTTTGATTCAGGTTGAATCCATGCTTTCCATGAATGGTAATAGTGATGCTATTACCAAGCTGGTATCTATCCTTTTAGAAAATGCTATCAAATATTCTCCGGAAGGAAGTGAGGTATCACTTTCGTTTATGGGGCAGGGACATCATATGACACTCTCTGTTAAGAATACATCTGCTCTGCCTATTACTGAAGATAATCTGAGACATGCCTTTGACAGGTTTTATCGTGCAGATGCCTCCCGTAATTCTGAAACCGGAGGGCATGGAATCGGTCTTTCCATGGCACAGGCAATTGTGAATGCGCATGAAGGAAGGATTGGGGCAACCTCGCCGGATGGCAGTACATTTATTATCACGGCTACTCTTCCTCGTTAAAGATTTTTATCAAACTTTAAATCTTTTTAAGTTGAATTAAACTACCACTCCTATAATGAAGCCAGTTTAGAGAAATTGATTCAGAGAAAAGGAGGATGGTAGTATGAGAAATTCAAAAGGTACTAAGGAAATAGGTGGAAAACTTATAGCGACAGCTCTATGCTGTTCGATGTTAGGCGGAGTAGCAGGTGCAGGAGGATATGCGGCGTTCAGTAAAATGAATACTGGAAGTAATGGTGTTATGGAATCAATAAGTGAAACAGCTGCGGCGCTTTCCTCGAATGATGACGCGGTTCAGAAAACGCCTGTTCAAAGCACAAGCTCTTCGACTGTAGAAGAAGGAAAGAGTGCTTCGCAGATTTATGAGGAAAATGTAAATTCTACCGTTGGTATAACAACATCGATATCTACGAATTATTTCGGCTATGAAACTTCAGCTGCTGCATCCGGTTCTGGATTTATCCTGTCAGAGGATGGATATATAGTGACGAACTATCATGTAGTTAAGGATGCTGATACCATAAAAGTCACCACATATGATGATACAGCATATGATGCCAAGCTTGTAGGTTATGATGAGACAAATGATATAGCAGTACTTAAGGTGGATGCCACTGGACTGAAGCCTGTAACCATTGGTGATTCAGATCAGCTGAGTGTCGGTGATGATGTTGTAGCCATTGGTAATCCTTTGGGCGAGCTTACATTTTCACTTACTTCAGGTACAGTTAGTGCGCTGGACAGAAAGGTAACGATTCAGAATAATGCAATGAATCTGATTCAGACAGACTGTGCAATTAATTCGGGTAATTCAGGTGGTGCACTTTTTAATGATAAGGGAGAAGTGATAGGAATTACAAATGCAAAATCCTCCGGCAGTTATACAAGTGCATCTGTGGATAATATAGGTTTTGCAATACCTATAAATAGTGTAAATGATATAATAGACAGCATCATAGATAATGGATATATCATGAAGCCATACATAGGAATAACTGGCGGTGATGTGGACTCCCAGTACCAGCTGAGTGGCTTTTCAGGAGTGGTAGTAAGTGATGTTGAGAAGAACAGCCCTGCAGATCAGGCCGGCATAGAGAAAAACGATATCATAACTAAGTTTAATGATACGAAAATATCAGGTATGAGCGAGCTGAGAAGTCTCATCCAGAACACATCCGAAGATGATACCATAAAACTTACAGTTTATCGTGATGGATCAACAAAAGAAATAGAAGTAAAACCGGTTATGCATAAGCAGGATGCAAGACCGTAATAAATGACAGCAGGGGTTATGCCCAATGTCATTAAGTTTACATTGACAAATTAAGGGAATAACCGCAAAATCATCAAGAGCGATGGAGATATTTATATCTTCAATCGCTCTTGTTTTATTTTTGGACATCACAATAAGACAGACAAAAGTCTGTCAAAAAAATGTATTTAATTCAGTATAATTATGCTACTCTATATAAGAAACCATGAAAAATCTTTACAGTCAGACTTCGAGTACGATGTCGTTCTGGCCGTATCGGTA
>DGHK01000036.1:79525-80829 GCA_002392655.1 Lachnospiraceae bacterium UBA3850 | reverse complement strand
AGGAGGTACATCGATGATGAAGGATATTATGATAGGCACATGGGCGTGGGGGCCGGGAAACAATGGATCCAAAATGGTATTTGGACAGAGTTATGATGAAAACAGTTTGAGAGAAACCTTTGACGAAGCAGTGAGACTCGGTCTGATCAAGTGGGATACGGCCGCCGTGTATGGTATGGGCTCCTGCGAGAAGCTTTTGGGGAAGTTCATAAATGGGAGAGAGGATATATTTCTCTCAACAAAATATTTCCCTAACAAGAAGTTTAGAACGGGCGATCTCGAGAAGTCCTTTGAGGAAAGTATGACGAGACTCGGTCTTAATTCTGCAGATCTTTTCTGGATACATAAACCGATAAATCTTAAAGAGAATCTGAAGGATGCCATACCTCTTCTGAAGGATGGACGTATCAAGTCTATCGGAATATCCAACGTATCTATGCAAGATATAAAGATGGCAGAAGATGTTCTGTCTAAAGAAGGTTTTAAACTCGGAGCGGTTCAAAATCATTTCAGCCTGCTTAGGAATGACCAGCAGCCGATCATCGATTACTGCAATAGTAAAGGGATAACATATTACGCATACATGGTTCTTGAACAGGGGGCGCTTGCGGGAAGATATAATGCCAAGCATCACTTCCCTACATTTTCAATGAGGAATCTGGCTTTTCCGAAGAGAAAGTTTAAGAAAATAGAAGGGCTTCTGGGACTTATGAATCAGATAGCTTTGAAGTATGATATAGATAAGTCGCAGGTCCCGATTCTGTGGGCTATTGCAAAAGGTGCTGTTCCGATAGTTGGTATAACGAAGAAAAAATATGCAGAGCTTCTTGTTGAGGCATTAAGAGTAAGCCTTGAGCCTGTTGAAATCGATAGCCTTACTTCGGCGGCTGCCACAACCGGAATCAGACAGCAGGGGATTTGGGAACCACAATAATTAAGGAAGGTGTACAATGGATAAAGATTACATAGTTGAGCAATTAGTGAAACTTGCCACTGAGTATAACATACCGGCAGATAGGGAAGTCCTTGGTGAACTGATCGCTATGTCCAGTTTCAGAGTTATTACCAAAGGAGCTTTAATTGCGTCAGTCGGTGATGATACCGAGTACGGTGGCCTAATGTTAAACGGTCTGGCACGTTCTTATTATATTGACAGTGACGGTAATGATATAACCAGAGGGTTTGCTGTGGAAGGGTCGCTCTTAATGGATGAGGGCTTCTTCGGATACGAAGAGCGTATGTGCATGTGGGAGGCTTTGGAAGACTCCACCATCATGCTCTGTGAGACATCCAAAGTGAGGGAA
>DGHK01000036.1:0-79420 GCA_002392655.1 Lachnospiraceae bacterium UBA3850 | reverse complement strand
AGCTCCGTGCGTTATAAGCTATATAGGGAGAATGGCTTTTTGGTAGAGAATGCTACTGAGAGATATATTCATTTCAAAAAGGTATTTCCGAATGTCTGCAACCGTGCTCCTCAAAAACATATCGCGACATATCTGGGCATTACCCCTGAATCTTTAAGCAGAATCAGAAGTGCTATGAAGGAAGATAATTGAGATTAATTACGATAATGAAGAAACACGCCTGCAAGCTTGCTTGCATGGACGTGTTTTTTTTGATTGGCTGGTAGCTGCGGAGTCCGAAAAAAATTTTTTGTCTTTGATGCCGTTTTGATGCTTTTTTGTTCTATTATGACACAGCTGAAAGAAAAATATATCATTTTTAAGGAGTGAGGGTAATGAAAAATCTTAAGAAAATTATGTGTATGACACTGGCATCGACAATGATGCTCGGATTAGTTGCTTGTGGCGATGGAGATACAAAAGGATCTGCAAAGAATCCTACATCTGCTTCAGCGGGAGTAATGACAGATAACAAGCTGGAAACATCTAAAAATGTTTCAAACATCAATATATTTAAAAAAGATGATAGTTTTGATCTGTCTCAGATTAAGGGAACATTTGCTAAATACATGGTAGCAGGTGATTATATCTACTTTAGTACAAATGATTCGCCGGATGTTGCTACAGGTTCAGATAGCGTTGGATACGGTGTGATTGGTGGTGAAACTATAACAGAAGAAAATGTGGCTCGTCTATACAAGATTCCGATAACAGGCGGTACACCTGAGCTTGTATATGAAACCGAAAAGGGAAATGAAATGGCATTATGGGGTTCTAAACCTGATGGAACAATGGTTTTTCGTATAAGTTCCACTGATCCCAGTATTTCAGAGGATTCTTATTTGGCAAGCATGAAGTTTTTCGAAACCAGTGGAGATGCTCCAACAGAGGCTCCCGGATATAAAGCTGCTTATGAAAATACTTATATAAATGCGGTTCTTTTTGATAAAGACGGCAATCTGGTAGTAGTTTATGAATCAAAGAAAATCAAGGTTTTCGATAAGGATTTTAATACTATAGCAGAGTGTCAGTCTAATGGTGAGATTGGTTATGTGAGTCAGGATGCTAATGGAGATGTGGTTGTTTATGAATCCTCAAATACCCCTGAATCCAAAGGAAAACTTAGAAAACTAGATATATCTGCAGGTAAGCTGGATGATGGGCTGGAATTTGCAACATATATCACAGGTGGCGGTATTGCAAAGGGAACAGACGGATATGATCTGTATTACACAACCAGCAGTGCGATATATGGATATAACTATGATGGTGATAAATCAACTGAGATAGCTGATTTCAGTTCTTCAGGAATCAACTCAGATTGTATGCTCGGTTTCGATATGATAAGTGCAGATACATTCCTGTGTTTCACAAGAAATGGAGATTACACTGCACCAAATGTGTTGGAGAAATATACAAAGGCTGATCCATCAGATATAGCAGATAAAAATGTACTTACTGTTGCATCTTTTAGTTATGACAATTCTGACTTCAAGCAGATCGTTTTGGACTACAATGAATCTCAGGACGAAAACATGATAGCAATAGTTGATTATTCACAGGCTGAGGATCCTACGGCAAAGTTTAGTGCAGATGTTGCTGCAGGTACAGTTCCTGATCTTTATTATATAACACAGGACTTTGGTGATATGACTATAAATCAATGTGTAGCGAAAGGAATGTTTGAGGACCTTACTCCATATCTTGAGAAGGATGCGGAGCTTTCAGAGAGTGATATAATCCCTTCTGTTTATCAAAATATGCTTGTGGATGGTAAGCTTTATTATACAAGTCCGAGTGTAGGTGTATACTCGCTGGTAGGTAATAAATCAGTTGTAGGTGAAGCTGCTGGATGGGACATGGCAGAGGTGAAGAATTGTGTAGACTCCATGCCTGAGGATTCAGAAATCTTCGTATCCTGTAATAAAGATACTATACTCAGCACATTTATGTGGGGCGGTACAGTAAATGATTATATAAACTGGGATAAGGGTGAGTGTTCATTTAACTCCCAGGAGTTTAAAAATCTGGTTGAGATGTGTAATACCGGAAGCGATGAAGAAGATGCTTTGCTTGATGGAGACGGATTAGAGCTGCTTGGAAATAACAAAGTCCTTCTGTCGATGGTATATAATCTGAATCCAAGTAATTATACTGAATTTAAAAAGGTTGCAGATGGTAATCTTGTGTTTAAGGGATATCCGAGCAAAAATAAATCAGCCGGAATATTCCAGTTAAGAGCTGCTGTAGCCATGTCTTCTCAGTGTGCAGATAAAGAAGCTGCATGGGACTTTGTAAGATATCTCTTTACAGAGGAGTGCCAAAGCAAGATGTATGCTAATGGGTCAGGTATTCCAACCAGAAATGATGTCTTTGATGTATATGCAGATACATTTACATGGACAGAGTCAGGTACAGATAAGTATGGAAACGAGATAAATATTGAGCCTGGTATGGAAAATGGTGATCCTATGTACTCGCGAAAGGCAGTTTCACAGGATGATGTAAAGGCATTTAGAGCATTTATCGATACATGTAGTGGATATTATGAATGTGACCCAAAGATATGGGACATTATTAGTGAGGAGACAAAAGCTTACTTCAGTGGTGATAAGTCGTTAGATGATGTATGTTCAATCATTCAGGACAGAGTTACTACATATGTAAATGAAAGTAAGTAAATATATAAATACACTATTCAAGGATTGAAAAAGGAGAGTTTTAAAATGAAAAAATCAAGATTTATCGCAACTATTCTTACTGTAACTATGGCATTATCTGTAACTGCTTGTTCATCCAACTCAGAAAAGGGTGAAGAAACAACAGCAGCTGTTACAACAGAAGCTTCAACCAGTATATCAACAGAAGCAGAGTCAACAACCGAAGCAACAACTGAAGCAACAACCGAGGCAAAAGCTTCAGAGACCGAGGCTACTGATGGGGCTCTGGATGCTTCTATCGTAGGTACATGGGGATTTACTGTCGGTGAAGGAGAAGATCAGTTTACTATATATTACACATTCAATGAAGATGGTTCAGGAATTATCTCATTTTCAAATTCTCCCGAAACTGATCTGGCGTTTACTTACACTACACCTAAGGCTGACACACTTATAATAAAAAGCTCAGAAAAACATTCAGAAGAAAATAAATATAAAATTGATGGCGATTCTTTAACACTGGATGATGGTATTCAGGTAGAAACATATACAAGAAGTTAATAAAGGTTATACCAACAGGATTTTATGATCATAGTATTTTCTTAAGTGTCAGTATATTTTGATCATCTTTATATTCATAGAGAAGGTCATCCATGGTACTCTGCACTAGAAAAATTCCCAGACCGCCTATTGGGCGGTCTTCGCCGTCTAGTTCCAGGTCAGGTTCCTCTGCATCTAATGGGTTGAAGGGCTTTCCTTTATCTGTAAAAGAGATGATTATGGCAGGCGGTTCTTTTTCACTCTTAACACAGATAGTGACCGGTCCTGCCTCAGAGTCATAGGCATAGAAACAGATATTGCCGTATATTTCGTCAATCGCAAGCTTTATCTGGGATCTGGTTCGATCGGAACAGCAAAGAGTATCCAGCTCAGAATTTATGAATTTCATGATGGTTGAAAAATTATCGATAGTTGATTCGACTTCTAGTTTTTTCATATTCACGTTACCTCTTGGGCTTTCGGTGTGATAACTGCATCATAAATGGACCGACCATCCGGAGTCGATCTTCTCATGTATTTTCTTTAAGGTTTCCTCATCCAGTTCCGGCCAGTCATTTACTGTTCTGGCTTTGTTGGTGATTAGGTGAGCCTTCTCTGCGCATAATGCCAGAGGTGTGTCCGCAAGTGAGTCTGAATAGAAGTTTTCAATCTCCGGGAAGTCCTGATCGAAGATGTAAGCTGCCTTTTCACGGGCATACATCAGATTATCCACAAAGGCTCCTACCTCACGGTCATATTCCGACGCAACACAGTTTACGCCGAGTCTTTTCGCAATAGGTTCTATGATACATCTCGGAGAAGCGCTGATGATCAGATCATCCGACCTTTTCTGGGCAAGATACCATTCGGAAATTCTTTTTTCATGCTTGTCCCAGAAGCGTTCTATCTGCACATCAAAATCATCTACCTTACACAAAAAACTGAAGAAGGTGCGCTCCATAACATACCTGGGAACCTTCCCACGTTTATGTTGAATCATAGTCTTCAGTGCCTTTGGAAAAAAAGTAAACCAAAGGGAAGGATGTCTGTTCATGCACCAGAGAGCAAAGCTTATGGCACAGTCAGGATGATATATAGTTCCGTCAAAATCATATACATTCATGTTATTTGCACCCGAATACTTTATCCAGACCGGTAATGTTAAGGGATTCTTTAAAAGTAGGACCGATGTTAATGACATTCATCTTGCCCTTTTTTTTCTTCAATGTTTTGAAGGTAGAAAGCAGGATACGGAGACCGGCGGAGGATACAAAATCACATTTTTCAAAATCGAAAGTTACAACGTTCAGGCTCGGTAGTTCCTCGTCCAGAATCTCCTTCAGCTGTGGTGCGGTCCCGGTGTTGACCTCTCCATTTAAGAATATCGTCAGTTCATCTCTTTCTTTTTGAGTTTTAAGTTCCAGTTCATTTTCCATTATTAAGTCCTCCTTATTCATAAGTGGTTATTTGATGGTTAGTATTGTCATGGTGATATCATCAAACTGATCTATTCCTTCTGTAAATCGATTTACATTTTCAAGAATACGGGAGAGTACGATCTCGCCTTTTTCAGAGGCTGTTTCGTTTAAGACTCTTTTCAATTGGTCATCTCCATAGATGGTCTTGTTCTGACCGTGAGCTTCGGTGACGCCATCCGTATAAAGGAGCAGGCGGTCTCCGGAAGAGAGTCTGATCTCGCTTTTCTCATATTCTGTATCATCAAGACCGGCCAGAAAGAGTCCATGTGAATCTGACAAAAACTCACAAGGGCTGTTTTTCCGCATGAGAAGAGGGTAGTTGTGTCCGGCGTTTGTATACTGCAGGATCATTGTTTTGATATTCAGAATTCCGATCCATGCGGTGGCAAACATTTCGGCTTTATTATTCTCGCAGAGACGTTGATTAGCTATAGTGAAAATCTCTGCTGTGTCTTTGTTCGTCAGGGCATAATCCTTTATGGTGGTCTTGGCGGTCATCATAAACATCGCAGCAGGGATTCCCTTACCGGAGACGTCGGCGATTACCAGTCCCAGATGGTCATCATCAATCTTAAAGAAATCGTAGAAATCTCCGCCTACTTCTCTTGCAGTGGTCATAGTGGCATATAGGTCATACTCCTTCTGTTCAGAAAATGTAGGAAAGATACTTGGGAGCATATCGCGCTGAATCTTCTCTGCAAGCTCCAGTTCGGCGCCGATTCTTGCTGTGCTTTCCGTAAGGTCTTTTTGCTTTTGCATTAGCTTCTGGCAACAGCCTACAAGTGCAACGCTTGCAACGGAAATAATGATATACTGCAGAAGCTTGACGAAATAGTCGGAAATAGTGGTGTTAAAAAGCATGAGAGAGCTGTCGTAAGGGATGTCTCTTACGGCATCATCTAACCACATTTTATCATTTGTTATGATGGTTGTGCCGGGGGCGTACTGGACAAAATTCATATCCAGCATACCGTGGTTGGCGCCATACAGATAAGCGAGATAGAATACGATGATCGAAAGGATTGCGATAAAAATGGTATATTTTTTGTTGAAATATCGAATGGACAGCAGGATTGGAATAGTAATCAGCAGGGTGACATTGTAGGTGAGTGCTGATGTGGTCACGGCAAAAACGATGGTCATCACACCCATCAGAATATACTTAATCCAAGGCTTTTCGTACTTGAAATACCTACTGGTTGCTGCGGCTACAGCAAGTAGCAGAATATTGGAAATCATCAGCTCGCGGAATTGAACGCGAATATAGAAAAACCCGGTTTCAAAAAGGATCCATGTTATCACAACTATGCCCAGGGTGACTAGAAGAATTCGTGTCAGGACACGATTAGCTTCGATTTCATTTTCCTTCAGGATCCTGTTAGTATCCATTTTGCCTCCTTACTAATTCCTTTTGGTTCAAGTGTTAATCTTTTTAAAATTCTTAGAATTGGTTTTGTAAAGCTGCTTAAATACCCGGTAATTTCTCTCGTATATTTTCTGATTCTTTAAATCCGGAACATAGGTATGCACGGGCTTCACCAGCTTTTTGGCCAGCTTCCGGACATCGCATCCGCGAATGCCGGCCGCCACAACCAAAGCGGCACCGATGGCTCCTGCTTCCTGTGGGTTGTTTATGGTTTCGATTCTTCGTCCGGTAATATCAGATAGCATCTGGCAAAATACGGGAGAGAGAGCACCGCCTCCCACAAACCGGATGGAATCGGAGGTTTTCACTTTTTTGTCTTCACACTCAAGTAACCACCTGAGATGATAGCATATACCTTCGAATATGGCGCGGAGCATATCCTTGTTAGTGGTATCTATTTTTATATTAAAGAAGATTCCTGCGGCACTAGCGTCCTCAAATGGGCATCGATTTCCGTGAAGCCAAGGTGTGAAGATCACACCGTTCGCTCCGGGAGGAACCTTGCTGATTGCATCAGAGATATATGAATAAATGTTTTTGAACATATATTCAAAATCCGATGTATTCTCTGAAGATTTTATATAGTCGCCTAGCTCATCCAGTATGAGATTGTCCTTTATCCAGTCGATGCACTTGCCTGCTGTTTCCAGTTCCGCATAATAATTGTAGTAGCCTCGACAGGCGGAGAGGACGCCGGTGATCATCGCGTTTATATCCACCACCTGATGATTTAAGAAGGTGGAGACCCATCCGGAGGTTCCGACATAGATGTGTGTATCTCCGACTCTTGTTGCACCTGCGCCGATGCTTACGAAGGTTGTGTCGCCGCCCCCTGCATATACGGGAGTGCCCGCTACCAGACCAAGCTCAGAAGCTGCTTTTTCCGTTAGTTCGCCGGCAAGATCTGTACAGTTGATGATCTTTGGCAGGTGCCGTGGATTTATACCATACATTTTTAGTAAGCCTTTGTTCCAGCCTTCACGGCCTTTTCGGGTATCATATAGGAAGGTGGCAAAAGCTGAGTCAGCAGTTCGAAAGATATTTCCTGTACAACGTGCAGCCAGGTATTCGTTGATATCCAGCCATTTATAGGTTTTATTAAAAATCTCCGGTTCGTTATTTTCTACCCATTTGTATTTCCAGACCGGATCCTTGGCGCTGGTGGATGCCGCATAGTTTACGGCCAGATTTCGCATGAGCTTGAACAGGTTGCATCCGGATACTTTTATGAGTCCGCTGCACATACATTTTTTATATTCATTCACACCTCTTTGGTCCAGATAGTTCATAGGACGCCTCAGTGCATTTCCTTGTTTATCCACGAAAACGGAACCCTGTATCTGCGTGCAAAATGCGATCCCGCTGATTTCTTCGGGTTTAACATCACAGAGCTGAAAAACTTTTTTTGTGGTGGAGCATATAGCATTCCACCATTCATCCGCATCCTGTTCCACTCCACCGTCATCACTTGTATACAGGGAATAATTGGCAGAGTGCCCCGAGATGAGACGTATCGTTTTACTTATGTCAAAAAGACAGGTTTTTACGCTGCTTGTTCCGAAATCATAGATGATTATGTACATGGTCGGATACTCTCCTAAGTCAGTGTAAGGGTCTAAAAATATACTTTATTTTAACACATAAACTTTATTATTGCATTTTATTTAGGATACCTGACAGGTACAGCACCAACTTGTGAGTGATTCACTCATAAAATATGACCTCAGCTTCTAGAAACTGCTTTGGAAGCTGAGTTTTTTGGGTTAAGTATGAGTAAACACAATCCCCCTGTCCCCTCAAATAATGGTTGGCAGATGAACGCTGAAATATTATACTACTATTTGTACATTCATTTAGATTTAGAACTATAGGGTGTTACAAATACTAATAAAAAGAAGGTGGGTTAAAAAATGAAAATTGGTTGCGTGAAAGAAATCAAGAATAACGAGTTTAGAGTAGGACTTACTCCTGATAATGTAAAGGCTTATGTTGCTGCCGGACATCATGTATATATGGAGAAAGGTGCAGGAGTCGGATCCGGTTTTGCTGATAATGAGTACATCGATGCAGGAGCTTCACTTATCGATAATGCAGAAGAGGTTTGGGAGCTTGTTGATATGATGATTAAGGTTAAGGAACCACTTCCGGAAGAGTATGGATTTTTCCGAGAGGGACTTATCCTTTATACATACCTTCACCTCGCTGCTGATAAGGAGCAGACAGATGCACTTCTTAATGGAAAGGTTAAGGCTGTTGCTTATGAGACTATTCAGGAGGAGGATCGTTCACTTCCATGTCTTGCTCCAATGAGCCAGATCGCCGGACGTCTTTCAATTCAAGAGGGTGCTAAGTATCTTGAGAAGAAGTTTGGAGGTGAGGGAATCCTTCTTGCAGGTGTCCCTGGTACACCAAAGGCTAACGTTGTAATCCTCGGTGGTGGTACCGTTGGTATGAATGCATGTAAGATTGCTGTTGGTATGGGAGCAAATGTAACTATCCTCGATGTTAACCTCAAGAGACTTGAGGAGCTTGATAACATGTTTGGTGCACATATCCAGACATTAGTTTCAACAGATAGCAATATTGAGAAGGCGGTTATAGACGCTGACCTTGTAATCGGTTCGGTACTTATCCCTGGAGGATCAACACCTAAGCTTTTCAAGAAGAAGTATCTTCCGGAAATGAAAGATGGAGCGGTATTTGTAGATGTTGCCATCGATCAGGGTGGATGCGGCGAGTCATCAAGAGTTACAACACATGATGAGCCTGTTTATATCGAGGATGGAGTTGTTCATTACTGTGTAGGAAATATGCCTGGAGCTGTTTCTCGTACAAGTACTATCGCACTTACAAATGCTACTCTGAGGTATGGTCTTCAGATAGCTGATAAGGGGCTTGAGAAGGCTTGCGAAGAGAACGAAGCTATTAAGCTTGGCGTCAATTGCTATGCAGGAAAGATTACAAACAAGAATGTAGCAGATGCTCTTGGATATGAGTTCGTAGAATTTGGGAGCGTAGCTGAATAATAGATATAAGGTAAAGAAGAGTATAAAATCGGAGTTAACATGAAAAAACGGTTGTTTTAAGAGATTATGTATAGTACGTAAGGAGTGGACAGATGTTTAAAATCGAAACTTTAAGAGCGGAAGAAGAAGCGAAAACACTTAACCTGTCGGAAAAACTCTTTCACGAGGCTCTTAAAGATAAGCCGGAGAGTAAAGCTCGTTTTCATGTAAAAAATGACAAGGGTGAGGATTTCGATATTGTTTATTGGGATAATGAAGTGGACATCGAGCCACAGAATACATATCCATCATACATCGAGCGTCCTTTTATGGCGAAATATTATATCTATGATGAAAATGATAAGGACACCCTTTATCTTGACTTTTTTAATGGGTTAAAAAATATGGTGTTCGAGGAGCTGAACGAATATACGATAGCCATCAGCAGGGTGATCCTGAGTTTTACAGATATGGAAATATGGTGCGATGATGAGAGAATTCGATGGTTCACTCGCGAGAATCCGAGACTCCATATCGTAGATGAACTCCCCGATGATATATATGGGGACGACTGTTTCTATATACAGGAGCAGTTCAGACTGGGGATGGAGGATAATAACTTCAACAGGCTTAGCAGTACCTATGCCTTTCATAATATTTTTTTCCTGCAATGGATACTGAACGGAAAGGCGTTTTCACAATATAAGTATATGACGCTTCCAATCGATGCTACCGGAGGAATCGGAGCTATTCTTTCGGGTTATAAACGCTTTGAAGAGGCGTTTGGACATTTTGGACTCAAGTTTGTAGCTCCGGATAAAGATTATTTTGGAAAGTACCCTAGGGAACTGATGGAACGTTATTTTGCGGCGAATCTGTGGGATGAGAATGCGAACGAAGATAATACGCTTTGGGTGCCGAGTATCTTTATGCTTGTTAAGACTGCGTTTTATCAGAGGATGCCGGGCTTGATGGACAAATCGGTCATTGCGCCCTCTTTCGTTATGGAAATGGATGAATACTATGATGCTGTATTCGGTGGCAGAAAAACGCTTGGTGTGCTGATTCGTGGCAGCGACTATGTTGCAACAGGTCTTTCCGGTTCCAGAAAAATGGCAAGCGTTGAACAGATGGTGCCGCTCATTCGAAAATGGATGAAGGATTATGGATATGAGAAGATATTTCTTGCAACAGAAGATAGCGATATCCTTGCACAAATGAGGAAAGAATTCGGGAAGTCGATGGCAGCGTTGTCCCAGCAAAGGATATCGGTCAGTGACTTAAAAGAAGGTCAGATTATAGCTGATTACGAGAAGGAACATGCAAACGGCGATTATGCCCAGAAGCTTGAAGATACCACAGTAAACTATTTTTACGCGCTGTATCTTTTGTCCAGGTGCGATGCTTTTATGTGCTCAGGACAGTGTAATGGCTGGGATACGGTAATATCATTAAATGAAAACAGATTTGAGAGAAGCTATAGGTTTGCAGTCGGAATAAACGGTGATCCCAGGACAGAAGGCTGGAAGGAGATACGTCCTGTTACGGCGGGGATGTTTGCAAGAGGAGCATATCCGACTGATAAGGCATTTTATATGACTTATCGGTTCGACTTAAAAGAAAGCATCGATCTATCGGCACTTCAAAAAGCATGGGAGAAGACGACGAAAGTCTATCCTTACGTTACTTATGCGACAGTGATTCGAAGAGGCGAGTTGGTGCTTGCTGAGAATCCGCTACCATTTGTAATCGATGAAACGAGTGAGGTGATCGAACCTTCGACTCCGGCCGCTAATTTTCATACTGTGACTATGTGTTATCTTGGCAATGTTCTGTGGGTTTATGCGGATCATGTGCCTTATGACGGCACCGGCTTTATGTATGTGCTTGAGACATTTTTCTATCATTACTACTGCATTATGGATGCTCGCGAATATCCTGTTCCGGACGGAGTACATACTGAAAAGGACGGTCCTGTTTCAGGGCAGGATACGGATGCGTATCTTCAGGTTGAATCGCAGGATCCGAAAGCGGCTATGGGGGCACTGTTGGGAAAGAAGGCTTTTGAGATACAGGAAAGCCTTCATGACGGTATCTTTGTGCCGAAAGCGGACTGCAGGGGATTCTGTATCAGTGTTCCTTCCGGAGAATTTATGAAATATGTGAAATCGATTAAGGGTTCTCCTTTGTCTGTTATTTATGTTTGCTTTGCCAAGGCACTGCAGAGGGTACATCCCGAGAATACGCTTCCCATTAATTTTATGGTACCTGTAAGTATCCGTAAGGTAATGGGAAATGATAGTTCGCTTTTGCATCAGGTTGTACATTTTAATTACAGCTTTGAAGTTGAGGAACTGTCGAATAAAACGGATGAGGAACTGAGTACACAGTTCCGCACAGCACTTTCCGGATTTGCTTCGGAAGAAGCAATTAAGAAAACGGCGGGTGTATATCGTGCTATTTGTGAGGGTTATTCGAAGGCATTCGTTTACGGAACGTTGAGTAAAATTGTTATGGATCAGCGAAAAAAACTGAAAGCCGGAGCGGAGGTCAGTTATCTCGGAACGATGCGCACGGCAGACTACGGAAACCGTATCCGTTTGACCGCTTTTCATGCAATGCAGGAGAAGGGCATTATGCTTCAGTTTACGGAAGTCGGTGAGTATTTCTATATTGACTGGTATCAGGGCTTCCATGGCGAGGAATATGTTCTGGCAATGCGTGATATCCTTACAAAAAATGGAATAAGCAATGTCAAGGTTGAAAGAGTAGAATAATTTGTTCATACGTATCAATCGCTGTTAAAATATCAACCTTGTATTCCGGAAACCTTTTATGAATCGTGTCATAGAAGCTTTCCATTCCTATTGCCGTACTTTCGGCTATGCGCGAGGCAGGGCAGCATCACATATCTGTTAAGGGTGGTAAGTTTCTGGAGAAGGTCGCTGAGGCCGATACCATCGTGTTTGATAAAACGGGAACTCTTATATAAGCGCAAAGGATTTTAATATATAGACCCATAGGGTGAGTGTTGCAGATGATAACAGAGTCGTTATCACGACAACATTAGAAGTAAGCACTTCATCATTTTTCATAGCCTTTGCCATTATGTAGCAGGTTACAGTTGTTGGTGAAGCGAGCATTATCAGAATAGCAACCAGCTCTGAACCGGCAAACCCAAGCTTTACGGCTATAGGGATAAATAACGCAGGAAGTACTATGAGCTTAATTAAAGAGGCAGCTACAGCAGGCTTCAGCCTTGTCAGTGCAACCTTTAGATCAAAGCCTCCACCGATAGCGATTAGCGCCATAGGTGTAGCTGTTGCGGAAATATATGATATCGTTTTCATCGGTATCGCAGGCATATCAATTCCCAGGTTAACAAAGATAAGTCCGGCTACGATTCCCAGGATTATTGGATTTGTCAGAACGCCTTTTACCGCTTTACGGATTTCCTTCTTTATATGGTCTCTTTTTCCTGTAGGCTGCTTGTGGTCAGTTAATGAGCTGTCCGAGCTGTCAGGATTTTTTCCCATATCAGCAGAGAATACAAGTATTATAACTGATAATACATTAAAGAAAGGAACAGCAGATGCTATCATAAGCGGTGCCATTCCGGCATTACCGCAGATATTTTCTACAAAAGCAACACCCAGAATGGCTGCGCTGCTCCTTACGGACGCCTGTGTAAAAGCGCCGACCATAGTTTTGTCCTTTAAAATCAGGTAAGTAAGGAGCCATGTAAGTAGAAACATTACAAATGTTATGACAATACAGAAGGCTATAAAGCTTCCGTTTATATTCGAGGTGATATCAGTGAAAGCAATATCTTTGAATAGCATCACCGGAAGGGCGACCTTAAAAACATACTTGTTAGTTACATTTACAAATTCATCATTTATCAGATGAAGTTTTTTTAGAATGTAGCCTAGAAGTATGACAAGAAAAACAGGTATTGTTGCATTTAAACTAAAGATAAAATTTTCCATAACGCACAGTATTTTACAGGAATAAATAATAAGAGTCAAATATTGTGCAGATGTGTGATAGCACATATAGTATAGTAGCTGTATAAAATAATTACAAAATAAAAACATCTGAAATAAAGAATGATTATCACATCTCCGGTGCAGTAAGTTTGGCACCGGGAGGTGTTTTTTTATTGATTTATAGACTGGAGAATGACTCGGTTTTTTTGTATAATAATATATAGATCTGCTTTAAAATTATTAAGTATGAGTGAAGGAAAAGAACATAACAAAGGGGGACTTATATGAATATTGATAATATAGCATTTGACCAGGTCGCGAATACGCTGGCGAAGCAGTTTGACAGTATGTATTATGTGGAAGTAGAAACCGGAAGCTTTATTGAGTTTTTCCATTCGGAGATGTTATCAGGACTCAATCTTCCGGAGCAGGGAAATGATTTCTTTTCGTTTTTATCTGAACAGGCAAAAAGAATAGTACATCCTGATGATCTTGATTATGTACTTAACCTTATAGACAGGGAAAAACTACTGAAAAAGCTGGAAGAAAACAATTCCAGTCTGATAGTTTTCAGGTTTGTACTGGACGGAAAGATAATGCATGTTTGTCATTTCAGCATTTTGTGTGATGACAGTAAGCATATTCTGGGCTGCATCAAAAATATAGAGTCAGAGTTTCTTGAAAGGGAAGAACAGGAAAAGCTGCTTCAATCTGCAGAACGCCTAGCGAGACTTGATGAATTAACAGGAATAAAGAATAAGAATGCATTTTCTGAACATGTAAAAGAAATTGACAAAGTAATAAACGGAGGTGACTTTGATCCTATTTTTGGCGTCATTATGTGTGACATAAATGAGCTTAAACGAATAAACGATACAAGAGGGCATAGCTTCGGAGATGAGGCAATACAAAGGGCATGCCGTATGATATGCGAGGTTTTCGAGGAGAGCTCGGTTTACAGAGTTGGAGGAGATGAGTTTGCTGTTATACTTACTGGCGATGATTTTACAAATCGTGAAAGCTTACTTGAGCTTTTGAAACAAAAGTCTGCGGCTAACGGAAGATTCAGAACCGGACCTGTAGTGGCGTGCGGTATGGCAAAATATAATCCCGGAGTAGACAGAAGCTTTCAGGAGGTATACAACCGGGCTGATGGTCGTATGTATGCAAACAAAACTGAATTGAAGGCTGGTAATATTAATGGAGTAATCAGGAAGCGCGAAGAGAGTAATCAGATGATTCCTGAAGATAGAATGAGAAAGCTTGATAGACTATATGGAGCTTTGCATACTGTTGCCGGTGGTGGCTACATATTCTTAACCGACCTTAAATACAATTTTTCCAGATGGTCATTATCTGCGATTAATGATTTCGGATTACCAACGGATTATATGTATAATGTCGAAGACATATGGAAGCGTTATATACATCCGGAGGATGTAGACAAGTATGTTGAGGCAGTTGAGGCTGTTTTAGAAGGAACACCGGTGCTTTACTCTATTAACTATCGTGCAAAAAAGGCTGATGGAACATATGTAACGCTTAAGCCAAGAGGGTTCATTCTAAATGACAGCAAGGGTATACCTGAATACTTTGGAGGAATAATGCTTCCTCAATAAAACATATAGTTTCTAATTTAGATGATAAGCTATCAGGATTGATTTCTTTTGGGGATACAAGGCAATAATTATAGGGTTTTTAGCTGTAATTATTGCCTTTTTTGCTTAATTTACGATCTTTAAAGTGAATTTTTGAAATCATAGGCAGTAAAAATTGGCATTATTGTTCGTATTATGGCCATTTTTCAGATGCGCCTGAAATTCAGGCCATAATTTTAGAGGTTTTGCTTGTAATTATGGCCTTTGTAAAAAAATAGGCATGCGCGTCCAAAACATCAGGCATGCGCGTCCAAAACATCAGGCATACGCGCCAAACAATAAAAATGTTGGCGTAATACGGGTGATCGAAAAAGAGGGAAGCAAGAAGATGCTAATGCTTGATGATAAAAGGTTTATTATAGCTACTTGGGAAGTAAGCTATATCGTATGAAAGATATATCGTATGAAAGATATATCGTATGACAGTTATATCGGATGACAATTAGTGAACACTATTTCAGTCTTACAAAGTTAGGAGGTAATTATGGGATCAATATCTAAGGTTTATTTTACAAAGGAAATTACACCTGAAGTTGTCGTTAAACTGTACGATACACTTGGAAGAAAGCTGGAGGGAAATGTGGCTATTAAGGTTCACTCCGGTGAGGCAGGCAATCAGAATTTCCTTCATCCGGAATTCTGGAAGCCGGTAGTTGATCATGTGGGCGGAACAGTTGTTGAATGCAATACCGCTTACGAGGGTGAGAGAAATTCAAGTGAGAAGCACAGAAAGCTTATAGGTGCTCACGGTTGGAATAATTATTTCGCGGTTGATCTGATGGATGAAGATGGACCGGATGTAGAGATTCCAATCAAGAGACATCATGAGCATTTAAAGTCAGATATAGTTGGTAAGAATTTTATGAAGTATGATTCCATGCTCGTGCTTTCACATTTCAAAGGCCATCCAATGGGTGGATATGGCGGAGCACTTAAACAGCTCTCTATTGGTTGTGCATCATCAGCCGGAAAGGTGAACATTCATTCTGCAGGTAAGTATACTTCAGCTGAAGATCAGGATGTAGTATGGACTGATCTGCCTGAGCAGAATTCTTTTCTCGAATCTATGGCAGAGGCTGCATCTGCTGTGGTCGATCATTTTCAGGATAAGATAGTATATGTAAATGTTATGGCCAATATGTCTGTAGATTGTGATTGCTGTGCTATAGCGGAGGATCCGTGCATGAAGGATATAGGTATCCTCATTTCAACTGATCCGGTTGCGATAGATAAGGCGTGTATTGATCTTGTTAAGCAGAGTGACGATCCGGGCAAGGAACATTTTCTTGAGAGAGTAACGTCAAGAAATGGTGAGCATACTATTGATGCAGCCTGTGATCTCGGAATTGGCGTGATGGAGTATGAACTTATTAATTGTGACTGATGATACTATTTGTTCCTCCATTCGTTTTAATTCTTTTAATTATTCAATCGGTTTTCTTTGTCTTTGATGAGTCTATTATATATAATCATTTGTTACATCTATGTCACAGAAAAAAACAATATCAGGCAATATCTGGTTTTTGGTTGCAGGTCTAAAAATCTTGTGTATAATCTTAATAAAGGAGCAAGATTAAACATGAATTATTCTCATAAAGTAAAAAAATTGTTTTTGAATGCAGGGCTGGAAAAAGAAGAGTATTTTAAAATGGTTCCTATTATGCGTGAAGAAAATTTGATCCTTCTCAGGGTCTTTTCTCAGCTTGCAGTTGTCATGTTTATCTCACTGTTTTTCGTTAGCTATTTTTCTACCGGATTTGCCTCCGTAAACAGTAAAGCATATTTTGCATTCGCCATAATTATGCTGGTTATCCTTATATGTGCTCGTCTTCTCTTGCCGAAGCAGCAAAAATTAGTGATGCTGTTTGTATATTTATTCGAAATTATGCTGTTTGTATTTGGAATTCATATCTCGATGCTTCACGTAGAAAAACCGGCGGTTTCTGCAGTGGCCTTCTTATTGGTGAGCCCTCTGCTTTTTTATGATCGTCCGGTTAGACTGACATTTTTGATTGCGATTGTTGTGGCTGTTTTCAGCGTGATAGTTGTCAATGTCAAGAATCCTGATGTTATCCAGTCAGATGTTTGGAATATGATTACATTTGGCATTGTAGCTGTAGCAACGACAGTATTTATCATGAGCATTAAGATGAAAGCTCTTTCACAGTCTAGGCAGATTGAGTTCCTTAGTCAGACAGATCTGCTTACCGGTGCTAAAAATCGAAATCACTACGAAAACCAGTTGGTAAAATATCCTCAGATGTGTAACAATAACTTGATCTGTGTTTATGCTGATGTTAATGGATTACATGAAATGAATAATAATGAAGGACATCAGGCAGGCGATAAAATGTTGCAAGAAGTTGCCAGGGTTATGCAGCAAAGATTTGGACCTGAAGACACATATCGTATCGGTGGTGATGAATTTGTTTGTTTTAGAGTAGATGGACGCGCGGAGAATATTCCGTCTGAAATAAATCTGATGAGTCAGGAGCTAAAAGAAATGAACTACTATGTCTCTTTTGGATTTTCAGTGTATGAAGTAAGCCAGGATGAGTTTGACGTGTACGATTTAGTAAAAGAAGCGGAAAGCTGCATGTTTGATGCAAAAAGAGAATATTATAGTGATATGGATAATAGCAGAACAAACAGAAATGATCAGGGGGAATGATATGCATAACTAACACCTTCTTGGTGCGAGAGGCTTCGCACCGGGAGGTGTTATTTTGAAACAGACGAAGGGAATAAATATTATGCAGTTTATACGTGATAATATACTATGTATATTTTTGGTTGGTCTGGGACTTCTTTGCTGGATTATAACGATAATGGCAAGTAGAGCAAGCAAGAAAACAGGCCACTATGTTTCAGGTGTTCCGGGAGTGGGTGGAATTCTTATTATAATAGGTTTCCTTACTTCTCCGGTGAAGTGGCTTGCTTTGATAGGACTCTTGGATTTTCATCTGTGGTATTTTGTCGTTAGAGTTATACCGGATATAATTCTGATTGAAAGAGAAGAACGAAATTACATTCCTCCAGAAGAGCTGGAGGGTGGAAAAGTGGTGGAATACAGTCAGCGAAAAAAGGAATTTGAGTATATCATTAAAAAAAATGAACCACCTTATGCCAGTGCTTCATTTAGAATAAACAGGTATGTTATCATAGAAAAGGATGGCAGATACATACTATTAAAATATGAACATAATATAAAATTAGCCGATAGAATAGAGTGTGATACAATCGAAGAATGTAAGAAGCATGCGTCTCCTAAAGCAAAGTGGATCAAGCGATGAGGTAGTATTATGAAGTATAGAAAAGATAAGAATGGAAATGAACTCTCTATCCTTGGTTATGGATGTATGAGATTCACAAAAAAGGGAAGCAGTATAGATATAGACAAGACAGAGAAGGAAATTATGAAGGCCTTCGAAATGGGGGTTAATTATTATGACACAGCATATATCTATCCCGGAAGTGAAGCTGCACTGGGAGAAATCGTAGAGAGAAATGGAATAAGAGATAAGATAAATATCGCAACAAAGCTTCCACAGTACCTTATCGGAAACGGAAAAGGGCTTGATAAATATTTTTCAGAAGAGCTTAGCAGACTCAGGACAGATCATGTGGATTATTATCTGATGCATCATCTGACTGATGTAGCTATGTGGGAAAAGCTAAAAAATGTCGGAATTTTAGATTGGATAGCAGAGAAAAAGAAGTCTGGTAGGATAAGAAATATAGGTTTCTCATATCATGGAAATACGGAGAACTTTATTAAGATATTGAATGATTATGACTGGGATTTCTGTCAGATACAGTATAATTATCTGGATGAGGTTACACAGGCAGGAGTGAGCGGACTGAAGGCTGCTGCCGAAAAAGGAATTCCTGTTGTTATCATGGAGCCACTCCGTGGTGGTAAACTGGTAAATATGCTGCCGGAAAAAGCGAAGAAGCTTATCAAGCAAAATGAAAAAGGCTGGTCACCTGCTGAGTGGGCTTTCAGATGGTTGTATAATCAGCCTGAGGTTACGGTGGTTCTCTCAGGTATGAATTCTATGGAGATGGTTCAGGAGAACTGCAAAACTGCAAGTGAAGCCGATGCAGGAAGCTTCACGGATGAGGACTTCAAGCTTCTTGAGGGAGTCAAGGAAGCTATACGTGAAAAAGAGAAGGTTGGATGTACCGGATGCAGATATTGTATGCCGTGTCCTAAGGGTGTGGATATACCGGGAGCATTTGCCTGCTACAATACCATGTTTACCGAAAGCAAGCGTGAGGGCAGATTCCAGTACGCTCAGACAGTTGGTTTGACGAAGGAACCTGCATTTCCGTCTCAGTGTGTTCAGTGTGGAAAATGTGAGATGCACTGTCCACAGGAGATTCCTATTAGAGAGAAGCTTAAAGAAGCTGATAAGGCGCTGAGACCTCTCAGATATAAGATAGGAATCGGTGTGGCACGTAAATATATGCTTCGAAAAGGAAAGAAGAAAAAGTAGCTATGATAGGAATAGTGGTCGCATCTTTGTGACCGCTGTTCCTTATTTGTTTTGTTGCCTCCAGTCCATCTAATTCAGGCATCATCATATCCATAAAACAGCTGAGTAGTAGCCTGCTTCATGTGAAGTGAATAAGTCGACGGCAATGCGGCCGTTTTCTGCAACATCGGTCTTCAGACCATACATTTCAAGAATAGTTACCATTATCTCTGCATTTATTGAAATATGATAACCAAGTAATAATCACTGGATTAAACTCCTGCATTGAATTCAACTAAGTTTATGATAAAATGGATATGTATATTGTTTAGAATACAAGGAGAATAATAATGAAGATAGGAATAATTATAGCGATAGAGAGAGAACTCAAGTCCTTCTTGGAAAGTGGACATGAAATCACTGAGGAGAAGGTGGGCGGAAAAACTGTATATTATACGGAAATGTATGGTCATGAGATTGCGGCAGTTATGTCTGGTTATGGAGAGATTGATGCGGCAGCAGCCACACAGCTGCTTATCCTTCACACAGGCTGTGGGGTCGTAATAAATTTCGGTGTGGCAGGAGCAATCGTTCCGGGACTCAAGGTAGATGACATCTTCCTGGTAGAGAAGGTTTGTAATTATGATTATGATGTGTCACCTATCGATCCGGTTAAGAAACATCAGTATGAGGAATATGAAGATGAGTATATTCCGTTAGATACAGGACTGAGAGGGCTTGTACTTGATAAGATGCCTGCTGTTAAGATTGTAACGGTTGCAAGCGGCGGACGTTTTATAGATAAGGTTGAGGATAAGGAGGAACTTGCGGCACTTGGCTGTCAGATCTGTGATATGGAGATTGCAGCCATAGCAAGAATCTGCCTCCAGAATGATGTACGCTGCCTCTCCATCAAGTGTATCAGTGATACCTACGAAGGTGACGGAGGAGACTTTAATACTAATGTTATTAACAGTGCTAAGGTTGCGTTCGGTATGCTGAGTGAGGTGCTTCCGATTATCAAATAAACTTAGATAATATCCTTATATACTACATTAAAGTAGTAAAAGGAAGAGAGGATATCTGAAAATGATTCGTGAGTTGATCGTTCAGAACTGGGCAAATCTGCTCGTTCTGCTGGCCTTTGTGGTCTTGCTTAGGACAACTGTATTTTTGGATAACAGAACTATACTTCGTATGTACGCTCTGATTTTGATATTGTTTATCTTTTCAATGATCGTATATGCAGAGTTTTCTTTGACTGAGATGGGTGGATTCACAGAAGCTCGGCTCATTCTCATGGCCATAAGGTATAGTGCTACACCTCTCGTTGTTGCATTTATCATATATACTCTTGCTAAGGATGTACCATGGTATGTTTTTGTTCCGGCAATTGTTCTTGTTATATTGGACATCATTTCTATTTTTAACGGAATTGTTTTCAGCTTAGGAGATGATGGAAAGCTTGAGCGAGGACCACTTGGGTATCTACCATATATAATGGTTGGTTTTTATTCAGTCATGCTTGTGTACCTTCTGCTGAAGAGAAGCAGTAGGCGTCCTGCAGAGATATTCCCGATTGGTTTCTTGTGTTTCGCATTTGCTTCGGGACTTGTTCTCCCATTTATTCTTGGACAGGACTATTCGAAGATATTCTGTGTGACTATCACAATAGCATTGTTTGTATATTATGTATTCTCAATTCTTCAGCTTACAGAAAAGGATTCGCTGACGGGGCTTTTGAATCGACAATCCTTTTATGCATCCGTCAAAAATGCACCGAAGGAAATAAATGCACTTGTATCAATTGATATGAATGGACTGAAGGAGATAAATGATACGGAGGGGCATACTGCTGGTGACGTTGCACTGGAAACTCTTGCTGATTGTTTTATTAAAGCTGCATCATCAAAGGATTTTGTTTACAGACTTGGTGGCGACGAATTTGTAATTCTGTGCAGAAAATCAACCGAGGCGGAGGTTAAAAGTCTTATAGAATGTATCCGAAGCAAAGTATCCGAAACCAGATATCACTGTGCCATAGGTTACAGCTATAGACCAAATGGTCCAAAAAATATAGATGATATGACCAGAGAATCTGATGAAATGATGTATAAGGATAAGATGGAATATTATTCAAAACCGGGTAACAAGAGATATCGTGGCTAGTAGTATTAATAGTATATATGTAATATATAAGGTTTGTTATAAGAATGAAAGAAGTATTAAATTCTGAAACTTTGAAGAAGCTTGAGGAGCTTCGTGAGTATATAAGAAGCTTAGGGTCACTGGCTGTCGGTTTCTCAGGTGGAGTAGACTCGACACTTCTACTTGAGATTGCACATCAGGAGCTTGGAAGCAGAGCGATTGCAGTTACCAGCATAGATGCAGTTGTGCCGGAAAGAGAAAAAAAAGAAGCAAAGGATTTTTGCGAGTCACATGGAATAAAGCAGATTATGTTTCAGGCTGATCCATTTAAAGAAGAAGGCTTTAGACATAACAGCCCTGAGAGATGCTATTTCTGTAAGCGTGGTATTTTTTCAGATATAATCAGGATTGCAAAGGAAAATGGGATAGAGCATGTAGCCGAGGGCTCCAACATGGATGATCTGGGTGATTATCGTCCCGGACTTAAGGCGGCAGAGGAGCTTAAAGTTGAGTGTCCTCTAAGGCAGGTTGGACTTTATAAGGATGAGATAAGAGAGATATCCAAAGCTCTTGGACTTCCGACCTGGAGCAAACCGGCATACGCATGTCTGGCATCAAGATTTGCTTATGGTGATGAAATCACTAAGGATAAGCTCAAAATGATAGACGAAGCAGAACAGTTTTTGATAGAACTGGGCTTCGTTCAGGAAAGAGTCAGGGTGCATGGTAAGCTTGCAAGGATAGAGGTTCCAGCTGAGGATATAACAAGACTTGCATCAGATGAAGTCAGAGATAAAGTGTTTGCTCGTTTTAAAGAGATAGGTTTTATGTTTGTCACACTTGATATGCGAGGCTACCGAATGGGCAGTATGAATGAAACTATTCCTGTATGATTTTTTCATAGATATTATTTCTTTGTAAAAACTCGATCAGCCCGGGAACGTTTTCGGGCTGTATTATCATTTCTGGTTTATGTGCATCGCAGCCGAGAATAACTCTTATATTATAATCAGAAACCATTTTCCAGAATCTTTCGTCAGGGTAATTTCGGTGGTCGGAGAATCCATACATATTTACCTCCAGAGGTATATCGTTTTCCTCGGCAGTCTCTATTATCGATCGCATCTTCTCACAGTAAACCTCATCTGATCCGGTATATTTGACCAGATCAGGGTGGGCGAGATACATAAATTCTCCGGTTTTCATTCCTTCTATGGTTGTTTTAACAAAGTCTTCTATATATATGATATCATCAGTCGGTTCGCCGGCATAAAAATCACTATTCTTTCCCTCGACAAAATGCTGACCTTGAATTATATAATCATAGGGGTACTTTTTCAGCATAGAAAGAATTTCACTGAAATATGTTGGTGTGTATTCAACCTCATAACCTATCAGTATATCTATATCGTTCTTATATTCCTCCCTGAGTTTAACAAGTGTAGATGTGTAGTCTGATATCTCAGAAAGCTCCATTCTTGCAGTAACATTGAAACCGTATGAAGCGGGCAGTGGAACATGATCAGAAAAACCAAGTGTTTTAAAACCGCAGCTTATCGCGCGCTCTATATATTCTCTTTCAGTTCCCTGTGCATGTTTACATCTGGTTGTATGTGTATGATAATTCGCTAACATTTTCTATCCTATCTCTTCCTTTATTTCACTTGAATCATTCTGTATCTTATCACAGTTTTTAAAAGATTTTTTATTATTTTTAAATATTTTTTATTTTGATGCCATTTTGAGGTTTTTTTGTTTTATTATGCATCCGTAAAAAATAACAAGGATTATTCAGTGCTAAGTGGCAGCCAGGATGATTACGTAAGTGATATAGTTTGTGATAAAGACGGAAACTTTGTGATGGTTGTAAATGATAACCAAATAAGGGTTTATGATCAGGAACTTAATAAGATAAATGAAACTTCAATTGATAATATCTACAATTTTATGGGAGTTGATGCAAATGGAGATGTTATAATCTCTACATCAGCCGAGGTAGGTGAAGGAAAATGTGACTTGTCATTTCGTAAGTTTGATCCGGCTAGTGGTAAACTTGATGAGGGCCAGAATTTAGGTGGAATAATAGCCAGCTATGATGTTGGAATCCTGACAGGAACAGATGGGTATGATTTCTACTATTCCACAGACAGTTGTCTCTATGGATATAATTACGACAGTAATAAATCGACAGAGGTGCTCACATACAGTGTAGCAGGAATAAACAAGAGTAGTACAAGGTACTTTGAAGCCGTAAATAGCGAAAGCTTTATATGCAGAGGATTTGATGCAAATTATGTGGATAATCCTGAGCTTGAAAGAATTGCAAAGGCTGATCCTTCGGAAATTGCTGATAAAACTGTACTCACTATGGCATCTATGGGCTGCGATGATAGTTCCTTCAGTATATAATAACATGCTCGTGGATGGTAAACTTTACTATACATGTTCGAGTGTAGATATATATTCATTAGCCGGTAAAAAATCCGTAGTTGGTGAAGAAAGCGGCTGGACTATGAATGAGATGAAGCAGTGCGTTGATTCACTTCCGGAAGGCTCACAGATATTTGGAGCGAATAATAAGGATATGATGCTCAGTGGATTTATGTGGGGCGGAATTGCGGATGATTATATAGACTGGAATAAGGGTGAATGTTCGTTTGATTCACAGGAGTTTAAAGACCTGCTGGCTATGTGTAACACCGGAACTAACAGCGAAGAAATAAGTGTTAAGTCAGATACAGAAGCATTAAATAGTGGCGAAGAAATGCTTGTTACCGCTTATTGTATAGATCCAAATATCTATACTGCATATAAAAATGCATTTGATGGCGATTTCTCCTTCAAGGGATATCCATGCAACAGAAAATCAGATGGTATATTCCGTCTCACGAGTGGTGTTGCAATGTCAACTCAGTGTGAAAACAAGGAAGCTGCATGGGACTTTGTCAGATATCTCTTTACAGAGGAGGGTCAGAGTAAAACATATGTTGCTTCAAATGGTATACCAACAAGAAAAGATGTATTTGATGTATATGTTGATGAGTTTACCTGGGATAAGTCACTTGATGATGTAAGTGCTCTCATTCAGGATAGAGTTTCTACATACGTAAACGAGAATAAATAATGTTAAATAAATAAACCAAAGTGTGTATTTTTAAGACAACTGAATATTGAGATAATACACTCGAAAAAACGTTCGATTTATGATACGATATTCCAGTAAGTAAACTAAGAAACGAGTGACTATATCCGGGATAATAAGTGAGGTTATGTGATGATAAAAGTATTGATCGTAGAGGATGAGAAACCCATATCCAATCTGATAAGGGTAAGTCTTACCAACGCCGGTTACACGTGTGATATGGCTTATGACGGAAATGAGGCTATCGATAAGATAGACAGTAACGTATATGATATAATCCTTCTTGATATAATGCTTCCAAAGGCTGATGGATTTGAGCTGATGGAGTATATCAGACCACTTAGTATCCCGGTCATTTTTTTGACTGCAATGAATGCCCTGGAGAACAGAGTGAAGGGACTAAGGATGGGGGCAGAGGATTATATCGTTAAGCCATTTGAGGTAGCAGAGCTGATTGCAAGAGTTGAGGTTGTTCTGAGGCGATATAATAAGACTGAAGATCATTTTGATTTAAATGGACTAAGCGTAGATGTTTCTTCTAATACCGTGAGTCGTGATGGCAAAGAGATAGAGCTTACACCAAAGGAATTTGATCTTCTTCTTCTGTTCCTCAGAACTCCAAATACAGCTCTATACAGAGATGCGATATATGAAAAGGTATGGGGTGGAGAGATGGAGTTTGGTAGCAAGACTGTTGATCTTCATGTTCAGAGACTTCGAAAAAAAGCGGGACTGGAGAAAGAACTCAGAACTGTAAGTAAGGTTGGTTATCGTTTAGATATGTAGGATGAGAAAGAAGAGGAAAGAAGTTTGAGTTATAAATTAAAGCTGGTTCTTGTCATTACAATTCTATTAACTATTACCTTTAGTTTAGGGGCATCTATTATTATCTACCGTACTTACCAGCAGTCCTTTGAGAGAGAAGAAAAGGAAGCTGTAGAAAGTCTTCAGAGAGTAAGGGGAATCATCGGTATAGTAGCTGATGGAAATGAGGAGTTTGATGATGAGTCAATCATAGAAATGATGAAAAAGCTGGAGTCTGAGGGGGAGTCTTCGGACATTTATATGCTCTATAAGGATGAAGCTGTTCTTTATTCTTCAGGTCAGGCTTCAAAAGATGTCGATATAAAAAAAATCAAAAATGGTATAAAAGGTGATGATGATATCTATGTTTATTATAAAAAGGAAAAGAAGAGCATTAGATATATAGTGTGTTCGTCTTGCTTAACTGTAGAAAATAATAAATATTATCTCTGTTTCATTAAGGATGCTGAGCATATTTATGAAATGAGAAGAAGTATGCTCAGAATATACAGGAACTCATTTTTAGTTATAGTATTTGTTACAATAATTACAACATGGATCGTCTCAAGTATCATGGTACGACCACTTTCAAAGCTTGCAAAGGCCACCAATGCTATAGCAGACGGAAACTATTCTTATCGTTCAAATATCAAGAGATTGGATGAGATAGGTGGCTTGTCACAGGACTTTGACCGAATGGCTGAAAGCATGGAAGAGAATGTCGAGCTTCTGGAGGAAGCTGCCAGAGAAAAGGACAGATTTATGGGGGCGTTTACTCATGAATTAAAAACGCCTATGACATCTATTATTGGTTATTCGGAGCTTTTGATGACTCAGGAATTAAGCGATGAGGATAAAGAGGATGCTCTTGATTATATCCACTCTGAGGCGAAGAGGCTGGAGAATCTATCACTTAAGCTTCTGCAGCTTTTTGTTATGGATAAGGATAAGGTGGAGCTTGCGAAGTGTAGTCCGATGGAGATAACAAAGGATATAGTTGAACACCTTAGACCCGGACTTAAGGAGGCAGGAATAGATATATCTCTGAAAACTGAAAAAGGCTATGCACTTCTGGAACAGGATCTTGTCAGAACCTTGATTATCAATCTGATAGATAATAGCAGAAAGGCAATCGAAGGAAATGGTCATATAGAAGTTGAACAGTCTATGACTGAGGATGGAACGATCATTGCTATATCGGATGATGGAAAGGGTATGCCAGAGGAAGCGATAAAGAAGGTTACAGAGGCGTTTTACAGAGTTGATAAAGCCAGATCCAGAGCTCAGGGTGGTGCCGGATTGGGTCTTTCAATTGTAGCCAAAATAATAGAACTTCATAATGGCAGTTTAGATATTCAAAGCGAGTTAGGAAAAGGCACAAGGATAGAAGTTACACTGAGAGGGGGAAGAATAAATGAGTAAGAAAAAAAAGAAACTCCTCTGTAGTATAACGGGCATAGTAGCGATGCTGTTTGTAGTCTTAATTGCATTTGGATACCCTAACCTGGTTATATCATTGAGAGACCATAGAATGAAAGACCAGGAAAGTCATTATACATCAACTCCTATCAAAATTGTTCAGGATAAAGTGGGGTTTTTCGACAGAGTCAGTATAGCAGACGATTTGATATGGAATAATTCATATACTGAAGTCTTCGGATATATAGATAGTAAGTTTGAAATGGATCAAGATACGGCATTAGAAAAATGCATTGAACACTATTACGAATTATTTAGAAGCTGTTGTACTGATAATAATCAGAATATAGTAAGCCTGGATGATTTTAAACGTTTTATAGATGAAAAAAATACAAGAATTGAACCAGTGCTGTTTATGGATACTACTAATGATAATATGTTTTATGCGTGGTACTGTAATATATTTTTATATAATTCAACATATGTGCAGATATATATCGATGATGAAACAGGTAAGCTGCTTGGATTTTCATGCAATGAAAGTACAATAGAAGATCTTGATATAGATAGCTTTGCGCAAAATATAGCCGATCACTATGGATTTAAATATAAAGAATATGTCGAAAAAAATGGTGAAAACTTTTCGGAAATTGAAATAATAATGGATAGTGAAGATGGGGAGATAACTTTTAGTCTATGTTATGAGTATTTTATGAATTTTTCAGAAAGGTGTATACTCTTCAATGGATTATCAGAGAGTGAGATTGATGACAGACTAAGGGATAGATAGTTGCGAGGATATCAGGGGAGAAGGCCTTGATTATGAGATGGCACTCAGCTACTGTGGTGGTGAAGAGGATCTCCTGCTTGAGATAATAGGTGATATCGTAAATGAGAGTTCTGAGATATCCGAGAGAATGAGAAAGAGTCTTGAAACTGGAGATATCGATGCCTACAGGATTGACTCCCATTCCATAAAGGGGTCGATGGCAACAATAGGGCTTAAGGACTTCAGTGAAAGAGCAAAAAAACACGAGTTTGCTGCAAGAGATAATGATATGAACTTTATTAATGCAGACGCAGAGTCCTTTATTGAGGATTATATTAAGCTTTGTGATAAGCTGAGTAATATAAACTGAGTAGTAAAGAATAATCAGTATAAACTAAGTAGTAAAGATAAACTATATAAACCGAAAAACTCTTCCATGCGTTATGCATAGAAGAGTTTTTTGTTATTTAATATCCTTCTTGTTGTCCAATAGGGGTCACCTTTGCATAGAAGAAACCAAGTTTTTTTGCAAAAAGCTTTGCTGTCTTTTCGTCTTTAGCGTGTCCACCTGTTCTGATTGCATTTGATGCGCTGGCTCCCATATATAGTTGACCATCCTGATCAATATATACATCCAGCTGATATGTATTCCAGGTCCTTCTTGCCTTAACGGTTAGTCCGTTTTTGAATGCATATTCATCAATTCCGGTTCTTCTTATGTAGTCTCCATCCGGCCCACTTGGGAACCATTTGGTTTTTTCTTCTTCATTATCACGTAGATTTGCTTCGAATTCAGGACTAACATTAACAAGACCAAATTCTATCATGGCAAGAGCAGTGCTTTGATCAGAGCATCTTATTTCGTTTTTATCTACATATACCCAGCCTCTTTTGAACATTTCTTTTGCACCGGTTTCAGGATCGGTATATTCCATATCTCTTCCCTGAAAATCACTAGGGAAAGTATATGTATTCATAGCATCCTTAATTAAACTTGCGTTATACACATCCATAGCTTGACGACCACTTTCAATATATCTAAGGACCGCTAGCGTAATCAAACTTGCCAGTATCGATATTATTGCCATTATTACCAATAGTTCCACTAATGAAAAACCTTTATTAGCATTTCTTTTGTACCGCTCAATCATGTTCCACCCTCCCAAATTAAACACAATCCGAACATATTAAATTTACAATTTGTCTGCCTTTTGTTAACAACTCGTTCATAATTCGTTCAAATTATACATCCTGTGTTTACATTTTTCAATAGAATATGTAGATGTTTTGGCGATAATAATGCACAATTTTTATTGTGCAAAATGTATACATCCCAATAAAATAAGGCGTTTGAAGTTGGTGAAAAATTAAAAAAGGACTTTTTTTGAGTAATAATTCAGCTTCTGTCCTTTGTTCATAATTATGTTCATATTTGCTGTTCAAATAATAAGGTAAGAATGTTAAAATATAGATGTTAGGGATTTATCTAACCGAAAAGTGCATTTAATTATATAAGGATAGTGTCAAATGATCTATGAAAACTTAGGTTTTCGTAATCGATACATTTCCAAGGGAATAATTAAGGGGAAAGCACCTGTTTGGGTGCTTCCCCCTGGACAAAAGGATAGCCCGTGAACCTTATGTCAAGGGACTTTCGCGCCGGAGTGATTAATTACAGTTTTGAGTATGGATGTTTTGGATGGTTTGTTGACCAAGGAAAATCAGAAGCTGCCATTTTCCTGGCATGTTCTCTGCACCTTTGAGTAGTTCAACTTCATTTAACACGTTGTAACCCTTTTCTTTCTGAGGCCTTAAAAAGTTGTAGTAAGCTACCCAGAGAGCTAAGTCGTAGTTGGCACCATCAATGTTATCAAAACCGTTAGTAGGTCGATACGATTGTTTGTAAGTACGGTTGAGACGTTCGATTAACTGCTTATAAGGTCTGAATTCTTTAGATACTTCATCGTCGTTTGTTAGTCCGATAACCTGAGTGATATCAAACTGGAATTTATCACCGCACTCTCTGAAGAATTGTTGAGCGGCCAGAGGATAAGCGCTGTAACCGTCTGCAATAAAGCGAAACTTTTCAGGAAGTTCTTTAAGGTGTTTGAAAGCCATTCTCATTGCGAGAATGCATGGACCTACGCCGCGATTATCAGAAATCTGATATCCGATGATGGATCGTTTGGCTGCATCCATGATAAACCAGATATAACCTTTGATACCTCGGATTTTGATGTAAGTTTCATCAGCGGTAAATACATTTTTGACATCGTAGTCGAAGTTATCTGTAAACGGTTTTATGCAGACAGCCGCAGTCTTGCAGTAATTGGCAACTTGCTGATGAGATATAGATATACCATGGATATCTTTAAGAGCCTGGGCAGTCTTCCGGAGCGATAATCCAAGATTGACCTTGTATGTAAGACAAAGCCCCATGACATTTTTATCAAACTTCGAGAACTTAAGTGATGAAGCACCTTTGGGAAGAGAGTTCAGATCCATCTTAAAGAAATCTATAGTGAATTCACGATAGATGTAGTGGAGCTTATATTTGTATTTATTATTTTTAAGGTCCTGTTTATCAACTTTCTTAAGATTTTTGATATAGTATGGGCATTTTGGATTTATACATTTGTGAATGATGAAGTGTTTTCTATCCTTCTTCCTTTCTAGGGAATGATTACAATGAGGGCACTTCAAGGTGATGGTTTTACTGAACCGATTTTCATCGGGGGAAAACAGGTTTTGACAAACTTTACAAAGAAGCTGGCCTTTCTTTCCGTTGTTCCGGTAGAGGAAAATAGAAGGAGCATTACAAAGCGGACAATTGCAGTTTTCCGGAATGTTAGATTCGGAGCGATAACGGACAGGCTTGATAGTCTTATGATAACGCAATTCATAGTACTTGATTAGATCTTGCCACTGCCAATCCTGTTTCCGATAAATGATCTTAGGGAGTTCGTCGGTCTTAAGTTTTTGATACTTAGGTGAATGAGAATCATCAAAAGTCCATTGCTTAAGAGGGATGTACTTACAGATAAAGTTGATCAACCAGCAATTTTGTTGATAAAGATATTGAATGATTTGAAGTAAATAAAGTATAATGTTCACGAGCATTGTCTCCTTGTTGGTAATGGTTTTTCGTCGAACTCATTATACTTCATATAGGGGGTCAATGCTCTTTTTATTTGCTAGACCTCTAAAATAAAGGATTTAGATAAAAAAAGAGGTGTGTCTTTTGACACTACCTATATAAGTGTGAGAGGGTAGATATGAAAAAAAAAATCAGGCTTTCAATATATGTCCTTCTTATTCTTTCTCTTTCGGCTTGTGGGAAGGATAAGGATGAAGCATCTACAGAAGTGTCTTCAGAGCATATTGCTTCTGAGGGAGACAGCGTGAATACTCCGATAGATGCAGAGGAAGAAACTGAAGAAGAAAAAACGGAAGAATACTCAGTGAAGCCGGCTCCAATCACGGTGGAGGGGCGACCTGAGGATACGGAAAGTCCCGGTCCCAATAATAAGTATACGATGAGTGGTGCTCATCAGGTGGACGGCAGGCAGGGAGTTGCATGCGGCGATAATTGTTATTATATAAGCGGAAGTACAACACTTACCGGATATGACAGTGACTGGAACAAGGTTTCCGAAGCAGAGAACCCTTTTTCAGGCTTTGAAAAAGAGGTAAATCATATCGGAGATATAGATATCTATGACGGGAAGATATATGCCGGAGTGGAATATTTCATGGATGGAGAGGCTGATAATATTCAGATTGCGGTGTATAATGCTGAAACGTTTGCTCTGGAGAAATCTATACTTTTTGATGAATCAAGCGGACAGACTGAGTGCTCGGGAATAGCAGTGGATCCGGATTCCGGTTCAATCTGGCTTACCTCATGGGCAGGTGATGAGAGTGGCAGGTATCTATACAGATACGATCTTGAAAGCGGAGAATATAAAGGAAAGGTTCATCTGCAGTGTCCGCCTCAGTGGCTTCAGGGCATAGCTTATTATGATGGATATTTATATATGACAGCGGATGACGGAACAGCTGATCTGGGCGAGCCGGATCATGTGTACAGAACGAAGATAGAAGAGGGTGCGACTTCGGCAACAGTAGTTCTTGAACGAACGCTTGATGATGTGACTCTCCAGGGTGAGATAGAAGGAATCAGCTTCGATAAGTCAAAGGGGCAGATGCTCATAAGTTATAATAGAGGTTCGCAGATAGTCCTCGGAATGGTAAAGGGATATTATGAGGGCTATACCGAGGAGATACATGAGGTATTTCTCTATGATATAGACGGTTTCAGGAGAGAATACTCATTTGAAGAAATCGATGAATCAGTTGATGGTTCAGGCTGGAATCTGATACTTGTTAATCAGGATAATCCTGTTCCGGATGATTATACTGTAAGTCTGACCAATCTCTCAAATGGCAAACAGGTTGATACGAGGATATACCCTGCACTACAGAAAATGTTTGATGATGCCAGAGAAAGTGGAATCAATCTGTTTGTTCGTGAAGGTTACAGAAGCAGAGAGGACCAGCAGGGAATAATGGATAGCAGGATCGGTGCTTATCAGGCTAAGGGGTATTCCTATGAGGAAGCTGAAGGATTGGCAAAGGAGTATGTTGCTACTCCCGGAACAAGTGAGCATGAGCTTGGAATTAGTGTGGATATAAATGCTGACAGTAGTGTGAGTTCGGATGATGAGGTTTATACCTGGCTATATGAGAACTCCTATAAATATGGCTTTATTAAGAGATATCCGGAGGATAAAATAGAAATAACCGGAATAAATAATGAACCTTGGCATTATCGTTTTGTTGGCCAGGAGGCTGCAGCTGAAATGAAAGAAAACGGGATGTGTCTTGAAGAGTATTTCAATGAAAAATGACTGGCTGACCGTTTTCGGTAAGGGTGTAACAAAGAAGTGTTAATACACTTTATATTTGATATAATTATTTCTGGTAGAACGTGTATTGTGAGAGGAAGAAACTATGGGGAGAAAAAGAGTTGCAATTTTGGTAGGCCAGGCAGATGAGGACTATCAGCGCAGATTTATAAGCGGCTTTCTTCAGAGAGGTTTTAAGCATAGGTTTGATACATGCATTTTTTCCATGTTCAGAAAGTATCAGAATTCGGCTGATCGTGAGGAAGGCGAAAGCAGTATATTTTCACTTTTGAATATGGAAATGTTTGATGCAATTGTTATTCTTAAGGATACAATTCAGATAGTGGGAAAGACACAGGAAATAGAAGAAAAAATAAATAAAAAGTTTAAGGGCAAAGTTCTCATCGTAGAGCAGGAAAGTGAATACTTCCCAAGTATCTGTACAGATGGATATGCAGGTATGAAGAAGGTTGTGGAACATCTGATAAAGGATCATAGTTACAAGGATATCGCTTTTCTGAATGGTAAGAGGTGGCACAGCCACTCAATTCAGCGATTGCAGGCGTTTCGTGATGTTATGGAAGAAAATGGTCTGGAGGTTAAAGAGGACAATATAGTTCATGGTGATTTCTGGTATACAAGTGGAGAGACTTGCGTGGAACAACTTCTTTCGAGAAACGGACATCTGCCGGAAGCAGTCGCTGTGGCTAATGACTGGATGGCTATGGGCCTTTGCAAAGCGCTTATCTCAAGGGGCTATAAGGTTCCGGAGGATGTAGCGGTTGCCAGTTATGACTCTACTGAGGAGGGAAGGACAGGACCGAGTCCTATGACCTCTGTTATGATTCCTGCTGATGAGTTCGGAGAGTATTCGGCGGATTATATGGATGCATATTTTTCCGGAAAAGAACCGGCACCTTTTAAAACAGAACCTAAGCTTATTATAGGAGAGAGCTGTGGATGTAAAAATCCTGAATGCTATACGAGAGATATCCGAAGGAAGGACTGGGATACAGAGATATCAAATGAAGGATTTTTCTCAGTTAACTCTACCATGCAGGATGATCTTATGCAGCAGAATAATATACTGGCTTTCCTAAGTATGGTTTATTCTTATGCTTATCAGATTCCTGAGGCAGAGAGTTTTCATTTGTGTTTAAATGATACCTGGCAGAATATGGATACAGAGCCGGATGTTCTTTTTGATGCAAACGGGTATTCTGACAGAATGCTTCATGCTATTAAGTATTACAGGCATGGAACTGATGGACGCGTCAGTCTGAATGAACTGTTTCCGACAGAGGATATGCTTCCGGAGCTTAAGGAAGAAAGTGATGAGCCGAGAGCTTACTTCTTTTCTCCTATTTATTCTGAATCAAAGTGCTTTGGTTATTCAGTTGTAAGCTATGGCGCTGTACCAAGAAGCTATGATGAAGTATACCGTCAATGGATAAGGTCAGTTACTCGTCATTTGGAAAATTTGCGTCGGATTACCTTCCAGCGACATCTGCATGAGAAAAATGAAGAAGAACGTGTATGGAGAGTAATAGGAAGCTCTTTTGATAATGAAGTAAAGCTTACTGAGGCGGAAAAGAAAGAACTTGAACTGGTTGAAAGAATTCTGAATGAAAACCGTCTTGAATATTATTTTCAGCCTATTGTAAGTGTATCGAACGGAGAGATATTCTCTTACGAGGCGCTTATGCGTTCGACCACAAGACATAGGATATCTCCACTGAAGATAATAAACTATGCAAGTGTGCTGAATCGATTACAGGATGTGGAAAGTGCAACATTCATAAACGTTCTGGGTATTATTGAGAAAAAACTGGAGCTACTGGATGGTAAGAAGATATTTATTAACAGCATACCGGGAGTTCAGCTGAAGCATGAGGATACTCCTGTGGTTTTGGAGCTGCTTTCAAAATACAAGGATACTGTGGTAGTGGAGCTTACTGAGGAGGCTGAGATGGAAGAATCAGACCTCGAAAGGATGCAGGCGACTATAAAAACGCTTGGAATTGAAACTGCAGTTGACGATTATGGAACAGGTTATTCAAATGTCAGCAACCTGCTCAGGTATCTGCCTAATTATGTAAAAATCGATCGTTCACTTCTAAGTGAGATACAATTCCAACCGCAGAAACAACATTTTGTACGTGAGATTATAGAGTTTTGTCATGAGAACAAGATCATAGCACTTGCGGAAGGAGTGGAGACATCAGAAGAACTTCGTATGGTCATTCATCTGGGCGCAGATCTGATTCAGGGATACTATACCGGTAAGCCATCGAAGGTTATTCATAAGCGTGTAGAGGACAAGATCCGAAAGGAAATCCGGGATTATCTCCAGGAGAGTCAGGATGGAGTAACAAAACGTATCTATACGACAGGTAAGACCAACCGAGTCCTTCTCAGTAACCTGAAGAAGTTCGGGAACACAGATATAGTCGTTCCTTCTGAGAAGGTAGTATACAAGGATATATCTATAATCGGCACTCCCGGACTTGATACGGATATCCATATGAGAATAGAGTCCGGTTATCAGGGACAAATAACTCTGGAGAATGTAAGCATGTCAAATGTTAAGTCCAGGCCTTGTATAGAGATAGGCGATGATTCAGAGGTGTCACTTGTTCTGAAGGGTGAGAACCGACTGAATAATGGTGGTATACTTGTTCCATCTAGTTCTACGCTGACGGTAGAAGGAGCCGGATCACTTTTGATCAATGTTTATAATACCGGATATTATGGTATAGGAAACAAGATGGATGAGACTCATGGTCCTCTATACTTTAATCAGGATGGAACAATATGTATATCTACAGGTGGAGATAAGGGTATTGGTATCGGAGCTGGAAAAGGCGGGGAGATACATATCAGCAGAGGCAGATATAAGATTGAAACCAAAGGCGGCGAAAGTGTAGGTATCGGAGCCCACGAGGGATTTGTAAAGCTTGATATATCTAATTGTGTTTTGGAAGCTGACCAGTCTCTGGTGAAGGGACTATGCATAGGAAGTCTTAGTGGAGACGCTGATATATCCCTTAAGCATTCTACATTTGATATATATATCGGAGCGACCGAGTGTGTAGGTATAGGAACGCTTGGAGGAAGCAGTATAAATGTGAAATTCAGTGATACTATAGGGACTCTGAATTTACGCGGAGAAGAATCAACATGTGTAGGTGCGCTTCGCGGGGCTACGGACTTTGTTATGGAACACGGTAGTCTGCAGATGGAAAATGTCGGAACAAAAGCACTTGGTATAGGAGGTTATTCGGAGAAAACAACATTTCTTCTGGATGGCGGTGATATCAAGGAAGCTATACATAATCAGATGGGTGTTGATACATGTGCTAAGGAAGAGAACTTCCGAATTGTAAACGGAAGAGCGAAGTTCGTGGTTAATAACGAGAATCTTGAGCGTGAAACTAAAAATATCTATCCGATATAAAGAGAGATATAAAAAGAAGACTAAGGAGCATGCCTTAGTCTTCTTTTTTCAATTACATCTATGCTGCTATTTTCAGAAGGTCATCTGAACGTCCTGACGCTTAGCTGAATCAGCTTCGAAAAATGACTTCTGTGTAGCACCCATCATACCTGCAACGATACTACTTGGAAATGTGACGATACGTCTGTTATAGTCTGTAACGTTTGCATTATATAAACGGCGTGATGCCTGCAGATGCTCTTCAACATCGCTTATTGCATTCTGGAGCTGAACGAAGTTTTCACTTGATTTAAGCTCCGGATAATTCTCGGCAAGAAGTCTGATCTCAGATGTGAGATTATCCATCTGTCTGTTAGCGGCATTTCTCTCGTTCATAGACATTCCTGCTCTGAGACGAACGAGTTCTGTAAGAGTTTCTTTTTCGTATGCTTTGTAAGCCTTAACTGTATCAAGCAGCTTTGTCAGAACGTCATATCTCTTTGTAAGAGCTACATCGATTCCCGAAAGAGCTTCAGATACTTTGAGCTCAGCTGTTTTGATTCCGTTAAATGTACTGAAATACCATCCAAGTATTCCTATAACAATAACTGCAATGATGATTACTAAAATAATTGTTCCATTCATAGTCTTAGCCTCCTTTATACATAAGTGTAATAGTCGTTTCCTTTGTTCAGATCTCTTATGATATTTATTACATCCTTGATATCATTTATATCTGACTCAATCTTGTCCATCTCTTCTGGATAGGACAATTCTTTTGACATATTTGACGCATCAAACGCATTATTTGTCGGCTCATTAAAGCCGATGACCACTTTGTTTCCGACGATGTGAAGAGCTATGCTTTTATGCTTTTTCTCTAGCTGATACATCTTCTCCATAAATGGTGGAGTAAGCAGATAGAAGGCATCGTGATCATTCGATGTCATAACATCGAAATCATTATTGAAGCTGACGCTTTCCATTTCGACCTTGTTGCTTCGATTTGCAAAAAATCCACCTGCACGGTACCTGAAGTTTTTTGAATAAATCCTTACTGAATTGACCAGCTTTTCCGGAAAATCAAACATCATCATTCTGCCCTTGAAGTAGATTGTAGTATGAGAAGATCTTCCGGTAGATGTATGTTGTGCGACATATACATCAGATATCTCGAAGTTTACACCGTAGTAGCTTGCTCTGATGTAGTCCTCTGAGGAGAATCTGTTCCCCATATTACATAGGCAAAATGACCTTACAAGATTCTCATCAAAACCGCCGCGCCAGCTATAGAATACATTTTCAAAGTTCTTTCTAAGCGGTTCTTCTACAAAAATCTGTTTGTAGAGTGCTTTGTATTCTTCAGTATATGGCTTTAAATTTTTTATACCGTATATGAAAATTATTATACCAAATATGGCCAGCAGGTAAATGTATTTTGTCATACAACCGATAATAAAAAATGCCATACCGCAAAACATTTCTACTGTACAGTAGCTGACCTTTTTTCTTCTTTTTTCAAGTTCGGTCATTGCTTCGTAAAGTCCCATCGTATTCTCCTCCTTTCTTCTGGCTATAAAAAAAGCGAAACTCGAACCATTAATAGTTCAAGTCTCGCCTGATTACAACATAACCGGAATTAATCGTGATGACGATTTATGTTACCACTTATAAAAATATAAATGGGGGCTACTCCCTTGTTCTATATTGAAAATGAGTCTATCAAATGGGGATATTTTTGTCAAGAATAATCGTAAAGCTAATCTTAATGAAATTTTAATTTTTATAAAAGGTCGATTTAAGAAAGTGGTTTTATAGTAATCCATGCAAACGAAAAAAGGAGGGAATGGAAGTGAGTGTGTTTTTGAAGTATATCTCAAAAAACATGTTTGAGAAAAAAGGACGGTTTGTACTGTTACTTTTCTCAATTGCAATCAGTGCAGCGCTTTTAGTTGCATGTACAGGTATGGTAGATGTCATTGTTGACAGTTTTAATGCACCATACGAATCAGGAAGGTTGTCGGACATATCTATTGTTTCGAAAACAGATGATCCTTATATGAAAGAATCTGATGTTGATACAGCGGGACTTAAAGATGTGGTATATGAACTGAGGACAACCGGAATAATAAATGAAAATGACAAGATAAAGTATGTAAATCTTAGAGGAAGAAATAACTACTCGGGATCGATGGCGGAAGGTGATTCAGATTTTCTGTCCGAGACAGCTGTTGAGGGTAATCCTTCATGCATCTTGTCTAAACGAGTCAGTGATGTTATGAATCTTCAGACCGGTGACACATTAAAGCTTTTTATCTCCGGTGAAGAGGTCAGCTTCACAGTTGAAGCACTCGCTGCAAATGATAATGTATTCTATCCGGATACTTCAACTAATTTCAGTGTGATAATACCTTATGAATATCTGAATGAAAAGCTTGGGGCTGATGATGGATACAATGTAGTATTTGCAGATGTAGCAGATGGAGAGGCTAAGGATTTTGCTGAAAGCTATAATGAGAATCATACTGATGTAAATGCCACTGATCTTAAAGGAAATGTAATGGTGGATTCCTCAATCAATATGGCACTTTATTTTATGATGACGATTGTAGTTATCGTGAGTGCCATCATCATACATGGAGTATTCAAGCTGATCATGACGGAGAGACTGTCAGTGATGGGAACCTTCATGAGCCAGGGTGCTACGAAAAAGAAGATAGAGCATATTATTCTGATGGAGGGATTCATATATGGACTGATCGGAGGAATCATAGGAAGTGCACTTGGAGAAGTGTTCCTGTATTTTCTCGGTAGATGGACATCACCTCTTGGTGATTATGGAGTATATACAAAGTTCCATATAAATCTTGTTTATATTCTGATAGGAATCATTTTTTCAATCATCCTTTCTGTGGTGTCAGCATACTTCCCTGTAAGAAAGGTCAGAAAGCTGGAGGTTAAGGATGTAATCCTAAATCGAGCTGAACCGAAGAGGTCCAGCCGCCTGGTAAAAACAATTATAGGTATTATCCTGCTTGCTTTCTCTATAGCAGTTTACTTTATAAATGACAGCGTGATAAATGTAACAACACCGATTGCATTCATAACTGCATTTGCAGGAGTTATACTCCTGATACCGATGATGATGAAGCTGGTAACGGCAGTGTTCGGTAAACTCTTTAAAAATAATACTACTCTGTATCTGACACTGAGCAATATCCGAAGCTCTAAGCTGCTTAGAAACAATATCGTGCTTGTAGTAGTATCACTATCATCAGTACTGATGATATCATCCTTCGGAAAAAGTATGACCAATCTGGTTGTGGATGCATATAAGGGGATGAATTATGACTACAATATAAGTGGAATCATGGAGATGGATCCGAATAACCCGACAACAGATCGAATCCTTGATAAGCTGCATGAAATAAAGGGTATAGATCAGTCATCAATCGGAGATGTTTACTATGCCGAAGCAGAAATTGACGGAGAGCTGGCAATTGCAACCGGATCAGAGGTGGATGCGTATGTAAATGTACTTAATGAGTATTTCGGCTTTACTACCACCTACGCAGATGAGATTCAGGCACTTAAGGATGCAGATGAATACTCTATTCTCCTTACAACTAAGATTGCTGATGCAATAGATAAGAAGGCCGGGGATACAGTTACTATGAAGATTAACTCCCACGAGGTTAATGTAAAGGTTGTAGGAGTATATGATGGAAAGGTATTCCAGGCGGGACGTGCAGTCTTAATGAAGAAGGAGCTTCTTATAAATGAGTTTAATATAAAGGAAGCGGCTGCCATATATTTTGAGACTGAGGAAGATTCATCTGTTATAGAAAAAGAATTAAAACCATTTCTTGCATCGCTTGGAGCTACCTACACGACAAAGGCAGAGGATACAAAGCTTAACGATGAGCAGAATCAGACGATAGTATCAGTGCTTTCAATTTTCTCATATCTGGCAATGATAATAGCTTCAATAGGTGTGTTTAATAACATAACCATATGTTTCCTTCAGAGGAAGAGAGAGATGGCAGTCATGGCATCAGTCGGTATGAATAAGAGCAGGCGTAAGAGAATGATCCTCACGGAAAGTATGACATGCGTTATATTCAGTGTCCTTATATCGATTCCATTTACGATTCTTCTTTCGGATCTGCTTACAGGCTTCTGCAAGTTTATAGGAATGCCGATGGAGGTTGAATTTAGCTGGATGTCTATTATGACATATGCACCTATAATAGCAGTGATAATACTGATAGCAACACTTTCGACGATGAGAAAGAGCAGGAAGCTCAGCATAGTTCAGGAGCTGAAATACGAGTAAGTAATTAGATGAGAATAGATAATTAAATCAAATATTAATCATGGATAGGAGAAATAAAAATGAGTATTATAGAAGTAAATAATGTAAGCAGATCTTTTACTAATGGAAAGCAGGTAACTGAGGTACTTAAGAATATAAATCTTACAGTAGAGGAAGGAGACTTTGTCTCAATTATGGGCCCTTCCGGAAGTGGTAAATCAACTCTGCTGTATCTCCTTGGTGGGCTTGATCAGCCTACCAAGGGAAATGTATTCATAAACGGTAGAGACCTCTCAACACTTAAGGACAAAGAGCTCAGCAGTATGAGAAATGAAGAGATAGGATTTGTGTTTCAGTTCTATAATCTCGTTCCGAATCTGAATGTTGTAGATAACATAGCGCTTCCACTTATGCTGGCTGGAAAGAAGAGGTCGGAATACAAGGACAGAATAAATGAATGCCTGGAGCTTATCGGAATGCAGGATAAGCGTAGGCTCACTCCGAGAGAGCTTTCAGGAGGACAGCAGCAGAGAGTTGCTATAGCGAGATCACTTGTGTTTGATCCGGATATCCTGTTCCTTGATGAACCAATCGGAAATCTCGACAGCAAGTCCGGAACAAAAATCATGGAGCTCTTCCGAAGAATAAACTGGAAGTATAACAAAACGATAGTTCAGGTAACTCACTCTGAAGAGGCTTCACGTTATGGCACCAGACTTATTCGAATAGTTGACGGTGAGATAGAAAAAATGGAAGAGGTAAGTGATCGTATAAAAACTGCATAATACACTCATAACTCCTCTCATTTTAATTGATGTGCCATCGGAATGCTTTTCGGTGGCACATTTTGTGCTGGTAATGTGATAAACACTAAGATAATATGTTATCATATTAAAAGAATTTGTTATAATTATTGTAATTGGGGTTTAGTTAGTATGATAGAGAGGAGATAGTATTATGGCAGCACCGAAAACAGAACTGGCAGAGTATCTGGAAAAGGAAATAAAAAAATATGATGGAATCATGGTTCCGATTAAAGCGTCTGTTTCGGAGAGGATGTTTACAAAGAAGGTTCCCATAGAGAAGCTTCATCCGAATCCTGACGATGAATTCTGCAATAAAACAGTTGGTCCAAACTATAGTATATACAATCGATATGTGCGTACATTTCAGAGGTTTGGAACAATGGATCAGAGTATTATGGATGACCCGATAACAGTAGAGAAGGTACATCCGGACGGTTATATGATCCTTAACGGACATCACAGGTGGGCAGCAGCTATGAGAGTCGGCATCAAGATGATTCCGGTAAAGATAGTTAATCTGACCAACGAGGTTGATATAGAGAAGATGCTTCGTGCTTCTAATAATGATAAGAGAGCTACACTTGATCTGGATGAAGTAGTATTCTGCTCAAAAGCAGATGATATTCCGGAGAGACCACTTCCGTTTCCTGTGAACAAGATGTTTGTGGAGAGGATAAGGCTCGGACTTCCCGCATTGCTTCATTATCTGGGTAGGCACGGTTATGATGTCTGGGTTTATTCTTCCGGTTATTATTCGCTTGATTATATACAGAATTATTTTAAGAGATACTCTGTGAAGGTTGATGGTGTCGTTACCGGAGTAGCCAGAAAGAATAAGCGCTTTTCTGCAACCAAGAAGCGTACGGAGTCTAAGATTACGAAAAAGTACAAGGAAACTCTTCATATTGACAGAGATCTTATGGTCAGAGTATTCCGTGATGAAGGAAGCTTTGAGGAGCACGAGATTAAAGCTGAACCGTCTGAGTGGTCCAGAGAGGTTATCAGGCTGGTTCACAGTTTTAAGTAGAATACCGGATTGTATGTGTTATATAATACATTTAAATAGGGAAAACTGATTAAGGGAAGAAATGTAGCTAATGAAAATCAGAAAAGGTTCAAATCAAACAAAGATGCGAGTCTCATTTGATCTGGATGAGGTGCTTTTTGTGTTGCCTGAAACTCATAAAACAGAGCCACCACTCAAGTTTCCATTTAACAAGATATATAAAGAGAGACTTCGCCTTGGAACGCCCGGTGTTATTAAAGAGCTTCAGAAACAGGGTTATGAGGTTTGGGTATACACATCATCCTTCAGATCTGAGAAGTATATAAAACGTTTGTTTAGACATTATCATATCAAGTTTGACGGAATAGTAAATGGAACACGGCATATGAAGGAAGTTCAAAGAGATAACAAGAAGATGCTTCCTCAGAAGCTCCCCAACAGATATAGAATCTCCCTGCACATAGATGATGAGGCTATCGTATGCTCACTCGGAAAACAGTATGGATATAATGTTTATCAGCTTGATGGTGAAGATGATGAATGGAAAGAGAAAATCATTGCTTATGCGGACAAGATAAGACAGAGAGATTTCGGAGAGTGATGCGGGTGATGTCTCAGATGGTAATATTGGATAGAAATAATAGAGGATTTTGATATGAAAATATATGATATATCACAGGAAGTGTTTGGGTGTAAGGTTTTTCCCGGAGACCCAAGTCCGGTAAGAAACGTAACACTCAGTATAGAAAAAGGAGATATCTGTAATCTGACGGATATCAAGATGTGTGCACATAACGGAACACATGTGGATGCACCTTATCATTTTATAAATGATGGGAAGACAATCGATCAGGTAGATATGAAAAGATTCATCGGATATGCATATGTGGCTGAACATACAGGTGATATAACCGCGGAGGATGCTGAGCGAATCATGATTCAGGCGAAAGAGTGTGATCCGAAAGCCGCTGAACGAATACTCATTAAGGGTGATGCGACTATGACAGCAGAGGGAGCACGCGTTTTTGCAAAAGAGGGCATACAGCTTTTCGGAAATGAATCTCAGACTGTAGGTCCAGAGGCTGCTCCGAAGGAGGTTCATCTGATAATGCTTGGTGCAGAGGTAGTTCTTCTTGAGGGAATCAGGCTATCAGAAGTTCCGGTAGGTAAGTACCTTCTGAACGCAGCTCCTCTGAATCTGGGCGGTGCTGATGGCTCTCCCTGCAGAGCAATTCTGATTGAATTATGAACAAACTTTAAACAAATAATTTACAATTTGTTAAAAATTTTTTTACGATTTATTCAACGCTTCTGGAAAAAGTCGTGGTAATATGTACACAGTTCAACAAGAAACCAACCGGTTTCATATATTAAATAGTGTAAAAGAAAAGACGCTGAGTCCTCGGCGTTTTTTCTTTTTTTATTTTATGATAGAGGACAGTGCGATTAGGGGCGTCTTGTGTCCGGAAGCTGTTGAATGTATGGCCAGATAATGTATAATAATACAAGATGGCAACCTGTAGATTAAGGTTCTTAGACATAGAGTATTATATGTGATATGAGGATTAATGTCCGATAGAGGGTAGTAGCATGCTTGACATATTGATAGTTGAAGATAATAAGGAAATAGGTGAGCTTCTTCAGACATTTCTGAGGAAGGAAAACTACGCTGTATCTGTTGCGGAAACAGGCGAAAAGGCTCTCGAACTTTTCGAGAGATATGGAGCTAAACTGGTTATTCTGGATATAATGCTTCCGGGAATGGATGGATTTAGTGTATGTTCGAAGATAAGAGAGAGTTCAAATGCACACATCCTGGTTGCCAGTGCCAGAACTGAAAAGGATGATAAGTTGAAGGGTCTTAACCTCGGAGCGGATGATTATATAGAGAAGCCCTATGATGTAGATATTCTCATTGCAAAGATAAATGGTATCTTTAAGAGAAAGTATGCACAGGATATTATCGTGGAAGGAAATCTGAAGCTTAATAACGTAAATCAGTCTCTGATGGTGGGAGAAAGAGAAGTAGTTGTTACTGCAAAGGAGTTTGAACTACTGAAGCTTATGATTGAGAATAAGGGTGTGACTTTGAAGAAGAATTACCTGTTTGATACCGTATGGGGTAGTGATAGTGAATCGGAGCTTCAGACTCTCACAGTACATATCAAATGGCTTCGTGAGAAGATAGAAAATGACCCGAAGAAGCCGGAGCATATAATCACGGTATGGGGTGTAGGTTATAGATTTGAGTAAATCATGTGAAGCTTTTATCTGACATGGAGGCGCTTATGTATATACCATATAGGATAAATGGTGAAGAAATGATCATACAGCTTCCTAAGCGAGTGAATAGTGAAGATGCGTTAAGATTTGAAAAAGAACTGTACTGTATCATTAACAGAGGAACAAATTACAGAACCTTTTTTGATGCTGAAAATCTTGAATTCATATCTGTTTCCGGTCTGATGGCACTAAAAAAACTAAGGCTTGAGTTCGGTGATCTTAAAATGATCAATTATAAACCGGAGGTTTTTAAGTTCTTAAAGGATAACGGATACAATGAACTGGTTTAGGATACATTTCTAGATAGCACATTTTCTTTTGAGGTTTAAGATGAATAGGTTCAAAAAAGCATCGACAATAATTATATTTGCAGAAATAATTGTTATTATTCTTTTAAATATCATTTACTTTTCAGGGGTAAAAAAACATGAACGTTTTTACCGTGTTGAAGCAGAAAGAGTTGTAAGGCTCCTGGAGTCAGATAGTACTCTTTTGGATAATCCTGAGGATATTGATCTGACTCAGTTTGAAACAATAGAAAAGGTAAGTGAGTTTGTTCCGACTGAGATATGTAATAATGATTATGTTGTAGAAGTGGTAGCTGGTAAGCTTTTCAGAATTGAATATCTGATTAAGAACGAGGGTTATACATTTGTCCTTATGAATATCGGTATGTGTGCTGCACTTCTTCTTACGATAGGCGTTCTGGTTTATATAGGAAGAAAGGTAATAAAGCCATTTGATAAAATGTCATCCCTTACTGAAGAGCTTGCAAAGGGTAATCTGTCTACACCTATAAAGGAAGAGAAGAGCCGCTTCTTCGGAAGATTTTTGTGGGGAATGGATATGCTCCGTGAGAATCTGGAGGATAGTAAGTCTAAAACTCTGGAATATCAGAAGGAAAAAAAGACGATGCTGCTTTCTCTTTCGCATGATGTTAAGACTCCACTTTCAGCTATCCAGCTTTATACGAAGGCTCTCTCTGATGGGGTCTATGATTCAGATGAGAGGAGGCAGGAGGCACTGGACGGGATTCTTAGCAAGACTGAGGAAATCCGAGGCTATGTTGATGAGATATATAAACTCTCCCGCGAGGATTTTATGGAGCTTGAAGTAAAAGTCGGAGAGGTTTATCTGAAGGATGTTATAGAAGGAATAGAGGCTTATTACAGAGATAAGCTGAGCGTCCTTCATACTGAGTTAGAGGTTGGAGAGTTCGATAATGCACTTCTTTCGGCAGATAAGGACAGACTGGTCGAGTCCTTGCAGAATCTGATGGAAAATGCGATCAAGTACGGTGATGGAAAGTGGATAAAAATCACCTTCAGTGAGGAAGAGGATTGTAAGCTGATAACAGTCTCCAATTCGGGATGCGCCCTTAAAGAAAGCGAGATGACGGATATATTTGATTCCTTCTATCGAGGAAGTAATACCGATAATATTCAGGGAAACGGACTTGGACTGTATATAGTAAAGCAGCTGATGACGAAGATGGACGGAGATGTATATGCAGAGATAGAAGGGGATATTTTCAGAGTGACGCTAGTTGTGAGGAAAGCCTGATATAGAAAGCTTTTATATCAGGCTTTTTTTTATTTCCCTAAATTTATTCTTCTTGTTTAATGATTATTTAATAATTGATTTTGTATTATACGTTCATAAGGAAAAAAGTTTGCAGTTCAGAAAGGATGAAGGGCGATGTTTTTTAAGGTTTTGAAGAAGGATCTGAAGAGAAGTAAAACGATGAATACGATACTTTTTCTTTTTGTAATCCTTGCAAGTTTATTTGTGTCGAGTGGACTTTCCAATCTCTTTTCGGTCGTGAATGGAATGGATTATTTCCTTGAGGAGGCTCTTGGAGAGAAGGATGACTATTTCGTCATATTTAACCCGGGAAGTGATGAGTCCGGTATTAAAAGCGAATTAAGTAAGGCGAAGGATGTTAAATCATATGCGCTGGATGAGGTTTTTAGTTATGACGATCAGATATTTGATGGAAATGGAAATAAAATACCGTGGAATGGATCTATGATGATTCAGTCTCCGGAAAGAACATACATCAAGCTGTTTGATTCTAACAACAAAGAAGTAAGTAGTGTTGAGAAAGGTCATGTCTATATATCTACAAAGTTTCTGGATGACGCTGATCTTAAGGCAGGGGATAAGATAAAGCTGAAGCTTGGTAAGGAAGAAAAGGAGTTTATCTTAGATGATGGATTAAAGGATGCATTTCTCGGTTCTTCAATAACAGGAAATAAGAGAATACTTATGAACGAAGAGGATGCAAAGCAGTTTTTTGACTCAGCTGCTCACGGTGCATCAAATTATTATCTGGCTTATATCGAAACAGATAATATCGAAGGAGTTAATAAGAGTATTGCCGGTTTAGAAAACGTTGGAGGCACATTTCCAAGAAGTACAGTAATACTCACTCGAATAGTTGAGATGATGGTTGCATTTATAATTGTGATCTTAAGTGTATGCCTAATCATCGTATCATTTGTGATACTTAAGTTTTCTATAGGATTTACTATCCAGGATGACTATAGAGAGATAGGAGTTATGAAGGCGATAGGTATCAGAAATTTCAGAATCAGAAGATTATATCTGGTAAAGTATTTTGCAATCAGCCTTCTCGGAACAGTGATCGGATGCTTAATCAGTTTCCCTTTTGGAAATATGCTGATTAAGAGTGTTTCAAAAAGTATGATGCTTGGAAATAACTATGGTCAGGTTATAAATATAGTCGGAGCACTTACCGTATTTGTTCTCATTATGTGGCTTGCATTTCTTGCTACCAGAAAAGTTAAGAAGATGACTCCTGTAGATGCTATAAGAAGTGGAGAATCTGGTGAAAGGTTTAGGAAAAAACGTGGTATTCGTATCAGCAGAAGTCATCTTAAGAATTCAGCATATCTGGCATGGAATGATATACTCAGCAGTCCGAGGAGATATCTGAATATAATCATATCCATCGGAATATGTACTACATTTTTACTGATGCTTGCCAATATGACAAGGACCCTGGATAGTAATGCATTTATAGATACATTTAGTGTAAGAGCAGACCTTTATATGCATGACGAGGATCCCGGTAAAGTTGATCTGGACAGGCTGATTGATAAGTATAGTGAAGTGCCAGGCATAGAAGAAATAAAGGATATGAGTGAGATTGATCCTAATACTTTAAAGAAGTTTGATAACGGTAAAGAAATATATGAAGACTATCTGAAGCTCATAGAGGATAAGCTTGAAAGCGAGGGAATGCCTGCTAATGTTTATAATGATGTCGTATTTTCGTATAGATTCACTCTGGATAATGAAAGCTATTCCTATACATTTTTTCAGGTCGTGGGTGACTGGACCAGAGAATATCCTATGACAGAAGGTGTGGCTCCTCAGAATAAGAATGAGATAGCAATAACTGAAGCGGTAGCTGAAGAATATGGACTGAGGATCGGAGACACAATAGAAATTGATTTTGGTGATACAAAAGAAAAGTGCACTATAACCGGAAAGTTCCAAAGCATGAACAACCTCGGAACAATTATGAGATTATATGATGATGCACCTACAAAATTGGATGCTGCAACGGGATATATGAGCACTCTGATCACCTTTACTGATAATCCGGATCAGAAAGAGATAGATAAACGTAAGGCTAGAATAAAAGAATTATTCAGCGCTGACGAAGTAAGAAATCAGACTGAAGAATGTGTAGAAAATATGGGAACACTTGATGCTATGCAGGCAGTAGAAAAGCTTCTGGTGGTCATCACAATACTCGTTATCATACTTGTGACAGTAATGATGGAAAGAAGCTTCATCGCAAGAGAGAAAAAGCAGATAGCAATCCTAAAAGCCGTAGGCTTCAGAGACCGTGACATAATAGGATGGCACGTAATAAGATTTGGAATACTCGGAGTAATAGCAGTTCTTTTGGCAGTTGCTTTGTCAATCCCACTTGCTAACCTGGTATGTAGCGCTATCTTTTCAATGATGGGAGCAACATCAATTGAAATGATATACAGCTTCATAAGCATGCTGAAATATCCGGCTATATTGGTCGCAGTCACAATAATCATCACAAGGATCACATCACAGTATACCGGAACAATAAAAGCAAGAGATACAGCATCTATCGAATAATAGTTTACATAACTTGGTACCTGGCACCTTTTTGCAAAAAGGTACCGTGTACCAAAACGGGAAAGGTACCGTGTACCTAAAATAAGAAGGGAGAATAATCATGTCAGTAGTTTTAGAGGTTAAGGATTTATGCAAAACATATGTTACAGATAAGAGACAGAATAATGTGCTTAGGAATGTTAGCTTTAAGGTTGAGGAGGGCGAGATGGTTGCAATTATGGGGCCTTCAGCATCCGGAAAGTCAACACTGCTTTACAGTGTATCCGGTATGGACAAGGCAACGAGTGGAACAGTTCTTTTTAAGAATAAGGATATAACTAAGATGAAGAAGAATGAGCTCTCAGATGTGAGACTTGATGAGATGGGCTTTATCTTCCAGCAGATGTTTATGATGAAGAATCTCACTATTCTCGACAATATCCTTCTTCCGGGACTTCAGAGCAAAAAGCTGAAGAGATCTCGTAAGGAAGTAACTCAGTTTGGAGAGGATTTGATGAGAAAGCTTGGTATCATTGAGGCAGCTGATAATGATATAAATGAGGTGTCCGGCGGACAGCTTCAGAGAGCATGTATCTGCAGAAGCCTTATCAATAAGCCTTCGGTTGTTTTTGCAGACGAGCCTACAGGAGCGCTTAACAGAGCAAACTCCGACGAGGTTATGGAAGAGCTGACCAGAATCAATAAGGAAGGAACCACTATTATGATGGTTACTCATGACTCGAAGGTTGCAGCCAAATGTTCCAGAGTCCTTTATATAATCGATGGTAATATCGAAGGTGAATTCATAAACGATCCAACTAAGAATACCAAGGAAAGAGAAAGGGCTCTGAATAACTGGCTTATGGATCTAGGCTGGTAGATATACCTGTGCCCTAGAAATTACGACCGTTCCATCCCCAGTCGGTGGTGGATCTGTATTCTACATATATATTTGAAGCAGGGATTCCAAGCTCTGCTTCATATATCTCGCATATCTTAGCTGTCATTGCTTCAGTTTGTGGAGAGTTCGATGAACCGAGAACATCAACTGAAACATAGACAGCTTTTTCCATCTTGTTTCCGCCGAAGTAAAGTGTGTAATCGTCATCGAATCCGATCATTACAAATCTCTCCGGTTTACCAATGATAGAAGCGGCCTCGCCAAGCTTCGCTTTTATGATTTCTTTTTTCTTATCGCTTACTTTAACTGATATTTTTGAATCAATAAATGGCATGATTAATACCTCCTTTATTTTGTGAATCGATTATACAACGTAGCCTGGAAGCGGTCAACGTGGCATTCCAAACTCAAATATGTTATATTGGTTTTGTGTTTTATTGATTCTGTTTTTTAAGAAGAGAAATGTGAATTATGAAAAAGAAAATTAATGCCAGAAGAATCATCAAATTATCAGCTTTTACATCTATCATCTCAGGTGTATTTTTTGTAACAGGATGGCCGTTTTTCCATTTTATTACATATGGTGGCGGGAAGAAAACTGATAAGAAGAAAAAAGAAGATTCAAAAAAGGAAGTCCCCAAAGAATCAGATGCAAAGTGGTTTGCACTTAACCATACGAAGGTAAATCATCCAAAGTATAAGCATCTGGAAGAGTATGAGAGCTGCAGGGAGTGGTGTGAGAAGCAACCTATGGAAGACTGGTATATAAGAAGCAGAGATGGCTTAAGGCTTCATGCTTCATATTATCCGGTAGAGAATCCGAAACGGTTTGTTGTTCTTGTACATGGTTATCGAGGAACAAGGTTCGGAAGTGTTGCCCATATAGCGAAGGAGCTTAGAGAAGCTGGTTGCAGTATGCTCTTTATCGATCAAAGATGCTGTGGAGAGAGTGAAGGAAAGTATATAACCTTTGGAGCTAAGGAACAGTATGATGTTATCGACTGGCTTCAGAGACTTGAATGGGAGAATCCGAATGGGCTGCCTGTTTATCTGTATGGCCAGTCTATGGGGGCGGGAACGGTTCTTATGTCAGCCGGACGTAAGCTTCCTCATACTGTAAAAGGAATTATAGCTGACTGTGGTATACACTCAATGAAGGATCAGCTTCGTGATATAGCCGCTGTATGGTTTCATCTGCACGGCATAGAACTTCTTCTTTTCAGAGTGAATATGTTCTGTAGATTATTCGGAAAGTTTTCAATGAGACAGGCAGATACAACGAAAGCATTAAAGAAGAACAAGATTCCTGTTCTATTCTTCCATGGTGAAGATGATACATATGTAACTCCGGAGAGCACACTACGAAACTATGTTCTGTGTACAGCTGAGAAGGAACTGGTTCTCATCCCGGAAGCGAGACATCTGTGCTGCTCTTATGAACAGCCTGAATTATATAAGGAAAAGGTCTTCGGATTTTTCGAAAAGCATGATAAATCGTCGGTATAATCCCGGCGATTTTTCTTTTTATCGAACAAAGTTTAGTTTAGTGTTCGATATGTGTCGGTCAAATTTCACTTAGTTGTTCATTAAGTCCAAAGGGGTATGGTATTTTTTTTATTTATGTGATAGATTCTCTCTCGGCGCAGAAAATGTGATTAAAGAAGGAGAGTTATTTATGAGAAAAGAATACCCGCTGACAGCAGCACAGAATATGCATTATCGCTGGATAAAAGAATACAAAACTCAGCAGGTCTCAGGGGTCAGCATCATAGCTTCACTGAAAGCCGAGTTGGACTTCGGACTTCTGAAGAAATGTATACAGCTTGAGATAGAGAGATACGGATGCCTCAGGCTCCGTTTTACAAAGCCTGATAAGAAGGGCGAGATAAAACAGTATATAGTAGATAAGGATACAAGAGATATTCCGATTAAGGATCTTACGGGAATGACACTTGCTGAAGCAGATGATCTGATGCAGCAGTGGGCATATCAAACACTTGATGGTGATGACATACCGATGTGTGAGATATATATGATGAAACTTCCTGATGGATATAATGGTTTCTTCATTCATATGGATCACAGACTTATAGATTCCTGCGGACTTGTAGTCATGGTAAATGATCTGATGCAGCTTTATACACACTACAGATTTGGAACTGACTATCCACAGGATCTGGCAGACTTCGAGGAAGTGCTTGAGTCTGACTTGAAGAAAGCAAACAGCGAGAAGCGTTTTGCAAAGGATAAGAAGTTCTGGGATGATCAGCTGGATGAGCTCGGTGAGCCTCTTTACTCTGATATACAGGGACCATCAGTACTCGAAGCTGCGAGAAAAAAGCATAAGAATAAGAAGCTTCGCGCAGCTGATATAGAACGTAAAAATCTGTTCGTTGCAGTTAAGGATTATGTGCTTGAGCCGGAACCTACAAAGTGGCTCGCACATTTCTGCATGAATCATCAGCTGTCTATGACAAATCTGCTTCTTCTGGGAATACGTACTTACCTATCCAAGGTAAATAATGGTCAGGAGGATATCACGATACAGAACTTCATATCAAGACGTTCCACACATAAGGAATGGACATCGGGAGGAAGTAGAACGATCATGTTCCCATGCCGTACAGTAATAAGTCCTGATACTGATTTCCTGTCAGCAGCATATGAAATACAGAATGTTCAGAACCGTATATACATGCATAGTAATTATGATCCTGCACTCATCATGGAAGAGATGAAGAAGAGATACAACACACCGGATGATACAACCTATGAGAGCTGCTATCTGACATATCAGCCTATGCCGGTTCGTGTGGACAATCCGTTCCTGAAGGAGATGCAGATGCACTCCAAATGGTTTGCAAACGGTGCAGCAACAAAGAAGATGTACCTGACGGTTTCACATACAGAAAACGGTGGAACCAACTTCTCATTCCATTATCAGACAGCGTGCTTGACTGAGAAGGATATGGAATTGCTTTACTACTATATGATGCGTATCCTGTTTAAGGGAATCGCAGAGCCGGATATGACCATTGGTGAGATCATGGCTCAGGTATAGTCAGATAATATATAAGATACACATTGATTAGGGAAACAAAGATATTTATATAATAAGGAGAGAGAAAAATGAGTAATGTAATGGATTTTAAGAAGCTTGTAGCACAGTATTGTGAGGTTCCTGCAGAGGATATGACAGATGATATGCGTTTCCGTGAGGATCTGGGATTTACATCCCTTGGATTTATGTCCTTCCTCGGAGAGCTTGAAGATACATATGACGTTGAACTTGATCAGGATAAGGCTCTTGAGGTAACAACTATAGGCGATGCAATCAAGATGATGGATAAGCTTATGGAGGAGTAGTAGGATGAACACTATTGGAGAATTATGGGAAGAAGCATTAAAAAACTACGCTGAGAGCCCGGCAGTGCGCTGGCTGGTAAAAAAGGATGTAGCTGAGCGTAGCTATAAGGATCTTGGCGATGACATATATGGAATCAGAAAGGGTCTTTCAACAAAGGGGTATCATGGAGCTCATATAGCTATGATCGGTACTGCTTCGATAGAATGGATAGGCGCTTATCTTGCAATCACTACAGGAGATAATGTAGCTGTTCCTCTTGATGCAGGACTTCCTGCTGAGGATCTGCTGGACCTTCTGCAGCGTTCGGACTCAGAAGCACTTTTTATCAGCCCGAAGCTTAAAGCCATGGTGGCGGGTATAGAGGCAAACTGTCTGAAGATCAAGAACATCTGGCTTCTTCAGGAGGCGGCAGATGATGATATAGAAACTGTAGCTGACCTTAAAAGCTCGGCTTCAGATGATGCAGAGCTCAGCTCTTCAACTTCAGAAGATATAGCAACTATCATCTATACTTCAGGAACTACAGGAAAGAGCAAGGGTGTTATGCTCACACAGAGGAACCTCTCAAATAATGTTGAAAATGTTCCTTTTGAGAATGAACCTGGAGCGGTTGTTATGAGTGTGCTTCCTGTACATCATGCATTTTGTCTTGTTATGGACTGGCTGAAGGGATTTTCTCTTGGTGCTACAGTATGTATCAACGATTCATTTATGCACATGGTCAGAAATATGAGTATCTTCAAGCCTGACATCATGCTTATGGTTCCGCTTATGATAGAGACAATCTATAAGAGACTGTCGGTTGCTGATCCTTCTATTCCGGCATCAGTTGTAGGAGCAAATGTATTTGGTGGAAATCTTAAAACAATCTTCACGGGTGGAGCTCACCTCGATCCGTTTTATATAGAGAAGCTTGAAGCATACGGCGTATCAATTTATGAAGGATATGGTATGTCAGAATGCTCTCCGGTTATCAGTAATAATATGCCAAGTGATCACAAGACTGGTTCAATCGGAAAACCAATTAAAAATGCAGAGGTCAAGATTGATGAGACAGGTGAGATACTTGTAAAGGGCAGCAGTGTTATGAAGGGCTACTACAAGATGCCTGAGGAAACTGCAGAGACACTTAAGGATGGATGGCTTCATACAGGTGATAAGGGTTATATAGATGAGGATGGCTTCCTTTTCATAAACGGCCGTGTAAAGAATCTGATCATTCTTTCAAACGGAGAAAATATATCTCCTGAAGAGATAGAGAATAAGCTTGGAATCGCTCCGCTTGTCGGTGAGGTTATCGTAACAGGAGAGGATAACGGTCTTGCAGCTCGTATCTATCCTGATCATGATGTGGTTGAAGCAACCGGAATGAATGAGGAGCAGGTAAAAGCAGCACTAGAGGAGATTCTCAAGGAATATAACAAGAACCAGCCTACATACAGGCAGATCGTATCACTGATCGTACGTAAGAATCCTTTCCACAGAAATGCAACACGTAAGATCGTGAGAGCTGACGCTGAGATAGACTGATATATACGATACTTCAGCTTAGAGCTGATTAAGACACAGTATCAGTCACCAGATAAATTCGGAAGGATTCCGGAGAGAAATATCTTCGACAGGATATCAGCGATTTCCTCGGCAGGAGTTTCAAAATTCTCTGCAGTCCATTTGTGCAGAACACCGATCGTACTTCCGATGGAGCTTGCAATGTAATAGGAAAACTCCGTGCGAGCCTTCGGCCCCGATATAGTAGTAGAAGTGATTTCTGTAACGTATTTATGGAACATAGTTAAGGCTTTTTCAAAGAAGGAATCACCTCTTGGAGATTCAAGAAGATTTGCCAGAAACAGGTTCTTCTTAGTGTAGTTACAGATAGCAAGATAATAAGAATGACACATATCGTGGTCATTCTTCGGATGGAAGCTTTCCATCATACGAAATATATCATGAATGGTTTTATCCTCGGCTGCTTCAAGCAGTGCGGGGATATTTTCATAATGATTATAAAATGTACTCCTTACGATACCGGCCTTTTTGATCACATCTGATACTGTGATTTTCTCCAGATCCTTATCCTTTAAAAGCAGAAAGAATGCATCGAAAATCGCATCTTCTACTGTGCTGTATCTCTCATCCAATTCGTTCATAATGGTCCCCCTCGTAACAGTTATAGCTATGTTACCTCAGAATATTATAAAATACTTTTATATTTTATTAAAGTATTTATCTATTTGAAAGAGTAATTAGAAAAATTTCTAAATAGTTCTTGACAAAGATTCCTCCTGAGAGTATATTCTATTTAGATGAATTTCAAATTAGAAATTTATCTAAATGCTAAATGTATTTTTCAGGAGGTTTTATTATGGATACAATCAGAGAGTGGCTGCCGTTTATTATTCCGCTTGCTATAGCAGAAATCATACTTTTAATAGTTACGCTGGTGCATATCTTCAAGCACCCTAATTATAAGAGAGGAAACCGTGCACTGTGGGTAATAGTTACAATAATCGGAATGGAATTTATCGGACCTATTTTATATTTCACACTTGGTAAAGGCGAGGATGAATAATGGAAATACTGACACTGGAAGATGTAAGAAAAAGCTTTGGCTCAAAGGAAGTATTAAAGGGCATAAGCTTTTCGGTAGAAGAAAAGAGTATATTCGGTTTTATCGGTCGTAATGGCGCCGGCAAGACAACAACAATGAAGATGATCCTCGGACTTTTGAAACAGGATAGCGGAAGCATAACAGTTTGTGGAGAAAATGTAACCTATGGCGAAACAGCGACTAACAGATATGTTGGTTACCTCCCGGATGTTCCGGAGTTCTATCCATATATGAAGGCAAGGGAATACCTAAAGCTTTGCGGTGAGATAGCAGGGCTTACAGGAAGAGAACTTAAGACCAGAATAGATGAGCTTCTATCTCTTGTAGGTCTTTCAAAGGAAAAGGGCAGGATCGGTGGTTATTCCAGAGGAATGAAGCAGAGACTCGGAATCGCACAGGCACTTATCGGAAGACCAAAGCTTCTCATCTGCGATGAACCAACCTCGGCACTTGATCCGCTGGGAAGACACGAGATTCTCGATATAATGCATCAGGCGAAGGAACATACTTCTATTCTTTTTTCGACACATATACTTTCAGATGTTGAGAGAATATCAGATCACATTGCTCTTCTTGAGGGCGGAGAGGTTAAGCTTTCCGGTTCGATAGATGAGATAAAGAAGGTAAGTTCTGAAACCGGAGTAAGGCTTATACTTAAAAATCCGGAGGATAAAAAGAAGATAATTGCAAACTTTAAGGATGCCACTATGTGTGAAGGCGGACTTGAGTTCAAGGGGCTGGGAGGCGATGAAGAGATGAGACTGTTTGGCTTCCTTGCAGAAGAGAAGATCTCAGTGGTGAAGTTTGAGAGAAAAGAGATGGATCTTGAGGACTTATTTATGGAGGCTTTGAAATGAGAGGATTTGGTACATTTTATAAAAAAGAAATAACTGAAATTATCAGAACCTACAAGGCACTTGTTCTCGGAATCATTTCATTTATCATGGCGATTATGAATCCGCTTATAGCCAAGCTTACACCGTGGCTGATGGAACAGCTTTCAGATCAGATGAAGGAACAGGGCTTTCAGGTTGGAAAAGTCACTGTTACGGCGGATCATTCCTGGGAACAGTTTCAAAAGAATTTTTCAACGCTTTTAATTGTTATAATAATCATGCTTTGCAGCAGCTATGTTAAGGAATACTCGAAGGGGACACTTATTCCGCTTGTTACCAAGGGGCTTACAAGAACCTCAGTTGTTCTGTCAAAGCTGCTTACTCAGATACTTCTTTGGACTGCCTGCTTTGGAGTTTATCTCGGAGTTAGCTGGGGCTACACTGCTTATTACTGGAATGGTCCGGATGCAAAGCTAATCCTGTGGATGAGTGTTTTTTACTGGCTCTTTGGACTTTTCCTTATAGCGTGGATAGCATTTTTTTCATCGTTCCTAAACTCAACTATTCAGGTTCTGATGGGAGTCGGAATTGTTTATTTTATATATATGATGCTTGGAATGATAGGGAAGATAAAGGAGTATCTTCCTACATGGTTACTTAGCAGCGGAGATATACTCAGTAAAAAACAAATTGCATCAGACTATGTGATAGCTGCCGGAGTAACAGGAGCGATTACGGTAGTACTAATTGTTTTAGCAGTTGTGTTTACAAAACACAGAAAGCTATAGAAAGGAGAATGTTATGGGATTTCCGGAAACCTTTAAAGCTTTATCGGATCCTGTAAGGCGTGAGATACTTACTATGCTTAAGGAAGGGCGCATGTCAGCAGGAGATATAGCAGCAAAGTTTGACATGACACAGGCGACTGTTTCGTATCATTTAAAACAGCTGAAGCAGTCAGATCTTATTTATGAAACTAAGGAAAAGAATTTTATATATTATAGTCTGAATACGTCAGTATTTGAGGATATAATGATGTGGTTTTCGCAGTTTGCCTCAAAAAAAAAGGAGGTAGCAAATGAAGAAAAGAATACTGGGGAAGTATGACATTATTTCTCTTATTATATGTCTTATGACAATAATTCCCGGCCTGATGATCTACAAGGATCTTCCTAAAGAGGTTGCGGTACATTTTGATATAAATGGTAATGCAGATGGCTTTGCATCCAGGGGCTTTACCTGCTTTGCTATGCCTCTTATATTTACTGCCATTCAGCTTGTTCTGTGTATCATTACGAATCTTGCGTGGAAGGAAGAGAAGAATAAAAAAGGCGAGATGGTTATTAAAATACTTCCGTCAATTGTTTTCTTTGTTGTGATGATATGGATGCTTCTTAATGCAAAAGAAAAAAATCTCGATATAAAAGCATTTGTCGGAATTGTTATGACTGTTATTTTTTTAGTATGTGGAAACTTTCTTCCGAAGATTCGGAGAAATGCATTTTACGGAATCCGTACTCCGCATACCCTCGCTTCTCCGGAGGTTTGGGATAAGACTCATCGCTTTGCCGGACCTTTTGTGTTTGTTTCCGGATTCCTTAGCATGATTATCACAGTTATGGGGATGCATCTTTGGGTACTTTTTGTTATAATTCTTGTGACGATAATTGTTCCGTTTATTTATTCGGAAATCGTTTACAGAGAGTTTAAGAAGAGTACTAAGTAAGGCACAAATATTACAAGATGGTAAAATGGAGATGAACGACATTAGAAGAAAATTACTCATAGTTGAAGATGACGCGGAAATCAGAAATCTGCTTAAGGGCTTTTTAACTGGGAATGGCTTTGAGGTAGAGGAGGCAAAGGATGGAAGTATTGCCTCGAAGATGATTTCAGATGAGATATATGACATCATCCTCATGGATATGATGCTTCCATATAAGTCAGGAGATATTCTTATAAAGGAGCTTCGCGATAGTGAGGCTCCTGAAAAGAAGAATACTCCTGTTATTGTTTTGTCGGCAAAAACCATGAAGGATACAAGGCTCGAGGTGCTGAGAATGGGTGCGGATGATTATATCATAAAACCCTTTGATCTCGATGAAGTTATGGTTCGTATAGAGGTTGTACTCAGAAGAAGCGAGAATACTGAACAAAAAAACGGAGACGTACTCAGTCTATGTGGTCTGGTTATTAATAAATCGCTTAACTCAGTAACCTATAATGATAATGAGATAAAGCTCACAGCTAAGGAGCTGCAGCTGCTTATGCTTTTGATGGAAAATCCGGCCAAAACATTTACAAAGGCAAATCTGTATGAGGCTGTATGGAATGATACTTACTACTATGAGGATAATACTATCAATGTTCATATGAGTAATCTGAGAAGCAAACTGAAGAAGGCTACCGGGAAGGAATTTATAGAGACAGTCTGGGGTATCGGTTATAGACTCGCCAAAAATGTATAAATGAGGGTTTCAACATAAATGGTAAAGGATATTATAATTGTTTTGCTGGCTCTTATTTCACTTTGGCTGCTTATTCGACTTGTGATCATCAAGAAGGGAATGAGAGAGGTCAGAAAAGAGTTAATAAAAACAAAAGATGATAATTATAATCGTCAGGTCCGTGTAACACTGATAGATAAAGATATTCAGCTTCTGGCAACGGAAATAAATAATAATATAGATTATCAGAAATCATTAAAGCTTGAGACACAGAGGTCCCGTCGCCAGCTGGAGCAGTCTATTTCCGATATAGCTCATGATCTCAGAACTCCACTTACCGTTGTTAAGGGAAATCTGCAGATGCTTGAAAATGAATCTTTATCTGACAAGGGAAGAGGGTATCTGGATATAAGCAGACGAAAGGCAGATACTCTGAAGGATATGGTTGATGAATTCTTTGAACTATCAGTGCTTGAAAGCGATAGTAAGCCTGTAGAATTATGTAAACTGGATCTTGTGGACTTTTTATCTGTATTTATTCTCGAAAATGAAACTCTGATAAGGGAGAAGAACCTGACGCCGAAGATAACTTTTCCGGAAAAAACGGTATATGTTAAGGCGAACCGTGATATATTAAACCGAGTATTTGGCAATCTGATAACTAATATTCTGAAATATGCGGTGGATGATTTTGAACTAAGTATAGTTGATCCGGGAGCAATGGATAATAATAAAGAGGTCATAGTTAAGCTGGGAAATCGTATAAAAGCCGGAGAGGCTATAGATACGGATCATATATTTGACAGAACCTACAGAGCAGATAAGGCACGAAGCGCTGGAAGTGCGGGACTTGGACTTTACATAGCAAAGCTGCTTATGGAAAAGCAAAAAGGGGATATAACTGCTGAGGTAGATGGAGACAGACTGGTATTTGATATAAAGCTTCCGGCAGACTTGTGAATAGATTAAAGTATAAACAAAGAAACCTTGCGAGAAAACTCACAAGGTTTCTTCTTTATTTTAATGGAGAGGTTTGTTTTCTAGTAACCCTGGCTGAAGTGATGTCCGCAATGACAGCAATCGAATATGCCGATCTCGTCGTGCTCGTATATGAATGAGACATTCCTGCTTCCACACTTAGGGCAAGTTACACCCCACTCATTTTCTTCGCCACCGGCTATCTGCTCCAGAGTCTCTACATCGATTTTCTTAATTGTATTTTCCATAATTTTTTCTCCTTTCACATCTGTGTTTTCGTTTTATTTATGTACACATACTAGCATATGATTTATCACAATTATGTCACAGGAAAAAATTTATAAATTATTTAAGAAATTCTTTAGATATTCATTTTATGATAGTGATATGAAAAAAGCAGATAGCTGATTAGGAGAGGATGTAAATATGGCAGGAAATATAGTGGAAGTAAGAAATCTGACAAAACAGTATGGCACACAAAAGGCACTTGATGATGTTTCATTTACCGTGAAAAAAGGAAGTATCGTTGGCCTGATCGGTCCGAATGGAGCAGGTAAGACCACAATTATGAAGGTGATGGGTGGTCTTGCATTTCCTACAAAGGGTGAGCTTGCTATGTTTGGCAATGTCAGTGAGAAGGGGCTGAATAATGCCAGATCACGTACGAGCTTCATGATAGAGACTCCATATGCAAAGGAAAAAATGACTGCAAGGGAGAATCTGGAGAAGCAGAGGCTGCAGAAGGGAATACCTGACAAGAACAGAATTGATGAGGTTCTGGAGATAGTCAAGCTGCAGGATACCGGAAAAAAGGTAGTGAAGAATTATTCGCTTGGTATGCGGCAGAGACTCGGTATTGCAAATGCACTTCTCGGAAAGCCTGAGTTGATGGTTCTGGATGAGCCTATAAATGGTTTGGATCCGGAAGGAATAGTTGAGATAAGAGAACTCTTCAGAAAGCTGAATAAGGAGCAGGATATAACGATCATCATATCATCTCACATACTTAGCGAGCTTTCGCTTCTCTGTTCTGATTACATATTTATCAACCATGGTCAAATAAAGGGACGCTTTACGTCAGAGGAACTTAAAGCTGAGTGCAGTGAGTATGTCCATATAGATACGGATAATAATGAGAAGGCAAGTGTCATTCTTACAAGGAACTGCGGAATATCGAATATTGAAGTTCTGGAGGATAGTAGTATAAGAATTTTTGATGGTCTGGACAATATGTTACATATATCCAGAACGCTTTATGAAAACGGAGTCATTCCTGTGGAACTTTCGCGGAATGAGGTTAATCTCGAGGATTATTACCTACGTTTGGTACAAGATGAAAGGATATAAAAATGATAAATATTATAAAATCATTAAACTACACAACAAGGCGAAACACTCTGTCAGCCCTTGCTATCTTTTCCATGATAGTAATTCCGATTCTGGCTTCTATGCTTACAATCACATATGGAGGCGGTCTATCCTTCAAGGATTTGGACGGCGGGGTGTATATGGCTGCGGTGTCCGGAAATGTAATAATCCTATTTGTTATTGCTGTGCTTATTTTTTCAACAATGATTGTCGGATCAGATGCAGGAGATAAAACACTTAACTATGAATTAATGAACGGACATAATAGAAGCAGAGTTTTCTGGGCAAGGATAATATGCGGCTATGGATGGGCAATCCTGCTTGTGGTTCTTTTGTTCCTCCTTCCCTTTGTATACTTCTCTTTTATAAATGGTTGGGGACTTTCGGTAGATAAAGGAGAAGCGATAATGAGGCTTGTACTCCTCGTATTTCCACTGATCAGACTATGTACTCTGTTTATGATGATCACCAGCGTCTCGGGAAGTGCTGGAAAAGGTGCAGCCCTCAGTTATCTGGCAATAATGTTGACAATAATGGTAGGAAATATTTTGGATGAAGGCTTTAGAATAGATGTTACCAATATCTTTGCTGCCGCGGATATATCATGGATCATGACATCTGAAAATAGCAGAAATGTTGTTATAAACGGACATAAGGTGGTAAAGATAGACTATGCATTGTCTTCCGGAAAAACGATACAGACCATTATTATATCTCTGATAGTAAGTGCTGTTTACTTGGCAATCGCTTATATAGTATTTAAGAAGAAGGACAGAGACTAATGAAAAATATAATCAAATCAGTAGCATATGAACTTAAAAAGACCAAGGCTATAAGGATCACATTTATAATAGGCTTATTATTCATGTTGTTGGAAGGATTTTTAAATATCGATACATCCTCAGATAACATGGCTCATAATACAAGTCAGCTGGTGGCAGAGATTTCCAGCAGCAATATAATGATACTTATCTTTATTGCAGCCATACTCGTTGGATATATGTGCAGTGGTGATTTCAGAGATAAGGTAGTTAATTATGAAATTATGTCTGGTCATTCCAGAAAGCAGGTATATATCAGTAGATTTATTCCGGCGATTCTGGTGGGGGCATTTCTGGTAACAGCTCTGCATTTTTCCGTAATGATTCCGGGAGCTATTATGTATGGCTGGGGAAACACCCTGTCTCTCGGAGACGTGATAGTGAGAGATTTACTTCTGTTTTTTCCAATAATGAGAATATGTGCATTTCTGGTGATCATATCATTTATTGTAAAAAGTCAGTATCTGATGATGGCCGTAGGCTATGGACTGTTTTCATTTATCGGACTCATGGAGCAGTTTAACGTAAATAAGTCCGGCTATGTAACCGGCATAGCAAATATAAATATGCTTTTTGACTTTAAGGCCTGGTCCACATACAATCTGGATCCCGTAAACGGAATAGTAGAGTATACCAGCTATAACGGCTCAGTATCCATAGGGTTGATCCTATGGACAATAGCTATATCAATTCTGGTAACGGCCTGTTATATGTTTATTGGTTATTCTATATTCAGACGTGATGAACTGAACTGATAAGGAAAGGAAAAGAAATGGATATAACATTTGTATTTATAGAACTGGGACTATCACTCCTCATTCTTTTGCTGGCAGGCAAGATAAAGGGATATCCTTCGAATAAATGGAGAATTCTTTATTTCGCTCCTATATTTATTGCAGTACTATTCAGCTTTATGGTTGATTTCAGTTTTATATCAGTTTTTGTATATTTGGCAGCAGCTGTATTTCTGGGATGGTATTATACCGAAGATTTAATGATCAGAAGAGTGATAGCGGTGGTTGCGGTTCTTATAACTGGAGCGCTCGCATTGTATCTTTTGACTGATCCGGATTATAAGACAAAAAACTACTACAGCGATTTTAATAATGGATTTGATAATATGAAAGCTCATTATGTTCTGGATAAGGAAAAAGGAATCAACTGGGACGAGCTTTATGCTAAGTATGAGCCTCGCTTTAAGGATGTTCAGGATAGTCAGGATTCTGCTATGAATTACAGAGTGTGGCAGGAGTTTGTGGGAGAATTCTATGATGGACATGTCAGTTATGCTATGAAGAATGATGATGATATGAGAGATGCGTTCTGCAAGGTATACGGAAATGATTACGGTCTTTCTCTCATCAGGCTTTCCTCTGGAGAATATGCAGCTGTAAATGTAGAAGGCTGTGGTAACTCCTTCGCAATTGATAAGGATGCTGATTCTTTGGGATTGGGAGAAATAAAGGATAGATATATCATTAAGTATGCAGACAGATCAGTGCTTTCAAATGCAGGAATTAAAAACGGAACTATCATCACTAAATGGGATGGCAAACCAATCGATGACTATCTGGATGATATAACATTTACACTTTTTGCGTGTCCTGACAGAGATAATGAAGCCTTCTATAAGCCTTTATATGTCGCAGGTATAGGGAGCGAGACGGTTGACATAACATTTATTGACGAAGGTGGAAATGAAAAGCAGGTAACTGCACCAAAACTGGGAGCTTATTTTCCAAGGCTTTATGATACAATTGAAAAAATAGATGGAGGAGTAAAAGTAACGAATCTTTCCTGGCAGGAGATAAACGAGAATACGGCACTTATCAGAATAGATGAGATGGCTTATGATTCAAAGACCTATGAGGGAACAGATTATAAAGCCATGACAGATAAGTTGAGAAGTGAAGTAGAAGAACTGAAGGCGAAAGGGATTAAAACACTCATTTTCGATCTGAGACAGAACTCAGGTGGAAGCCCTTACATGGTAGAGGGAGTTGCAGGACTTTTCGCACCTGAGGGTGAGCATATAAGCTATTACAGTGCAGTGATAAACGAAGATACAGCAAACTATGACAGAGGACCTGACGGAAAGTATATAAAGAATAAAGAGCTTAAGTATACGGGTGAAGATCTGTGGCATGACGGAAAAATCGTACTTCTTGTTAATGGAGAAACCGTAAGTGCAGGAGATGATATGACCTATATGATGGGTGAGTATCCGAATGTTACTGTAGTCGGCTTTACAAGCTCAAATAGCTCCTGTCAGGCAGTTGGTAGTGTTAGTTTAGATGAGGGGAATCTTACTTTCTCAGCAGTTCCGAATCTGGATAATGATGGAAATGTGGCTATAGACACATTTACAGACCATAAGGGACGTGTTCCCTTTGATGAATATATTCCGTTTTCAAGCGAGGCTGTGACTGCCATATTTGATAATGGTACTGACTATCAGTTGGATTATGTGATTAAAGAGCTATGATTATAAGAATAGCAGGAGCCTGTGAAGGTTCCTGCTATTTGTTATATCAGTTTATTATTACTTTATTTTTACCTGACCTTTTTGCTTCGTAAAGAGCATCATCAACTCTCATACATGCAATGTCAGAAGTTTCTCCTGCAATCATCTCAGTTACTCCCAGACTCAGTGTCTGGCTTGGAGCATTTGGAAAGTCCAGACTGGAGAAGTTTACTCTGAAGGCCTCTGCGACAGAAGAGGCTTTTTCTTTGTTTGCATTTGGAAGAAGAACCATAAATTCTTCTCCTCCCCATCTGCCGATATAGCCGCCGGGACAAGTTGTATTGACTATTTTTTTCAGCATGTCAGCCAGCTTCCTGAGGACGATATCTCCTTCCTTATGACCATAGGTATCATTTACTTTCTTGAAGTTATCCAGATCCATCATTATCAGAGACGCTCCGAGTGGCAGCCTGCCGTGAGATCCCTTGCTTCGACCGTTTTTAGTTACCTCAGATATCCTCCTCTGTATCTCACCTCTGTTAAAGAGACGTGTAAGTTCATCAGTGATTGCGGCTTTTCCGAGAAGTCGGTTTGCTTCTTCGAGCTCCTCAGTTGAAGCCTGGATAAATGTGGCAAGTCGGTTTATCATTGAAACATTACCGGTGAATTCGGCTGTGTCCATCTCAATCTGAGGAATAGGAAGACCTGTTATATCACCTTCTCTTTGTGCTTCTATGACAAGAGTTACATTGTGCTGATTTATATATTTGCCGGTTCTCAGAAACTCGCCTGAGGTATAGAAACCTGAGGTTGGAGCGAGAGACTGAAACGGTTTGGTTTCATTTCCTACTTTTTCATCACCCCAGAATGTTCGCCTGGCGGCACATGAAAAAACTGTAAAGGTCTGAGGGATGAAATCCTGGAATGAAACTGCTGTATTATAAACACTTTCCAGAATGGTCCATGGATCACCATATGATATACGTGCTTGTACATCCTCTGCAACATCGGCAGTCATAACTATGGAGCCGTCAGAGTTGCTGGCGATAGGTGCACGAAGGATATCCATACCATTCAGTTCATATAGAAATGGAAACTCCAGTGTGTTGGAAAAGAAGTTTTCATCATTCTTTATATTCAGATATCTGTAATAGGTTTCGTAAGCAGGCTTTCCATCAAGCTCATACAGAATCGGACCTGAGGCTTTGCTTACCTTCAAATATCTGCCCAGAGGCTTCCATCCTGTAACATGCATGGTTTTTACATAGTAATCTTCGCCTCCGGTCAGTAGAAAGACTGCAGAGTGATCAGATATGGGACCCTCAGAAGAGAAGACGAAAGCTTCGGTTTCATTTATATCCTCAGAGATGGCTCCTCCACCACAGAAAACTATATTCTTGGGAAGCAATCCCAGATCATCGCAGTATTCTGTCATAGACATACCGCGCATAGTTGTATATGTTGTTATGGATTTTACCCACGGATTTTTATCTACATAATCCAGAAGACTCTGCACAACACCTTTGGCCTTTGTTTGGTCAAGCGGATATTGAAGCATCTTTATCTTGGTTGACGGATATTCGTAAACTGTACATACAATACTGATATCATTTTTGCTCTTGTCTCCCATAAGGATATTTCCATTTGTGGAAGCTCCCATATAAAGAGAATCAGGAATTATTCTTTCAATCGTATCACAGATGCTCTCGATTTTTGCTTTGCTCAGAACCTCTGTATATATCTGAAACAATATGCCTGATGTAATAGTAGAATTGCACCATTGCTTTATCCTTTTAAGATTGCTGATAAGGTGGTCTTCATTTTCGTAATCGAACTGAAATTGTTTCAAAGCCGTGATTCCCCTTCTCATAAACAAAATAGTGTAAAGCCTATGTATAGTATTATAAAGGTTATGAGATTTATTCACAACCGAAATATCATATAAGTGATGTAAAAAGACTCATAAGTGCAGTAATTGTAATTATAGATGCAGCGGTGGAAATTGCGATGGAATTAGCAAGTAGTTCAGTGTCCTCACCCATTTTCTCCGACTGTATCAGAGGGAGGTTTCCGATAGGCATAGCCGCCATCAGACAAAGTCCCAGTATTGTGACTGAAGAAAATCCTGCTATCTTAAGGACAAAGAACATAGCTATAGGAAGCAGGACCATTCGAACCGCTATATAAACCCATATACGTATATTCTTAAGGCCGCTCACTATTCCGGAGCGGGCTATTCCTACTCCGAGAAGAGTCATGGATAGGAAAACCGTTGCATTTCCGAGATAAGTGATGCTGTTTGCGATAATGAGAGGCGGCTTTATTTTGAACCAGAAAACCAGAAGGCTGAGTATAGCCATGATAGTTCCGGGACTGAATATCTTCTTTATATTCATTTTCTCCTTGCCACCGCTGAGTATGATTATGCCGTGAGTGTAGAAGAGCAGAGAGTACATCACATTGCATATGATGACATAGAGGGTTGCATTTGCCGGAAGTATGGCTCGTGCCACGGGTATTCCTATAAAGCCTACGTTAGTGTATACAGTCATCACGTTGTAAAAACGTCTGCTGTCTTTTTCAGCACGAACAATAAACGGAAATATAAAGCCCATTATTACGAGACCTATGTAGAATATGGCGCCAAGTATCATGGCAGTTATAAGATCGCTGTGAGTGGCAGTTATATCTCCGGAAAGGATGGATGCCATAATGAGTGCCGGATTACAAAAATCCATAACAATAGCAGAAAGCTTCCTGGAAGTTGTGTTATCTACTATGCTTTTTTTGTACAGATATATACCTATTGCAACCAGTATGGTTATGACGCCCATCTGTTGAAGAACTGTGATAGTGCTCATATTTTTCCTCTTTATTCAAGTTAGTATAATTCAGTATACCATTATTGGTGTTTTTTCTACAAGTTTGATATAATGTCATTATTTATTACTATGATACGAGGTAGATAATATGCCGGAAAATGAAAAAAAGAATGATAACAGACAAAATGAAAGCAAGGTTTTCAGACAGCAGACAATAAATCGTATAACTGCGCCTGAGCAGCTGACTGATTATCTGAAGGTTACCAGTCCCGGTGTCTGGTTAGTTCTTATCAGCGCCATAATACTGATTGTTGGTATTCTGGTATGGGCTACGATCGGAAATCTGGAAACCACAAAGGATGCTCATGTTGTCGTGCAGGAAAAAAAGGCTTACGTATTAGATTATAATGGAGGCGAGCTCAAAGAAGGCATGCCGCTCAGAATAGACTCTAAGGAGTATAAGATTGACCGTATTGTGAAGAATGAAAGTGGATCTTCACTTGCTTATGGAGAGACAGATCTTCAGGACGGAGAGTACAATGCCGTAATAGTAACTGAGAGCATACATCCTATAGATTTCCTGCTGGATTAGCAGAATGAATTTGACAGATAAGAGGTTTAAATGGGTAAATCAGGAGTAAAAAAGGTTCCCGTTATCATGCAGCTCGAGAATCTTGAGTGTGGCGCTGCCTGCCTGGCAATGATAATGGCTTATTATGAAAAATGGGTTCCGCTGGAACAGGTACGCCGTGATTGCGGCGTTTCAAGAGACGGTTCCAAAGCGAAGAATATATATCTGGCGGCAGAACATCATGGCTTTGATGTTGAAGCCTATCGTATGAGTCCCGAAGCTCTTAAGGAGTCGGGACAGTTTCCTTGTATTATTCACTGGAACATGAATCATTTTGTGGTTCTGGATGGCTTTAAAGGAAAGAATGTTTATCTGAATGATCCTGCCAGAGGAACAGTGAAGGTCAGCTGGGAGGAGTTTGACAAATCTTTTACAGGAGTAGTTATAGTGCCCACTCCTTCAGAGCATTTTGAGAAGGGTGGATCTAGAAGAAGTACAGTCGAATTTGCAAGAAAAAGACTTGTAGGTGCAGGAGCGGCTGTAGTTTTTGTTATGCTTGCTACAGCTCTTTCATATCTGTTCGGAATAGTAAACTCCGTAACGTCAAAAGTATATGTGGACAGAATACTAAGTGGAATTAATCGTGATTGGCTGAATTCTTTTGTCAATCTTCTCATTCTGCTGGCAGTGATACAGATTGTTGTATCCTGGGTTCAGGCCATATATTCGCTCAAGATTAACGGTAAGATGGCCGTTGTAGGAAGCACATCCTATATGTGGAAGGTTATCAGAATGCCTATGGAGTTTTTCTCTCAGCGTCTTGCCGGTGATATACAGGGAAGGGCAGATCTGAATGCATCCATAGCGAATACGCTGGTGACTATATTTGCACCGGTTCTTTTAAATACGACGATGATGATATTCTATCTCGTAATGATGCTCAGACAGAGCCTTATGCTTACGGCGATAGGTCTTTCTACAATGTTCATAAATATCGTATTGTCTCGAATAATCTCCAAAAAGAGAATAAATATAATGAGAGTTCAGCTTCGTGATGCCGGAAAGCTCGAGGCATCTACAGTAACAGGTTTTGATATGATTGAAACAATCAAGGCCAGCGGAGCAGAGGAAGGATTTTTCCGTAAATGGGCAGGCTATCAGGCATCAGTAAATGCACAGTCTATCAAGACGCTTAAGACCAATATGTATCTCGGAATGATTCCTGAGCTTCTCAATACTATAACTACTTACCTGGTTTTAATACTGGGTGTTTATCTGATAATTCAGGGAGAGTTCACCTTGGGTTCTATCATGATGTTCCAGGGATTCTTACAGAGCTTTATGGCACCTGCCATGACACTGATCAGTGCCGGACAGATGATACAGGAGATGCGTACTCAGATGGAACGTATCGAGGATGTTATGGAATATCCTGATGATGTGAATCTGATCGATAGTCCTGAGGCTGCTGATGCACCTCTGGAAAAGCTTAGAGGAAATGTTGAACTAAAGGGGATATCCTTTGGATATTCGAGACTTGAAGAGCCGCTTATCAAGGACTTCTCACTTTCAGTAAAGTCCGGTCAGAGAATAGCACTGGTAGGTCCTTCAGGTTGCGGAAAATCAACTATATCCAAGCTTATTTCCGGCCTCTATCAGCCATGGGAGGGTGAGATCAGATATGATGGAAAAACGAGAAGTGCATATCCGCGTGATGTAATGACCGGGTCGATTGCTGTTGTGGATCAGGATATCATAGTTTTTGAGGATACCATAGCAAACAACATAAAGATGTGGGATGAGACCATACTTGATTTTGAGATGATCATGGCTGCGAATGATGCGCAGATACATGAGGATATAGTTGAAATGCCCGGCGGTTATCAGCATAAGCTGATAAGCGGAGGACGTAATCTGTCCGGTGGCCAGAGACAGAGACTTGAGATAGCCAGAGTCCTGGCTATGGATCCGACTGTCATTATTCTTGATGAGGCAACCAGTGCACTGGATGCAAAAACAGAATATGAGGTTGTAAATGCTATAAAGAAGAGGGGTATAACCTGCATCGTAATAGCACACCGCCTATCTACTGTCCGTGATTGTGATGAGATAATAGTTCTGGATCATGGCAAGGCTGTTGAGAGAGGTACACATGATGAACTGATGAAGATGGGTGGAGCTTACGCCGATCTTGTAGCAAATGAGTAGGGAGGAGAGACGATGGGACTTTTTGAAAATCAGATAGAAGAACGTCGTAGAGCCGATCAGCAGCTCCTTGAGGACTCATTTGTTGATGTAGTCGGAGTAGTAATGGGCAGACGATCGGGCGAAGCCTTTGGTGATGATAGAATCATAACCAATAATGCAATAGATGATATCCTGAAGTATTATCATTATAAACCGGTTGAGATACCTGAGAGAATCACAAGTAATGAAGAGAGGCTTGATTACTGTCTCAGCTATCATGGAATAATGAGAAGAAATGTGGAGCTTGAAAAGGGCTGGTATAAGGATGCATTTGGAGTTATCCTGGCCTTTACAAAGGAAGAGCAGGCGCCGGTAGTTTTAAGACCCGGCAAGATGAAAGGTTATGTATATACAGATCCTACGACGCAGATGCCCGTGAGGGTTGATTCAAAAAAAGCAGAGCTTTTTGAAAAAGATGCAATATGTTTCTACAGACCGCTTCCTCAGAAGCCTCTTAAGATTTCTGATCTGCTTTATTTTATGAGAAGATGTATAACTATGAGTGATGTTATACTTATAGTTATTGCAGCTATTTTGATTCCTTTTCTGGGAATGATCCTTCCTCGTATAACCAAGGCGCTCACGGGACCGATTGTTTCAAAGGGAGATCAGAGCCTGCTTCTCAGTGTTTTTGTATGTGTTGTCTGTGTTGTTATATCCAGTCGTCTGCTTAATTGTGGCAAGGAACTGATATCGAAAAGGATAGAAACCAAGACATCTATTGAAGTGCAGGCAGCGATGATGATGAGAGTTATGTCACTTCCGGTAAGCTTTTTTGAGAAGTACAGTCCGGGTGAGCTTAAGAGAAGGTCCATGTCGGTTAATTCTCTTTGTTCACTGCTTCTGGGACTTATTTTCTCCACGGGACTTACGTCACTTACATCACTGCTTTATATAACACAGATATTTAAGTTTGCTCCTTCACTCGTGATTCCTTCGGTAATCATCGTTCTTGTAACGGTTATCTTCTCGGTGGTAACTACTCTTGTTCAGGTAAAGATACAGAAGAAGCAGATGGAGCTTTTTGCCAAGGAGTCCGGTATGTCATATTCTATGATAACCGGAGTTCAGAAGGTTAAGCTGGCGGGAGCGGAGAAGAGAATTTTTGCTAAGTGGATGAAGGTGTATTCTGACGCATCAAGGCTTACCTTTAATCCGCCTATGATAATTCGTGTAAATGCAGTTATTAATACTGCAATCACATTGGTGTCAACAATCGTGCTTTATTATATAGCGGCTATGAGTAATCTGGATCAGTCTACATATCTGGCATTCTGGTCCGCATATGGTATGCTTTCAGGTGCATTTATGACCCTTTCGGGCACTGCGCTTTCGGCAGCATCCATAAAGCCGACTCTTGAGATAGCAGAACCGTTCCTTACGACTGCGCCTGAAACCGGAGATGGAAAGGAAATCATTCAGGAGATATCAGGTGGTGTTGAGGTAAGTCATGTAAGCTTCCGTTACAGAGATGACCTGCCATATATACTTAATGATTTCTCTATTAAGATAAGGCCCGGTGAATATGTGGCGATTGTGGGAAGGACAGGCTGCGGTAAATCCACTCTGATGAGAATAATTCTCGGATTTGAAAAACCTGAAAAGGGAGTCGTGTACTTTGACAATAAGGATATAAATAATGTCGATCTCAGATCGCTTCGTCGTAAGATTGGAACTGTTATGCAGTCTGACGGTCTCTTCCAGGGAGATATATATTCTAACATAGTTATAACCGCACCTGAGCTTACGCTCGATGATGCGTGGGATGCAGCGGAGAAGGCCGGAATAGCAGATGATATAAGAGATATGCCTATGGGTATGAATACAATCATTTCAGAAGGACAGGGTGGCATCTCAGGTGGACAGAAGCAGAGACTTATGATCGCGCGTGCTATAGCTCCGAAGCCGAAGCTGCTTATGTTTGATGAGGCTACATCTGCACTTGATAACAAAACACAGAAACAGATATCAGATGCTTTGGATGAAATGGGATGTACCAGAATAGTTATAGCGCATAGACTTTCAACTATTAAAAACTGTGACAGAATCATAGTTATGGATGGTGGAAAGATCATAGAAGACGGTACTTATGATGAGTTAAATGCAGCAAATGGCTACTTTAAAAGGCTGCTTGAAAGACAGCAGGCATAGAGACTTTTTACCTTGTGATGAGGATATAAATGTGCTATATTATAATTACCAATTTGAAGGAGGTATTTGTAAGTGGAAATTAAGGATAATGTAGTGATCTTCGAGAATGATTCCTGGCTTGTCGAGCTTCGTCCGCGTAACAACGTACATGCAGGCGAGCCTAGTATGAAGGTTTGGGTTCTCAGAGAAGGTCAGGAAGTTGCACAGTTTTCGAATAAATATCGTGGATATGGTCATTACCAGGATCATGAGGAGCTTCTGCCCCCTAAGATCGTTGAAGTAGCAAAGAAGGCATGGGATAAGCTGAAGGAAGCTCCACTTGATGATAATTTGATAGAAGAGATGAAAAAGATTTCAGAATAATTAATCCCTTGATTTGCATTTTTTTCGACAGGATAATCAACAAAATAATGATTATCCTGTCGATTTTTCTTTATAATAACTACTGTTTTTTGATATATATGTCTGTATCAAAAAGAAAAAATGTGATAAAATAACTACTGAGTGCGGCATGTAATCGTGCTGCATTTATTATTTACCATGGGTGGACAGATACATGTATGCATTTTTTTTATCATTGTTTTTGACAACGATATATGTATATAAATGGCATAAGCATTTTGAGGTAAATATCTCTCTTATTTTTACGATTATCCCCATAGCCAATCTGGGATACTGGATGGAGATGACTGCTAAAACCAAAGAGGGGTTTATATATGGTATTAAGATAGAATATATAGGAGGCTGTTTCCTGATCCTTTTTATCAATCTATGTGTTTTCAGACTTTGCGGAATTAATATCAGGAGATGGATAAGGACAGTTTTCTTTGTTCTGACGATGATACTGTTTCTCAGTGTGCTTTCTATCGGTTATTATCCTATTTTTTATAAGGGTTTATCCTTTGAAAAAGTGGGAAATGAGACTGTGGTCATAAAGGATTATGCAATTATGCATAATGTTTTTTATGGAGTTCTGATTCTGGTCATAGCTCTCGGAATAGGTGCTATCATCTATACATATGTTGCAGAAAAGCCTGTATCAAAAACTATGCTTTTTCTCCTCTCAGTTCCCGAGCTTTTATCGATAGCCGGCTTTCTGGGAAACAAGATGTTTTTCAAGTCGAATTATATACTGCCGTATCTGTATGTGGCTGCGCAGCTGGTTTACCTGCTCATTATTAAGAGAATGGCACTATATGATATCATTGATACGGTAATAGAGTCTATGGCTGAGACCGGACAGACTGCTTTTATATCTATTGATATGAAACACAGATATCTGGGCAGTAATGAGACTGCCAAGAACATAATACCGGAACTCAGAAGTATGGGTATTGACAAGAAGATTGATGATAACAAATACTTCAAGCGCAATATATCTCACTGGTTGAAGCATTTTGAAGAGGATAACAGTGTAAATACCAATCTTTATATTAAAAGAAATATCAAAAATCTGGATGAGGTTACATTTTATAAGGTGGAGGTTGATTACCTCTACTATGGCTCCAAAAAGAAAGGGTATCAGATAATACTTCGTGATGATACTAAGAATCAGGAGTATATAAACCTGCTGGATAACTATAATACCCAGCTTGAGGAAGAGGTTTCAAAAAAGACAGAGAAGATCGTCGAGATGCATAACAACCTCATCCTGAGTATGGCAGTGGTCGTTGAAAGCCGAGATAATTCGACCGGTGGTCATGTCAGAAGAACCAGCGATGTTGTGAAGATGCTGATAGAGGAGATTAAAAAGAACGACAGATTCGGACTTACAGACGAGTTTTGTAAGGATTTAATAAAGGCTGCACCTATGCATGATCTGGGCAAAATAGCAGTCGATGATGCAGTACTTAAAAAACCGGGGCGGTTTACCGATGAAGAGTTTGAGAAGATGAAAACCCATGCGGCTGAGGGGGCGAAGATAGTACATGAAATCCTTAAGGATACTGACGATGAATCCTTCAAGATTGTAGCAGAAAATGTAGCTCATTATCATCATGAGAGAATGGATGGATCCGGATATCCTGAAGGCCTTAAGGGTGAAGAGATTCCTATAGAGGCAAGAATAATGGCTATTGCAGATGTATATGATGCATTAGTCAGTAAGAGAGTTTACAAGGAAAGTATGTCCTTTGAACAGGCAAACAAGATCATGATGGAAAGTATGGGCAGTCATTTTGATAAGAATCTGGAAGAGTACTATGTGAACGCCAGACCGAAGCTTGAGGAGTATTATAGTAATCAGGAGTAGGTTATGTTATATAAGTTTTACGGAAGTGAGCAGGCCGTTCAGCCCGCCATAAACAAGGAATATAAGGGGATAGAGACACCACAGGATCTGTATGATGCACTGTTAAATGTATGGTGCGAATATACCTGTGCACCTAGGCTGCGAGGTGAGTGGAGCGAAGAGAATATAACTCTAGGGCAGTGCTCCATAACCGCGTTTCTCGTGCAGGATATATTTGGGGGCGAGGTATATGGTATATTAAGACCGGGAGGAAACTATCACTGCTTCAATATCGTGGACGGTGTAAAGTTCGATCTCACTAGTGAGCAGTTTGGTGATGAGGTTCTAGATTATGATAATGTTACTGAGCAGTTCAGGGAAGAACATTTCAAAAAGCTCGAAAAGAAGCAGAGATATGAATATCTGTGCAGGGAGCTTAAGAAAGAACAGCTTAACATGGAGTAGATAATTAAGTAGTATAAATTATAAACGGTGGAAAAAATGCGTAAGAAAAAAGTATTAAAAATTATAAGTATAGTGGTAGTTATAGCTGTCACTATGCTTATATTATTTCTGGTGATACTCAGAAAAGAAAATAAAAGATCACTCAGGATAAATGATGTTCAGGGGGATGCATCCATAACCAGGGATGATATAAACAAGATTGAGCTTTATAAAAATATGCCGATTCTTTCAGGAGACTCACTTGTTTTAAATAATGGAATACTGACTTTATTTGCCGATAAGGATAAGTACATCTATTTTGACGAAAAAACTGAGATGCAGATTGAGATGTCAGGAACCAGGAGAGAGAGCGAAACTGAGATAGCACTTCAGCGTGGAGCTATAAGCCTGGACTTCCGTAAGAAATTATCAAATAATTCTACATTTGTTATAACTACTTCGAATGTCAGCGTGTCTACCAGGGGTGATATATTCAGAGTTGAGACATATGAGGAAGATAACCTGCTATATACCAGAGTGTCGGTATATAAGGGGGATGTAAAAGCAAAGCTTCTACTTAAGGATGGTTCAGAATCTGAAGAGGAGCTTTCGGTAGTTGCGGGAAATGAAGTTATAATCTGTGAGGATGAGAATAACACCTGGTTTATGTCACAGCCTGTTGACATAGACTATGCGAGACTTCCTGCACCATTTCTCAAAAAACTGAAGAAGGCCTCGGAATCAAAAAGAGGTATATGCCTGAGAACGGATGAAATCGATCAGCTGCTGGAAGAAAAGGCGACGGTTACATTTAAGTATAATGAAAAGATTTTCGGTGTTGAGACAGTAGAGAAAAATTCTGTGATAACCGCAACTCCGACAGATCCAACTGTAAGTGGCGGTTGGGATTATGATTTCTCTAAACCGGTCAAAGAGGATATCGAGATAGAGTGGAAACAAAATAGTAGTGAAACGGGGGCGGAAAACTAACATTCTGATCAGGAGGCGTGATATATGCGTATTCTCGTTGTAGAAGATGAGTTTTCTCTTGCAGAGCTTGTGGCTGAGAGACTCAAAAAAGAAAGATATACAGTTGATGTATCAAATGATGGAGAGGAAGGTCTATATAATGCCTTGTCCGGAATATATGATCTGATTATTCTGGATATCATGCTTCCGAAGGTAAACGGGATGGATATCCTGAAGCAGATCAAATCAGAAGGGATTGAGTCTAAAGTCATCATGCTTACAGCTAAGGGCGAGCTGGAAGACCGGTTACTGGGCTTTAGTGAGGGTGCGAATGATTACGTACCTAAGCCATTTCATATAGATGAGCTGGTCGCCAGAGTGAATGCTCAGCTCAGGATAGAAAAGGTTGTTAAGAATGAGTTGGAATATGGAGACCTCATACTTGAGTATAAGGATTCTTCGGTTATAAATAAAGACTCCGGTGAAAACGTTAATGTAAATAATAAAGAATTTCAGTTATTGGAATATTTTATGACTAATCCGAATCAGATACTTTCCAAAGAGATGATATATGACAGGGTTTGGGGAATGGATAGTGATGCACTTTCAAATAACCTCGAGGCATATCTGTCATTCGTAAGAAAAAAACTCAGAATTATTGAGTCGAAGGTTTCCATCAAATCAATCAGAAACATGGGATACAAGATGGAGTATAATGCATGAAGGAACTGAGAAGAAAAACATTTTTAACTATATTTTTCATTCTATCCTCTATTTTGATCGTAGCTCTCGTATTCCTGAATATCCAGAATTATAATTCGAGGAAAGAGAGCATCGAACGAAGTCTGAATATCATAGATGATAGAAGAGGAGAAAGAGGCTTCAGAAATGATCAGATGCAGGGTCAGATGCCCGGTCCTGAGGAACAGCCGCAGGATCAGAAGAATCAGGACATCGATAAAATGATGATCATGGATCAGGAGGTCTACAGTGTCGAGTTACTTGATGGACAGATAGTAAGGATTATTGAACACGGTGATTTCGACAGTGATTTTGATGCTGAGTCGGCAGCGAAACAGATTCTGGAAAGTAATAATGAAAGTATAGAGAAGATAGGTAATCTGTATACTGCTGATTATTCATATAAATATAAAGAAGGAACGTCGATAGCTATATCAAATAATGAAAGCGTAAGAAAAGATCTGTTTAAGCTGCTTGTCAGATCGCTTATCATTTTGATAGTTATGGAAGTTATTATCTATCTCTTATCAACGGTTGTGACCAGATGGATAACAAAGCCGGCTGAAGATGCATTTCAAAAGCAGAAGGAATTTATCGCTGATGCATCACATGAGCTGAAAACTCCGCTTGCTGTTATAATGGCTTCAGCTGATGAGCTATCAGATAAGTCAGATAAGTATGTGGAAAATATACGATACGAATCTGATAGGATGAACAAGCTCATTCAGGGTATGCTGAATCTATCGAAGCTGGAGGAGGGGCTCTCGAAGGATACATATAAAGAAGAGAATCTCTCAAAAATAGTGGAGAAGACTGCTCTTGTTTTTGAGGGTATAGCATATGAGAATCAGATAACAATCGATACGGATATTGAAGAGGGTATAAAATATAAATGTAGCAAGGAAGATATCGAGAAGATGGTATCGACCATAATAGATAATGCAATTAAGCACAGCTATAAGGATTCGACTGTAAAAGTTGTGATGAAGAAGGAAAAAAGCAGTATTGAAATAGAGATTACTAATTCCGGTGATCCGATTCCCGAGGGGGATGAAGAGAGGATATTTGAGAGATTTTACAGAGCAGATAAGTCCAGAAGCAGAAGTGAAAATCGTTATGGCCTCGGGCTTGCTATTGCAAAAAGTATAGCTGTAAATCATGATGGAGATATAGCTGCTTATTCTTCAGATGGAAAAACCACATTTAAAATCCGATTGGGATAGTAAAAAGAATTGACAGGATACAGTGCCACGAAAAGTGGTGCTGTATTTTTTTTGATTTTTTAATTTTCGTTTAACATTGCTCCTTTAATATGACCATAGTCAGAAAAAAACGGCAAAGGAGGGAAAAGATATGAGTGAATATAATGAGGTTTTTAAGAGAACAGAGATAAAGTATCTGATGGATGAAGATCAGTTTGAGAAGCTATTTCTTTTCCTGAGTGATATGGCCAGAGTAGATCAGTATGGGCTCTCACGAATAAACAATATCTATTATGACACGCCGGATTACAGGCTAATAAGAACATCTCTTGAAAAACCGGTATATAAGGAGAAGATAAGGCTTAGGACCTACGGAGAGACACATAATGATACGAATTCATTTATAGAGATTAAGAAAAAATACGATGGTGTTGTTTATAAGAGAAGAATATCAGGAAGCTATCTGGATGCATATGAATATATGTCCGGAAGAAGAGGAAGGCTTGATGATTCTCAGATATCAAAAGAGATTGAGAGCTTTGTGAAGGGGTATAAGAATCTGATTCCTGCTATGACTATTTGTTACGACCGTATAGCGATGGCGGGGATAGAGGATGAAAGCTTCAGAGTTACATTTGATACAAATATCGAATGGAACAACAGATGTCTGGATCTGAGATGGGTGAACAGAAAGGGTGTGCTGCTTCCACAAAGTAGAGGCAGGCAGATAACGAAGCCAGGACAGTATATGATGGAGATCAAGGTTACAAATGCTCTTCCGATGGAACTGTCAAAAAAAATGAGTGAACTTGGAATCTTTCCTGTTTCATTCTCGAAGTATGGAAAAGCATATACACAGATGATAAAGGAAAATAATGAAGTGGTAGTTAAAGCATGTCAGCAAATTGCTGCGGCTGATAGAGATATAAGGAAAGGAGCGGTGGCGTATGTTTAATAAGATATTTTCTTCGATAATAAGTAATGGTGCATTTACAGGAAGTGAATTTGCAATTTCAACCATAGTTGCTATTATATGTGGTTTCATTATTGCCGGAACCTATATGATTAAAAACCGATATACTAAAAGCCTCGTGATTACGCTGGTGCTTCTTCCTTCTATCGTTGAACTTGTAATAATTCTTGTAAATGGAAATATTGGAACCGGAGTTGCAGTGGCAGGAGCTTTTAGTTTAGTAAGATTCAGATCTGCGCCGGGAAGAGGCCAGGAGATAACAAGTATATTCCTTGCAATGGCTGTTGGACTTGCAACAGGCATGGGATATATAGGTATAGCGATTCTGTTTACAGTTCTTGTAACAATAATCAGCCTTGTTCTTAATCTTGTAAACTTCGGAGCGGATAAGAGTGGCGAAAGAACTTTAAGAATAACTGTACCTGAGAATCTTGATTATGAAGGAAGGTTCGAGGATCTGTTTGAAAAGTACCTGAGGAGTTTTACATATGATGAAATAAAAACCTCGAATATGGGAAGCCTTTACAAGCTTACACTCAGTGTAGAGCTGAAGGTGGGTATCTCAACAAAGGAGTTTTTGGATGAGATAAGGACTAGAAATGGAAATCTGGATATCAGTCTGGGAAGGCAGATTGACTCGCAGGATTCTTTGTGAGAAACGGACGGCGCCTGGTTTTTGCACATTTGTCAGCGACGCAGTTCCCCTCGCTCGCAGGGAAATGCGAGCTCGTGAAATCTGCGTCATGTGACACTCGGAAAGTATGTGGAAAACGGACGGCGCCTGGTTTTTGCACATTTGTCAACGACGCAGTTCCCCTCGCTCGCAGGAAATGCGAGCTCG
>DGHK01000021.1 GCA_002392655.1 Lachnospiraceae bacterium UBA3850 | reverse complement strand
TCATATTAGTTGTTTTCATGTCTCAAAGCTCCTGTTAATTATGCATATGTACAGTCTTCTCACCCAGATAGTCCATGGTATATGCATTATATACCTTTATGGTTATGGTACCATTCTTGAAGTTCTGAGCCGCCTTTGTAGAAGTATTATAGCTATACTCATTATACCAGACTATGTCTCCGATTTTATTATCATTGTCAAATGTATAGGTATTCTGTCCGGGCTTATCCACTGCCCTGTCATCTATCTCGACATAAAACTTCAGATAATCATTTGACGGACCATCCAACACACTCCAATGAAAATATACAGAGCTCACATCATATAAATCTGAATAATCTGTTGTATAATCATCCTTGCTGTCATTTACAACTATTTCTGATATAGTCCAGGGACCCTCAGGAGTCTCAGCCTCCGTGGTAGCTTCCGTGGTTGCCTCCGTTGTTGCTCTTGTAGTTGCCTCCGTTGTTGCTCTTGTCGTAGCTTCTGTAGTAACCTCTGTCGTAGCTTCAGTAGTTATATCATTTCTGGAAACCTTCTTGTCACTTTTTTTGTCATCATTAAATACGAAGAATATCAAAAAAGCCGCTACGCCTAACGCAACAACCACACTTATAATTATAGCAACAATAATTGCTGTTTTACTTGAACCGCTCTTTATATCTTCAGGTCCCTGAGGTCCAAACTGCTGTCCCTGAGGATTAAAGCCCTGAGGTGGATATGGATTTCCCGGCTGATAAGGCCATCCCTGCTGGTACGGATTTCCTTGTTGATATGGGCTTCCCTGCTGGTACGGATTTCCCGGCTGATAAGGCCTTCCTTGGTTATTCTGTTTATACGGTTCCTGACTTACCTGAGTCTGTGACAGATCTGCTCCGCAGAACTGACAGAACATACTTCCGTTTGGATTCTCCTGATAACATATAGGACACTTCATACTACTCCCCCTTACTTACTATCAGACAGTACATCTGACAGCGCTTTCACTACATATTTTATCTCTTCCCCGGTAAGCTGTACTCCTGAAGGAATATTAAGAATCCTTTCAGCATAGTACTCTGCTTTTTCGGGTTTATATACATAGCAATTCCTATACGGTGTCTGTTCATTAATCAGTCCCCATATAGGTCTCGTCTGTATCTTCCTATCCTGAAGAGCAAGAACTATATCTCTCACCGATTTAGATATTTTATCCATATCAAGCTTCAAACCATAGAGCCATCTGTTTGAACGCGTATTCTCGCGAAAGCTGAGAAGCGAGCCATATTCAAAGCCACTTAAGAGCTCACTGTAAAGCTTATAATTTCTTTCTTTTCTTTCTATAAATGTCTCAAGTTCTTCAAGCTGAGCTACACCAAGTGCCGCCTGAAGATTAGTCATCCTATAATTATAACCTATCTCATCGTGAAGATAGAAAAGCGGATCTGTCTTCGCCTGGGTGGACAGAAATCTGATATGATCTGCTCCGGAAGGATCTCGGGATGTTACCGCACCTCCGCCGCCTGTCGTGATTATTTTATTTCCATTAAAGCTGTAGCAACCGAAATCTCCTATGGTTCCGGCGAATCGTCCGGCATATCTGCCCTCTATGTACCTGGTGCCAAGCGCTTCAGTCGCATCCTCGATAACCTTCAGATTATAGGCTTCTGCAGTATCCATGATTGATTCCATATCAGCCATATTTCCGAAAACATGAACTACAACTACCGCCTTAACAGCACTTCCATTATATTTAAGCACACCCTCATCAAAATCGCATTCCTCTTCGCAGAAGGCTCTAAGCTTAGCAGGATCCATACACAGGCTGTCATCACAATCCATAAAGACAGGATTGGCGAACTGATAGCTCACGGGATTTACTGCAGCTATAAATGTAAGAGACGGAACGATCACCGTATCTCCGGGACGCACTCCGCACTCAATAAGGCTCATATGAATCGCCGATGTTCCGCTCTGGCAGGCAGCCACACTCGGGACGCATAAATATTCCGAAAGCTCCTTTTCAAGCCTCGTTATATATGCTCCGCCGGTAGAGACCCAGCCCTGCTCCAACGCATCATCAACGTACTTTTTTTCATTTCCCTCAAAACAGGGAATCGATAATGGTATAAAATCCATATCCGTTTACTTCCATCTGATATTTTTGGGCACAAAAAAAGGTGCCATTCTCATACGCATACTATTGTACACATTTTCATATCAGAATGCACCTTTTTTTATTTTTTTACACTGTACTCTGCTCAGATTCACTGCTCAGAATAAGCGGCTATTTCTTATATCCCTTTATTCTCTTCAGAACTTCAGCATGGCTCATACCGCCGTAGTTGTTGTTCTTTGCGGTTCTGAAATCCATATTGGCCTTTATTCCAAGGGTGGCAAGAACATTTTGCGCTGCTATAACATCAACGTCCTCGTCCTCTATACCATGAACGTTATCAAGTGCCTTGTACCATATACTCGAAAGATTCGGGTTATTATCAATAGCATTGATTATCTCAGTAGTCTCATTGTAGTTACCGCCTGCTACTCCATCGAGATCATTCATATTCAGTCTTACTGACTTCTCACTTATCTCTTTCATTTTTCTTACATCTCCTTTTCATAAACATTATTTCTTTTATGATTTTTCTAAAGAGAGATTAGCATACATTCTGTCACATATGTGTCACAAGCTTAACTGACTATTTCGTAAATTACTTACCGTCGTACTTGGTCACGTGCTCGGTTATCATCTCTCTGGCCTTCTGCTTGCTGGTGTTAAATGAAGTTATGCCGGCCATATATTTTCCTTTAAACATATAGAACTGTGCACAGTACATATGCACTCCATTTGCTGATGCATCTATCATATAACCATAACACACTTTGCCACCTATTGTAAGAGTTTCCTTTTCAAGAGAAAAGTCATAGGTTGGATCCTGAAGCTCCATAAGGAACTCTCCGTTCATCTCATCGATTACATCTTCTTCAGTTTTTCCTTTACTCTCCAGACTCTCGCCCATATAATCCACACTGAAAGCTAAGCTGTTTTCTTCGTTGAAGTCCTTTGCTGTAACTTCTGTTACAAGAACTTTTCTAGACTTAAGATTGTGCATCTCTGATCTATCAGAACCTACACGTCCCTGAACGATATAGTCAGCATCAAAATGTATCTTTATTCCAAAATACTCATTTGTATAGGTGTTACCGGAAGTTTTACCAGGCTTATAATCTTCGCTCATAAAGATAAAGAGAAAAACAACGAAACAAACTAAAAGCACCCCTATAATTATGAATACGGGATTGATACGATTTCTATTTACTGCAACTCCGGTATCGGGCGCCTGGCTGTACTGTGGCATACCAGGACGATCAAGCATAGCAGAAGGACCTCCGAATTGTCCCGGGCCTGCACCTGGTCCTCCATAAGGACTTTCAGGAATCGGATCAGGCTGTGGTCCACCGTAAGGATTACCTACAACAGTACCACCCATATCCGGTCTGTTATTATAGTACTCGCCTTCAAAGCTTGTTTCACCGCTCTGAGGGACATCATTTTGATCATTATCATCTCTTTTAAGCTGCATAGAGATCACCGTCACCTTTCATCTAGTATTAATCAAAAACTACAAACATTACCGGTTTTCTTATATTAAGTACTTGTATAAAAGCTATGTTTTTAAGCAAAACCAAAGGATATTATCACAAGAAATATGCTATGTCAATACATATTATTGGTGAATTTTCAGCTTGACTGATTATAGCTACTGTGATATTCTAATCCGGTTTTGCAAAAAACCAAATATATAATTAAGTGAGGGAAAAAAGATGGGAGTAAATACGATTATTGTTAAGAGTACTAGTAAAAAAATCAAAGAACCTACAATCGATACATCTATGTTTGAAGGGAGCGACTTCTACTTAAGCAAAGCTCTTAAGGAAAGTGTCGTACTGAACATACGTGTTGCAAAGGTTATGGGGATCACAAAGGAAGAAGTTGAGGAAGGTGGCCTCAGGATTAAGAAGGATAATATCCCTTATGTCACAAAATACTGGGATGCAGTTGCAGTGACTGCTTAAAGACTGCGAAAGCTTTGATATTTGCTACGAATCAGATGTTGCGAAAGCTTAGATGAAGAAATAAAAAAGAACGAGGACGGTTCTGTGTCAGTTCACAAAATCGTCCCCGTTCTTTTTTAACTTACAAGTCCGCCTCTAGCTGCCTATGATGGAGGGTTTTCTCGCGATACATATCCTTGTCGGCTTTCTTCATAGCTTCGGGAATATGACGATAGGTCTTGGCTTCTGCAAGGCCTACACTAACCGAGAATTTATAATCAGTAAAGCTCTCTGCTTTACGATTAATACATTGATATAGTTTCTCACGGAAGCTTGTAATATCTTCCTTAGCGTCCATAACGACTACAGCGACATATTCATCTCCGCCGATTCTTGCGGCAAACTCGCCCGAGTCGAGAACCTCGAGGAGGCAGTCAGAAACTGCAACTAAAGCTTCGTCTCCTGCCCCATGACCAAAATGGTCATTTATATACTTAAGGCCGTCCATGTCGATACTTGATATGACGACTTTTTTATTTCTGAGATCAGATTCATAGAGTCTCCTGAGATTTCTCTCAAGCCCTCTTCTGTTAAATAATCCTGTAAGCGGATCCTGCTGATAAAGTGTCTTCAGATCCTGAAGCTCACCCTGCACAGAAAGAAGCTCGAGCTTCTTCAGTGTATTTCCGAGTATGATCAGAAGCTGTGCCAGAACTATATTGAAGTATTTCTGTCTATTATCTGACAGGCGAAGAACTAGATAACCATATAGCTCATCCTGATAATTGATTGGAAGAAATGCATTGCACCTTCCATCTAACTCGCCATCTCTGGCTCTGGATATCGGATATTCCTTCGATACAGCGTAGCTTGTGTCATCTTCAGCATCGCTATACATCATCAGGCTTTCGCCGGGAGAAGCCTCACCATAAAGCCTTCCGTTATATACCAGATATATATGCTCAAACAGTCCGGAATCTCTTAGTATCTGCAGGCTCGTTCTAAGGCACTCATCCACCTCGAGGATTCCACCCAGATCCATGTTCATATTAACACAGGTAAATGCATTTTCACGGTCATCTGCTATAAGATCACGCATCATTTTGTAATTTCTAATCAGAATATCGTTTATATCCTGACAGCCACAGCTTGATCTGAAGATACATCTTCCGTGAAGCAGCTTAGTGTTATCATTTTCTGCAAGTCTTCTTTTCAGCTGAACCGAAGTCTCATCGCCGGCACTAAGCCCTTCAAGTATATCGACCGCTTCCTTAACCATATCATGCATATCAAAACCTATGGTTGTAAGGCCGGGGATGTTTCCCTCTCCCTCAGGTATGTTATCAAGACCGGTCACTATGATATCCTCCGGACACCTCACTCCAAGCTTCTTGAGGGAATCGATAAGTGCGAGAGCCATATAATCATTGGAACAGATGATTGCCTCAGGAAGGCCGCCATCACTATTCATGAAAAATTCAGCCGTTTCATCACCCTGATCATTCCAGTAATTTCCGTGAAATATAAGTTTCTCTTCAACCGGAAGTCCGGCTTCTTCCATGGCATCCTTGAATCCATTCAGACGACAGATGGAATCGTTCAGCTTGAAGGAGCCTGTCACAAAACCGATATGTCTGCAGCCATGAACCTCTATGATATGCTTCGTCATGTTATACATCTCATGACGATCGTCAAACGTTACATTTATATAATTAGGTGCAGAATTTCGCAGACATACAACAGGACACTTGGCATGCTTATCCAGGTGCCTGCGGAGATCCATGTTCATCCCGAAATTATTCAGCGTGTCATCAGCTGTGATGATGCCGTCGTATTTTTCCAAATCCGATAGATAGAATACCTTCTTCAGTCCTTCGATATGCAGATAATCGCCTGCCGGGACACAACAGTTTGCGAAAATGTCAAGCCTGTGACCTCTCTCACCCATAATTTTACAGGCTTCACTTATCATCTCCATCTCATAGGACTGAATTGAGTCTCCTATAAAAAGTGCTATTTTCATAAAAAATACACCTCACACAATTTATAATATCACTGTGTGAGATGTATTACTTAACAATTCGTGCGTCCTTTTTAACATATCTTGCTAAATATAAGCGAGGACGATACATTTTTATTTTTTACAGAGCTTCGTCGATTGCTCGCGAGAGCTGATCTGCACAAGAAGTACCTCTTCCGTTACAGTCATTGCCGCGAAGTATGTCCGCAACTTCCTTTGCATTTTTCCCCTCAACGAGTTTTCCGATGGCTTTCAGATTTCCGTTACAGCCACGAACAAACTTCACGTTGTGAAGATTACCCTCTGAGTCAAGATCGAAATCTATCTTGGTCGAGCACACTCCCTTAGGAGTATAGCTCACGTGCTGAAGGTCATTTTCCACAAGCACCTCGGGAAATGCGAGATTCTCCGAATTAAATGATATATGAAGATTCTGATTATCCATGATTACTTCCTTTCTTAAATGCTAGATAAAGTTGATAAACATCGTTATTGCGAGGCTGTTTATGAAGTCTGCGAACATACTTCCTATTATAGGAACAAGGATGTATGCCTTGACTGACGGCTGATATTTATCAGTCACAGCCTGCATGTTGGCCATTGCATTTGGCGTTGCTCCCATTCCGAAGCCGCAGACACCGGCTGACAGCACGGCTGCGTCGTAGTCTCTGCCCATGAGGATGAAAACCAGATAGTATGCATATATAAACATGAGCACCGTCTGACCGGCCAGCAGTATGATCAGTGGCAACGCCAGATCCGCAAGCTGCCAGAGCTTGAGAGTTATCATGGCGATTCCCAAAAACAGCGAGAGGCAGATACCGCCAAGGCTGTTGATCTCACCTATATGTATGGTCAGCTTGTTGGTATACTCTCCGATATTCCTCATGATAGCTGCCACAATCATAGCGCCTATGTAGACAGGAAATGTCATCTTGGTAAGTGACAAAAGCCATGATATAACAGTTCCTGCACCCATCGCAATTGCTATCTGGTATGCAGCTGATGCATAATTCGACGCCATGTGCTGATGCTTCCTCTCTTCTTCAAGAAGCGTAGTTGCATCGCTGTTTTCATCTTTTTCCAGCAGGTTGTACTTCTTTATAAGTCTCTGTCCGATCGGGCCACCCATCAGAGAGCCAGCCACAAGTCCATAGGTGGCTGCGGCTGTACAAAGCGTTGTTGCTCCCTTCAGTCCGAAGTCTTCAAGTATAGGACCGAAGGCACCTGCAGTACCGTGTCCACCGATCATCGGAATCGAGCCTGTGGAGAGTCCGACCTTCGGATCCACTCCGATTAGCTTCGCAATCAGTATTGACAGACCATTCTGTGAAAATACAAGCGAGATAACAAGTATGAGAAATATGATCATACTCGTTCCGCCCTTTTTGAGCACTCTTACATTTGCCTGAAATCCTACTGAGGTAAAGAATATGACCATGCATACATTTTTAAGTGTCTCATCATATTCAAATTCAAGTATGTTATTTTCGTATAGCGCATACATAAGTATGGCGTAAAACAGACCACCGGCGACCGGCGCGGGGATACAGAATTTTTCAAGAACTCTGATTTTTTTCTTCATCCATGCACCGATAAGCAGAACTACCGTTGCAAGTCCGAGGGTCTGATACATGTCTAGTTTTATAAGCATCCGGCTTCCCCCTAATCTGCCTTATCTTCATCTACCGACACGTTCAATTCGCGGTAATATCTGGCTGCACCCTTATGGAAAGGGATCACCATTCTGTCAGGCTGTTCGCTCGGCTTAAGCTCACCGGCGGTTCCAAGCGCCTGATTTATCTCATCTGATTTTTCATATATATCCTTTGTCAGCTCGTAAACAGTGTCTTCATCCAGATCATTCTGGGCAACAAGTACTGCATATATACCTACAGTTTTTACATCGCTGTCTTGTCCCTTATAGGTACCAGCGGGTATAGTTACATTTACATATGCCGGATTTATGGTTTTAAGCCTTTTTACATCTTCGTCTGAGATGGACAAAAATTCCACATCAGCTTTATTCGCAAGATCAGTAAGCACCTCCGCTGGGTTTCCGCAGTTACAGAAAAAAGCATCTATGTTTCCAGCCACCAATGCATCTGACGATTCCTCGTAGCTCAGATACTCAGGCTTGATGTCCTCCAAAGTCATACCGTAAACTGACAGAACCTCTTTCGCATTATGCTTGACTCCGGATTCCTCTTTTCCGACGGAAACAGTCTTGCCCTTCAGGTCGGATATGTTCCTTATTCCGGAATCCTTCCTGACAATTACATTTACAGACTCTGTATAAAGCGTACAAACCGCACTGAAGCTTCGCTCGTCGCCTAGACTGTTATCTATATACTCATCAAATCCATTGGCAGCATCATAAAGCGTATCATTCTGAACGATCGCCACATCCAGATATTTCTGGCGGATGAGCCTCAGATTCGCCTGCGAGCCCTCTGTCTCCTTAATCCTTATATTCAGATTACCCTTCTCGATATCCGCAAGCACCTGCGTGTACTTATAGTACATACCCTTCGTGCCGCCGGTTCCAATCGTAATGCTGTTCTTATCCTTTTTTCCAAGCAAAGCCATCGTCAGAACAACAGCCGCAATCAAAAGAAGGATACTAACAATTCTAATTACCCTAAATGAAGTATTTTTTCCCATTTACAATCTCCTGAAGAAAATGGTACACGGTACCTTTTGCCGTTTTGGTACACGGTACCTTTTGCCATTTTGGTACACGGTACCTTTTTGTGAAAAGGTGCCAGGTACCATCAGCTAAGTCGGTACTCAGTCGGAGTCACAAACTCGAGTTTTATGTGTCTTCCGATTTCTCTAAGTTCGTCTGAAATGAGCTTATTACGTTTCTTGGCTTCCTTAGAGAAGTCATAATTTAACTCGTTATCGTAGTAAACAACTGAAGCCTCGGAGTAACCGTCCATTCCGGCAATCTTCACTTCTTTTACGCCCACGTCGTTTAGGAGCTTGAGCAGCATAAGTGCGGAATTATCGATGATATCCGCATTCTTTGACGCATAGCTGGAGAAGTTCACAACGAAGTCGCGCTGGGTGGCTTCTTTCATGTTTGAGGTTATTATACATTTGGCTGAAGTCTTACCCTGTATCTTCACAAATCTACGCATATTGCTGCTGAAAATGTAATTCGGCTCGAACTCGGTTGCGAGGAAATTGGCGGCGATCACCACGCTGTCCTTGGTAACAGCTCTGACTGCTTCGCTGTGAGTGCTGAGGGTCTTGCCCGGTGCCAGAATCACAACCGGCTTATCCCCAATCTCATCTCTCAGCCTGTCTAACATTTCCTTATCATCTATGTAATTCTCCTGATATGAGCGGTAATACTGCTCCGCCTTGTCCTTGGAGAAGCTGACCTTGTCCTCAGGCGGAATGCTCTGAAGCAGTTCATTAAAGGACTTGACTGTAAGTGAATTTTTCTCTGCCAGATAGATGGCGTAGTTCGGGTGGCTGCCCGTGGTGGCCGACAGATAAAGCGGTACCGAATAGCCCCAGAACTTGGTTTTGTAGATATCATTCAGGTACTCGTCCATGATTTCAAGCATCGGTTCAATCTTGTAGTGAGTACCGAAGTTTTCATTCATATACTCGGCAAAAAGCTCAAGGTTCAGATTGCCCGCACCGCGGCCCATTCCGAAAACACAAGCATCGATCAGGATATCCCTGTTCAGATTCATCTCAACGAGCGCTTCCGCATTTCCATAAGCCTGCTGCAGATTGTTGTGCGCATGATATGCAAGCACGATACCCTCTGCCAGATTGTTGTCAGCCAGATATGCGAGTCTGAGGAACTGCTTCCTCTTGATAAGACCGAATGTATCCACAATCGACACTGCATATGGATGCAGCTGATTGAATTTATCGATAACCTCTATGAACTCAGCATCGGAGTAGAGATCCGTGCCGACTATATTTGCGGAAACAAAATAACCCAGCTCCTGAATTTTCTTGCAGTATTCATAAGCCTCATCGACCTTATTCTTCTTGAAAATCACGCGGATTCCGTCAATCGAAGTTCCATCACAGGGAACTATTCTGTCAAGCGGAATCGGAGCGCTCATATCGAGCATTCCAACGTACTTCATATTAGGCGATTTCGGACATATCATAGGACCGATAGACTGAATATCAGGGAATACAGACTTATTCGGATCATAAATATCACCTTTGATGAAACCAACCTCATAAAACTCAATACCGGTCAGTGCTATCTTCTTTCCGAAGCCCTTGATGGTCTCCTCACCAAAATTCCAGTCATTGATATATCCTCCGTCGCGGAGCGTACAATCCAGTAAATATACTTTTCCCATTTTTCGTCTCCTTTTTTTAGGTACACGGTACCTTTTGCCGTTTTGGTACACGGTACCTTTTTGCAAAAAGGTGCCAGGTACCTTCATAATAGTAAAATTATAATTATATTCATATGAAAAATCAAACAGAATCAAAAAACCGCCTCATCATCAGCAACGATGCAGGGCTATCTCCGAAGCTACTACAGGATTCACTCATGCTGATAAAGCAGAAAATGTATCTGAGAAAGCTGAAATGCAGAATGTACCCTTATAACAGAAGAAACCGGCGTCAGGATAATAAATCCGTGACACCGGTAATATAGACAATATAGTTGACAGTAATTCCGTGCTGTCCTCCTTCCGCCAGTACTACCTGACGAGGCTCGCTACATCGATAGAGGAAAGCTCATACCTGACAACCACGGGGTATAACAGAAACGAATACTTCGTTACTTAACCCAGGCTCCGTCCTCTCCTACCCAGCAGCCGTCAACATACTGATTTGTGAGCATATATCCGTCAGCACCAAAGTAGTAGCAGGATTCGTCGATCCATACCCACTGATTCTGTGGATACCAGCCTGACGCATCTTCGTACCACCAGCCTGTAGAGTCATTCATCCAATGACCGCCTGAGTACTTCTCATCCCATGCGCCATCAGCGCCGAGCCAGTAGCCATCTCTGTATTCACTGTAATCCATGTAGCCATCGGCTGTGAAGTAATACCATTTGCCGTCTATCTTCTGCCACTGGCTAACAGGGTACCAGCCCTTTGAATCCTCAACCCACCAGCCGGTAGCATTTTGCTTCCATGAAAGAATTCCGTCGTAGGTACATTTGCCATCTGCATCGTACCACTTGCCATCTACCCATTCATTGGAATATTTCTTATCATCCGGATCATCCTTTGGATCATCTGGGGTCTCGTTCTTCTTCCACTTTGCAGTAAGTGTAAAGCTTGTTATAACAGGCTGACTGAAATCATAAGCTCTGTCTTTATAGTACCAGCCGTCAAATGCAAAACCATCCTTAACCGGATCAGCCGGTTTTGCGAGCTTCTCTCCCATCTCCACTATGACAGGATCTATCTTGCTTCCACCGTCAGTGTCAAAATCAACTGTGTAAGATTTATTCTTAACCGTATAGGTTCCATTTACCTCTGTAACTCTGTAGCTGACATAGGTATCATTCATTCTTATAATGATAGGATAGGTTCCGGCCTTATACTTATCTGCTTCGCACGAAGGCTCAACCAGACCGAGATCCTCTTCTGTATCACCCTCTGCCAGCCCCTCTATCTTATAGGTAAGCTCCTTTAAATCTTCACCTACGTATGACTCTATATCATCTGCTGTAACAGTAACATCCTTACACTCGATTCTTACATCGAACTTACCGAGGACCTTTGATTTTCCTTTAGCTCTGTAGCTGACCTCATAATCAAGCGCATCGAGAGCAGTTGGTATCTTATCAGTCCAAGGATATTTGTAACCATCAAATACTGTTTTTACCTGATACTCGAGCGGTGTGTCTCCGGCCATTCCCGGCTTAATAAGCTCCTGCTCCTTGCCATTATATACAAGACCAGTTATCGGCTCCGGAGGAGTCACACCCTCAGGGGACTTTTCCTCAAGAATTACCCGCCGAGGAATATTACCATCTTCATCAAAGATAGAATAATAGCCCTCACCTAGTTTCACCATTCCATTTTCAGGCTGAGATATCTGACAATCATCGCCTATCTTGATATCGTCAGAACCAACGTTTATTGGAGGATAATTACCATCACCGAGATAATTTGTTTCAAAATATCCGCCATCAAAAGCAAATTTATTACAACTGACTGTAAAATAATTAGAATTAGCAGTTACATTTGCATAGTCTGATATAGAAAGCGACGGAGTAATTATTGCATTTTCAGTTTCTGATTCAACATTAAGTTTTCCACCAGTTATAGACAAATCATTATCAGCATAAATGGCTGAATTGCTTGACTTCACATCAAACTCTCCACCTGATATTTTGATATTATTTAATGCTGACAAAAAGCTGTTCACCTTATCTTTACATTCAAAGCAACCACCACTGATATTAATGTCATACTCAGAGTTAAGAATATAACTCTTATTTCTCTTATCTTCAGTTTTTGTATCTGAACTCATTTCAGTAGCGATACGCCCGCTATAAACATTTATATTATGAGCTGCATATATATCGTTGCCCCAGCAAAAAGAGATATATCCATATACATTGAGATTTCCGCCCGCTGAATTATATTTATAAACATTTATATCACAATCATCGCTGTCAATAACTAACTCAGCATCCTGCTTTATAGTAAAATCACCCTCTATAGTCAGATCACAGTTTTTAAAACCGCGGTCCATATAAAGCGAATAATTACCGCTTAGCGTGACATCAGCAAAGATTATCGATTCGTCAAGATGAAGGTCCTCATCCAGAACTAACTCAACAGAATCAAACATCCCTTTTTGAAGATTTAAATGTCCTTCGGAATCAATATAAGTTCCGCCTTCATTCTTTATCTGTTTATTTAACTCACTTGCTTTGAGCACAATACTTCCGCCGCCCTCGCTACCGGCATAAACCTCGCTGCCGGCAGACGGAAAAGCTCCGACCGCAAGAAAACCGGCAAGCACAGTTGCTGCCAATTTGCTTAAAATACTCTTTCTCATAACCCATCCTTTCTTGGTACACGGTACCTTTTGCCGTTTTGGTACACGGTACCTTTTGCCGTTTTGGTACACGGTACCTTTTGCCGTTTTGGTACACGGTACCTTTTGCCGTTTTGGTACACGGTACCTTTTTGAGAAAAGGTGCCAGGTACCATTATTTTCATCTTATATTTTTATTAGTAGCCGAAGTTCGTTATCTCCCAGCCACCATCATCATTCATTTTAAGCCACCATTGGTAATCCTTATTTTCCTTGCCCGGCTCAATGACCGTGTCACCCGTGTCGCCCGCATCACCACCTCGGAAATCCATCAGGAAGAGGATTTCTCCGTCCTCGTTTATCTGGTCATCACCGGCATAGCGGATGCTTTCAAGCTCAGCTCCGGCAAATGTTGCAAACTTACATTTAAGCTGAATAACAGCCTCATTCAACTGTTCTTCAGTATACTTCTCAGACTTGCCGAGGTCTATCTTAACATCGGTCTGCTTAGCCTGACCTAGGTACTCTTCAAATGTAATATCCTTTGTCATTATTTCTTTTGCAATGTCAACATCATCTATATAACGAATGTGCCATGGCTCGTAACAATAGCCCGTGATGTACTCTCTTCCTTCGAGATAACGAAGAATGAAGCCATAATCAGCAAGCTTAGCATGGATTTTCTTCCAAACATCTGGATGCTGAACAAGATCCTCATTATAGTACACTTCCTTACCATCAAGGATAAAATACAAATCGAGTGCAAGTCCTGTGTGGTGTTCAGAAAAGCCAGGCGTTGCAACGGTCTTGGCTGCATAGTCAGCACCATACTTCTCAGTAAAATCATCCATTATCTTCTGCTGTGCCTCAACACTTCGTCTGGCAGAATCAAGCTCCAGATATATCCCATCATTCTTCTCGAGATCTTCCTTCAGCTTGAGATAAGCATCATATGCCTTCTTCTCAACCTCAACTTCATCACCAACAGAATTTGTGATTTTTACAGTCTCAAGAGCTTCCTCCCAGCCCTCAGGCAGCTCATTCAATTTGTTAACAAGCGCCATATAATCAATGGTGCCTTCAGCTTTTTTTGTTGAATCATTCATAGATGCATCCTCAGCAGTGCCTTTTCAACCTCAGTTTCAGTCTCTTTAACAGCCTCAGATACTGCCTCGGTTGTAACCTCAGTTGTAGACGCAGTTGTAGCCCCATCCTTCTTATCAGAGCCACAGCCCACCAATGTACATAACATTGCAACAATTATAATAGAAGTAGTAAATTTAGTCATTGAAAAAATCCTCCTAGAGTTATTCATATAATTTATATTTAATAACCAAAGGATATCAATTCAATCGTCACATAGTCGTCACAAAGGTACACGGTACCTTTTGCCGTTTTGGTACACGGTACCTTTTAGCGTTTTGGTACACGGTACCTTTTAATTACGTGGAATATTAAGCAGAACAAAGTAAACATGATGAGTGTACTGATCCCGTACATCATATACTCTATTCCATTAAAATCTAAAAAAGAGCCCCTAGTTTTCTGAGTAATAAAGAAATCGCGATGATTTACGCTATTATATATAATCATCCATATAGGAATATATAAAATGTAATATCCTGCAAACCAAAGAATCAGTTGCTTACCAGGCGGATCACATATAATACAATGCTTAATATAAATAACAACCATAGCTATGGGCATTGTAAAATACACAATCGCCCCCAGCATTGTTCCAGTATTAATAACATATTCATCAATTGAGTCAGCAACCGTTAGAACTGCCCATACTGCTAACGCACTCAACGCTCCGAAAATAAAGGCTTTTAATTTAGTATTCATCATCCCACCTTAGGTACACGGTACCTTTTAACGTTTTGGTACACGGTACCTACTCTAAACCATCAAGAAATACGCTAAAATAATACCATAAACTGACATATTAGAACAAGGTACACGGTACCTTTTCCCAAAAAGGTACCTGGCACCATTTTGCGTTTTGGTACACGGTACCTATCACATATCATCTTCCTTTATATCCTTCTGTATCTGTTGTTCGTATTTTTCATGTAAAGGCATATCTTCTACAAAGTAGCGATATTTTTCTTTTGACTTATTCCTGAAATATCCAAGCACTCGATCAGTTGTAACCATATCAGAAATTAACTTCCGTGCCCTTTGATCAGCGCTGACCGGAATATTATCACAATAGCAATGATAGCTGCTGTAGTCATAATCGAGAGGCTTGGCAACCATATATGCATTAACTGGATTCAAATGTATATACCTGCTCACCTCAAGAAAATAACTATCATCATCTATCAGATATGCCTTATATCTGTTCTCAAACACATGTCCCGTATGCTCATATCTGAAATTATAATCCTTTGCATATGTTACAAGAATCTTCCGCATAATCACAGATAATTCTGTATCATGACACTCAATCAAAAAATGAAAATGATTTGACATCAAACACATAGCATGCATCGTAAATGGATGCTTTTCCTTTTCCTCCTTCATAATATCAAGAAAACGATGAAAATCACCTCTTTCATTAAAAATAACATTTCTCCCGTTCCCTCTACTCATAACGTGGTAAAAGGCTCCGGGATACCAAACCCTTCTCCTCCTAGACATGTATCTCCTTTCTGAATATTTTCATATATGCGAATTTTAATTGTATAAAAATGCCCTCCCCTACTTTTTGTCATCCTTATGCTTTTCACTCTTTTCACTCTTTTTCTGAGCTTCCATTAACGCGTACATATAACCAAGAAGACGCTCTCTCTTATCCCTTGACAGTCCATTGAATGTAGTCAGCATTTCACCAGTCTCTGTTTTTTTATCGACAACAATAAAACTAGGCTTATTTCCTCGCTTCCCTTCCTTCTCAATCCCGGAAAGCAGCCACTCAGGACTGACACTCAGAACCTTGCAGATGATCATGATCTTATCCGCTGACGGATTCGTCTTCTTAGACTTCCACTCACTTATTGTGCTCTGCGAAATACCTGTCTTTTCCGAAAATACTTTCTGCGACATATTTAGTTCTTCCAGCTTTAAAAATATACGTTCACTTATTGTCATAGTTATCAACCTCCTTTCCTAGGTACACGGTACCTTTTGCCGTTTTGGTACACGGTACCTTTTGGCGAAAAGGTGCCAGGTACCATCTGAAAAAAGAATATCACTTAAGCAAAAATATATCAATAACAAAATTTACTTTTTCGATAGAATTCATATATGCGAATAAAAGAAATCCGTCACAGATGTGTCCAATTATTTTTGATTCAATTAGCATAGAGTTTGTCATAGATGTGACTATATTTTTAGTAAAATGCAAACATAAATAGAGAATGTAAAGGAGGACAAAACCATGAAAAAAACTAGTATTTATAAAAAAACTATAGCAGTAACTCTAACCACTGTTTTTGCCCTTTCGTTAGTAGCTTTTCAGAAAGCACCAGCTGTGCTGGCAGCTAGAAATGATGCAGTAAAACCGGCCAATAACGCCGAGCTAGCAGAGAAAGCTGAAGAAGCAAATATGAAAGCATCGTTAATCCCTCCATTTAAAACAGAGGCTACGATGATAGAAAATATAAAAACCAAACAGATCAAGGTTGATATCTATCACGGTGGAGCATATCTAGCGAAGATTTCCAATTTTTATGGAAGAAAAATAACCGGTATAAATCCAGATGGAACCTATATATTGGGCAATTGGGAACTATTAGATGGACACACAAACGAAGCAATGGGCGTAGATGAATTTTGGATCTCCGGAGATTATGTGATGTTCGCATACAGTCTGGATATAGTTTGGGGAACAGACTTCCCATACAGTGGAGTTTTCTGGGACGATCCATATACACCTGTTAATGAAATCGAAATCATACATCAAGGACTATGTCGAAATGTTTCCGTGACTATTAGTGTAGATCAAAAAACCATCTACTACTGCTACGACAGCCCGTCCCATAGTGAATGGAAACCTTGGTAACATATAGGTACACGGTACCTTTTGCCGTTTTGGTACACGGTACCTTTTCGCAAAAAGGTGCCAGGTACCATCAATCACTTCACCATTTATGCCAAAACAATCCATTGTATTTAAATTACAAAAGCTGTAAAATATCACTATGTGGCAAAAAACAAATGAGGGGTGAAAAAAATGAAGAAAATACTGACTATACTTTTATCAGTAATATTAGTTCTTGCATCTGTAAATGTTGACGCATATGCGGCAACAAAGAAGCTGCAGAATCCGACAAATCTAAGTGTTTATTGGAGTGGCGAATACCTGTGTCTCACTTGGGACAAAGTAAGCTACGCCGGAAAGTATGAAGTTAAAATTGGTAATAAAACATACAATCCCCCTTCTAACAGGTTTTTTATTCATAGAAGCTTTTTCGAAAAAGTTGGCAACAAATACAAGTTGCCCTTTGAGATCAGGGCTGTTGCAACTGACAAGAACCATGTATCTTCAGAATCTCGCTCATACACAATAAATACTCCCATTGTCGATACATCATCCGCAAGCAATCTATCTGAAGCCACTTTCCTCGCCAAGGACGATCTGGTGAAGTATCTCAAAGCTAACGGGTATTCTCCTACCGTATCCGAAGAAGGTGACTGCATACTCGTTTCCATAGCGATAAAGGATAAAAAAAACAGCGGCTTTGTTCCATTCATTAAGGATGTATTTGACGGTGCCACAAAGGAAGGCGCAGGAAATGTAAAAGAAAACGCAACTGATATCGCTGTTGATGCTTTAAGCGAGGGAGAAGGCATCAAAGGAAAATTTAAAAAAGGTATCGACGGCATAATTGAATATGCAGAAGAAGGCGTTGTAGTTGGAGGATTAAAAGGCGCATACAACCATATAGTCAAGGACAAAAATACACATATCATTTATTATTACGTAAAAGGAAACGAAAAATTCGCAGCCTCCGTTATGGAGTATAATTACCTCGTTAAAAACAATAAAACCCCAACAGAGGTTTTAAAAAACTGGAAAAAAGTTAATAATAATGAAGTTTATAGTCAATACTACCCAGACTTTAGCGACACAATTATATCTACATATGATGTCAGCGGATCAAACGATAGCAGTAGGTATTCGATATATTTCTTCCCGAATAATAATAAGTACATAACATCCGATTAAAATGTGCTACTATGCAAAATGTACCTAAGTGACATACTCCCACCACTTTCGCTTCGCTAAGAAGTGGGGGCTTCTCGTTCGAGCGATCTAACGATCACAGCATACACGAGCTATCCCCGTCTGCCCGACGGTTCTATCTATACTTAAATGCTTAAGTATTTGATTCCTTCATTTCGTATATTTATTGCAGCATTTACGTCACGGTCATGTTCATTTTTACACTTTGGACATGTCCATTTTCTTATTGCAAAATCCTTTATTTCTTCATTCTTGAAGCCACAACAATGACATATCTGACTTGAAGGATAGAATTTATCTATCTTTACATAGTGTTTGCCTCTATCTCGCAGTTTATACTCGAGATAGTTCGTAAACAGTCCCCATCCATTGTCAGATATAGTCTTTCCAAAATTATACTCTTGTGACATCTTTTTCATATCAAGATTTTCTATACATACAGTATCAACTCGATTGGCTATCTCGGTTGATTGCTTATGTAGAAAATCTTTTCTCTGATTAGATATATGTTTATGTAGTCTGGCTACCTTTTTTCTTTGTTTGTAATAGTTGTTTGAACCCTTTTCCATTTTTGAGAGTTTTCTCTGCTCTCTTGCCAGTCTGTCTAATGCCTGTTTGTAAAACTTCGGATAATCACAGGAATTACCATCACTATCCACATATAATGATGACA
>DGHK01000029.1 GCA_002392655.1 Lachnospiraceae bacterium UBA3850 | reverse complement strand
GCTGGTAAGAAGTACTTCTCAGTAGCATCAGGTGGTGGTACAGGTAGAACACTTCATCCAGATAACATGGCTGCAGGCCCTGCTTCATATGGTATGACAGATACTATGGGACGTATGCACAGTGATGCACAGTTCGCCGGTTCTTCATCAGTTCCTGCTCACGTAGAGATGATGGGACTTATCGGTGCAGGTAACAACCCTATGGTTGGAATGACTGTTTCAACAGCTGTTTCAATTGAAGAGGCTGCAAAGGCAGGTAAGTTCTAATATTTATTACTAAATGAGATAAAAGCTATCAGCAATTCGTTGCTGGTAGCTTTTTTTTCTGCTCTTGTTTTTTAGGTTCAATTAGGTGGCATTTTTTGGTATAATAGATGGGTTAGGTCATATTCACTTATGTGAGACATAACGTGAAAAGAAATAAAGGACTGGTAACATATGGGTAAGAAACTCTTCATAGCAGAGAAGCCATCCGTTGCACAGCAGTTTGCTGAAGCACTTAAGGTTAAGGGCAGTCGTAAGGATGGATATATAGAGGATGACAATTACATAGTGACATGGTGCGTTGGTCATCTGGTGGGAATGAGTTATCCTGATGCTTATGACCCGAATCTCAAGAGATGGAGTATGGATACGATACCTTTTATTCCTGAAAAGTATAAATATGAGGTTATTCCTGCCGTGAGCAAGCAGTTTAATGTCGTGAAGGGGCTTCTGAACCGAGAAGATGTTGAAACGATATATGTCTGTACTGACTCGGGACGAGAGGGAGAGTATATCTACAGGTTGGTTGATATGCAGGCAAATGTCCCTGCATCAAAGGACAGAAGAAGAGTTTGGATTGATTCGCAGACTGAGGAAGAGATTCTGAGAGGAATAAATGAAGCAAAGCCTCTTTCGGAGTATGATAATCTCGGATGTTCGGCATATCTGCGTGCGAAGGAAGATTATCTCATGGGAATAAACTTCTCAAGAGCACTTACTCTTAAATATTCCTATCCAATCAAGCAGTATCTTGGGACAGATAAATGTGTGATAGCCGTAGGTCGTGTTATGACCTGTGTGCTCGGGATGATAGTTAAAAGAGAACGGGAGATACGTGAATTTGTATCGACTCCATTTTACAGAGTTGTAGGTCTTATCGGAAAGAAAAAGGATGAGGCGGATGGAACAACTCTCTTTAATGCTGAGTGGAAGGCGGTGAAGGGCAGCAAGTATGAAGGAAGCCCGAAGCTCTATAAGGAAAATGGCTTTAAAGAGAAGACAGATGCAGAGGAGCTGATACAGTATCTGTCGGATCCGACTCCTGTTGAGATGAAAATAAAGAGCATGACTAAGAAGACGGAGAAAAAGAATCCTCCGATGCTCTACAATCTGGCGGAGCTTCAGAATGACTGCTCAAGGATGTTCAAGATAAGTCCTACAGAAACTTTGAATATAGTTCAGGAGCTTTACGAGAAAAAGCTTGTTACTTATCCGAGAACAGATGCCAGAGTGCTTTCTACTGCGATTGCAAAAGAGATTGATAAGAATCTGAGAGGACTTTGCAATTATCAGAAGGTTGCTCCCTTTGCTCAGAATATAATAAATCAGGAAGGCTATAAGGGAATAGCAAAGTCTAAGTATGTTAACGATAAGCTGATAACCGATCACTATGCTATAATACCGACCGGACAGGGGTTGGGACAGCTTGGTAAGCTTACATCAATCCAGGCTTCCGTTTATGAGGTGATCGCGAGGAGATTTGTTTCCATCTTTTATCCTCCGGCTCAGTATCAGAAGATAAACATAACACTTGAAAGAAAAACTGAGGAGCTGAGCGCTGCATTTAAGCTTCTGATAAAACCGGGATATCTGCAGGTTGCAGATCCGAACTTCGGGAAGAAGAAGGCTGTTGATAAGGAAGAGACTGTTGATGATGGAGCGGGTAAGAAGTCGGACACAGCAGATGGAAGCGGACAGGATTTAGAGGGAGAACAGGTTGCAAGTGAAGATGTTATCGCGTATGTTTCAAAGCTGAGAAAGGGAGACGTTCTTTCCTGTAATGGTTTTGAAATAAAGGAGGGTAAGACCAATCCTCCGAAGAGATATACTTCAGGTTCCATGATACTTGCCATGGAGAATGCCGGTCAGCTGATAGAGGATGAGGAGCTTCGTGAACAGATAAAGGGAAGCGGAATCGGCACCTCTGCGACCAGAGATTCGATAATTACTAAGCTTGTAACGAACAAGTACATAAAGCTGAATAAAAAAACTCAGGTGCTTACACCGGAGTTTCTTGGGGAAATTATATATGATGTAGTGCTTTATTCCATAAACGGACTTCTGAGGGCAGACCTGACTGCCAGCTGGGAGAAGGGACTTACGGGAGTTGCAGAAGGAACAATCAGCGAAATAGAGTATATGAGCAAGCTTTCAGATTATGTTGTGAAATATACAGATGCAGTTAAAAATGTAAGAAACCAGAATCAGATGCATCTGATATTTGATAAAACAAAACCTTACTATGTTAAAGGTAAGAAAAAATAGAGACTATCGGAGGTAATTAAATATGAATAGTGATCTGTTAAAAATCGAAAATATGTACGACCTGACGCATACACAGGCACGTGAGCTCCTTGAGAGTGTTACATATCCATGGGAAGCGCTTCCGAAGATTAAGGAGTTCATACTTGAACTAGGAAGCAGGATTGACGCAGATCCAGAGCTTTCTCAGCAGTATGATAAGAGAGGCGACGATATATGGATTCATAAGACTGCAAATGTTTTTGACAGTGCTTATATAGCAGGCCCCTGCATCATCGGGGCTGATACTGAGGTTCGTCAGTGTGCATTTATAAGAGGTTCGGCTCTTGTGGGTGAGAGTTGTGTTGTAGGTAATTCAACAGAGCTTAAGAATGTGATTATATTTGATAATGTGCAGGTTCCTCATTATAACTATGTCGGTGATTCCGTACTGGGCTTCAGGTCACATATGGGTGCGGGATCCATAACTTCAAATGTAAAATCAGACAAGACTCTTGTGGTTGTAAAGGGCTATGGAGATTACAGTGATATAAATATCGAAACAGGTCTTAAGAAGTTCGGAGCTATGCTGGGAGACTTCGTTGAGGTTGGATGTAACAGTGTTATGAATCCCGGAAGCGTAATAGGTAGACATACAAATATCTATCCTCTTTCGCCTGTCAGAGGATATGTACCTGGAAACAGCATATATAAAACTGGAGGAGAGATAGTTGAGAAGATTGATTAATAACAAAAGAGTTAAGGAAAGAAACCGCAGAGGTATATCTAGAAGGATTACTGCTCTTATGCTTGGAGCAGCATTTGCTTTTTCTGTCTGTGCTGTAAAGCCGGGCAGTACTGAGGCTTATGCGGCTGAAAATGATGATGAATATATAGTGGCAGATGCGGAGAAAACGGATGCAAAAACTGAGGCAACTACCATAAAAGGTTTTCTGAAGACCGGTTTAAAGCCGCTTGGTACTACTATGTATATCTACGGTGGTGGCTGGAATGAAGAGGACACAGGTGCCGGAGATGAGGGAAGGACTATAGGACTTTCACCTAAGTGGGCTGAGTTTGCGGCAAAGCAGAACTCATCCTATAATTACAAGGATTATGATTACAAGAAGGATGTCAGCGTTATCCATAACGGTCTGGACTGCAGTGGATATCTGGGCTGGGTTCTATACAATACTCTTGAGACTGAGGATGGAAATCCCGGATACGTTGATTATAATAACAAAGTATTCTTCGGACTTGAGTCAAAGGGCTACGGAACTATGACGGCTCCTTCGTCCGTGAAGACATATAAGCCGGGTGATATAATGACCAGCTCAAGCCATATGTGGATTGTTCTCGGAAGCTGCAGCGACGGAAGCGTGGTAATACTTCACAGTAGTCCTCCGGGAGTGCAGATAAACGGAACGCCTACTCCGTCCGGAAGGACAAATTCTGAAGCTGTAAGTCTGGCAAAGCAGTATATGAGCACCTACTACAGCTCATGGTATTCAAGATTTCCAAATATAAGTAAGGGCATGAGCTATCTATCTGGTTATTATCAGTTCAGATGGAATGCTGTGTCAGGACTAACTGATCCGGATGGATATCAGGATATGACTGCGGAGGAGGTGCTTGCCGACCTCTTTGGAGAGACGAAAGGAAAATGGAAGAGTAATGCCACGGGCTGGTGGTTTGAGTACAGTGACGGAACATACCCTGCATCTAAGTGGGAAGAAATCAAGGGTGTGTGGTACTATTTCAATAAAGATGGTTATATGATGACCGGCTGGCAGCAGCAGGGTGGTATCTGGTATTATCTGGATCCAAGTGGTGCCATGGTCACGGGATGGAAGCAGATAAAAGGAATATGGTATTATATGCGACCGGACGGGGCTATGCATACAGGATGGCTTCAGGATGGAAGCACCTGGTATTTTATGAATTCAGATGGAGCCATGATGACTGGATGGATTCAGTCCGGAAATGACTGGTATTATATGAAAACAAGTGGTGCCATGGCCTGCTCGGAAACTATAAATGGCTATCGTTTAGACGCAACAGGAAAATGGGTGAAATAGTATAAATGTATAAAGCACGAGGTGTGAATGTATGAGACAGGGGTTTTTGATCGTTAATCACGGAACACTGAATAACGAAATTAAGGATAAAACTATAACAGAATTTGCGCTTTCAGTAAGCGACAGATTTGAGGATGCTATAGTTACTTATGCATATACAGATCAGGAAGTCAGACAGCGCCTCAGAGAACAGACCGGGGAAAAGGTCAGGAATCTCAAGGCTGCTATTCTCAATATGAAGGAGATGGGAGTGACAGACCTGGCAATCATTTCAACAGATATACATGACGGAACTGATTACAGAAGGCTTAAGGAGGAGACTGTAGGGCTTGCGGCGCTTTTCAGTAATGTCTCTATTTCAGCTCCACTGCTTTATTCAGAGAAGGATTATGAGCTTGTTGCGCGTGCAACACATGGTGCATTTTCCGAGTTGTTGGGCGATGATGTTTTGATCCTGGTTACGACGGGACATAAGACGGATGGAGCTGAGGAGCTCGCCGGCTTTGAAAAATCGCTAAAAAAGTATATTGACAAGGGTTATGTTGCTTCGCTTCGTGGAGAGAGAAGGCTCTATAAGGTAATAAAGGAATTAAAGCAGAATCAGATAGAATCCGGCAGGGTTATTCTGGTTCCTATGGAGTTTATGGCTGGGAAAAGTGTTGAAAATGATGTTTCACAAGAGTATACTGACCTTGTTCAGCGACTCATTGATGATGGTTATACAGTAGAGGAGGCGTTCAGAGGCTTGGCTGAATACGATGAGTATCAGAGAATCTATCTGAAACATTTATATGACTCTATGAGATAAATAAGTCAAAAGGAGCCGACAACTTGCTCGTTGACTTAAAAAGGAGAAAGTGATGAATATAATTATCGCCGGCTGTGGTAAGGTTGGCAGATCGCTGGCAGACAGACTGACGACAGCAGGACATGAAGTGACAGTTATGGATAAGAGCTATGAGGCTCTGACATCGGTTACAAGCTTTATAGATGTTATGGGTTATCAGGGAGATTGTACGAGTATAGCCACACAGATGGATGCCGGAATCAAGAATGCTGATCTACTGATAGCAGTTACCGATGATGACGAAAAAAATATGCTTGCTTGTCTGATAGCAAGAAAGACCGGTAAATGTCATACAATAGCGAGAATAAGAAGTCCACAGTATACGGATGAGATACAGTATCTGAAGGATGAGCTCGGACTTTCTATGTCCATAAATCCTGAGATGGTTGCGGCAGAGGAAATAGTGAGACTTATCCAGATTCCATCAGCCCTGGAGGTAGATACATTTGCCAAGGGTAAGGTGAGCCTCGTGGGAATAAAAATTCCCGAAGGTTCGGTTCTCGATGGACTTAAGATGAAAAATATGTATGGAAAAGTCGGCGCGGGTGCACTGGTATGCGTGGCAGAGCATAACGGTGAGGTTGTTATTCCGAACGGTGAATATGTTCTTCATTCCGGAGATACCATATCTGCAAGACTTTCCATGGTTGAGATAAATAATTTCCTTAACAACATAGGAATAAAAGCAAAGAAGATAAAAAATGTTATGCTGGCCGGAGGTGGTACCATAGGATACTATCTCGCCAAAAAACTTTTAGATCTCAGGATAAGGGTCAAGATAATTGAAAAGAATCCTGAGAGATGCGAGGAGCTGGCAGAGATTCTGCCGAAGGCTATGATCATATGCGGTGATGCGACTGACAAGAGACTTCTTATTCAGGAGTCAGTAGATGAGATGGACGCCGTTTGTGCTCTTATGCATTCGGATGAGGCAAATATACTTCTGTCGCTTTATCTGAATAAGCTTGATTCTAATATCAAGGTTATTACAAAGGTACACAGAAATTCTTATGAAGATATAGTTAATGAACTGCCGGTGGGTAACAAGATCAGTACCAAGGAAATCACATCTGATTACATAGCCAGATATGTACGTTCTATGCAGAACTCCATCGGAAGTGAGGTTGAGGCGCTTTATAGAATAATGGATGGTAAGGTTGAAGCACTCGAGCTTTCTGTCGGAGAAGACTTCAACTATACAGGTCTTGAACTTAGGGACCTGCCATTACTTGATAATACCCTTATATGCAGTATCAATAGGAAGGGAAGAATTATTCGACCGGGTGGACGTGACAGACTGGAGCGTGGAGACAGCGTTGTGGTAGTTACCACCCACAAAAATATACATGGTATAAATGAGATCGTGAAGGGATAACCGTTTAACGATGAATGAAAGAATAATTTTGAAAATGCTCGGAAAGCTCATACAGCTTGAAGGAATCCTTTTGATACTTCCTACTTTATTAGGTGTGTATTATTCGGAAAAAAGCTTTTTCTATCTTGCTGTCACTGCAGGTGGATCTATAATAGTCGGCAGTCTGATCAGACTTGTGCCGGTTAAGAATTCCAGAATCAGAGCAAAGGAGGGCTTCGTCATAACTGCTCTGGCCTGGCTTGTTTTCAGCGCGATAGGTGCTATTCCTTTCTGTATATCCGGATATATACCGAGCTTTACGGATGCAATGTTCGAGACATCCTCCGGGTTCACAACTACAGGAGCAAGTATACTTCCAAATGTCGAACTGTTGCCGAAGTGTCTCCTATTCTGGAGAAGCTTCACACACTGGATCGGTGGAATGGGTATACTTGTTTTCATGCTGATTTTTGTTCAGTCCAGCGCTGACGAGATGAATATAATGAGAGCGGAAAGCCCGGGTCCTTCAGTAGAGAAGATGGTTCCGAAGGTAAGGGAGACCGCGCTCACTCTTTATGCTATATATACGACTATGACGGTTGTGCTTATTGTTGCACTTATCATAGCGGGCATGCCTGCATTTGACAGCGCCTGTATATCATTTGGTACAGCTGGAACGGGAGGCTTCGGTGTAAAGGCTGACAGTATTGCCAGCTACAATTATGCGTGTCAGACCATAATCACCATTGGAATGGTTATGTTCGGAATAAACTTCAATGTATATTTCCTTATTCTCATCAGGAAGTTCAAGAGCCTGCTTAAGAGTGAGGAGGTCATAGTTTATCTGATGATATTCTTTGTATCGTCGGTTATAGTTACCATCGGAACTTTAGGGGACAGCATCATGGATTCTTTCCATCATGCATCATTCCAGGTTGCATCTGTTATGACGACAACAGGATATGCAACCACAGACTTTAACCTATGGACGACGCTTCCGAAGGGTATACTTGTTCTGATCATGTTCTCCGGTGCTTGCGCCGGAAGTACTGGAGGAGGGCTCAAGGTTTCGAGAGTAATCCTTTATTTTAAGCAGGTAGTAAGAGAGATGCAGAGCTACACACATCCTAAGTCTGTAAGGACAGTCAGACTGGATGGAAAATCTGTTAATAGTGACACCATCAGAACTACAAATGTTTTTCTGATGGCATACATATTTATATTTATTACATCATTATTAATTATCAGCTTCGATGGATTTGATCTTACAACTACATTTACGTCGGTAGCTGCAACGATAAACAACATAGGTCCGGGACTGGGTGTGGTAGGTCCGGTTGGAAATTATGCCGGCTACAGCATACTGTCAAAATGGGTTCTTATATTTGATATGATAGCGGGAAGGCTGGAGCTGTTCCCTGTTCTCATATTGTTTTCAGTTAGTACATGGAGAAAGAAGTAGTGAAGAGATTAGGTTCAGCACAAATAATACCTATCAGTTTTTTGGTGGCAATATTGATTGGCGCTTTACTTTTGATGCTGCCTGTATCGACGGCGGACGGTGCGGGTACTGATTTTGTAACGGCGCTTTTTACATCTACGACATCAACCTGTGTTACAGGACTTGTCGTGGTTGATACATTTGCAAAATGGAGTCTGTTTGGAAAAATAGTAATCCTTATCCTGATTCAGCTGGGAGGACTGGGAATCATTACGATCACATCCACGCTTATGCTGATGATCCATAAGAGATTTTCACTTGGACAGTCGGTGCTTTTGCATGACGCATTTAACCTGAATTCAATCAGCGGACTTAAGAAGTTTCTGAAGGGCGTTTTCCTCGGAACCTTTACGCTAGAGGGAATTGGTGCACTTATTTATATGATCAGATTTATCCCGCAGTACGGTGGGCTGAAGGGTGCCTGGTTCTCAGTATTTAATTCTGTTTCAAGCTTTTGTAATGCCGGTATTGATATACTTGGGCCGGACAGTCTTATGCGTTATAATAATGATGTGCTGGTTCAGCTTAATACTATGTTCCTGATAATAATGGGTGGTCTCGGATATGTTGTCTGGTTCGATATCTGCCATGCTATAAGAATGGGAATCAGGAGACGATATAGTCCACGCGTTGCATTCGGAAAAATGAGTGAGCATAGCAAGCTTGTGCTGGGTATGACATTTGCACTTATTTTCATCGGAGCTGTGATTGTTTTCTGTCTGGAGTTTGATAACGATGAAACAATCGGGAAAATGGGTATCGGCGGAAAGGTTTTGAACAGCGTATTCCAGTCAGTGACCTTCAGGACAGCAGGCTTTGCAACTATTCCTCAGCAGGGGCTTAAGGAAACTACGTGCCTCATCGGTTCACTTTTCATGTTTATCGGTGGCTCTCCAATAGGTACCGCAGGTGGTGTCAAAACGGTAACATTCTTTGTTGTAATAGCAAATGCGATTTCGTTTATACGCTCAAGAAATGAGACTGTTGTTCATGGAAGAAGTATCTCAATCGAGCTTATTCAAAAAGCAAATGCTATTATTATCGTGAGCTTTGCTGTTACTATAATTCTGCTTATCGGACTCATGGTAACTAATGAAGTGGAGCTTGTGGACGCTTTGTACGAAACCTTTAGCGCGACTGGAACGGTGGGACTTTCCAGAGCGCTTACGCCGAATCTCAATACAATTGGGCGGCTTATAATTATTATTGCTATGTATCTGGGACGAATAGGACCGATATCGATGGCACTGTTCTTTAGATATAGCGGTAGAGAGAAGAATAAAGTCAGATATACAAAGGGGAATTTCTTTGTGGGATAAGCTCCTCGGATAAGCTTGATGAATATACGGAGGTTAATAATTAATGGGAAAATCAATTGCGGTTCTTGGTATAGGAAGATTTGGAAAGAAACTGGCACTCAGCCTCTCCGATATGGGAGCAGAGGTGATGGTAGTCGATGCAAGTACAGAGGTGCTTGAAAAGATGTCACCATTTGTAACTTATGCTATAGAGGCTGATCTTAAGGATGTAGAGGCGCTTAAGGGAATAGGTCTTGAAGGAATGGACGCTGTTGTAGTAGCTATGGGTTCCGATCTTACAGCAAGTATCATGAGTATAATGGCTGCAAAGGAAATCGGCGTTCCTTATGTACTTGCCAAAGCGGCAGATGCAAGAATGGGAAGCGTACTTGAAAAAGTCGGAGCGGACAAGGTTATATATCCGGAAGAGGAAACCGGACTTCGTACAGCAAGAAAGCTTATGTCAGATTCCTTCCTTGAATTCTTTGAGATAGATGACAAGATATGCATACTTGAGATGGTACCTAAGAAGGAATGGGTTGGAAAGAACCTGATAGACCTTAATATCCGTGAGAAATATCGTGCAAATGTAGTAGCCATAAGAGAAGGTGGCGAGCTTAAATCATTTGTCGATCCGAAGGAACCACTTAAGGAAGATAACGAGCTTCTTGTTCTTGTTAATAAAGAAGATCTGAAGAGGTTTAGATAAGAATACTCCGCAGTGTATGTACAAGGGGGGTGCTATATGAGGAAAATCAAGAGTAGAGTTAAAAGGGGGGGTTCGATTGTACTCTCTACGATGATGGTTTTATCGGTATCATCTATTAGTGCATTTTCGGCTGAGACTGATGATACCTTCGTAACAGAAGGCACATATCATTTTACTACCAATTCTGGAAATGTCGGTCAATGTGAAGACAGCTTTATTTATAGAGATGACTGCTTTATGCGTTCATCATTTTTAGGCTGCGAGCATCTCTCACTTCTTTCAACACAGGTTTGTGGTGCGTCTATCAGCTGGAATGGTGCAGCTGATCCAAAGGACTACTCAAATGATTCAAAGAATCTTACAACATTTATGAAGGACATGGGCTTTCAGGATGTTGAAACCAATAAATACTATACCATTGAAAAAGAAGAGGATTCTATTGGTGTAGCTATAGGACATAGAACAATCAAATGTGGTGGGAAGGAATATACCCTTCTTGCCATTTTTCCACGTGGAGCCGGCTACAAACAGGAATGGGCCGGAAACTTTAACGTTGGCGGTGGTGATTACCATGAGGGCTTTATGCAGGCGCGAGACGAGGCGCTTAGATTTGCAAAGAAGTACGTGACTGAGCATAACATTTCAGGTGATCTTAAGATATGGACCGCCGGACACAGCCGGGCAGCTTCAGTTGCAAATATGATTGGTGGTTTCTTTGCTGATGGCGGAGTTCAGTACCTTGGAAGCAACCTCGCGCTTACGCCTGAGGATGTATACTGTTATACATATGGTACGCCGAGAACTGTAAAGAATGGGCTTTCAAGAAACGAAGAATTAAGCGTCAGTGCTTCAAGAGGTGGAGTATATATTAACGATACTCCCGGCGAGGCTTATACCTATTCAGACGGCGGAAACGTTGATATTAAGAGTTCGAATTTTAACGGAATAAGAAATCATATATTTACGGCTGATATAATAGCCAAGCTTCCTCTTTCTTCCTGGGACTTTGATTATTATGGTCAGCAGATAAATATTAGTGAGGCTTTTGGTGTTTCAGAGGATGATATGCTTGAGGAGTTTAAAGCGCTTAATCCTTCAGGCTACGCGGCATTTGTAAAATCAGGTGATTACAGAAACTTTAAGCTTTATACATTTGATCCACTTGAGATGTCTACTGTAGAGGACACAAGTGTTCCTTCTGAAAGCTGGGTCGATTTCTCGGATGGCCGATTAAAGGCACTTCAAAGTGTGGCTCCTACAAGCGAAGAGTATTCTGTTAACGGAACGCAGTATGCTTTGGTTCATCTGCTGGGGCTTTTCGGAATCCTGATGAATGACGTAGATTCAAGCATGCTAAGTAATGTCAGTTTTGTAAAACCACTTCTTTTTACATATCTTTCTTATGCGGCAGAGAAGCTATTGGATGAGGGAAGAGCAACTACTGATGAAGAGGCGGCTGCTATAGCTATTGGAGAGCTTATAGAGTTTATCACCGGTGATGATATCGATTTAAGTACATTTACCATAGATAATTTTCTTGAAAAGATGGCAAAGTATATAGCAGATAATAAGGATTCAAAGCTTGTGCAGACAATTCTCACAGGTATAGAAAATGCTTTTCCGGAAGCATATAAGGGGATTGTAAGTTCGCTTTGTGGTTTGTTTAATAAGGATGCGACCGAGGGAAAGACAGTTGAAATAAGTGAGCTTATATACTCACTCTTATATGCCTGTGCATATGGGCCGGAGGAAGGAAGCCGGGCTGCAAGCATGGAGGATTATAATACTCCGAAAAAGTCCAGAATGCTTTTATATAGTGTTCTCGGAGTGGTGATTCCGATGGCGTTTTCTTCCATTAGCTATGATACGTTAAAAGGGATTATTGGATTGAATGCAGATAGAAATATGGATGGAAGTGGCTCATTTAGTGGTGGAGTTGGGATGATCCTTACCTTGCTTATGACTGAGTCGGATGATTCCGGAAGCTTAACACAGACCTTTAGTACCTATGACGACGCTGCTGATTATTATCTGGCAAATATGCTCGAATCGGCACTTATGGATAAGATAAATATGCTGAAGGATAAGTATGGGGATCAGATTTATAATGAGGCTCTTGCACATCTGGATTATCTGAAAAACAATATCTCTATTATCAGAAGGGTTTTGCCACGGCTGCTTTTTTATAATGAAAACGAAGCTTTTGAAACTAAAACTAATGTACGAAATATCGCGACTTTTGTGAACGCTATAATGTATGTGCCTGATTCACATATGAATGAAAAGTATCTCTCATTTATGCATGCAGCTGTTAAAAAGACAGACTATTATGAGGATCACTATATAGAGCATATTGATGAGATTAAGGCCGACTGTGAAACAGATGGTTCCATAGAATACTGGCATAGACATGATACAGATGGGGAAACCTATTTCAAGGATAAGTATCTTGGAGAAGCGATAGCGAAGGAAGATACCGTAGTACCGAAGCTTGGTCATCTGGCGGGCGCGGCTGTGATAGAAAATCAGATCGAACCGACCTACGATACGCCGGGAAGCTACGATGAGGTAACCTACTGCAAGAGATGCGGCAAGGAAATGTCGAGGGTAAAAATAGAGGTACCGGTAAAAATCAGACCTGACGATACACCGAGTGGTGGTGATACTCCGGGAGGTGATTCCGGAGCTGCTCCGGCTTCAAATATGCCTGCTCCGGCTTCAAATACGCCTGCTCCGGCTTCAAATATGCCTGCTCCGACTTCAAATACGCCTGCGAAGTCAGCAAATACCGGAGACGAAAGTCCGATTATGATGTGTTACATACTTATGATGGTTGGCTTGGTCGGTGTGGCCGGAACATTTGCCGTTAAAAAAACATTACGAAGAGAAGAATGATATAAAAAATGACAGCCTGTGCGAGAGGCGTTTGCCTCTCGCTTTTTTTTAATGTATGAATTTTTGATTTAAGAGCTCATCCGAATTTAAGATAGTTTTAGATGACAGGTAAATGAAAGAGATAGTGTTTATTAGCCGAGCAGGCTGACAAATGTTTTTCGAGACCATAAGCGGTCTCGGCGCATAGCGATTCGCGAGTACGGAGTACGAAGTGAGAGCTTAGCGAGCTATAGCTTGTTTTCGAAGAAATCAAGCTGGCGTCCGCTAGGGACACCGCACCTGTGCGAGAGCTGAGTCGAGAAAAACATTGTGGCAGAAGCGAGGCATATAGAGTATTCAGTTTATAGTGTTTTTAAAAAAAGGTTGCGAAACGGTTATTTATAGGTTATATTATTATTAGTAGAGAAGGGCGGTGGTAGTATGTTACTTAGTGAGATGAAGGAATTAAAGGCTCTATATGGCCTGTCATATAAGGATATCTGCGAAAAATCAGGTGTTTCTATGGGAACTGTTCAGAAGGTTTTTGGTGGGGTAACTTCACCAAGAGCCAAAACTCTTGAGGAACTGAGTAAGGCATTTTCAGATCTCAAATTCCCTGAAGTGGTTGCTGAACAGTCGAGCTATAATCCAGGGACTTCTGCAAAGAAACAATCATATGGATATTCTCCTTTTGAAGAATGGATACCGGGTAAAAGGAATGGGGAGTATACGATTGATGATTATCTCAAGCTTCCCGATGATGTTCGTGCGGAACTTATAGATGGAAGACTTTATAAGCTGGAAGCTCCTTCAAATGTTCATCAAACAATTATTTTGGAAATGGCAACACAGCTGAAGAATTCAATAAGAAAGAGAAAGGGACCGTGTAAGGTTATCATTTCTCCTTCTGATGTTGAGCTTAGCGAAGAAGAGCCTACGATTATTCAGCCTGATATCTATATAGTTTGTAATAAAGACAAGATAAAGGATGCAAAAAGGACACGTGGGAATCCTGACTTTATTGCCGAGGTTATCTCAGTATCGACAAGAATAAAGGATAAACGTTTAAAGCTCTATAAGTATGCATATTCTGGAGTGCGCGAATACTGGATAATTGATCCGTTTAAAGAAAGCATAATTAAATATGAGTTTGAGAATGATGATAATATATCTATTTATTCCTTTGATGATATAGTTCCACTTTCGATTTATCAAAACAAGATCAGTGTTGACTTTAGGGATATAAAAGCAGAGCTTATAGATACATATGGAGATTCATACAGAGAATTATAAAAAGAGGTCAGTACTTTGAAAGTACTGACCTCAGCTTTTTTTGTACATTTTTATCTCATTTCTGAAAGTCCACCGGCTGATACAAGACCATCAAGCTTAACTCCCGCCTGACAGAAAGGACACGCATGTGAGTTGTATGATGCATAACCCTCTATATCATTTGCATGGAAGATTGAATGAACAGGATAATCCCTTACTGTGTCAACAGCAGAGAATATCGCGGATATACCTGCGATAGAACCACCGTAATATTCTATACACTCAATTGCCTGCTCTGTGGTATGTCCTGTTGTTGCAGTTGCAAGAAGCAGGAGCACATGTCTGTTATTTACCATAGGAATAACATTATCCTTGAAGGTAAGCTGTCCCATAGAGTTGATCTCCGGTGTGATCACATACATAGTACCATGCTGATTCATAGACATGATTCCGGACTCTGTAAGTGCATCTGCAAGATACGCGCCGATTGCATTTGTACTATCCAGACAAACAATCGTATCTACTATAGTAGTTGCTATGTATTCATGACTCATTGATTTTGCAACTGCTTTTGCTTCGCTTGCACGTGCCTTAAGAGTTGTAAGATCGATGTAATAATTAATATGAGATGATGTTGTTGCAAAATGCCCCTGCGAAACCTTGAGATTGATCAGGTTATTATAGGGTGATGCTATTTTCATTTCCTGCATGATTATTTCCCCCCCTTTATTGGTAACAATTCTAATGGTTTTACCCTTATCTATTATACTTATATTTTTACAATTATGCAATCCATACCGTAAAGGTACCGTGTACCAAAACGCAAAAAGGTACCGTGTACCAAACTGGCAAAAGGTGCCAGGTACCAAATTGGCAAAAGGTACCGTGTACCAAAACGGCAAAAGGTACCGTGTACCAAAACGCGAAAAGGTACCGTGTACCAAAACGGCAAAAGGTACCGTGTACCAAAACGCAAAAAGGTACCGTGTACCAAAAAAATGGAGTATAATGTAGAACATAGTAATGTCGATGAAAGGAAGGGGATGAATATGAATCTGATGAAGAAGAGGGGGCTTGGAAAAGCAGTTACGGTTTTGATGTGTATGTCGCTTTTTGCAGGGTGCGGATCGAAGGCTGAAGTGGTAGATGATAGTGATAAGAAGGCTGATAAGGTGGAGACTACGGAGGAAACCACTGAGGCGGCTCCGGCCACTGAGACGGATGTGACAGAGGCTGATGTATCAGAGGCTAAAGTTGAGTATGGCAGTACAATTCGTGCTTCTACAAAGCTGAAAATCGTCGGGGCTAACGAGAGTGAAGAAGATAAGGGTGAAACTACGTTTGTGGTATCGAAGGAGTCCGAGGAGTTTCAGTATAGCGATTATGAAATGTCAGATGAGGAAATAATGGCAAATGTAGATAAGGCCATTGGAAAGAAGGTAGGCGATACTTTTACGCTCAGCTTTGAATTTGGAGACGGCTCATATAATTATACATATACTATACTTGAAATCATACCGCCTGAGGAGTCAGATAGCAGCAAAGAGGATAATACGACCGCGGATTGGAAAAAGGCTTATAAGAAGTTTCTTACCGGTGTTTCCTGCGACTTTGAATATACAAAGGATATTGTTGTAGAAGATTTTCCAATCATATATGATGCTCCGGCAGCAGCTGATACCTACAGTCTTGCATATGTTGACGATGACGATATCCCTGAACTGATTGTTAATTATACAACGGAAGCTTATACGTGGTATGGATATATGTACTATTTCGATGGAGACAGTGTGAAGCGTGTTGAAATAGGAGAAAACGATGCGTTTATGGAGGGCTTTCGTTCACTGTTTTCGTTTAAAGAAAGAACAGGTTTATTTGTTTGGACGGATGGAACAGGAGTCGGACATTATTGGGACTCCTCCTTTATATGTGACTATAACAGTAAGAAGATACTTCATAGCGTAAGTGTAAATTACCAGTCCGAACTCATTTATACTATTGATGATAAGGAAATGTCAGAGGACGAAGCGAAGGAAATTCTGCTTCAGTATTATGACAGCTATGACCTTCAGGTAGATGTTGGAATAGAGGCAGAAGGCTTTACAGTTCCGGAGGCAAAAAAGATCACAAGAGAAAATATAGCGGCTGATTTTGGTGAGGAAGAGCCGAGCTTTGAAAGCGAAGAACATGAGCTGACAAGTGAAGGAATCAAGGTTACTGTTCCGGAAGGCTTTTATGATTATACATCTGTAAGCTCAGAGTTTGGTAAGATATGTTCCTGCTGGAATCCTGAAAACAATATGAAAATTTTTGTTTTCTATGACAATCAGACCAGTTCCTCCAGCCTGAGCGGGGATGCTGAATATTATAAGGAAAAACAAAACTACACCTTTGATTATGAATATATCGATGAAGATGCAATGGTTGAATCAGGCTATAAGCCGGATGGAAAAACGGTTTATTATTATAAAGAGGCTTTTTCAAATGGAAAGGTTATAAAGGTGTACTTCGAGTATCCTGATTCAAATAAGGATGAATGTAATTCTATACTTGAAGAATTCCTGAATAACATGAGCTATTAAAGTTCGGAATAGTGATCTAAATAAAATGACAGGAGAAGATGATGTCAGCAAATTTTGAAGTCTTGATCGGACCGTCAATGTCCGGTAAGACCTATCAACTTAGCAAGCAGGTTCTTACAGAGGCATATGAGAACCCGGATAAAAACTATATAGTGGTAGTTCCTGAGCAGTCAGGAAATGCATATGAGAAGAGTCTTATTAAACTAAATAAGGCTTTGTTTCAGCGTCCCGGCTTCTTCAATATAGATGTAGTTGGTTTTAACAGACTGGCCTTCAGAGTATTTGAAGAGGTTGGAATCAGAAGCTCTCAGGTTTTCGAAGAATATGAAAAAAATATGCTGATAAGAGTTGCATCAGGAAAAGTGGCGAAGAGTCTGGCAGTATATGCAAACAGTATAGAAAAGGTCGGATTTATCTCGGAGATGAAAACTGTGATAAGTGAGCTGATAAGCTATGGAATCACAGGCGAGGATCTGGATATGCTGATAAAGGAGTATTTGGGTGAAGGCTCCGGCGGAAGCAGTACAGAATATAATCCTTCTCTTGCAAAAAAGCTCGGAGATATAAGATGCATATATACTGAATATCTGAATCATCTGGGGGATGATCAGATGAACCGCTTTATGAATATCTCAGAGGGACGTCTGAAGCTTCTTGCAAATGTTTTGAAATCGGACAGGCAGATATCAGTAACAGATGGAAGCTATTTTATATTTGACGAATACAGAGGCTATACACCTGACCAGCTATCTGTTATTGAAGCACTTGTGCCAAGAGCGAACACCCTCAGGTTTTCCCTTTGCATGGATAAGGATACGATTAAAAAAGGCTTTGATGTGAAGGAACATGACCTGTTCAGAAAGAGCGTAGATACTCTTAAGGATATACAAAAGGCAGTAGGTTATAAACCGAAGATAACATATAGTGAAGAAGTAAGTTCAGATGGTGTTCTCACACATCTCAGAAGTAATGCTTTCAGATATCCTATAAAAGAATATGGCGGTGAGACTGAGGATTCCTTAAGGGTATTTTCTGTGGTAAGCCGAGAGGATGAGATGAGAGTAGTGGCTGAGCTTATCAGAGATGAGATAAAGAGTGGCTACAGATATGAGGATATAGTCATTGTTACAGGTGATACCGAGGGCTTTGACAGGCATGCCGGAGGAATCTTCAGAGAGTATGACATACCACTGTTTTGTGACTACAACAGACACCTTCGTAAGAATCCTTATACCGAGGCTATTATTCGTTTGCTTGATATAGTCGACAATGAATATGATTATGACAGTGTTTTTGGATTTATGAAGACAGGTGTCTGGAAGATAGAGAACAAGAAGGCTCTCTGCAGTCTGGAGAATCATATACTCAAAACCGGAATCCGCGGGCACAAGCTGTGGAATAAGGAAATCAAGCCCTATAGGACCGGTTCAAAAAATAACGAAATTACTGAAGAACAAAAGAAGCTATATGCTGAAATGAACGAGATAAGGGAGGAATTCAATACACTTATTGAGCCTCTATATAGTGTGTCGAAAGGAAAAAACAAAGTCTCGGATTATTTATCAGCTATAAGGAAAATTATAGATGAATTGGACTATAAAAATGCTATTGAAGAAGCGCGCGTCTATCTGGAGGAGCGGGAGCTTTATTCTGATTCGCTAGTCATGAAGGGGCTATACAGTGTTATAGATAGCAGCCTTACAAAAACATATGAGCTTCTGGGAAATGAGGAGATGACGATTCATGATTTCTCGGAAATACTAAGCTCGGGTATATCCGATATATCAATAGGAATCATACCTCCGACGATAGACTGCGTTCACGTTTGTGATGTTAACAGGTCCAGAATAACCAATGCGAAGGTTGTACATTTTATTAGTATGAATGATGGTATTATTCCGACACCTTCAAGGGTGGGAAGAATCATTTCCGACAGGGAGAGGCGTAGCATCACAAAGAAGCTTACTGAACTCGGTACGGGAAAGAAGCTTGCCGATTCAGATATGGATAAAAGAATAGATGATCTGTTTGTTATATATCAAGTGCTTTCGAAGCCTACCGATAAGCTTACTATGAGCTACTTCGGGGTTGATGAGGAGGGCGGCCAGGTGGAGCCTTCGTACATAGTCGGCAGAATCAGAAGACTCTATCCGAAGCTATCTACTGAGCAGCTGGAGCCAGAGTGCTTCAAGGGTACAACCGTGAGTGATAGAGCGCGTTATATCGGCTGGGTCAGAGAGGCGATAGATAAGCTTCATAAAGAAGAAACAGACCAAAAGTATATAGACGATGTGAAGAATATCGCCAGATATGAAAACTTCATGAAGGAAGACGATGGATTTGATGCAAATGTAATTGCAGGTCTCTGCTTTGATAACTCAGCAGAAAACATTCCGGAAGAAATAATCAGTAATATCAATATGCAGCTTTCTGTTTCCAAGATAGAAAGCTATTCGAATTGTCCTTACTCATTTTTCCTCAGGTATGTGCTGGGGCTCAAGGAACGTCCTGACAGAAAGGTTGAGCTTTATGATATCGGAAGCATAATCCATGAGTCACTTGAGAATACGCTGAAGGAGATAAAGGAACAGTATGAGAATAAATGGAACGAGGTTACTGATGACAGTCTGAAGGAGATAATGCTGGGGCATCTGGATGCTTCGTGGAAGGTGTATGAGGAAGCGACAAGGCTTGGTGATGAAGAAAACGGTAAGCTGGACAAGATATATCAGAATCTGAAGGAGCTTTCTGAAAGAACCATAGTTACGCTTAAGGAACATATAGCTGCGGGAAGGCTGCTTCCTGAAAGGATGGAGCAGAGATTTTCGGCGACTATCAATATGAAGCGAAGTGACGGAAGAGAGATGCCGGTAGTGATAAGCGGTATGATCGACAGGATTGATTCCTACGAGGATGAAACAGGCTACTACATCAGAGTTATCGATTATAAGACTGGTAATAAAGAATTCAAGCTACAGGAGCTTGAGGAAGGAACCGCGGTCCAGCTTTCGCTTTATACGAAGATCATAAATGAGATACTGAGTAAGAAGCTTTCTGATAAGAAGAGTGATGAAGGAAAGCAGGAAGAAAAGAGTCTGGTTCCTGCCGGAATGTACTACTATCATGTGAACAATCCGGTTATAAGCTTCGGAAGCTCTACAGGAAGCTACAGCTGGGAAGAGCTTAAGCTTGAAGAATCAGTTGTTAAGGAAATAAAGAGGAAGCTTAGGCTAAGAGGATTTACGAATATTGATCCAGAGGCTCTGGTAGGACTTCATGATAAGTCAGTCATAAGAGCAGAGGATGGCAAAATAATCCGTGATAGTGATGTTGTTCCGGTCTCTGTTAAGAAGGACGGATCATTTTCAGAGACGTGCCAGGTAACTGATACTGAAGGATTCGAAGATATCTGTGATTACAGTATGCTCGTTTTGGAAGAGAAAGCAGACAGGATTTTTTCAGGTGACTTCAGTAAAACGCCGAAGGTTTATGTTGGGAAAAAGAAGCCATGCGATTATTGTAGCTTTAAGAGCGTTTGCCGCTTCAATGATGCAGCTGGTAAAGAAGAGAAAATCTATAGGGATAAGAATTCTGTTACCGCACATATTGCGGCAATGAAGGGAGCTCTTGATACGAGAGAGTTGCCGGAAATAAAAAAGGCAAGCTTTTATAGTTCGGAGGGAGACTGATGCCATCGTGGAATAAAAAACAACAGGAAGTTTTAGATAGTATAAATGATCATAGGAATATCCTAGTCTCTGCTGCAGCCGGTTCCGGTAAGACAGCAGTTCTTGTTGAGCGAATTATCGAAATGGTAGAGATGGGGATAGCTGATATAGACGAGATACTCGTAGTTACATTTACCAATGCTGCGGCATCTCAGATGAAGGGCAAGATCATAAAGAAGCTGGAGAAAAAAGCTTCCTCCAATCCTATGGGAAGTCTTGCTGGACAGCTTCTTAAAGCGGAGGATTCTGACATCATGACTATCGACAGCTTTTGCAACAAAATAGTTCGTGAGAATTTCAGCTTGGCCGGATTGGATCCAGGCTTTGAGATATATGATGCTGAGGAGGTTAAGCTCCTTAAGGATGATGTACTGGACCAAGTGCTCGAAAAGCATTATAAGGACGATGAGACTGCAAGAGAGCTTGCAGGCTTTATGATGTCCAGAGGTATAGATGATGGAGAGCTGAAGGATGCAATACTTAGGATTTCGACTATATCTGAAAGCTTTGCTGATCCTGACAAATGGCTCGATAATGCATATCTCGAAACAGCAAGTGACAATCTGACTGAGAGTCGCTGGTTTAAGGATTATAATGATTATCTGGTGTCGCTTGCGAATGAAGCTCTTTGGTACTTTTCAGAGCGTAAGGATGAATTTGACAGCATGAGAGATGATCAGAATGAAGCGGTGATTAACAAGATTACTGATATGTACGAAGCTGATCTTGACGTGATAATGGGATTCATCAATGCAAATACTCTTGCAGAAAGGAAGGCTGCACTCCCTAAAAGATGGGCACAGTTTCCGGCAAAGAAGCTCAGTGAAGTAATTGATAATGAAGAATATATAGCACAGTTGAAGGTTGCCAGAGATGCTATAAAAAGTGCGCTTAAAACTATATATACAGAGGATGATATAAAGGATGAGCTGAAGGAGTCGGCCGGATATATCAGCTGTCTGATTGAGCTTGTAAGAGACTTCAGAAGTGAACTCATGGTTGAGAAGACAAAGCAGAAGAGATACGAGTTTAATGATGTGGCGCACGCTGCCTACAAGATTCTTTTTGATAGTGAAAAGAATGAAAGGACTGAGGTAGGAAGCAGATTGTCCAAGCAGTACAAGTATATCTACATAGACGAGTATCAGGACAGTAGTGACCTTCAGGAGAGTATACTTAATTCAGTTGCCACGTATGATGAGGAAGGCTATCCTGCAAATGTATTTATGGTCGGTGATGTTAAGCAGAGCATCTATCGATTCAGAATGGCTAAGCCGGAGCTTTTTAATCAGAAAGCTGATATGTATGAGAAGGATGAGCACGGCAGGCTTATCAATCTGAATATGAATTACAGGTCACGTGGTGAGGTACTTGATGCAACTAACTATGTTATGCAGAGTGTGATGCGTCGTACATTTGGCGGAATCGAGTACAGTGATGATGTCATGCTTAACCGACCTGATGATGAGGTATATAATGCTAATTATCCTGAGGCTCCGGAGGGGATAAATGTCGGCGGTATGCCTGAGGTCTATATGATAGATACCGGAAAGAATGATCCGGCAGATGGTCCGATACTGATAAAGGATGATTATAAAGCGAATCCTATTGAGGACAAAGAAAAACTTCTCAAGCAGTTTGCGCTCACAAAGGATGAATTCGAGGCTATTAAGATCGGTGAGATCATAAGAGATATAATCTACGGTAATTCTGATAAGGGTAAAGGGCCTGCATATGTTTTGAATGAAAATTATGATCCGGAGAAGCCGGAGAGCGAAAAGAATTCAAGGTATAGAAGGGCTACGTTCGGAGATATCGTTATTCTTCAAAGGACGGTAAGGGGTTCCACACCTATGGTCAGGATGTATGAGAAAATGGGAATCCCTGTCATCGTAGATGATCCGAGCGGTTATTTTGAGGCAATCGAGGTCATGACGATCATGTCAGTTCTCAGGGTGATAGATAACATCCAGCAGGATATACCTCTTGCATCAGTGCTGCTTTCAAACATTGGTAAGCTGACTGACAGAGAGCTTGCTACTGTTGTAAGCCTGTCTCCTGATCCCAAAATGAGTCTCGCAGACAAATGTACAAACTTCTGTGAGGGATACATAGATAATTATGATGAGCCAGAGCTTTCAGATATAGCTGAGAAACTTGGCGATGTTTTTGATATGATAGATGACTGGTCTGGACTCAGACCGTATGTTGATATCGCGACACTTATTGACCATATAATTTCCGATACACAGTATGACTGCTTTGTGGCAGCCATGCCGGAGGGGCGGCGAAGAGCGATGAATCTGAAGCTTCTCAGATACAGGGCACTCAGCTTTGAACAAGGAAGAAATGTCGGACTGCTCGACTTCATCAGATATATAGATAAGTGTGCTATGAAGGAGATGGAATTCTCCGAGGCGCAGATAATGGATGATTCCGAAAATATGGTTCATATAACAAGTATCCATAAGAGTAAGGGGCTTGAGTATCCTATAGTAATAGTCGCGAGAACCGGTAAGGATTTCATGCTGAGAGATATGAGTAAGCCGATCGTTTCTGACAGTGATTATTATATATCGATGGACCGGTTCAGGGTCTCTAAAAGTGGTGTAATGTTCAGACAGCAGAGTGTAAGAAAGTCAATCATCAAGCTTCTTTCCGATAAGGCGAAAATGGCTGAAGAGGCCAGACTACTTTATGTTGCGATGACCAGAGCGAAGGAGAAGCTTTATATAACAGGTACCTACAAGAAGGATTATGCTCCGCTTATGCCTCTTAATAAGAGTCTTATGTCATATCTGAGATTTGCCTTCGGGTCGGGAGATGCTGAGAATTATATGACAATAGAGGATATCGAAGCAGAAAGCCTGGCTGATACATTTGACAAAAAATACAGAAAGGAGTCTGCCGACTATTCGAAGGATCTGATGGCACTTAGGATGGCAGTTATAGATGAAAGGGAGATACTGGAGAGTAAGGAAGGTGAAGTGAATCCTTATGAATATAAGTATCCTTTTGAAGGTGCGACTAAAGAGAGGTCCAAGCGCTCCGTATCTGAGATAAAGCATATGGAAATGCAGAGCCATATGGAGATTCGTGACGATTCAGACGAGATAATTACAGAGGTTCACGTTTTAGATGAGAAGGCTTCTGGTGATATGACTACTGGAGAGAAGGCTTCTGGTAAGAATGTGTTTGGCGAAGAGGTTTCCGGGGGTGCCAAGAGAGGAACAATAACTCATGAGATATTTGAGAGAATTGATTACGGAAGAGTGAGCTCCAGAGAGGATCTCATAGCCGAGTTTGAAAGGATTCTTGGTGATGAGAGATACTCAGACGAAGACAGGGCGATGATCAACAAAGCATTTCTAGCAAACTTCTACAGTGATGATGAAGCTTCGCTTTTCAGAAGGATGAGACGGGCGTTTCTGGATGGAAAGCTCTACAGAGAAAAACAGTTTATCACAGGTAAGGATATCGATGAAGACACAGATGATTTCGTGATCGTACAGGGAATAATAGATGCGTTTTTCTATGAGGAGGGTGATATCGTGCTGGTCGATTATAAGACTGATGCGGTGAAAACTCCTAAGGAGCTCATAGACAGATATGCATCGCAGATGTACCTATACGCAACTACACTTGAGAATCTCACGGGACATAAAGTCAAAGATGTGATATTATATTCAACAAGGCTTGGGGAGGTAAGCTACCCTGAGTGGAGAGATTATAAGCTGGGTGATTTTTGATCGAGCGTTAGAAATGTTTTGAAAAGAGGAACAGATAAATGAGAGATAAACAAACAGAGGAGCTTAAGCTTCTTGGAAATCAGGGAGTGAAGTATCCGACAGACTATGATCCTTCAGTGCTTGAAAGCTTTGAGAATAAGCATCAGGATAATGATTATTTTGTTAAGTTCAACTGTCCTGAGTTTACAAGTCTCTGTCCAATAACAGGACAGCCTGATTTTGCTACTATTTACATCTCATATATACCGGATGTCAGGATGGTGGAGAGTAAGTCTCTGAAGCTGTATCTTTTCAGCTTCAGAAATCACGGAGACTTCCATGAGGACTGTGTAAATATCATAATGAAGGATCTGATAAAGCTTATGGATCCAAAGTATATAGAGGTTTGGGGTAAGTTTACTCCGCGTGGTGGTATATCCATAGATCCGTATGCGAATTATGGAAGGCCGGGAACTAAGTATGAGCAGCTTGCGTGGGACAGACTTGCAAATCATGATATGTATCCTGAGAAGGTAGATAACCGTTAGTAGAGTGCTTATATGAATGAACAGATGAATCAGCAGTTAGAGGAACGAGTAAACTATATATGTAACATACCGCGTTTTACCAGAAAGGCGAAGCTGGATAATACACGACTTCTCCTTGAAGAACTTGGAAATCCTGAGAAGGATTACAGATGTATCCATGTTGCCGGAACAAACGGAAAAGGCTCAGTATCGAAGATGATGGCAGGCGTTCTTGAAAAAAGCGGATATAAAACCGGACTCTTCATATCGCCCCATCTCGTCAGGATAAATGAACGGATTTCAGTAAATGGAGTAGAGATAACTGATGAGGAATTTCTTGATATCGACAGACGTGTTATGAATGCCGTGGAGAAGCTTCTTCGTGAGAATAAAGAATTCGAGCATCCTGCATTTTTTGAGTATGTATTTGCTATGGGAGCACTCTATTTTTCAGAACAGAGATGTGATTATACTGTTTTTGAAACAGGTCTCGGCGGAAGACTGGATGCGACAAATGTTATCTCGCCCGAGATATGTATCATCACATCAATCGGTATGGATCATATGCAGTATCTGGGAGATACGATACGTGAGATAGCCGGTGAAAAAGCAGGCATCATAAAGCCGGGAATTCCTGTTATATATAACACAGGCGATAAGGAAGCTGATGAGGTGATTGAAGCAGTTTCTGAAAAACTTGATTCAGTATGTTATACTGTTGGGTGTCTCGAGGAAAAGGGTTTTCTTGACGGAGTAGATGAAAGTGTGTTTGAGGCGGTTTCCGGATATGAGAAGGAAAACGCAAGGACAGCGCTTCTGGCTTCCAGAGTGCTTCTGGGAGAGAGGTTTGATCCTAAGCAATTTTCATCAGTTATAAGAGAATTCAGTTTTCCGGGCAGGCTCGAATATGTAAAGAGAAATATCCTGCTTGACGGGGCGCATAATGAGGATGCCGTTAAGGCGCTGATTAAATCCGTTAATGAGATCTGCATGAAGGAAGGATATAAGCATGTAAGCCTGTTCTTTGCAGTTTCTAGCGATAAGGATTATAATAGCATAATAAGACTGCTTGCTGATGGACTTGATATAGAGGATGTTTATGTAAGCGAACTGAACTCTTCAAGGAGGGAAGATGCTGGAACTGTAATGAAGCTTTTTCAGAAGTATCTGCCGGCTGAAAAATCATTTGATGTGGTTGCATCAAGGGATATGAAGAAGCTTTGGAAAACGGCTGTCGGCGAGCTTAGAAGTGATACACTTCTTTTGGTAGTGGGCTCGCTTTATATGGTAGGAGAGATAAAAGGATTTCTATGAGCAAAGTAGATGATGAATTAAAAAATGGCTTCGATGAAGACTTCGGCGAGGATTCGGTCGAGAATTTTGAAGATGAGTTTATTGATGACTCGGGCGAAGGATACGTAGAAGAAGACGAAGCTGTATCCGGTGCCGGTTCTCATAAGAGGAGCGACCGCGAACTGAATAGAAAAGATGACGCAGAGTATTATGATTATTACGGAATAGAGCAGGAGAAGAAGAGACCGGCCAGGAAGATCGCAGTGAAGGATCAGGAAAAGACTCGTAGTCTCAGGATGAAGAGATATAAGGAGCAGAGTCTTGCCAGATACTCAAACATATATATGATCGCCGGTGTTTTTATCGGAGTTGCCATATTCTTTTTTCTGGTGTCTCCGGAGCTTAAAAGTAACTACAATGAGAAGCTCAGAGAGATGAAGACAAGCTACAATAAAACTCTGTCTACTAAAAACAGTGAGATCGATAATCTGAAGATGCAGATGGAAGGTCTTACAGTTAAAAATGAGGAATATGAAAATACTCAGGCTGCCATGCAGACGACCATCGACAATCTGACTTCTGAGGTTGAGATGTTGAAGCAGAATATCGAAAACGGCGGTCTGATGGTTGCTTCAAGTCCTGATGCATATATAGCAACAACTACTGATGCTTCAAGTCTTCCTCAGGGAGTAGCTGTTAAAAATGCTGCGGCAGAAAGAAATAATGCCAATGTGATCGGAATCAGCCGTACAGCTATAGAAGATATGATTAAAAATGAGTGATTGATATGGGACTCGGATTCAGGATTAAACAATATCTGAAAATGTATATACAAAATGTGTATCTGCCAAGGGTTTACAGGAGGGCGGTGAAGAAGACTGCTGTAAATCCGAATAAAATAATCATGGCGGATATGCATAGTGACAGCCTTCCATATAGCATGCAGGCAGTATATGCAGCTCTGGTCGAGGAGGGATATATTCCGGAGATTTATACAAGAGATATATCCAAAATGAGCAGGGCAGAGAGTATGCGCTATATGAAGGACTTCATGAAAAACTACGCTGCTGCAGGTTATGTATATATCTGCAGCTATTTTCTTCCTGTTTCCTCCTGTGATAAGAGACCGGAAACAAGAGTTGTGCAGCTATGGCATTCCGGCGGTCTTATGAAGAAGATGGGATATGATACGAAGGATGATATACCGGAGTATTATAAGGGGGTCGTAACTAAAAACTATGATCTGGTCACCGTAAGTGCTCCGGTCTGTGTGCCTGTATGGGAGAGCGCGCTCAGACTTCCCGAGGGAGTGACAAAACCACTTGGACTTGCAAGGACAGATATATATTTTGATAAAGAGTGGAAGCAGGAATGCAGGAACAGATTCTATGAACTATGTCCACAGGCCAGGGGGAAGAAGATAGTTCTTTATGCCCCATCGTTTTCGGGAAATGCTTCTGATCCGAGATGCGTCGGAATCGAAAGTGGCATAGAGAAGGTCTTTCAAAGTCTGAAGGATGATTACTATTTGGTTATCAGGCTTCATCCTCACTTAAAGAAGAAGTACAGTCATTTTTGGAAGGATGATCCCAGCAGGGAGCTTGCGACAGAGAAGCTGCTTCCGGTTGCAGACATAATGATAACAGATTATTCATCAGTGCTTTTTGATTATTCCGTGTTCAGAAAACCATTTGTTCTTTTCTGTCCTGACATACAAGAATATGAAAAGAGCAGAGGCTTTTATGCTGATATTAAGACTTTTCCGGCACCTCTTGCGAAGAATGCCGAGGAACTCGGGAGAGTATTTGAAGAAAAACTGTATGAGAATTTCTCTATGGCTCAGCTCGAGGAATTCTACAAGGAGTATATGGGTTCTTGTGACGGACACAGTACTGAGAGAATCATAAATGAAGCTAAAAGGAAAAACTAATGAAGATAGAGATGGTTGCCTTCGATCTTGACGATACTGCACTGGATGGAAAAGGAAGGCTTTCAGAAAAAACAAGAGACGCATTTATTAAAGCTAAAGAGGCCGGGATTGAGCCGGTAATAGCGAGCGGTAGATCCTTTTATTCTCTTCCTGAGGATATAATAGATGTGCCCGGAATCAGATATGCCATATGCTCAAATGGTGCAAATCTTTTCGATGTGAAAAACAAATGCTGTCTCAGGTCTTTTTCACTGAAGCCACATTCCGTGGATCAGATAGTCAGGGTGGCAGATGACTATGCAGACAGAGTTTACCTGGATGCATTTACAAAGGGTGTTCCCCATTCTGACAGACGTCTTCTGGATACGCTGCTTTCTAATGACAGGATATCAGAGCATAGGAAGAGGTACCTGAAGAAGACCAGACTTCCCGAGGATAATATCAGAGATTTTATAGAGCAGAACAAGACCTCTCTGGATTGTATGAACTATAACGTCTTCGACAGTGCTCTTTTTGATGAGCTTTATGAGAGACTTGGAAATGAGGTCGATGATATATATTACACGTCCTCCATACCGGAGCTGATAGAGATATCCTACAAGGAATGCGGCAAAGGAAACGGACTTCTTGGGATGTGCGAGTATCTGGGAATAGATATAAAAAATGTCGCTGCATTTGGAAATGCAGATAATGATGCTGACATGATAAAGGCTGCCGGGCTTGGCTTTGCGGTTGCTAACTCATCTAAGCTTGCACTTGATGCAGCGGATGAAATAATCGGACCGAATACCGAGGACTCAGTGGCGGATAAAATAATCGAGCTTATAGAAGCAGGTAAGAACCGTTCCCATTGACTGATTTTATAAACCATACTATACTATTAGGAGTGTTTTTACTTAAAAAAGTTATATATTATCAAATAAAAAAGGATGATGAAGTATGAAAGAATTAAGTACTAAGGTTGAAGGCGCGAATTCTGCAAAGAGATTTTTTCAGAGATGTGGAAATTCACTGGCTATGCCATTTATCATGGTTATTCTAGGCCTGTTTCTGATCATCTGGGGAGATGAGGCGGTTGACCTCGTAGTCAGAATGATGGGTGTCATTCTTCTCGTGGCAGGAGTCGGATTAGGATGTACACTTCTTGCCGGTATTTCTCCGGTAACTATGACATTTGCCGTGCTTCTTGTTGTTACAGGTCTTATATGTATCATCACTCCCAAGGGAGTTGCATCCTATGTGATGGTAGTTATCGGCGTGTTCATTCTGGTGAACTCGATACTGAGGATTCGGGACGCCTACAAGATAAAGGGGCAAACGGATTTCTTTAAGCAATTTATAATAAATGATTTAATTACACTCGTATTTGGATTTGTTCTGATTGTTTTTAACCGCTGGCTCATAGTGAATGCGGCTATTGTGCTTGGTATCATTGTACTTATTCTTGGTATAACCAATCTGCTTACAGCTATGAAGGTTTATCATGACGGTGGACGTTACGTGGATGATGGTTCAGATGTAGTCTGGGAAGAATAAGAAAAAATTGAAGGTGAATATATGAGAGTAGGAATGGGTTATGACGTACACAAGCTGGTAGAGGGCAGACCTCTGATACTTGGAGGCGTCAGGATAGAATATGAGAAGGGGCTTCTGGGACACTCAGATGCTGACTGTCTGACACATGCTATAATGGACAGTCTTCTCGGTGCTGCGGCACTTGGGGACATAGGAAAACATTTTCCTGATACAGATCCTAAGTATGAAGGGGCTGACAGTATGGTACTTCTGGCTGAGGTCAGAAATATGCTCGATAAGCTGAACTATATCATAGGAAATGTAGATGCGACCATTATTGCACAGAAGCCGAAGATGGCACCTCACATAGCTGAGATGAGAAAAAATATAGCTGATGTTCTCTGCATAGAGGAGGACAGGGTGAATATTAAAGCGACTACGGAAGAGGGGCTCGGATTTACAGGAGAAGGACTCGGAATAGCTTGTCAGTCTATAGCTCTTCTGGAGACAGTAGATAACTACTCTTACAAGAATATAGTTACAAATGCAGTAGGAGAGGTGGAATAAAGTGGACAGATATAACGAAAGACTGATCAAGATAAAACCAAGCCCTATAAATGTACTTGCACTCCTTATGTGTATAGTGCTGTTTCTGGTAGGTGCGTTGCTTGTGCTTCTGTCACCACCGCTGGGTGTGCTGATTTTCTCAGGAAGTATAGCTCTGATAGTTATATGTAAGGATTATCTTCATCAGGAGATTGAATTCATCATCACAAACGGTGACATAGATGTTGCCAGAATCATAGCGAAGAAGAAGAGAAAGCCTATAGGTGTTCTTGAAGCAAATGATATAACAAAGATGGACTGGGCAACCAGTGAACGTGTAAAAAATGATATAGATCTGGGCAAGATCAAGGTTACAGAGTATGTAGGAATAGTTCCCGGAGATCAGGTTGTTGCAATATATGCCGGAGAGGGAGACAAGCAGGAGATTTATGTTCTTGACCTTGATGAGAAGTGTGTAGATCATATGAAGCAGGTTCTCAAGGTTAAGAGTGAGATTAAGTAATTGGTATATGGAAAAATAAAAAAGCAGGTGCATCGCACCTGCTTAAAATATATGCTTACCAAAATCACGGATCAAGAGGAATCATCTTAAGACCTTTGTACATCTTGGTGTACATACTCTTCTCATCCTTGTAGAGCATAGTTCCTCTAGCACCGTCTCGAATAATATATGCGTACTTATTCTTCTGGACATTCATGTATAACACTTCTTCAACGTTAAGCTCCTTGGCTTTGACCTTAGCAGTATATACATTTACCGGCTCCAGCTTATACTTTTTGATAGCCTGTTCAACAGTCATGTCAAAACCTCCTTCACCTCAAAAAATATCTATAATTAGTATATTGTATAATTTAGACAAAGTCAACTGTTAATGTGTAACAAATCTTACTAAAATATACAAAAAATCATTAAGGAAAACCTATGAATAAGAACTTTTATGCTGAGTTTGAAAAACAGATAGAGGATGTTTCGAAGCTTTCCAAAAGACCTAAACTTCTGCTTCAGGCCTGCTGTTGTCCATGCAGCTCGCACTGCCTGGAGGTTTTAGAGGGATATTTCGATATATCAGTCTATTTCTATAATCCGAATATTGATGAGAAGCAGGAATATGAGAAGCGCTTAGAAGAGCTGAAACGTTTTACCAGGGAGGCGGATTTTGCGCTGGATGTGAAAGTAATCGAAGGAGATTATGAGCCGGAGCTTTTTTATGAGATGGCTAAGGGTAGAGAGAATCTGCCTGAAAGAGGGGAGCGCTGCTACGATTGCTATAAGCTGAGACTAAGAAAAACAGCTGAGTATGCACGTGACCGCGGATATGATTATTTCTCTACAACTCTTTCAATCAGTCCATATAAAAATGCTGAGTGGTTAAATGAAATAGGAATGGAGCTGGAGCGGAAGATGAGAGAAACTTCCGGTAGAGCTGAAGATGTCAAATCACCTATATTTCTCTTCAGTGATTTCAAAAAAAAGAACGGCTATAAGCGTTCTATAGAACTCTCGGAAGAATACGGCCTTTATAGACAGGACTATTGCGGCTGCGTATTCTCCAAGAGGGACAGGGATTTAAAGAAATCCCAAAATTTATAAATTGTCATATATCTGTTTAATTTCGGGGATGGTGAACTCGTAATCGGAGTTGCAGAAGTCGCAGTGAAGATTTACCGGTTTACCATCATCTATCATGGACTTAAGTTCATCTCTTCCGATACTTATAAGAGCCTTGGTGACTCTTTCTCTTGAGCAGTTACATCTGTATTGGGTATCACGCACGTCTTCTATGCTTATATCCTGACCAAACACTTCTTTTCCCAGGATATCACGTATCATTTCTTCAGGTGACATTCCGCGTTCAAAATAGTTTGTAACGGAATCGATACTGGAAAGCTTGTTCTCAAGCTTGGTTATGGTTTCCTCTGTGGCAAATGGTAGAAGCTGTATGATAAACCCACCTGCATGCTTGATGCTTAGGTCTCTGTCTACGAGAACGCCAAGTCCGACTGAAGTAGGTATCTGCTCACTCTCTGCAAAGTAATAAGTCAGGTCTTCACCTATCTCTCCGCTGACAAGCTGTGTCTGTCCTACATATGGATCTCCGGGACCTTCGTCTCTTATAACTACAAGTGTTCCATGTCCTACGGCTCCGCCGACATCCAGATGTCCATTTGATTTGAGCGGAAGATCAACAGCGTTATTATATATAAGGCCCTTTACATTCAGCTGTGCATCGGCTGTAACTGTTATTGATTTTATGGGGCCGTCTCCATTTATTTTAAGTGTCAGAACATCATCGTTATTCTTGCACATCGCTCCCATAAGTGCGCCACCTGTAAGCAGACGTCCGAGTGCTGCACTGCATACTGGACTTGTGCTATGTGTCATTCTTGCGGTTTCTACTGTTTCTCTAGTGTATCCGGCCAGAAAGCGTATCTCATTTCCGGCGGCCATTCCTCTGATTATATGATCCTTCATGTCTTACCTCATCCTTATTTATACATTTACTATAGCTATTATACTCTATAAAACCACAAAAGCCAGGCTTACTTTGCATAAACCTGGCTCTCGTGGTTGGTTATTAAAAACAAAAGGGGGGTTTGTTGGTTTTTTGCAAAACCAGAGTAATTTATCAGATGAAACTTGATATGTCAACACTTTTTTAAATTGTTCACACAAAAAACACAATTAGATGTTTTGTGACGTTGATATATTTTACTGCTTTACGTTATAATCTCATATAGTGTCATATGAAAATGATTGAGAGGTTGGACATGGGAAAAAAGTTTTATGCGGTAAAAAACGGAAAGGTTCCGGGAATATATGAAACCTGGGAGGAGTGTCAGAAGAATGTTACCGGTTTCCCGGGAGCAGTATATAAAAGCTTTAAGACTATGGAAGAAGCAGAAGGTTTTATGGAGGTCGGCTACGAGCGTTCACCTGGTTCGGGTGGAGGCGGACGAAAGAAGGTCGACCTGAAGAGCTACCTGGCCGAGCTTTCCATAGAGGGCAGGGCAACGGCCTACGTAGATGGAAGCTATAATACGGAGACGGAGGAGTATTCCTACGGAATGGTGCTTTATTATAATGGAGATATATACGAGGCGAGCAGAGGTTTTTCTAATCCTGCACTGAGTGAACTTAGAAATATAGCCGGAGAGATGGAAGGAGCCAAGGCGGCAGTCACTTACTGTGCTGAGAACGGCATAAGGGCAGTGGACATCTACTATGATTATGCAGGGATTGAGAACTGGGTTACCGGTGTCTGGAAGGCGAATAATGAGGGCACCAGAAACTATAAGGCTTATATGGACAAGATGAGAACAAAGGTCGAGTATACATTTCATAAAGTTAAGGGGCATTCGGGAGATACAGGAAATAACCGGGCGGACAAGCTGGCAAAGGAAGCTCTGGGTATAAAATAATTCTTGACACATATATCGGCAGAGTGGTAATATTCACTCAAACCGTTGATGAAGAGTAAGTAGATAAAACCAACTTATTTACAGAGAGCTGCGGATGGTGAGATCGCAGTGCTAAGAGTTTTGTTGAATGGACTTCAGAGGGCAACCTGAAAATATATCAATAGCGGTATAAATGATATAGGAGTATGGGAGACGGAGTGTTGAATCTTCGTTATCAAAGTTCAGCATATGATAGTATGCAGTGAGTGGGTGTACCAGGTACACCAAGCGGGGTGGCACCGCAGGTAGATGATTATCAACCTGTCCCGGCAGTATTTTCGAATTACTGTCGGAACAGGTTTTTTATTTTTTTAAGATCATAAGGAGGGTAAAAAATGATCAGTCAGTTATCTATATTTGCAGAGAATTCAAAGGGAGCAATGCTCAGGGTTTCAAAGATTATATCAGATGCGGGCATCGATATATATAATGTTGTCACCAATGATAGTGCAGAGTTTGGAATCGTTAGAATGCTTGTTACTGATCCTGAAAGAGCAGAGGAGCTGCTTAAGTCAGAGGGCTATATGTGTAAGCTCGACAAGGTTATCGGAGTTGAGATTCCGGATGACGTGGGAAGTCTCACAAAGCTTCTGGATATTATCCAGAATAGCAATATCAATATTGATTATCTCTATGTTTCATACAGCAGGGATTCCAAAACACCGCTTGCTGTTATGAAGGTAGTAGGATATGCGGAGGTGGAACAGTTCCTCCATAGTAAGGGTTACAAAACGGTTGTATAAATGAAAAGGAGAAGGAAATGGTAGTTAGACCTTCACTTGAAGAAGTAAAGAAACTGGATTTGGATAAATATACAGTGGCTCCTGTTAGCTGTGAGATCCTGTCTGACTTTATAACTCCTATAGAGGTGCTGAGAATCCTGAAAAATGTATCTGAGCATACTTATATGCTTGAGTCAGCACAGGCAAATGAAACCTGGGGCAGATATACATTTCTCGGCTTTGAACCAAAGCTTGAGATAACATGTATAGACGGAGAGATGAAAGCCGGGAAGGAGAGCTTTCATACTGAAAATCCAACGGAGTATATAAGAAAGGTTCTTTCGGAATACAGAAGCCCGAGGGTTGAGGGACTTCCGCCGTTTACCGGAGGACTTGTGGGTTATTTCTCATATGACTATATAAAATACAGTGAGCCCATCCTGAAAAAATCCGTAAAGGATGAGAATGAATTCAAGGATGTGGATCTGATGCTTTTTGACAAAGTCATTGCATTTGATCAGGTGAGACAGAAGATAGTCCTTATAGTGAATATCAAGTTAAATGATGTTCAGAATGAATATGAAAGAGCTATCCGTGATCTGGAAAAGCTCGTAAAGCTTCTTACAACAGGAGAGAAGAAGCAGGAGGCACCGGGCAGGATTCTTGGTGAGGTTACTCCGAATTTTAATAAAGAGGAATACTCGCAGATGGTTGAGAGAGGAAAGCATCATATCTTCGAGGGAGATATATTCCAGATAGTGCTTTCAAACAGACTATCTGCACCATTTGAAGGAAGCTTGCTGAATACATACAGGATGCTGAGGACGATAAATCCGTCACCATATATGTTTTATTTCTCGGGTACGGATGTTGAGGTTGCAGGTGCTTCGCCTGAGACACTTGTTAAGCTGGAAAATGGCGTGCTTCATACATTTCCTCTGGCGGGGACAAGACCGAGAGGAAAGGACTCAGAAGAGGATAAGAGGCTTGAGAATGAGCTTCTGAAGGATGAGAAGGAGCTGGCAGAGCATAACATGCTGGTTGATCTGGGAAGAAATGATCTCGGGAAGGTCAGCCGCTTCGGAACAGTTGAAGTAGAGAGATATATGGAAGTTCTTCGCTTCTCGCACGTTATGCATATAGGCTCGACGGTACGTGGAGAGATAAGAGAGGATAAGGACGCGCTCGATGCCATCGAGGCAGTGCTTCCTGCAGGAACTCTGTCGGGGGCGCCGAAGATAAGAGCGTGCCAGCTTATAGATGAACTTGAGAACTGTAAACGAGGTATCTACGGAGGGGCGATAGGATATATCGATTTCACCGGAAATATGGATACATGTATAGCGATACGTATTGCATATAAGAAGAATGGTAAAGTCTTCATCAGAAGCGGAGCCGGAATAGTTGCTGATTCTGTTCCCGAAACTGAGAATACAGAGTGTCTGAACAAGGCAAGAGCTGTGATAAATGCAATCAAATCCGCAAATGAAATGAGCTGAAGGGAGGAGAAGCTATGATACTGCTTATAGATAATTATGACAGCTTTTCCTACAATCTGTATCAGCTTGTGGGAACAATAAATCCGGATATAAGAGTCATCAGAAATGATGAGATGAGCATATCTGAGATAGAGGCTCTGAATCCTTCACATATCATACTTTCACCCGGACCGGGTAAGCCTGCTGATGCAGGAATATGTGAGGATGTAGTGAGGGCGCTTCAGGGTAAGCTGCCTATCATGGGAGTGTGTCTGGGACACCAGGCTATATGTGAGGTTTACGGAGCAACCGTAACCTATGCAAAGAGGCTGATGCACGGAAAACAGTCAGTCTGTTCTATAAAAAACAGTGTTGATATTTTCAGTGGCCTTGGAGAGAAACTGGAGGTTGCGAGATATCATTCGCTGGCGGCGAAGAATGAGACAATTCCGGAGACGCTGGAGGTGATAGCGGTTTCGGATGATGATGGTGAAGTAATGGCAGTAAAGCATAAGGAATATCCTGTGTACGGACTGCAGTTCCATCCTGAATCAATTCTTACACCTGAGGGAATTAAGATACTGAGTAATTTTTTAAGTATTAAATAAGTTTATCATTTAGGAGGTACGTGATAATGATAAAGGAAGCAATTGAGAAAATCGTAAACAAGCAGGATCTTACATATGATGAGGCATATACAGTAATGAATGAGATAATGAGCGGAGAAACATCGCCGACTCAGAATGCTGCATTTCTTTCGGCTCTTTCTACTAAGAGTGCAAAGGCTGAGACAAAGGATGAGATAGCAGGGTGTGCAGCAGCTATGAGAGATCATGCTACTCAGGTTGATACGGGGATGGATGTTTTCGAGATAGTAGGAACAGGTGGAGATAATGCTCACAGCTTTAATATATCAACCACATCTGCAATTGTAGCAGCCGCAGGAGGAATGAAGGTTGCAAAGCACGGAAACAGAGCTGCATCATCTAAGAGTGGTACAGCAGACTGTCTGGAGGCTCTTGGAGTAAATATCCAGCAGGATCCTGATAAATGTGTGGAAATGCTGAAGGAGGCAGGTATGTGCTTCTTCTTCGCACAGAAGTATCATACTTCCATGAAGTATGTAGGTCCTATTCGTAAGGAGCTTGGTTTCAGAACAGTTTTCAATATACTGGGACCACTTACAAATCCCGGAAAACCAAGTATGCAGCTTCTTGGTGTTTATGATGAGTATCTGGTTGAACCACTGGCGCAGGTACTCGTAAGTCTCGGAGTAAAAAGAGGTATGGTTGTTTTCGGAACTGACAAGCTGGATGAGATATCACTCAGTTCACCTACCAAAATATGTGAGATAAAGGACGGATGGTACAGAACTACACTTGTTAAGCCTGAGGATTTCGGGCTTAAGACATGCTCAAAGGATGAGCTGGTCGGAGGAACTCCGGAAGAAAATGCAGCTATCACCAGAGCTATCCTTGCAGGTGAAGAAAGAGGACCGAAGAGAGATGCAGTACTTATGAATGCCGGGGCTTCACTTTATATTGGTGGAAAGGTTGAGAGTATGGCAGAGGGTATCAAGCTTGCAGGTGAGCTTATTGACAGTGGTAAAGCAATTGAGACTCTTGAGAAGATAATTGAGGTAAGCAATAGATAAGTGAGTAAAAAAATGATTTTAGATGAATTAGCGGATCTTACCAGAAATAGAATAGAGAAACAGAAGACGGAATATTCTCCGGAGGATATAAAAAAAGCTGCAGAGCTTCTTGCTGAGCAGGATATGGAATTTCAGGAGTTTGATTACCCGTTCGAAACAGCGCTTCGAGGAAAGGGACTCTCAATCATATCTGAGGTTAAGAAAGCCTCTCCCTCGAAGGGTGTTATAGCAGAGGATTTTCCTTATCTGGATATAGCAAGGGAATATGAGTCGAGTGGAGCGGATGCCATAAGCTGCCTCACTGAACCTGACAGGTTCAGAGGAAACGATAAATATCTGCAGGATATAACTAAAGAGGTTTCAATTCCTGTTCTTAGGAAGGATTTTACAATCGATCCATATATGATATATCAGGCAAAGCTGTTCGGAGCGTCTGCAGTACTTCTTATAGCTGCAATCCTCTCAGATAAGGAGCTAAATGAGTATTTTCATATAGCTGACACGCTTGGACTGTCGTGCCTCTTTGAAGCTCATGATGCCGAAGAGGTTAAGAGATGTCTCGAAGCAGGAGCCAGAATAGTCGGTGTTAATAACAGAAATCTGAAGGATTTTTCCGTAGATATAACAAACAGCATCAGGCTGAGAGAACTTGTTCCGAGTGATGTGCTGTTTGTATCCGAGAGCGGTATCATGGTTCCGGAGGATGTAAAGGCTCTGAAGGATAATGGTACTGATGCAGTTCTTATCGGAGAGATGCTAATGAGAAGCGATGACAAGACAGGTCTTATCCATGAACTTAAAAGCTTATAAAGGAAGTTGTAATGACAAGAATCAAAATCTGTGGATTAAAAAGAATAGAGGATATAGAGGCAGTTAATTACATTTGCCCTGAATATGTGGGATTCGTATTTGCAGACTTCAGTCATCGTTATGTGGATAAGGAAACGGCCGCCGAACTCAAGGCGGCGCTTAATCCGAAGATAAAAGCGGTTGGAGTTTTTGTGGATGAGGATTATAATTATGTGGCTGAGCTTCTGAATGAAGGTATCATTGATATAGCACAGCTTCATGGGAATGAAGATGAGGATTATATCGGTAAGCTTAGGGGACTTATTTCGAATGTGAATGATGAATCAGGACCCGTTAGTGGTGAAAAAACACCGGGAGCTGTTAAGATCATAAAAGCCTTCAATATGAGCAGAATCAAAAGTACTGGTGAGATAGAAGAGTCCTCGGCGGATATGGTACTGGTGGACTCGGGAACAGGATCCGGCAAAACATTTGACTGGAATAGGCTTGGTGAAATCAAAAGGCCGTATATTCTGGCGGGCGGACTGGAACCGGACAACGTGTCGGCTGCAATAAAAAGCCTGCACCCTTATGGAGTTGATGTAAGCTCTGGAGTGGAATCCGACAAGTATAAGGATCCTGAGAAAATGAAGCGTTTTGTCAGCATAGTCAGGGAAGAAAATGATAACAGTTTAAGTATGTGAATTAACTGAGATATAGAAGAAAGGTAAGAGGAAATGAGTGAAAACGCAAATAATTATTCGGAAAAAGTTGTAGGACGTTTCGGAGAATTCGGAGGACAGTATATACCGGAAACTCTTATGCATGAGATTCATAAGTTGGAAGAGGCATATGAGCATTATAAAAACGATCCTGAATTTGTAGCTGAGCTGGACAAGCTGAACCGTGAATACGCGGGTCGTCCATCACTTCTTTACTATGCAGAGAAGATGACAAGAGACTTGGGCGGAGCGAAGATATATCTTAAAAGAGAGGATCTGAATCATACTGGATCCCACAAGATAAATAATGTTTTAGGTCAGGTGCTCCTTGCGAAGAAGATGGGCAAGACGAGAGTTATTGCAGAGACCGGAGCAGGACAGCATGGTGTTGCTACAGCAACTGCTGCCGCACTTATGGATATGGAATGCGAGATATTCATGGGTGAAGAGGATACCATAAGACAGGCTCTTAATGTGTTCAGAATGGAGCTCCTCGGTGCTAAGGTTCATCCTGTTAAGACCGGAACAAAAGTCCTTAAGGATGCCGTAAATGAGGCTATGCGCGAGTGGACAAGTCGTGTGGATGATACGCTTTATGTGCTTGGTTCTGTTATGGGACCGCATCCATTTCCTACTATAGTACGTGACTTCCAGTCGGTTATCAGTAAGGAGAGTCGTGCACAGATACTTGAGGCAGAGGGTAAGCTTCCGGATGTAGTTATCGCCTGTGTAGGCGGAGGAAGTAATGCTATTGGCTCCTTCTATGAATATATTAAGGATGATGGAGTCAGACTAATCGGTTGTGAGGCAGCCGGTCTCGGAGTTGATAATCCGAAGAATGCAGCTACTATGGCGAATGGATCTATGGGAATCTTCCATGGTATGAAGTCTCTGTTCTGTCAGGATGAGTATGGACAGATAGCTCCTGTTTATTCTATATCTGCCGGACTGGACTATCCGGGTATCGGACCTGAGCATGCGTATCTCGCATCAATCGGAAGAGCAGAGTATGTGCCTATAACAGATGATGAGGCTGTAAATGCATTTGAATATCTGTCAAGAACAGAGGGAATCATCCCTGCAGTAGAAAGCAGTCACGCTGTGGCACATGTGCTGAAGATTGCACCTGAGATGCCGAAGGATAGCATCATAGTATGTACTATCTCAGGTCGTGGAGATAAGGATGTTGCCGCTATTGCGAGATATCGTGGAGTAGATCTGTATGAGTGATAGATTTTGTACCGGAATCTGATAAGAGAGGATAAAATATGAGTAATATATATAAAGCATTTAAAAATAAAAAAGCATTTATAACATTTCTTACCGCAGGTGATCCTGATTTTGAAACCAGTGTGGAAAATTTCAAGGCGGTTGCCAGAGCTGGGGCGGATCTGATCGAAATCGGAATACCTTTTTCTGATCCTATAGCAGAGGGGCCTGTGATTCAGGAAGCTGATATCAGGGCACTGAATGCGGGAATGACTACAGACAGAGTTTTTGATCTCCTTAGAGAGGTCAGAAAGGATGTAGATATACCTATAGTTTTTATGACCTATGCAAATCCTGTTTATCATTATGGAGCAGAAAACTTCTTTGAGAAAGCGAGTGAGGCCGGAGCGGATGGAATAATCATTCCGGACTGTCCATTTGAGGAACGTCATGAGTTCTGTGATGTGGCAGAGAAGTACGGTATGGACTTTATATCCATGATAGCACCGACCAGCGAGGATCGTATAAAGGAGATTGCTTCGCAGGCTAAGGGCTTCATATATGTTGTTTCATCACTTGGTGTTACAGGTGTGAGAAGTGAGATAAAAACAGATCTTGGATCAATCATTGCTACGATTAAAGAGGTTACTGATACGCCGACTGCGATAGGCTTCGGAATCAGTACACCTGAGCAGGCGAAAAAGATGTGGGAGTACGCGGATGGTGCCATAGTAGGTTCTGCAATGGTAAGAATTGTAGCCGAATATGGAAAGGATGCACCTGAAAAACTTGCCGAATATGTAAAAAGCATGCGTGGATAGAGTATTATTCACAGTTTTGTTTGTTATTCATAATAAAAAAAGGTATAATGAGCATAGGTTTGACTTATATAATTGGGGGCGACCTATGCTTGATTTTTCTTTTAATCTAGGACTTGCCATATCATCACTGATGATATGTCTTGTTAATCTAATATACACTTTAATACAGGGAAGATCAGATAAAGCTCAGAATAAGGTTTTTATTGTGATGCTTTTTATTCTTATAAGCAATTCCATAACCGGTATCATTTCGGCCGTTTATGGATTCTATCCTGATTTGGCTGGTGCAGGAGATATCCTGAGAATTGATAAGTATGTTTACTTTATTACGCATACTGCGCTCTGCCCTATGTTCTTTTATTACATTTCCAGTATAAGCTTTGTATCTACAAGATTCAGTAAAATGAGAAACGCAGTTGTTTTTATTCCGTTCTTTGTTACTGAGCTTTTGGTTATCACCAACATGTTTACGCACTGGGTTTGGAACGTTGACAGAAACCTGGTATTTCATAGAGAATGGGGAGAGATGCTCATTTATCTTGCTGCGTTATTCTACTATGCGGCTTCTTTCGTTGTGCTTATTTCTTCCTGGAAAGTTATAACATCGAAGCGTCGTCTCGCTATCATTTTCTTCTTTGTGTTTGTAATAATCGGAGTAGCCATTCAGCTGGTTAACAAGGATATTAAATCAGAGATTATATCTGAGGCACTCGGTTTTACCGGTGTTATGATGCTGGTTGAAAATGAGGATGACAGAATGGCAGGAACCTCCGGGTTCTATAACCGAGCAGCGCTTACTATGGATATGAATGCGTGTCTCGTGCATAATCGCCATGTGGATATAGTGGTTATCAGGGTTCTGAATCATGAGATAATCTCTAGAATCACTGGTGTGGATGAGGCGAGTGTACTGCCGGGTATTTTATCAGACTACCTGAAGCCTATGGTGAAGAGATACAATACCTATGTTCCTACTAATGATTCGATCGTAATGGCATTTTACCATTCTCAGCATGAGAATATGGACAATATAGTTCGTGAGCTTTATAACAGGATGGATAAACCATGGGATTATAAGGATAATAAGGTTTATCTGGATACCGTAATTATGGTTGCCAATATCCCGAAGTCAATTACAAGTGTATCTGAACTTTTTTATATGATAGACAAGCCTGTTCCGGCCAATAATAAGAAGATTCTCAGAGGAAATGATCTGGACTACGTTGTGAAGCGTCAGGCGATTGAGAGTGCTCTGTCTCGTGGTTTTGCAGAGGGAAGCTATGAGGTTTATTATCAGCCCACATATCACATCGATAAAAAGCTGCACGGTGCCGAGGCGCTTATTCGTATGCATGATAAGGAAATGGGAAATCTATATCCGGATGAATTCATTCCTGTTGCGGAGCAGAATGGACTGATAGACGATATAGATGATTTTGTTCTGGAAGAGGTATGTAAGTTTATAAAATCGGGAGTACCTAAGCAACACGGAATTGATAATATAAATGTAAATCTGTCAGTGCTTCAGGTTATGCGACCGAAGTTTATTGATCATATAAATGAAATAGTTGATAAGTATGATATAGATAAGAAGTTTATCAATTTTGAGATAACTGAATCGATAGCAGCAACGGATTATGATATGCTGAGTAATATAATAATCCTGCTTAAGAAAGAAGGGTTCCTGTTCTCGATGGACGATTATGGAACAGGATATTCAAATGTAAGCGCTGTATTTTCACTTAACCTGGATGTGATCAAGATTGATAAGAGTCTGCTTTGGGGAGCAGAGAAGAGTGAGTCGGGAATGATCATTCTGGAAAATACTATAAGAATGATCAGGCAGATGAACAAGAAAATACTTGTTGAGGGAGTTGAAACAGCTGCTCAGATAAAGCTGCTGGAGAAGCTTGGTGTTGATTATCTCCAGGGCTACTTCTTCTCAAAACCGATTCCTAAGGATGATTTTGTGGCGCTTATATCCAGACAGAAGAAGGTGGATCTGAACAGCCTGAGATAGTTCCACTCCCCTATATAGTGTGGGTGTGATTATTCGCTGTTCTGTTCACCGATAGGTGTTATCTTAGCGTGACTGAATCCAAGCTTTTTAGCAAAGAGAGCAGCAGTATCGTTATCCTTGAAATGTCCACCGGATCTGAGTTCGTTAGATGCGCTTGCTCCGAGCGACAGCTCTCCGTTATCATCAACATAAACATCCAACTGGTAGGTGTTCCATGTTCTTCTTGCCTGAACAGTCATACCCGTCTTGAAAACATATTCGCCGATTTTTGTTTTTCGGATATAATCTCCATCGGGTCCACTTGGGAACCATCTTTGTTTGCTTTCCTCATTTTCTTCGAGCTTGCTCTGCGTTTCGGGACTAACATTTACAAGTCCGGCATAGATAAGTGCAAGAGCGGTACTCTGATTTGAACATCTGATTTCATCCTTGTCAACATAGACCCAGCCTCTTCTGTATGTTTCGGTCTGGTTTGTGTCAGGATCAGTATATGAAATACTCTCGCCCTGAAAATCACTTGGAAACGGATACATAGTAAGTGCATCCTTGATAAGGCTGGCGTGGTATAAATCCTTTGCCTGTCTAGCTTTCTCCATATATCTGAGAACGGCCAAACCGATGCAACCGGCAAGAATAGACATTATACACATGATTATCAAAAGCTCAACCAGTGTAAAACCTTTGTTTGCCAAACTTCGTTTACGTTGCTCACATTTTTCCATTTTTCCCCTCCCTTTGGTAACCAGTGAATTACAACCGCGTGACAACTCTTTACGTTTTATTTATATTTTGTTCATAATCTTAAAGAAATGTTCATATTCATACAGAAATATTTGGTTCTGTTCATAACTTGTTCATAATTCGTTCGCATTATATATCTCTTTGGTTAACAATTCAAGTGCTAATTAGGGTTGTATAACTATAAAAATGCACAAACTTTATTGTGCAAAACTCACATAGAATTCACAAAACTCTATTTTACATATATTTTCATAAGTAAAAAATGTATAATGTGGGAAGGCACTTGAGAGGTACCGTGTACCTTTTGGCAAAAAGGTACACGGTACCTTTTTAAGAAAAGGTGCCAGGTACCCTATAAATAATGACTTAAAAGGAGAATTGATGTGTACAAGGTAATGACAGCTGATGAGGCAGTGAATCTGATCAAGGACGGCGATGTGATCGCCATGAATTCGTTTCTCGGAATCGATAATCCGGTTGAACTCCATGAGGCGATATATAAGAAGTATAAGGATACCGGTTCACCGAAGCATCTGACCTGCGTATCCAGTGCTGGCTTTGGCGTGTGGGATGAAGATAGAGCGGCTGAGGGTTATATAAGAGATGGGGCGGTTGACAAGATCATCTGCGGGCATTTCGGAGCCATGTACAGTACTAAGAAACTGGTACTTGATAACAAATTTGAGGCATACAATCTTCCGCTTGGCTGTATATCACATGCCCTTAGGGCTCAGGCAGGCGGCCTTCCTGGAGCTCTTTCAAAGGTGGGGCTGGATATCTTTGTTGATCCGAGACTTGAGGGCCCCGGCATCAATGATATCTCAAAGGATGATTCGCTGGTTAAGTATGTAGAGCTTGATGGTGAGGAGTTCCTTTACTATAAGCTTCCGAAAATCGACGTAGCGATAATAAAGGGAACAGCAGCTGATTATAAAGGAAATATATCCTTTGACGATATGTATACAGCGGGCGATGCACTGTCTATCTGCCAGGCCGTAAAGGCAAATGGAGGTACTGTAATTGTTCAGGTAGATAAGCTTGTTGTTAGACCTTCCAGACCGCACAGTACCATCATTCCGGGCTGCCTCGTGGATGCTATAGTTGAGATAAAACCTGAGCCGAGACATGCGGCATATGAATCGCTGACCGGAAGCTTCGAGATACCATATTCTCAGTGGCAGGACTGGGCAGAGATGCTGGAAAAGCGTACGATGACAAAAAATGTTGTAAATATCAGCGCAGAGATAATCGGAGAAAGAGCAGCAAAAGAGCTGAAGCCTGATGATATAGTTAATATAGGTGTCGGAATTCCGGAAACAGTTTCAAAATATGCAAGAGAAACCGGTATGCTGGACAAGATAACACTCACAGTTGAGTCCGGCGGAGTCGGAGGTTTTCCTGCTTCAGGCAAGGTATTCGGAGCCGTAATCGGAGCGGACTCCATATATGATATGGCAAATCAGTTTGACCTATATAATAACGGCGGTCTTGATATCTGTTTTATGGGTGGAATAGAAGTGGATAAGTATGGAAATGTAAATGCACACAAGGGTCCCGGTGCTTTTGCCGGAGTCGGCGGCTTTGCGAATATCACTGCTAAGACTAGAACTGTAGTGTTCTGTCTCACATTTAACACTAAGGGGCTCAGTGTAGAGAAACAGGGACAGAAGGTTTGCATTAAGAATGAAGGAACTATAGATAAATTTGTCGAAAATGTAAGAAGCATCAGTTTTTCAGCGAAGAGAGCCAGAAAGAATGGACAGAGAGTGCTCTATGTAACAGAGAGATGCGTTTTCGAACTGGGAGAAAAGGGGCTCAGACTGGTCGAGGTATATCCGGGAATCGATATAAAAACAGACATTCTGGACAGACTTCCATTCGAGGTTGAGGTGAATAAGCTGCTGGCAGACGAAATGCTTTGATGGAAGAATAAATGACAAGAAATAATATATATAGTCATGGTTAAAACAATTAACAAAATGGAAACTTCTGGTTGTGGAAGTTTCCATTTTATTATATAATAGATATACAAAAATAGTGGAGGAGGGATAGTATGCAAGTTGAAACGATGATTGCAATTAAGAAAGAATTTAAAGTTACATATCAAGAGATATCCGAGAAGTCCGGAGTCCCTCTTTCAACGGTTCAGAAAGTATTTGCCGGATTAACCGTTCCACGTGACAAAACTATTGAAGCTCTAAGCAGTGTTATGGGCGGTTTTGTCAAGCAGGGCTCTCCAAGATGGCTGGGGGCTGAGAGTTTTTCTGAACTCATGGTGAACCATGGATATGAAATTAAGACGTATGAGGCGTTCGAAATAATGGATAAGGATGCAGGGGAATATACGATAGATGATTATGAAAAACTACCGGATGATATAAGAGTTGAATTGATAAAAGGTAACATTTATGATATGGCATCTCCTTCCCGTAGGCATCAGACTATTATTTTTGAGATGGGTGTCCAGATAAGAACAGCGATCAAAAAGAATAAAGGTGGATGCAAGGTATATCTTGCTCCATCAGATGTTCAGCTGTTTGATGACGACAAAACAGTAGTTCAACCTGACTTGTTTATTCTATGTAAAAAAGAGATGATCCGTGAGACACAGATAACACATGGCGCTCCGGAATTTGTAGTTGAAGTATTATCGAAGTCAAACCAGTTCAAGGATATGACACTCAAGCTGGGTCTTTACATGGATGCCGGAGTAAAGGAGTACTGGATAGTTAATCCGTTCAACGGATATATTTTTAAGTATGTATTTTACGAAGAGACAGCTATCTTTACTTTTGATGATAAGGTTCCGTTATCGATATACGATGGAAAGATATCGGTTGATTTCTCTGAAATCAAGCAGGAGTTAATTGAAGAGTTTGGCGAGAATTACTTAGAGAAGTAAATGTGAAAGTTTAATGAATCAGTACGGATGGGATTGACGAATCAGCCCCATCCGTTTATACTTTGACTCTGGAGATAGCATGAATCTCCGTGAGGCTCAGGCCTCTGTAACCCGTAAACCCAGACGAAAAGGAGGACAATATGCGAAGTTTTAATCTGAGTAACTTAATAACAAACATAGAGGCATTAGTTGTCCTTGGAGAGTCGTGGGAGTAAAAAGATAGCTCTTATTTTTTAATATACCTTGGATAGCTAGCACCTCTTATGGTGCTTTTTTTACGCGTTTCTACGAGCGAAGCGGAATACGAATGATAATCGCGAGTATAATTGATTGAAAGGAATAAAAATGAAAGATAGATTAATTCCCTGCATCTACTACGTATGTATGGGTGCAGAATGTAAAAAAGGATATGTAAAAGTAGATATGAAGAAGTGTAAGAACTGTCCGAAGTACCGTCCGAGGAAGGTGACTGAGAAGAAGGAGTCAGTAAGGGCGAAGAGACAGAAGGACAAGGACAGACATGATAATTGGAAAAATGATTACTAGAAGAAAGAAGGATTTTTATGATTACAATATATGGAAAATATACAAATGCCACTGTTTATACAGTAGAGAATGAAGCATACGCTCTGGAGGATTATGCCAGAAAGCAGCTTCAGATGATCTGTGATCATCCCAGTGCTGAAGGAAGCACTATAAAAGTTATGCCGGATGTTCATCCGGGCAAGGTCGGAACCATAGGGCTCACCATGACGGTTGGTGACTCAATACTTCCAAGCCTCGTTTCGGTTGATATCGGCTGTGGTATGACCATAGCGAAGGTTAAGACAAAGGGACTTCAGTTCCAGCAGCTTGATACTGTGATAAGAGATAATGTTCCCGTTGGTCCGAGGATTCGTGAGAGGGAGCATAAGTATGTAGACAGGATCGACCTTTCGGAGCTCAGATGCTACAAACACATCAATGCCAGGAAGGCTGCAAGAAGTGTTGGTACTCTTGGCGGAGGAAACCATTTTATTGAGGTGGATAAAGACGCTGATGGAAATGTATATCTCGTGGTTCATTCGGGAAGCAGACATCTGGGAATGGAGGTTGCGGACTACTATCTGAGAACCGGTCAGAAGGAAATGCAGATGAAGAAACAGGGCTATGCTCCGTATGAGATGACATGCCTCACAGGCGAGCTGATGGAAGACTATATCTATGACATAAAGATAATCCAGGAGTTTGCAAGGCTGAACAGAGAAGCCATCATCGATTCGATAACAAATGGAATGAAATGGAAGATAGAGGATAGCTTTACCTGCATTCATAATTACGTTGATTTTTCAGGTGTCGATGGTAGCTCAGACAGTTATGCAAAGCCGATACTCAGAAAGGGAGCCATAAGCGCAAAGGAGGGAGAAAGGGTTATCATCCCTATCAATATGAGAGATGGAATAATTCTGGGAACCGGACTTGGCAACGCAGAATGGAACTATTCGGCACCTCATGGCGCAGGAAGAATATATAAGCGGTCCGAGGTGGCTGAGCATCATACGCTTTCGGAATTTAAGAAAGCGATGAAAGGAATCTACAGTATCTGCATAAATAAAGATACGCTGGATGAGAGCCCATTTGCTTATAGAGGTATAGATGATATAGCCGAGGTGATCAAAGATACGGTGAAGATTGATAAGATAATCAAGCCGGTTTATAACTATAAGGCATGGTGATTTCATTTCAGCAGCTTAGTAGACGATGTGACGAAAAATACTCATGCGTCCATTTATTGTGGATGTATGAGTATTTTTAAATTGGAGGAAAAAGGATCAAATGAAGCTGTTATTTTTAGATGTAGATGGTGTTCTTAACAATGCAACAACGAAAGCCGGAGCCCCGAGCGGATGTACCGGAATTGAAGATAAGCTGGTAAAGAATCTTGCAAAGATAATAGAACAGACACAGGCGAAAATCATACTGACCAGTGACTGGAAGATAGAATGGGAGGAGTTTGATTTCTGTTGTTCGGAAGATGCTAAGTACCTGAATCGTAAGCTGAAGAAGCATGGGCTGAAGATTCTGTCCAAAACTTATGACGAACATGTCTATGACTGTTTCTTTGAGGACAGGGGAAAAGGGATTCATAAGTTTATGGATAAGGTAAAAGAGTTGGAGGCCTATGTAGTGATAGATGATCACTGCTTTTTCGATTTTGATGAGGATATAAAAAAGCATCTGGTACTGACAGATTATAACGTTGGACTGACGGAGAAGGATGTTGAGAAAGCGGTAACAATCTTGAATATGTAATGAAACAATACTGAACATATAATGAAAGAATAATGGTAAAAATAACAGAAAATTGGTATAATGATAAAGTACCAAAAAACGTGCATAACTTATGGGTGAATGGTATGAGGGGTGAAATAAGCAAATCAAAGTATTGCAAGGGTATTCAATGTCCGAAAATACTTTGGATGGATGCTAATAAACCGGAACTCGCCGTTATTAATGATAAAACATCTGCTTTTGAAAATGGCAAGTTGGTAGGTGAATTAGCAAGAAAATATTTTGGAGCGGAATGTATAGCTGAAGCAAGCTTTGTTTTTGATGGCTTGTTCTGTTCTGTTGACATGTTACGAAAAACTGAAACCGGCTATGATGTCATAGAAGTAAAGAGCTCATCAAAAGTATCAGATGTCTATATTGAGGATGTAAGTTACCAGTACTATGTCCTTGTCAATTCGGGTGTCCCGATAGATCACATTTATTTAATGCATATAAATACCAGTTATGTCCGGCATGGAGAACTTGACCTGCAGGACTTATTTGTCATGGAAGACTATACTGAAAAAGCAATTAATAAGCAGTCGGAAGTTGCCGAGAATATCAGGATGATCCGAGAGTATAACATGTCAGATGAAGTACCGGAAAAAGATATCTCTAAATGCTGTGAGAAACCATACAAGTGTGCTTATTATGATTATTGCAGACGTCACTTAACCAGACCATCTATTTTTGATGTAAGAAACATTAAAATGGATGATAAGTATCAGCTGTATCATGAGGGCATTATCACTTTCGAGGATATAGTGAAGAATAAAATCAAACTTTCGGATCAGCAGATGATGCAGGTGGAAACGACTTATTATCATAAGCCGGATCATATCGATAAAGAAAAGATAAAACAGTTTATTGATACATTATCCTATCCGATATATCATCTGGATTTTGAAACCTATCAGAGCCCTATTCCTGAGTATGATGGAATGAGTCCTTATAAGCAAATTCCATTTCAGTATTCAATTCATATCGAGTATGAAGACGGAAAACTTGAGCACAAAGAATATCTGGCTGAGGCAGGCACTGATCCAAGGAGAGAGCTGGCCGAGAGACTTGTTCGAGACATTCCTGAAAATGTATGTGTGCTTGCTTACAATATGTCATTTGAAAAGCGTGTAATTGAAGAGCTTGCGAAACAGTATGATGATCTGTCTGAACATTTACTAAATATCAGCGAGAACATACATGATTTAATGATTCCATTTAAAAAGAAGTATTATTATACGGAAGCTATGCAGGGAAGTTATTCGATTAAATTTGTGCTCCCTGCTTTGTTCCCAGATGATCCGGAGCTTGATTATCACAACCTGGAAGGGATACATCAGGGGGATGAAGCATCGGCAGCATTTGCAAATATGACAAGGCTGCCAGTTGATGAAGTGGAGCGGGTAAGAACTAATCTGCTCAAGTATTGCGGACTGGATACATATGCAATGGTGAAGGTGCTGGAGAAGCTTAGAGAAGTTACTACCGGGGAGGTGGATATAGAAAATGTATGAAAAACAACCTAAGAAACTACTTATTGTAAATATTCTGGATATTCTACAGAAATATACGGATGCGAACCATCGTTTAAGTCAAAGAAATATTATGGATATTCTTTTGAAAGAATATGAGATGACTTCTCAAGGAAAAAGCATAAAAAGAAATCTCATGGATTTAATTGATTTTGGATACAATATCGAATACAGAACAATTGTTCGAAGGTTTCCTGTTAAGGATAAATCCGGAAAATTCGTTTATGATCCGGATACAGGAGAGAAAAAGACTGTAGAAAATGAGATGTGGACTGATATTTATCTGGTGCGTGACTTTGATGATAATGAGCTGCGTCTTCTGATAGATGGGTTATTATTCTCGCATCATATCCCTTATGATGATTGTAAAAAACTGATTGAAAAGATAGAAGGTCTTTCCAATGAATACTTCAAATCCAGAGTAAAGCACATATCGATAATGCCGAACGATAAACTCGATAACAAACAGCTTTTCCTGAATATCGAACTTTTAGATGAGGCTATTAGTAAAAATAAGAAGGTCACATTTAAATATCTGGAATATGATACGGATAAGAAAATGCATGTAAAAAAACGAGAGGATGGAACGGATCGTATCTATCTGGTTTCTCCATATCAGATGGTGGCGAGAGAAGGTAAATATTATCTCATCTGCAATTACGATAAATATGATGATATATCAAATTATCGTTTGGATAGGATCAAGGATATAGAAGTCACGAGTGAGCCTGTGAAACCTTTCAAAAAACTGAAGTGGGCAAACAAGACCGGACTGAATCTAGCTGACTATATGAAGAAGCATCCATATATGTATTCCAGCGATGATGTACAGGTTGCATTCAGAGTGGTTCTTCCAATGATAAGTGATGTAATCGATATGTTTGGAACAGGAGTCAGATTCTCTGATAAAGATGAAAACGGAGTGACAGTAACAACGACCACAAATGAAAGAGCAATGGAACAGTTTGCACTGAACTTCGCCCCGGATGTAATGGTGCTGAGACCGGAAAGACTGAGGAAGAAGATAGTGGAGAAGTTGAAGGGGGCCGTGGAGGCGTATGAGGTATAAATTAAGGAAAGGAGCTTATATATGATTTTAAGTGAAAAAATGCAAACATTTTTGACATATTCATATTTTGGTATGACTGATAACTACAAAAATGATTTATATACTGTTTGTATAGAAAGAGCATATTTGGACATGGCTAGGAATATTCCATATAAATATTCTGTTTCGAAACTAGAAAAAGGCTTGAAAACTGAAGTGAAAAAGACTGATGACGATATAATAAAAGAGGTGGCTCAGCAATTTATTGAGTTAAAAGATTGTTTCAGAAAATCATTGTCATCGTATATTAAAGACCAGATTAGACTGGGGGATTGTGTTAGGGATGTCATTGAAAATGTGAAAAGAAAGGCCAATGATGAGTATAATGAGTTATTTGGAAATGAGAGTTTCTACTTGGGATTGTCTCAAAAATGGGTAAACATGTCATATAAGTATCTTTGGCTTTTTGATGATGATAAGGTAAGAAATAAAAGTGATTTAGATATTCCTTTAGATAGTTATATACTGACTGCAATTATGGATGATTGTGAAAATAGATTTGGGTTGGGAATAATGAAAGATGAATTAAAGGATTTAAAATGGAGTAAGATTGATAAAATAGATGATTATAATCAGATACAAAAAAAGGCTAAAGATAAGATAATACAAAAATTTGCTAATTTTGAAACTGTTCTCGAATGGGAAAATGCTGCGTGGATAGAACAAGCGATAATTGAAAGTAATAAATAAAAAGCCAAAGATCTTCAGAATGAAGGTGAGAGGTTTGAAGGTTTGCATGAGAGGCAGGTGATTATATGAGAGAAATAATGGAAATATCATATGATTGGATAGATCTTATCGAAGCAGCAAAAGATGGGTATATTTTTAATAAACCTATGGATTTGGAATTGTTTAAAAAATGCATGAAGGGAACCTTTGAAGTTTTTATTAAGACAGATGAAGTTAAGAATTCATTCAATAAAGAAGAAATGTTTCTTTTTGCGCAGGTGTATGCATATCAGCACCTAATATCTGTTGAAGAAGGTGATAATTCGAAAGTCTTTGATGCTAGTTGTAAAGCTGCATACATATTCGCCCGAACTATTCTTAATCCAGATGTTTCGGTAATTGATGGATATAAAATGACATATACAAATCAGAATACGCAGAAAGCTTTGGTTTATGATTTTGAATCAGGGGATTTAGATTCGTTTATGGAATAATAAAGCAGTTCCATTTATATAAGGAATATGAGGGGATGAATATTGGAAATGATGGATATAAATAATAATATTGATTTAGCGACAAATACATTCGAAGAATATAAAAAAACGATGGACGAATTGCTTGGAAAACTTACTGAAAAATATTGTTTCGACAGTTCGGAAGAATTTATTGATTACATATCCGGTGATGAAATAAATTGGAATGATAGTGCTAAATATGAATGTCTGGATATGGCGATTATGTATCAAGATATTCTTATTTCTGAACTAAAAAAAATAAGAGATGGTTCTGACATTTCACTAGGTGGAATAAGAGCAGATGTTAATAAGTTTGTCGTTGAATGGGAAACAAGCGTGGCTGACATTGAAGCAAATATTCAGAAAATGAAATCAATACTTTCGATTTGCGATGAAATTGAAGGTATTACTCATTAAATTGTTAAAGGAGATAAATAACAATGAATAATGAAATAAAGATAAAAAAGGAAACCTTAGATTCTCTGATTTTTTTCTATTTCGGATTTACTCTAGATGAGGACTATAGCGAAATAATTGTTAGAATAATTGAAAAGGCATATAATGATGCGACTAGTCAAGGGGCATTTAACGTAAAAGCAGATTCTAGAAAAGCACAATTATCAAAATATGGTGAAGGTGGTTCACTGAATATAATGATTGAAAGACTAAAAATGCTAGAGAATGATGAAGTGGTTAAATTTGATGATTGGCATAGTGAAACCTGTAAGGAACTGATAGATATATATAATAAAAACGGATTAGAAGGAATCTTTACATATGGAAATGCTCAGAAATGGATAAATATGACATTAAAGTATATATATCTATTGAATGGGATATCAGAAAACTATGCAAAATCATTTTGGGAAAGAACATCAAAAATTTGCAGATACTCTTCAAGTTTTCATATACCGATAGATAGTTATCTGATTGATGAGCTATGGGACTATCCAGATGTGAAACTACCATTCAAAGATAACGTAGAAAAAGATAGATCTTATCAATATGTTGTTCCTAGTAAATACATTAAGGGTTGGAGTAACTGGGATGAAAATGATTATAATGATGCATTAGATTCATGGAGAAAAGTTATTGATAAGGATTCTATGGTGTGGGAATCAGAACATTGGATAAATAGGGCTAAAGAACGAAAAAGATAACAGTGATTTTTATTGCTTTTGGAGTATAACATGGATAAATCATTCTTTTTTGACACAAATGGAAGAAGAGTTGGTCTTAATGAATTTGTTGATTATTATTCCGGCTTATATTATTCAGGAGGTAAATTCTCTGATTCTAACAGTCAAATAGCTGAAAATAGAATCAAAGAAATATTAAAGAAGAGAAAGAATAAGGAAAAGTTTGAAATCAGTGATGTAATGGGTATCTTGGCTTGGAAAGTTGGTAAAATCGACCATAAAGCCACTGAAGATAAAAAAGAAATAATATATAGGGAGCCGTGGAATAATAATAAACATACACTTTATGGAAGAGAAATCGATATTGAGAAAATCACAAATATGCTTAATGAGATCGATTCAGATGCATCCTTAGAGGAGTATTTAAGTAAGCTGAAATGTCCAGGGATAAGTAATGTATATATTATCACGTTAAGATATTTTGCCACAGGGGGTGAGCATCCGATATATGATCAGTTTGCATATAGGGCAATTAAAGCTATTAGGGGTGATATAAAAAATGGATTTGGTTTATGGATAGATAGTCCTATAGTTTTTTCTGATGATTTAAATATACAAGATGAAAAAAGATATTCACCTTATTATTCAATTATAAAGAACTATATGAAAAACGATTCGTTCAGGATAGTTTTTGATGTACCCGATGTTTCATCATATAATTCGTCTCAAATGTGTAAGTTATATAATCGATATGAAGATGAAATCAATTGGATCTTTAGTGAATATAAAAACGCTGATGCTGATAATTGTAATGCTGATTCTATAATTGATAAGGAAAGAAAAATAGATCAGGCTCTTTGGGTGTATGGTCATTATTTTAAAAATAAAAGGGGATAGGCAAAGTCTTATAAGGATAAAATTTGCATGTTGAAGGGAGGTTAACAATGGCAGGGAATGATATTAATAAAGATATAAAAGAATTTGTATCAGGGATTAATAGAGGTCCGCTTAAATCATTGATTGTAAATGGAAATACAATATCTCTGGATAATATAACTCATGGTGAAGATATTTATGAGTTAGTAGTTGAACAAGCGTGGCTTGATATGTGTAGGACATTAACAAATAACAAGAATAAGTCTGTGGCTAAACAAAGAGTTGAGGCAAAGCAACTATTGGCTGAAAGACTAAAATACTATTTTGATAAGTCACCTAAAAAGAAAGAAAATGCATTTGATGGATGGTATTTCGAAGTAAATAGTGATGTTTGTAATTGTGGAAATCTGAAAATTGGGCAGGCACAAAAGCTTATAAATATGGCTTTCAAATATCTATATTGTTGTAAAGAATTCCGCGAAAACAAACATGACCATTTTGTATTCAGTCATATGCCATTAGATGGTTATATTTTAAAGTGGTATAAACGTGAAGTAGATAAAGAATATGATGGCCAAGCTTGGTCCAAGATTAACGATGTAAGCAAGTATTTGAGTATAGAACAAAATATAAGAAACTATTTTATGGACGAAATAGTCTTAGAAAAAGAATTTAGCTTATGGATGGGAGAAAAGAAAAAAGCTGAAACCAAAACACAGATTTCATATGCAGATAAGATAATTAAGTCACCAGAATGTAGTTCTGAATTAAAAAAGCGTTTATCTGATTATCAAGAACAATTAAAGACGAGTATTCAATAATTGGAATAGTCGGTAGGTTTTCAGATAAAGATGAGGGAGGACATCATAGTGGAAAATAAACAGATAAAATCATTGATAGATGATGTGGCGAAGTATTGGAAATATGCAAATGAGGAAGACCTTGAAGGAATAACTGTTTCAAAAAAAGGTGGCCTTACTATTGGAAATTTCACAGTTTCATCTGGACAAGGCGGTGTTGTAGCTATATGGGATGAGCAGGGAAAAATGGTTCATATATCCAATGCTGCATATGGGTTAGTAAGTGCAATATTTGACGGATATGTGTATACATTATGTGGAGTTATGTATTGGGGACATCCATTATCATATGCCATAGCAAAGTCTCCTTTTGGAGTAATGGATGCTTGGAAAGAAGCGGATGAGTTTGAAGATATAAATTTGGATGATGAAGGCGTAAGTGGGGCTTCTTATAATGGAGAAGAGGTAAAGCTAGAGGTTAATGCGGATAAGTTTGTGATTTCGTATGGTGATAAGGTGATAGAAATAAAAAGAAAAATAATTGATGATTGTATATTTGATTTTTTCTATGAGATGGCAGCGAATGATGCTATGAATCGCGTATCAAAAGAAGGTGAAAAGAAGATACTGATTGATAATTCACGAATTAAAGAAGCTGTGAAAGAATATGCAGAAGGTATAATAGGTGGAAGGGATAATCCGAGTTTTGATGATACTGTAATTAGGATAACTCAAGAAAATGATAATAGTGAAAAAAAGATTGATGATTTTTCATTTGGTAAGATTCAGAAACTGATTAATATGACTATGAAGTATTTATATTCCAAACACTATGATGATTCAGTGATAGCAAAAAGATTTGATAATTGTGATGCTCCAATGGATAGTTATATGATGAAGTTTGTGTTTGAAAGCTATTATTATTTATTTAAAGAAAAGCCTGGTTATGATAAATATAAAGCTTGGAGCGGCCTTAAAGGAAAAGAAGGTGAGTATACAAACTATCAGAATGCAATTGCTTCAATTATTTCAGAGAAAAAACCTGGGATTAATCGTATTATGTTTGATTATATCTATTGGAATAAAGCCAAAGAAACGTGTGGAGAGAAAATCCTAAAGGAAGAAATAAAAAAAATATGGGGGAACTAGTTCCTCAATAGATTAAGTTAACCAGGAGTATAGTTTTCGTGAATAATGCTAGAGGCATTTTTTGGATTGTGGATGACAAACTGTTAGCATTCCCGTTTGATGGGAAATATCAGGAAGGAATCTCAAAATCCGGTAAGACATATAATCATAAAAAGTTGTGGGAGAGCATAAGACCAAAAGGATGCAATAAACCTTTTGATTATTATCCGAGAGGCAGGGTTGATTATACAGGTAAAGGAAAACCGATAGTGTATATGAGTCCTCATATTGATGATTCTTATATATCGGTAATTATCAAGGCTTTTGAACTCACGGAGACTCCAATAATTAGATATGATCACAGTAAGCATTATCAATGCTATCTTGATAAGGAGAAGTGATTTGATCACTTCTTCTTTTTTTATGGGACAAAAAATACTCATTGCTCCGTATATCATGATTGTTAGTTAAGAATGATGTGAAAGCACTAATTCCGGAGGAGAAATATGACAGTTATAGATAAAGAAATGTATACAAGCTTGAAAAACTGGTGTGATAGGTGCGAAAAGTGTAGACCTGAAAATCAAAATATAATGTATGTGAACAGTCATGATCGTGCACTTACTAATGCGACAATCAAGAAGATGATGTTTGATATTATTGAACAAGAAATGCCCGGAGAAGTTTATCTAGCTCATTACTCAGCAGAAAACTTTTATCGTAATATGTGGAATTATTATTCGTATATTTTGAGACTTTATATGCATGAACCTGATGAAAAAGATGGTCTTGAAAATAATATTAATATCCTGCCTCCTTCCTGCGGATGGATCGTTCTCATAATAGACGATGTTGAAGCATTGTCGACAGATAGTGTGAAAATGCAGGAAATGCTTAAATCCGTTATTACATTTGCTTCTAAACGTGCAAGTATCATACTTATCGGGGATGGGGACTATAAAAGTGTCTTTTCAGGATGTGAATATGCTAATTTCACTTTGATGGGGTATTACAAGCAGAAAGAATCTCCCGAACGTGAAAGTATTATTTATGAAAATATAGATAAACGACGCAAAGAGTTGAAGTATTATTGGCACTTATTATATGCCCAGCTGGAAAACAACTATTTTGATTATGATGGTTTTAAAAATCTGTTCAAAAATACAATGGAGTACATTATCCCACGTGTTACGAAACAGAAGGTGTATCGAAAGGATATTAATCTTATAGAAAAAATAGGTGCTATGCGTGATAAAAAACCTAAGGACATTGAAGGCTGTAAGCCGTGGGAGTTTGAGGCGGCTCAACAATTTGCTAAGGGGTTACACATTTATATTGAAAACTATTTTGACTATAACTCTGATTTATCTGCGGGAAAAATCAGGATTAATGTAGTAGTAAAACACCGCCAAGAACATCATGGTGGACTTCATATCAGTGGAGCAACGCATACAACGGTTGATGTATCTATTGATGATGTATGTGATGAAATGGATTATCTTGCAAAAGATATTTTTGATTCTGCTTATGAGGGTGGATCAACAGTTGAAATAATAAAACGATTGCGGGCTAAGCGAAATAAACATAATTGATATGGGGAAGAATAATTATGAAGGTTTTTATAAGTGGTTCTAAGAATATAAATAATCAGCTTCCTTTTACTGATGAATATAGAATTACAGCGCTTAAGCATAAAAGGTTTTATAAGCATGCAGAAGTTGGCTTTTATGAACCTATGCTTTCACCGCTTTTTAGATTAAGACGGGTTAAGCCTGAAGAAATGACGGAAGAGGATGAGGCTTTGAAGAGGAGAAGTGAAATACAGAGCGAGGTGAGATAGATGTTTGAGATAGTTGGAAAAAGATGTACAGCTATATGCTATGCAAAGGTATATGAGAATGAGGCCATCGAGCAGATTCGTCGTATGTGTGACTATGAATTAGCAGAGGGTTCTCAGGTGCGTATTATGCCGGATGTTCATTACGGAAAAGGCTGCACTATCGGAACAACCATGACTATAACGGATAAAGTTGTTCCGAATGTTGTGGGCGTGGATGTCGGCTGTGGTATGTATACAGTGAATCTGGGCAAAGGTCCTATAGATATGGAAGAGTTCGATAAGGCAGCACATTTTATTCAATCAGGAAGAAATGTATGGGATGAAAGAAAAGAGAGATTTGATCTGACTGATCTCAGATGCTTTAGAGACTTAAAGGATTCAAGAAAGCTGGAGAGGGCTTTGGGAACACTTGGGGGAGGAAACCATTTCATAGAGATAGATCAGTCTTCTGATGGTACTTATTATCTGGTGATCCATTCCGGAAGTCGTAATCTTGGAAAGCAGGTTGCAGAGCATTATCAAAATCTTGCTATAGGATTACAACATGGAAAAGCGACATTGTTAAAAGACCGAGAAGAACTAATAAGAACGTATAAGGCAGAAGGACGTGCCAGTGAAATAGCTGAGGCCATAAAGGATTTACATAGAAGCTTTCAGTATAAAAAGTCTGATATACCAGATGACCTTTGTTGGTTGTATGGAAGCTATTTTGATGATTACCTGCATGATGTAGAGATATGTCAGCGTTTTGCAAGAAGAAATCGTGAGAAGATGGCAGAGATACTTTTAGAAAAGACAGGTTTAACGGCAGGGGAAGCATTTCATACGATTCATAATTATATAGATACTGAAGAGAAGATACTTCGTAAGGGCGCGATTGCTGCTCATAAGGGAGAGAAGGTGTTAATCCCTATAAATATGAGAGATGGAAGTGTGCTTGCTACCGGAAAAGGCAATCCGGAGTGGAATTACTCTGCACCACATGGTGCCGGACGGATCATGTCCCGAAAGGAAGCAAAGAGCACCCTGTCAATGGAAGAATATCAGGAAGCTATGAAGGGTATATATACGACATCTATAAATAACAGGACTTTAGATGAAGCTCCTATGGCTTATAAATCCCTGGAAGATATTATCGATGTAATAAGTGAATCCGTAGATGTGATAGAGGTACTTAAATCCGTATATAACTTTAAGGCATCTGATAGATAGTTGGGAGGTGATGACATGTTATATATCAAAGTCGATGGAATACCCAAAACTGAGAAAACTATAATGTTCTGTTCAGAGTGTGATAATCGTGAAATAACAAAAATAAATAGATTAATTCAAAAAGAAACAAATAAGCAGGATGTAATAGATGATGGATTCTTTTTTATAGAAAACATGTCTGATGAAAGTGTCACAATTGGTGCTATTATTAATAGCATAGATGATATAAAAATAAAATTGAATAAATATCTTACAGCACTTGAAATTTCTTTGATGAATATAGAGTATGAGGAAATAACTTTTTGTGAAATCGAACGAATGATGGATGATGCGGAGTATATTAACCATTTACGCCGCTCAACAATAAAGAATGCGCTTGATTCAATGGGGATAAGTGCTATTGGTCGTCGTGGTCATGCTTTTTATTTACATTATAATGAATTGATTTTGGATGACTTTGAAGTTACAAATATATATAAGAAAGCAGAAAACTTATATAATCGCAATACACTTATACCTGAATTGGATCGTATTTATACCGGAAAGAAACATACAAATCTTATAGGTCATCCGGTTCATTATATGATTGAGTCAGATGATAAGGAAATAAAAGAATCAACTCCCAAGCTGGTTCTTCAGGCACTATATGATAATTGCAGAATAAGAAATAAAAGAGTTACGTTCGTTGATTTAGAAGCTAACGGAAGGTATAGAAATAATGATGCAGAAATGAACGAATTGGAAGCTCTTTATAAGAGCTGTTCAGGTGGTTCACTTGTTATTACATTTCAATGTGAGGAGAATGTTGAAGGTAGTCAAGCGAGCGGAGTTAGAGCTACTATTGAGAACCTATCGAAAATTATGAATAAGTATAGCAACGATGTACTCACGATTTATAGTTTTCCAAAGGAATGTACGAAGATAAAAGGATGGTTTTATGAGTATCTGGGAAATGTAAGCATCGTGGAACTAAAAGAAGAATTTATTCCTGCTGAAGAAGCTAGAAAGGTTCTGTCAAAAAAGGCAAAGGACTATCATGTAAGACCGGATAAACAGTTGATGGGACAGATTAAGGAAGATGGAAATTACCTTTTACGAGACCTGGATACGGATTTCCATGAATGGTTCAGAGTTAAACTAAAAAGATCGATTTATCCACAGTATCAGTGTATTGAATCGGTGACAAAGAAAAAAGTGAAAGAGTCGCCGAAGGGGACGGCATATGATGATCTGGAAAAAATGATTGGCCTAGACGAAGTAAAGAAGGTTATTCATCAGGCGTTGGATTATTATAAGGCTCAAAAACTGTTTAGTGATAAAGGAATACAGCAGGATTCTCCATCTATGCATATGGTCTTTACGGGAAATCCGGGAACAGCAAAGACTACTGTGGCAAGGCTGTTTGCAGATATCATGAAGGATAATGGTGTTTTATCGACCGGAAGACTTGTAGAAGTGGGACGTCAGGATCTTGTTGGCAGATTTGTAGGTTGGACAGCTCCAACAGTTAAGGCAAAGTTTGAAGATGCTAAAGGCGGAGTACTCTTTATAGATGAGGCTTATTCCTTGGTTGACGACAGAGATGGATTATATGGCGACGAAGCTATCAATACTATAGTGCAGGAAATGGAAAATCACAGAGATGAAGTGATTGTCATATTTGCGGGTTATCCGGATAAGATGGAAACGTTTTTAGCGAAGAATCCGGGACTTCGTTCCCGTATCGCATTTCATGTTCCGTTTGAAGATTACTGCGTTGATGAGCTTTGTGATATTGCTGTACATTTGGCTGATAAGAAAGGTATGCATTTTACGGAGGATGCACTTGAAAAGCTTAAAGATAACTTTGAGGCAGCTATTGAACAGTCCGATTTCGGAAATGGAAGATATGTAAGAAATGTTATTGAGAAAGCCAGGATGACACAGGCGAGCCGTCTCCTGAAAATGAATCTGGATGATATAAGCAGAGATGATCTCTTGACTTTCTGTGCAGAGGATATAGAGATTCCGAAGATAAAAAAAGAAGTCAAAATAAAAATGGGCTTTGCATGTTAGCAGGACTATCGAAGTCCTGCTAATTTTAAGCCTTCTTCTGTGAATTCTCTCGGCATATTGTCGTGAGCAGTTTCTTCAAGAAGAATCTGGTGGTAAGCTTTTACCATAAGCGATATATCAATCTCATCTTTCAAATAATTACTGAGTGCAATCAATATTCGTTGCTTGCCGGTTAGTTTTTCTATCGGATAATATTCAAAATCCATATAGTTGTCATTAGATGTTTCGCTGTAGATTTCCCCTGTATCAGATTGAAAATAGCCCATCATCCACATATCAGAAATATCACGTCCTTTTCGATTTTTTTCTTTGTAGTATTCCGGGGCGGTGCATTCTAATACCATAGGCCCCCTGCAAAGATCCGGAGAGGAGTGCCTTCCACATATGATATCTCCCTTTTTGAATGGTGTGGGGAATGAAAACCACATACAGTCAAAGGCAATTAGTGTGTTAAGATCTTCTTCCGGGATACCATATGCGTCGATGGATTCTATTTCGAATTTATTGTTTAGATATATATCCAGACGATCTTTAAATTCATCAGAAGAGTCGATGCTTTTTTTTACCATTTTTATCCTGAATGATTTACAATCTGGCTCCTGGAAATCTTTGCAGTATTCTTTTGCTGCTTGTAAGCAGTTCTCATATGATGAATAAAAACAATCAACAGTAGCTATATAATCTAAATCATTTGATTCAATAACATTTACAGAGAAATGATATATAGATCCATCAGGATTCGTGAATTCTTTTAAATATCTATTTTCTGTCTCGATATAGCGCTTAAGGAATCTGTGAAGACTTGGCTCTTTTGATTCGGATGTCTCAAATGGCCAATCAAATGTGTTCTCGATTAAGTGCTCCCATTCTTTATGCTTTTCTTTAAGATTTAGGTGTTTGCATTGATAGATAAGCCATGAAGCTTCCGCTAAGGAAAAGTTGTATTCTATTTCTCCTAAATAATCTGCGATGTCCTTTGAATTAACAAACTTGCAGATCTCATCAATGATAATCATAAATAGGTCCTCCTTTTGGTTATTCTTAAGTAGAGTATAAGAACTACGATGGGCTAAAATTGACGCATTAATCATCTTGTAATAAGTATTAGAAATGATGATTTTTTTGATATATGAAAAAACATCCGTATATGTATTCAAGCGAGGATGTTACAGTATCATTCAGAATTATGCTTCCTATGATCAGTGATGTGATAGATATGTTTCAATTGAAGATATAAGGTCAAAAAAAAGAAAAGGAAATATAGATCAAGCACGATGCGTAATTATTTATCTTGGACATTTACTTACCAATGAAAGCATATTGGCGATATGTTTTTCTGTAGGGAGGAGAGATGAACAAATAATACGCAGGACAGTTTCTATGATTGATGAAAAGAGAAACGATGATGTTGAGCTAAATAAACAACTTGAGGAGATTATTAGGATTATCAAGGATAGATAGAATCTATGTACTTTTTTACACATGAGTGTGATAGTACTCATACTTTAGGAAATGTATCTCTTGCACGCATAGACAAATTACGATATAATATGTCTATATAAATAAGGAGGAGATATTATGCTGGCTATTCAAGAATCAATCAGACCATCGGCAGATTTGCGAAATCATTATAATGAAATATCTAA
>DGHK01000039.1 GCA_002392655.1 Lachnospiraceae bacterium UBA3850 | reverse complement strand
AACTTTATCTCCATAAAATGTGCCACAGGCAGTCAACGCCCCCATAGCCCACATCCCCTTTGACTCACAACGTCATAAATGTTAGAATCATATCTATGGCTGAGAATTATAAAAAAGGACTGCTGGCGGGAATTCCGATTGCTCTCGGTTACCTGTCGGTGTCATTTACATTTGGAATAATTGCAATTACATATGGACTTACATGGTGGGAAGCAACACTTATCTCAATGACCTGCGTCACATCAGCCGGTCAGTTTTCCGGATTACACACTATGCTTGTACCCGGACTATGGCTGGATATGTTCATCTCACAGCTCACAATAAATATCAGGTATTCTTTCATGTCCATTGCTCTTTCGCAGAAGGTAGATAGTAGATTTACCGGCATATGGAGATGGATCATGGGCTTTGCTGTCACTGATGAGATTTTCGCTGTTGCCATATCAGAAAAGAAGGTAAGCCGTTCTTTTTTTGCAGGACTTATCACTCTGCCCTATATCGGTTGGTCACTCGGAACTCTGCTTGGCGCAATTATCGGAAATGTACTTTCACTTGCCATCATGAGTGCCCTTGGTCTTGCTATCTACGGAATGTTTGTAGCAATAGTCGTACCTGTAATGAAGGACGAACACCCTGTTATACTCGCTGTGGCTATCGCAGCTCTTTTGTCGACCGCATTTACCTATCTGCCTGTTCTAAATAAAGTATCTCCAGGAATAGCAATAAGTATCTGCGCAGTTGTAAGTGCCGCTATAGTATCCTTTATTCATCCAATCGATGAGGAAGGAGGCGAAGCATGACACATAAAACATTTTTTATCTATCTGGCTATCATGGTCATCACCACATACCTCGTTCGTGCGATACCATTTGTGATGGTTAAGCATCAGATAAAGAACAGATATATCAGATCATTCCTACACTATATACCTTATGCAGTTCTTACAGCTATGACTGTTCCTGCAGTTTTTACTGCGACAAGTTATATCATTTCAGCAACTGTCGGTTTTGTAGTCGCTGTGATACTCGCCCTTAATAAAAGGAGCCTCACAACCGTCGCACTTCTGTCATGCCTGGCTGTTCTTATTACAGAGCTGATCATAAGATATATCTAGTATCACGAATAGTTATACTGAGATATCCAATATCAGAAATAATATTTGTAAAAAAACTTCATATATATTACAATTACGTAGTGTTTATCTAATTAGGTTACAACGTAACCAAGATGTGTTGGTTCTATCCAGGGCGTACGGCCATAATTCTTGCAAAAAAGTCAAAAATTATGGCCTGTTTTAAGAGATAAATACGAAAAAGGCCATAATTTTGAGAAAACTTCCGGATTTTATGGCTTTGAAATTTCAAAACGAGTCAAATCAGAGGATTTTTAAGAAGAAAAGGCCATAATTTTGAAGAAAATACGGTTTTTTACTGCCGTGGAGCTTCATATGCTGAAAGAAAAAGCACGCACATATTTAGACTTGACTCATATTTGTTAATTCTAACCATATAATTCTAACCATATGTTTTTTATTAGGAAATCATAAGGATACCAATCATGAACAAACTACTCATAATCCTTTTCCTGTTTTTCGCAGGAAGCTGTCTCGGCTGGGTTGGCGAGCTTTTCTTCAGACGTTACCTGGATCCGGTAGAAAGAAAAAAGAAAAAATTCTGTAATCCCGGACTTTTCGTAGGTCCATATCTTCCGATTTACGGCACAGGTGTTATAATTCTGTACTTTCTGGCTCAGATACATTTCCCATCACTTGCTGCAGAACATCCTATGCTTGAAAAAGCCCTTATATTCTTATGTATGGCTGCATGTATGACTCTTCTCGAGTTTATAACGGGAATGATTTTTGTAAATCATATGCATCTTCAGCTCTGGGACTACTCAACATATTGGGGAAATATCAAAGGTGTTATATGTCCTCTGTTCTCATGTATCTGGTATGCAGTCGCAGCATTCTACTATCTGGTAGTTCATAAAAATGTACTTAAAGCTTTGGAATGGCTGTCGAAGAATCTGACATTTTCCTTTGTCATCGGATTCTTCTACGGAGTTTTCCTGATAGATGTATTCTTCACATTCCAGCTTGTTGCAAAAATCAAGCGTCTGGCAGATGAATACGGAATCGTAGTAAAATACAATGCATATAAAGAGAAAATCGATGAGATAGGCGAAAAGGCAAAGGAGCGAAGCCGATTCTTCCTCTCCAATCTCCTATCACCAAAGGAATTCTTTATAAAATACAAGGGTACCTTCTCGGTTAAGAAGGTTACTACACCAATTAAAAAAGTTGCAGAAAAAATGCACCGGAAGTAACTCCGGTGCATCTTTTTCAGATTTTTTACTTAGCTTAGTCTCTGACCAGCTTCTTCTTTCCGATATACAGTATTCCGAAGGTTGATATTAGCATCAAAATCAGCATAAGCATCAGACTTGCGCTGTCGCCTGTTCTCCGACTTGAACTGCTTGTCTCTACTCTTTCATCTACTACTGTTATCATATCAGACTTTTCATTTCCCACATAAAGCTGTCCATCCTTGCTTATCTTAAATGTCGTATCAGCTGCAAGCTTATACCCCTCAGGAGCCTTTGTTTCAGAAAGTGTAAACTCAGTATCCAGTGCCAGACCATATAGCTCATATATGCTGTCACCTGATGTAAATGTCGTAACCACATTTCCATCCTTTGTAACTATCTTAAACTCTGCACCCGGAAGCAGCTTTCCATCCTTGTCAGTCTTTTTGATCTTAACCTCGGATGCCTTGTTATCAAAGCCTGCTTTTTCAGCCTTAACATCCTGCTTTTTGTAGTTAACTACCGTACTGAGTGTTCCATTTCCGACGTCAGCTACCTCTACCGTAACAATAACCGGAACCGTGTCATAAACGATACCTGCTACCGGATTCTTATCATCCTCGGTTACAGTATATGTATGTGTACCGATATCACTCATCTCGTACTTAATAGGCGTGAAGCTTATATTTCCCTTTGTATCATTCTTTCCTGTCGAAACAGTCTTTGCTTCTCCATTTACAGTTTCAGTAACAGTAAATGTAAACATGCCATCACTGAGACCCATTTTGCTGAAGATCTTTTCGATGTCTGCCACCGTCTTGGTTCCGCTTAGCGTAACTTCTCCGGTCGCATCATAGCTGTTTGTAAACTTGATCTTCTCAGCATCCTTTATTATCTGGTCTGCTGTAAGCGTTCCGTCTCTGTTATCTGTTACATCTACCTCTACTTCATATACAGCTTCATCATAGGTAAAGCCTTCCAGCTTACCCTTCTTCTCTCTTACCTTGTATACATGCTTTCCAAGACCATCTAAATCATAGCTTATTTCCTTGAAGGAAGCTGTCTCATTCAGTCCTGTGCTAATGGTCTCAAGAACCTTCTCTTCCTCTTTTCCTTCATCATTCAGGATAACCTCTGATAATTCAAATTCAAAGGTATACTTATCCTTCATGGTCTGAACACCCTCATAAACCTTGCCTAGCTTATTAAGTGTTTCCTTTGTAAGAGTTATAGTAGTCTGACCATAAGCCTCATATACATTTTCAAAGTCAAGCTTCTGATCTATACCTGACGTTGTTGTGGAAAGTGTTCCGTCATCATTATCTGTTACAACCACCTCCACATCATAAGCCTTATCTGAGTATGTAATACCCTTATATTTATAGGTTCCATCCTCCTGCTTCTCAGCGTCGGCAGGTATATCCTCAGTTATTCTGTAATAATGAGTTCCTACATCATCTCTGGTCTTGCTTCTTTCATAGTCTATGGTGTCATAAACTATAGCGCCGTCCTTCTTGGATATTCCTGTATAAACAGCCCCCTCTATAGGAGTTTCGTAGGTATCATCCGTATACTCTACAGCTGTAAATGTAAACTCATCATCATCTAAAGTACGACTGTTCTTTGTAAATTTGCCGGCCAGTGTTTTTGTTCCGTCAAATGTTATATCGCCGTATGCTTCGTATGAGTTCACAAAATCAGTACTCTTACTGTCAGCCGGCTTTAATGTATATGTTCTGAGATCATCCTTTCCATCTGTAGTTCCATCTGTTCTTTCAAGGGCTCTGTCCATATCCTCTATATGAATAGTTCCATCAAAATTATCTGAAACATTCAGTCTGAAGGAATACTCATCTGTATCATAGATATAACCCGGATCCTGAGCATCCACCTCTACTACCTTATACTTATGAAGTCCCATATCATTTGCGTCAGGAACCTGATTTGCTCCGTCTACCATAAATGACAGCTTAAACTCCTGAGTCGGGTCGTTTACATCATAGAATGTTACATCGCCCTGATCATCATTTGTACCGGTTGCAAGAACGGTCTCTCCGGCTGCAGTTTCTTCAATCAGCTGGAACTTAAATGTCTTACTCTCTGCCAGAGTCTTAGCTCCCGCGTTTATACTCTTGCTTCCTCTTATAGTCATGGACGTAGACGCATTATATACATTTGTGAATAGGAATGGATCATCCTTACTCTTTGGCTCCGGTGTCTGGGTTTCTATATCCAGTCTGTTCACCTGAGTTATCTTCGCATCCAGCGTACCATCACCATTATCGGCTACATGCACTGTCACCTGGTAAGCATGGCTGTCATAGGTTACACCATTATAGTCAACATCATATCCATTAACTGCATATTCAAATACCAGATATGTATGGTCACCTAAATCACTAAGCGAGTAGTTTATAGGTGTAAATGTTATATTTGCCGTAGCTGTTTTAGTAACCGGATCAACCGAAGCACTCTGAGTGACCTGTCCATAGCTGTTAAGCGGTACCTGCTGTCCACCTGCAAGCTCAACGATTCTGAATACATATTCATTCTTAATTATGTCGTGACCTTCTACCTCTTTAACACCTGTAAATGTTATATCTCCGGTTGCACTGTACTCATTTATATATGCAAATTTGGACCTGGTATCTGATATGACATTGTTCTCATCATCATAAACAGTTATCTCAAGGGTTCCATTTCCCTTATCTGTTACCACAACACTGAACTTGTATTCTGTACCGTCATAGAGGATACCGTTCTTCTTATTTCTTCCGTTTACCCTTGTGACTCCGGCTCCTGTTGGCTGATCCTCTGTCATCTTGTAATAATGTGTTCCAACATCTGCAAGAGTATACTGAATATCCTCAAAGTCTACCTCAGAATCAGCCTGATCCTGCGCTGCTACTGACTTTGCCGTATACTCTATAGCCTTGTCACTGCTGTCCTTCTTCGGTGTACCATAGGTATTATCAGTGTACTCAGCTACAGTGAAGCCGAATTCATCAGCTACCATATCACGGCCCTTTAGTACCTTGTTCGCCTTTATATCCAGACTGCCCTTTGCCTCGTATACATTTGTAAATGCAAACTCTGTAGTAAAGCTTCCCGGTGTGATAACACTTCCTATGGAACCGTCATCCTCAACCTTCTTAACTACACTGTCCAGATGACCTTCGCCATCATCAGTAACCTGAATAGCTATCTCATGCTCTTTTATATCATAGATAATACCGTTCTTTGTTTTAGCAGCAGTTCCATCAGGAAGAGTTATATCAGTAGCATCATCAGGAACATCCTCCTTAATGATGTAGTAATGATATCCTGTGTCCGATGTATATGTATCTGCCGCCTTATCAGAAGTTATACTATAGTTTATAGCTGAAAACTCAAAGTCTGCATTTCCATCCTTTGCTATCACGCCTGTGCTGGCTGTAGCTATAGGACTGGCAACACCGGTTTTCTCAGTTGCAAATGTACTGTCTGTATATTCCTTTATGCTATAGGTAAACTGACCGTCGGTTGCATCCTTGCCCTTCATGGTCTTATTACCCTTAAGAGTGATAGCTCCTGATGCAGAGTAGGTATTTACAAACTCTTTATTTGTACCATCACCGGCACTTCCGTCCTTCATATCAGTAGTTGAATAAACAGGCGCATCTGCTACCAGTGTTTCATCTCCTGACTGGGCGTCTGTTTCCTTATGAATATGTACCTTCACATAAACGCTGTTACCCGTGTCATAGCCTATTGCTGCGTTACTTCCTCTTTCCTCTGCTATACGGTAATAGAAGGTCTTCTCCCTTTCAGATCCCAGATCTGCAAATGTATATGTTATTCTTCCAAAATCAACATTTCCCTGTGCATCATTTGTAACACCTGTCTTTATCTGTCTGGAATAGCTGTCACCTGATGATTCATACAGAGAGAATGTAAACTCGCCATCTGCCATGTTTCTTCCGAGTAGTCTCTTGCTGGCGGACATATTTACTTCTGCAAATGAATTATAATATACATTGTTAAGAGCAACTGTCCTGCTATCCTCTGAAGTACCGCTCCATTTAGCATTAACATTCCAGTAATCTCCTCCTACCAGCTTATACGCATAGCCTGCTATTTCAGCATTTGATTCAACAACAGCCAGGTCTCTGTCAGTATTTATACCTGTTATTCTGAATCCGCCGTTTATCGGAACTCCTCCATCAAGCTCAGTATGGAACTTCATACCCGGATCATCCATATAAACACTTTCATAAAGCCCGGAGGACTTATTATACTTGGCGATTGCCCATATATGACCGGTCTGATTATTATCAGTTCTGATAGTTACCGTATGTCCATCCGGAATATTCAGACTTAAACCTTCCGGCGTAGATGCAGTTTTTACTACGAGCAAGGAGGTTTTACGCATATTATTAAATACTACATCATCTGTGCTTCCCTGCTCGATGGTTCCGCTAATCGCTCCAGCATTTATAGTCTTGGTGTCTGTTCCTATGTTATCTGTTACACTGACCGATGCAGAATAGTCCGCAGGAGTAAACTCCGTTACTGTATATGTAGCTCCTGTTGGAAGCTTCTCTATCTTGAGCTTCTCACCGGTTTTTAATTCAAACCTGTCACCATTTTTTATAGGAATCGGAACAACATTTACCGTACCATCCTTTTCGTACTTATAAGCATCATAGATTCCGGTCAGGTCTGCCCCTGTCTGGTCCTTAAGAGCTATTATAAATCCAAATATCTCATCATCATAAAGCGTTGTTTTTGCCGTAAGCTTCTTCTCTATTATGAGAGAATTATCCTCAGCTATATTCGGGAATGTAACCTTACTTATAGCTCCTGTAGAGTCTATCTCCAGCGTATCTGAGGCATCATCCTTGTTTACGGCCTCCTTTACGAAACCGTTTTCAAATGTTATCCGGTATATACTGTTATTCTCCAGATAATTAACAGCTCCCTGCTTCTCCTTCAGATATATGGTGCCATTACCCTGATTATCTATAGTAGTTATACCGGTAAACTCGGCCAGACCGTTTTCATCTGTTATATCTGTTGCTAACTCATTTGTACATTCAGCATCTGAATAGATACCGAACTCTACATCCTTAATGGTCTCCTTTGTAGCCTTATCATTCTTGAGTATACTAAATCCTACCTTCTTGTTTCCGAAAAGCAGAGTAGGAAGAGTATCCTCCTCTATTTCAGACTCGCTTTTTCCGCTTATAAGTGTAGCTATACTATACTTAGTAACTCCTGAAGGTGGATTTACTCTTATCTGACCATCTGTAGAAACATAGTAGTAAAGAGGCTCAGCATTTACTGTATAGCCCTCTGTAGTACTAAGCTCTACCAGCTTGTACCAGGTGTCCTTCTCTATCAGACTATGCGGCTTATTGTCAGGTATTTTATTTGTAATGATAACCTTTCCATTTACCGTTGAGATAGGGAAATCACTATCATATATTCTGTCGCTTCCCGATGTCAGATTCTTCCAGCCATTAGAATATTTATATATATCAAATGTAGCATCAACCGTCTGTGATAAATCATCCATATCATACTTCTGGATACGGATCATATTGGTTGTGGCATCAGAGCTCTCGCTACTGTTATAAATACTTATTCTGTCCTTAACCTCTTCCTTCTTAACAGTAGTTCCAAGTATCTCAACACTGTTCTTAACCTCTGCAGCTCCATCCTTTGACAGATGACTTACATTTACTGAGTAGTCTATCTTGTAGGTGGCTGTGTCAGAAGCCTTTGGAATCTTTACATCCAGTACTCTGTTCAGCGCATCATAGGACAGCTTGCATTTATCGGTAATAATAGTTGTGGCTCCGCCCTCTATCTGATTAACTATAACAGAACCAAGGATCAGATCCATGTTGCTTCCCATAGTATCTCTTACAGTAAATGTTTCACCTACTGCAACATTTGCAAGCTCCTTTGCATTTGCAGACGATGGATCGACTACTATAGAATAGCCTGCTGTAAAGTTATTTGCTTCAGATGGAAGATGGTTTGCATCCAGCCTCTTATCCAGTGCCTTATCAACTGTGTACTCTACTGTTGCCTGATCTATGAGCTTTGTACTTGTTCCGTCACCGGAAGCATTTGGTACCTCCTCACTTAGAACAACAGAGTTATTAAGTGTTATATCTGTTGCAACATCATTCGTCTTGAAATCAGCATCATAACTAAGTTCCAGCTGGGCAACCTTGCCTGACGCATCCTGGAACATACTATCCTTATTATCAAATGTAATTGTCAGGCTGTTAGAACTGTCTGATTTTCCTGTGACATTTATAGTAACGTAATCCTTATAAGCATTTTCAACCTTACCATTTGTGATTATGCTCGCTCCGCCGTTTAGTCCTGCCGGGAATTTCAGATTTATATTCTTATAAAGAACACCCGGAACATTCATAGCATCCTGAACGCTATATACATTTGGATGAGCTAACAGCTGAAGCCCCTTGTTAAGAACTGTCTTGTACTTAACCGCTCCGGTAGTCTTATCGTAATCCTGTATCTTATCCTTCTGGATACAATCAGTTGCGTCTCCGCTTCCTAGCCAGTAGGATGCCTGCAGTGTATCCGGAATGAAGCCCTCGCTTGTTCCACCCTGCATAAGCGCACGGCCAAGGATATTTCCTTCCGCATCTCTCTTCACATAGCTGTGATATACATTTGCCTTGTTTGTGAGAGTAACAACATCCAGACCCTCGGAATCAAGAATATCAGGCAGTCTCATCACCATTAGAGGATTGATCATTGTAGTATACTTGATCTCGATTCTGTAACCATCCTGATCTACAGTAGAAGGAAGATCTCCCAGATAAATAGTATAATTATTTATTGTACCTGTATCACCCTTCTTTACCTTACCTACCCAGTCTGTTCCATCCTCCTGAACTATAAACTGTCCTGCCTGGAGGTCAGCCCCTGAATAGTAAGTTCCTCTGGAAACTATAGTTGCGTTAAATGCCTCTGAATTCCATTTGGACAGCTTGTCTATCCAGACATCATCCGGAACCTCCTGGAAGGCTCCATTAACGAAGTTACTTGTCATGGTTTCTGAGTATGCATTCCAGTAACCATTATCCAGACCAACTCTGGCACGGTTCACAACTGCCTGTACATCATCTCTGGTGCTTGATGATGAGAACTGGAATGCTCCGCCGTTAAGGCCTTCATAATTAGGAGCCGACAGACCCTTAAGCCAGTCTGAATATACTATCCTGTCATCTCCGGTTCCTATCTCATATCTAGGGAACTCATCTATGATCATTATATCTTCCCAACCACGGGAATCCTCCGGAACTCCAACAGAAAGAGTCCAGTCTACATAGAAGTTTCCATCCTCACCCAGATATACTCCTTCATTATGCTTTGTAGCATCTATTTTTCTGTCTCTCAGGAAATAATCTCCCGGTTCACCTACAGCATTATAGGTTATAGGATCCATCTCTCTATATCTGAGAGATGCGCTGTTTGCAAAGGAATTAACCTTCAGTCCCGATACAGTGTGGTAACACAGCTTATATGTTCCAACTATCTTATCTCCCGGTTTATCCGGATTATCCTCATCCTCAGGGGTGATCCAGATAAAGCTGTGATTCTCGCTGTCTGTAAATATATAATCTGTATAATCACCGGAGAAGGTATATCCTGCATTTGCAACTGCACTTTGAAGAGCAGCTCTTACACCTGCAAGCTCCGGATTATTCTCCAGTCTGTCCAGTGCATCCAAAGGATGCTTAACATCTATTTTAGCCTTGTAATCATCATAAACTGACTGAGGAAGAGTTATCCATGTAAGCTCTTTCATTGTTACGGTATCTGCCTTAACAGTCTTGATCACATAAGGCTTCTCATTTGCCAGATTCTTGAAATCGTATGTTACATTTGTTTCCAGAATATACTGATCATCATAGCTGGAGTTGGATATTTTATCTGTTACGATAGCGCCACCCATTGTATACTGTCTGAGTGGATTTATCTCTACGCTATAGCCCATAGCTATATACTCAGTATTATCTGTATCTGTGACCTTTACCAGATCGTTATTGTTAGCATCCTTGAGGAGCCATTCCTTCTTAGGAATAAGGCTGTCTGTTACCTCGGATGTTATCCATGGATGCTCTACCTGTCCGGTCTTTCTGTTGGTTACCGGATGAGAGGCTGCCGCAGTGTTATCCAGTGTGTCGCTTTCAAGCGTGGAATCCATCTGACGCTTAACCTCTCTTGGGATATAAACAGTATATTCAACAACTGCTTTTCCACCCTTTGGAACAGTAAGGCCATCTATAGCTATGCTGGTTTTTTCGCCCTTATCTCCTGCAGGCTCTATAGTTGCTATACTTGCCGGATAGTAAGAAGGCGTACCAACCATTACTCCGTCAGCATCATAGCAGGTGATTTTATATGCATATTTATTACCGCTTCCATCATCTATTGACTCCGGATCCAGTATGAAATGCTGAGTTGTCATATCATCCTTAAAGCTTACATCCGTTACATCATTTAGATCATCCTTAGCTTTAATTGTAATAGTAAACTTGTTTCTTGTTATTCCATCCTCACCTCTTTGAGCATGGGTCTGATCCTTGGTTATTATCAGTGAGGTTCTGTTTATGAAAAACTTGTCTACTCTGTCACCCCAAGGCACCTCGATAGAGTCCTGATCCTCTGTCTGTGACCAGGATGCACTCAGCTCGAAATTGGTAGTAACCTCATCATAAAATCCCGGAAATGTAACATACATTACATCACCGTTTTCAGGATCTGATACTATATAATATGTACCTATCTGTACATTTCTTGAATTGTATAATGGTACCTGGGCATCCTCACTTCCCTTATTACCGATAGATATATGATCCGGAAGTGGGTAAGAATAGTGCAGTCCGTCTGTACTGTCTGTTATACATTTGGACATATCATTCAGATTCATTGTAAAAGACAGCTCCAGCTGGAACTGCTTACTGGGCTCTATAGTTTCTCCGCCCTTTAGTTCTTTTCCATCTATAGAAAGCTTATGCAGCTTAAGATATGGAGAATAGTCTGAAAATCCCGGCAGTATATTTGCCGAATTCGCCTTTAAGAGATTAACAGGAGATGCTGTAAGGATATATGGGCTGAATTCGTCGGACTCGAAAACAGCACCCTCCTTGGTAGCCTCAACATCCTCTACCATAACAGGGTCTCCCTCTTCAGGAATATGAAGTACTTCGTAGCTGGGATTTGTGTAAGTATCCTCTATTTCAAGACTTCTGTAATCCTTTGTATCTATACTGACCTGAACATCATCTGATGGTTCAAGCTTTGTACCATCTGCGCTGTAAAATGTGATATCTACACCTATGGCATCTCGTACAAGCTCCTTATTATCCTCTGTAGTTCCGGCAAAATCGTTTGCCATCTTCAGAGCGTCCTCGTCCTCCAGCCTCTCAACCTTGATATAGGCTCCCTCCGGAAGTACGCCGTTTATATCATCTACAGAAACATGTATGCCGTCTACATCAGCAGTCAGCCCGTTTCCTCCTTCAGTATTATCTGCTTCTGAAGTACTCTCTTCAGAATTACCCGCTTCTGAGGTATTCTCTTCACCACTACCTGCCTCAGCAGCGTTCGTTGCTCCATTTTTCTTTGATTCTTCGGATTCTGCATCCGTACCGGTGGATATAACCTCTCCCTCCGCCATAACAGGAATAGTTGTAAATCCGGAGCCTGACAGCACCATTATTACACTAAGAAATAAAGCAATTATTCTTTTAGTCCGATTTTTCATACAATTCCCCCCTCATTGTGCGATTTTTACAAAAATAATAACCCATTTTGTATAATATCACTTTTTATTAACAAATCAAAGCGATTAAAGTGAAGATTTTGTTAAATTAAGAAATTGTAGAAAAATAAAGATAATAGGATCACCCCAGGTTTTCTAGCATGAGACTCATATTGCTATAGTACGTAACTCCGATAACACGATTTGTCTGTTTACTGACCACAACCACCAGACATTCGTTCGTCGTATAATTTCTGTAATATGAAGCTTCTGTATTTCCTTCAAATATGTCATTTAAAACCATCATGACATCATCGTATTTAAAAGTTATTTTCTTATTAACATTATATCCGGGCTCATTAATACCTATACCATACAGCTTGTACTTTCTTCCCAGGGTATTGACTCCAACCTTTTTACCATTCGCATAAACCAGGTTCAGTTCATCGCCACATCTGAGAGTCACCTTGGAATTTGTATATCTTGGAATCTTTCTGAGCTCCGTATCATCATCCTTGAAGGTTATACCCAGATCCGATGATATCTCTTCCTCAGAAAGACTGAGCTGGGCAGATATATCCCTTCCATCCGCAAAAAGCATATGTTTGACACCGGTATAAAGGAGATATATCGCCCCAAGCAAAATGGCGAGACCTATTATTTTATATATAATTGATCTTGTTTTCTTACCCGTTCCGAACTTCTTTACATTTGTGACAGCTGGTCCTTTATAGGTCGGAAGCGTATCCACTCCATCCTTCAGAAAGTCCGGTCGTTCTTCAACTCCCAGCTTTTCTGCGATTGCAGCTGCCTCTTCTCTTTTTGTTTTTAAATTATCTGTCTGTTCATCCCCGGGCTTAACTTCCGGTCTCAGCTGTAATGCCATAACGCATCTCCTTTCAATAAGTGTTGCATCAACTTTTATATAATATCACATTTTTAATATTCATTTAAGCTTCCGTTTTTATACTCGTTACAACAAGCAAATATATATGAAACCGGGAGGTAGAAGCTATGAAGAAAAACTTACGTTTAAAAGCCGCGACTGCATTTACATGTATCGTCGCTATGGTGCTTTCGCTTTTTGTCTCGATCAGTGTCAGAGCCGATTCTTATGACACTATCACTTTCTCATCTGACAAAATCACAGCAGGAAGTACAGGAACGGGATATAAGATCAGCGGCACGACACTGACCATAAAGTCAGCCGGAACCTATAAGATAACTGGAAGCTGCAGTGAGGGAAGTATCGTTGTAGACAAGGGAGTAACTGACGTCACTATGATTCTGGACAGCCTGACACTCTCCTCTTCTACGACAGCCCCAATTGTTATCAAGAAGGGAAGTACCGCAACCATAGATTTATCTGGAACCTCCACACTTGCTGACAAGGAGGACCCTTCGACAGAGGAAACAAACTCTGATTTTGAGGGTGCAGTAATCAAGGTAAAAACAGGTTCCACTTTGAATCTTACCGGAAATGGAACGCTTAATATAGATGCCTCTGCCTGCAAAAATGGAATCAAGGGTGGAACTGAGGCAACTGTAAACATCAGCAGTGGAAGCTACAACGTGGATGCAGCTAACACCGGTATAGCAAGTGATGGCAAAGTAAATATCACAGGCGGAACATTCTATATATCAACATGGAACGAAGGTATCAAGTCAGCGCCTGACGAGGATGATACCACATCAGAAGGAACCGTATATATATCCGGCGGTACATTTACACTTGATGTTTCTGGAGATGCTATTCATGGACAGTATGGAACAACCATAACAGGCGGTTCCTTCAGCATAGATGCAAACGACGATGCAATCCACAGCGACTACACTACTACCATCGGAACAGATGGAAGCTCAGAGGGACCAAATATCATCGTTAACAGTTCATACGAAGGAATCGAAGGTTCAATCATAAATCTCTACTCAGGATATGCATATATAAATGCAGATGATGACGGAATAAATGCTGCAAACAGCGATCTGACAGGTTATGATTACAGCATCAATATAACAGGCGGAACCTGGTATATCAATTCGGGCGGTGATGGCATAGATTCAAATAACAACATCAATATCTCAGGCGGACAGACAGAGGTATTTGGTTCAACGAACGGCGGAAACGCAGCGCTTGATTATGATAACAAAGCTTATCTGACCGGAGGAACTCTCCTCGCAGTAGGAAATGTCGGAATGGGCCAGACTGTATCAAGCGGACTCTCCATAGTATTCAACAACGTAGTTATAGAAAACGGAACACCTATACTTATTAAGAACAGTGCAGGAGAAACAGTTTACAGTGCAACAGGAATAAAGAGCGCAAATCAGGTTATCTTCGCATCAGCAGATCTCGACCCGAATGATACCTACACTCTGGTTCTGAGTAATGAAGAAGCTCAGTCAACCACAACTGATGAAGCATCTCAAAAGGCACAGACAAGCGGTATGGGTGGTGGCCCCGGTGAAGGCGGACGACCAAACGACGGAGGTATCCCCGGCGATATGGGTAGAAAAGGCGGCAAGCAAAGCTCAGGTAACTCCTACAGCGGAGAATGGTTAAACGGATGGTGGTACAATGCTGATGGTACATGGAGCTATCCTTATCAGGGAAGCTGGAAGCAGGACACATACGGTTGGTGGTTCGAGGACGAAAGCGGTTGGTATCCGACTAACGCCTGGATGAAGGTAGACGGTTACTGGTACTACTTCGACTCAAACGGTTATATGGAAGCAAACTGCTACAGAGATGGTTACTGGCTCACATCAAGTGGAGCCATGGATTCAAGCTACAGCGGAAGCTGGAAGAGCGATTCTAATGGCTGGTGGTACAGCGACTCCTCAGGCTGGTATCCTTGGAGCCAGTGGCTCAAGATAAACGGTGCATGGTACTACTTCTACTCAGATGGCTATATGGCTGTAAGCACAACAATAGACGGCTACAGGGTCGGTGCAAGTGGTGCCTGGGAATAAAACTAAAATCATTCTTAACTATACAAAAAAACGCCACTCTTTTGAGCGGCGTTTTTTTCTATTCATATACTATTAGCAGGACGTCTATTCTACTGAATTATATCCTACTTCAAAGCCTGCAAGGTTGATATCTACAGTCTTAGGTGGAACCTTAGACTTGATAACATCAATCCACTGCTCTTTGCTGTAGTTCATATGACGAGCTGCCATTCCGAGAACTATGGTATTGAAGACTCTTGTGTTTCCAAGCTCTTCTGCCTTAGCCATAGCATCGATTGAAAATACTCTGTACTTCTCTCCGAGTCCCTCAAGAATTCCTTCAGGATACTCTGCTGCACCTGTTATTACAGGCATCGGATCGATTCTCTGATCATTTACGATGAGTGCTCCGTCCTTCTTAAGGAAGTGTGCATATCTAAGAGCTTCAAGTCTCTCAAATGCGATAAGCACATCTGCACAGCCCTCTTCAACGATAGGCTCGGTAACAATCTCACCCTCAGTTGCATATCTGACATAGGTTACAACAGAACCACCACGCTGAGCCATTCCGTGTACCTCTGAAAGCTTTACATCATAGCCTGCCTGTTCAGCAAGACCACCTAAGATACGGCTGGTAAGAAGGGTACCCTGACCACCTACACCGACAATCATTATGTTAGTAACTGACATAGTCCATTACCCCCTTTCCTTAAGTTGTATAGCATCAAATGGGCAAAGCTGCTGGCAAAGTCCACATCCATTACACATAGTTTCATCTATTACTGAGAAGCCTGTTTCTTTATCCTTCTTGATTGCAGGACATCCTGGAACGAGGCACTGTCCGCACTTCATACATTTCTCTGTATCCACGAAGCACTTGCCCTTTGGCACGTAGGATTTAAGGAGTGCACATGGTGACTGTGAGATGATAACTGAGAGCTCATCTCTTGCAACCTCTTCCTTGATTGTCTCCTCAAGCTTCTTCAGGTCAAATGCATCAACTACCTTTACGTTCTTAATGCCCGTTCCTTCGCAAAGCTTTACAAGATCGATTGCATATGTCTCTTCACCATTAAGCATCTTGCCTGTAGCAGGATGGTTCTGGTGACCGGTCATACCTGTTGTTGAGTTATCAAGAATGATAACTGTTCCTGTAGCCTGGTTATAAACCATATTCATAAGTGAATTAACACCTGTGTGAAGGAAGGTTGAATCTCCGATAACTGCAACCCAGTTCTTAACCCAGTCCTTACCTTTACCCTTCTCCATACCATGAAGCATAGAGATGGAACCACCCATACAGAGTGTTGTATCTACAACTGAAAGCGGTGCAGCAACTCCAAGTGTGTAGCAGCCGATATCACCACTTGCATGTATCTTTAACTTCTTAAGCACGCTGTAGGTTGCTCTGTGAGGACATCCAGGGCAAAGAATTGGTGGACGAACAGGAACCTCAGCAGGAGAAGCAAGATCAAGCTCCTCGCCAAGTATCTTCTCACGAAGCATATTTGCACTGTACTCTCCATCAAGAGGGAACAGATCCTTACCGATGCAGTCAATTCCCCATGAACGAACCAGCTCCTCTATAACCGGCTCAAGCTCCTCGATGATGTAGAGCTTATCTACCTTTGATGCAAACTCTTCGATAAGCTTCTTTGGAAGTGGTGAAACCATTCCGAGCTTAAGGATGCTGGCATCAGGGAATACTTCCTTTACGTACTGATATGGGATACCACTTGTGATAAATCCGATCTTGGTATCTCCGTAAACAACCTTATTGATATCTGCAAACTTCTCTGTAGCTCCATCAGCCGCAAGCTTTGCATCACGGTCGATAACAAACTTATGACGCTGCTTTGCATTTGCAGGAACCATAACATTCTTTGCAGGATTTCTTACATACTCTTTATCATCAACCTCAACTCTGTCCTCAAGGTTTACGACACCCTGTGAGTGAGCGATACGAGTTGTTGTTCTGAGGATAACAGGTGTATCATACTCCTCTGAGATTTCGAAAGCCTTCTTTGTGAACACTCTAGCCTCTTCTGAATCAGATGGCTCAAGCACAGGAACATGTGAAGAAATAGCGATTCTTCTTGTATCCTGCTCATTCTGTGAGCTGTAGAGTCCCGGATCATCTGCAACCAGATAAACAAGTCCTCCCTTTGCTCCGATGTAGGATGCTGTATAGAGCGGATCAGATGCAACATTCAGTCCTACGCACTTCATAGCACACATCGCTCTTACACCGGCGATAGAAGCACCCATAGCAACCTCTGCTGCAACCTTCTCATTTGGAGCCCACTCAGCATAAACTCCTTCGTACTTTACGAGATTCTCGCTCATCTCGGTACTCGGTGTTCCCGGATAAGCTGATGAAACCTTGACTCCCGCCTCCCAGGCACCACGAGCTATGGCTTCATTTCCAAGCATGATCTTCTTTTCCAATTTTCCAAACTCCTTCTATTTATTTCGAGGCAGTATCGGCCTCCTTATTAAAACTTTCCAAACTCACATAACTTACCTATTATAGATTATTTATCCATAGTAAGTCAATGGGGACAGGTCTTTATTTCTCTTCAAACTTAAGCTCCGTCATCCTGCGGTCTTTGCTGACTATGGTGCGTGGAAATATGGCCTTTATAGAATCCGCATACTGCTCCGGTTTAATCATAGATGGTGAGTAGTGAGTAAGCCACATCTCCTTCGGCTGAGCCTTCACTGCTATTTCAGCTGCTTCCTGCATAGTCATATGCTTCTTATCTCTTGCCTTTTCATCCGACTCTGCATCGCCATCGCCGTACATTCCTTCGCAGATAAATATATCTGCCCCGGTTGCTTCTTCGACTATTTTGTCTGTCGGTCTGGTATCAGTTGTATACGTTATCTTGAGTCCCTTTCTGGCTGGTCCCATAACCATATCACTTGTGAACTCTTTTCCTTCAAACTCTACCGTTTCTCCATTTTGAAGCTTGCTCCAATACTGCACCGGAAGTCCCAGGTTCTTAGCTGCTTCAGCATCAAACTTTCCTGCTCTGTCCAGTTCAAAAGCGTAGCCGTAGCAAAGCATGTTGTGATTTACCTTGAAGGCTTTTACCCTAAGCCCCACAAGCTCCAGTATCTCTTCCTCCTTCGATTTATCCAGCTCGATAAACTTAAGTTCAAAAGGAAGTCTCGGTGCAATCACAAGAAGCGAGCGAACTACATGCTCGATTCCCTGCGGGCCTACTATCGTTACAGGCTCCGTCCTGTCAGCATTTCCAATAGCAAGAAGCATCCCCGGAAGACCGCTTATATGATCCGCATGAAAATGTGTGATAAGAATCACATCAATCGGATTGAAGCTCCAGCCTCTGCGTCTCACAGATATCTGAGTTGCCTCGCCGCAGTCCACCAGAATACTGCTTCCATTATATCTAAGCATTAATGAAGTAAGTGCTCTATACGGTAGTGGCATCATACCGCCCGTACCAAGCAGACATACATCTATCATACAGTCTCTCCTCTGTAATAATTTATGTAAACCAATTTACTTTACCCAGGCTCCGTCACTTCCAACCCAGCAGTCATCTACATACTTATTCGTAGCCATGTATCCTGTACTCTCGAAGTAATAGCATGCTCCGTCAATCCAAAGCCACTTTGACACCGGATACCAGCCTGAATTATCCTCGTACCACCAGCCTGCTCGATCACTCATCCAATGTCCGCCGGAATAATTCTCATCCCAGGCACCGTCAGCTCCAAGCCAACAGCCATCACGATACTCGCTGTAGTCCATATAACCATCGGCACAGAAGTAATACCATTTTCCATCTATCTTCTGCCACTGCTTTTGTGGGTACCAGCCCTTGGTGTCCTCTACCCACCAGCCTTTGGCATCACTCTTCCAGGAAAGGGTTCCGTCATAGGTACAATTTCCGAATTCATCATACCACTTACCATTTACCCATTCGTTCTTATATTTTGATTCTTCCTTTTTTGCTTCCCACTTAGCGTAAAGAACAGTATCGCTGTAAACACCTTTGCCAAAATCGTAGGCTGTCTTATAATCACTTGAAGTATACCATCCTGCAAATGTATAACCGCTCCTTGTTGGATCAGCCGGCTTGACTGCTTTCTCACCTTCAGCAATTATCTGAGGCTCAACCTTGCTTCCACCGTCTGTCTCAAAAGTAACATTATACTTATACTTCAGCGGATCGTACTTTACTATATAAAAGAAGCCCGGTCCATCATAGATTTTACCATTTACATATGGCTGACCTACTTTTAATCTAGGCTGATACTTATCTTGATTAATTTTTAAATCCGAGCCTTGATCAGGGAATAACGCATAATAATACATTCCCTTTTCACATATTTCGCCATCCGCCATTTCGGTAAGAATTCCATCGTCCAACGCTTTAGTTACATCATTCAATGATATATCCTGAGTACTCTTGAACCACTTAATTATAACATTTCCTGTCACTGCATCCGCAGGGTCTGATTCAATAATCGTATTCTTTGCGGGCTCTTTTCCAATCACAGGTTCAGGAACAACAAAATTGACTTTGTTGATCACTGCTTTTCCGAAAGAGAATCCATAACCAACACATGTAAGAATATTTCCGCTTGCATATCTACTTGTTGAAGCTGCGTAGCCATTAATTATAAGACCGCTATTCATTATATCAGTCGAATTTCTATATCCGGCTTCAAAATCAATATTGAATCTGATCATATAATCAGTTTTCTCAAACTTGCCCGTTGTGTGTTTTACTGTATTCGACCCTTCACCTGTTTCAACCTCTACACTTGAGATGCTATAATGAACCCCTGCCGGAATCTTTGCATTTCCCTTCTTTGATATAAAGGCGGCTATATCATCGCCCTCCTTAGGCTCATCAAATGTTATCTCGATTTTTCTTACATAATAATCCTCTTCGGCTCTTACATCCGAGCCGATCACAAGTGCAGATAATAAAATTGCAAGTACAGTAATAAAGCTGATTAGTTTTTTCATTTTACGCCTCCTTATGTGCAATATGGGGACGGTTCTTCTATGGCACATAGAACCGTCCCCCAATAATCCTATTAATAATTTTGATTACTTAGTCCTGGAAATAGTATCCAACACCCCATTTAGTGTGGATATATTCCGGATCAGCCGGCTTAGTCTCAATCTTCTCACGAAGACGTCTGACATGCACATCAACTGTACGTGCGTCACCTGGATATGTTGCACCCCAGATTTCACTCAAAAGCTCATCTCTGGAGTAAACCTTATTCGGATTAGAAACAAGAAGAAGCACAAGTTCAAACTCTTTAGCAGTAAGACTGACCTCATGTCCCTTTATGAATACGCGCCTTGAATCAGTCTCTATCTTGAGTCCATTCTTCTCTATAACATTTGAAGGAGTAAGCTTTATATCTTCACCCTTGTTGTTTCTTCGAAGGATGGCTTTGATTCTTGCTTTGACCTCAAGTATATTGAAAGGCTTTGTTATATAATCATCAGCACCGTACTCAAGTCCCATTATCTTATCCATATCCTCGCCCTTCGCAGTGAGCATAATGATCGGAACATCTGAAAACTCTCTGATCATCTGGCATACTTCAAGACCTGAAAGCTTTGGAAGCATGATGTCCAGAAGCATAATATCGTAGGTATTTGCACGAACCTTCTCAACGGCTTCTTCGCCATCAAAAGCTGTATCTACCTCCATATCATCCTGTTCCAGTGAAAACTTAAGTCCCTTAACTATGAGTTTTTCATCATCTACTACTAAAACCTTCTTCACTATGTTCTCCTTCCAAACTACCAAGCGCTACTTTACAGTTATGTACGGACTGAGCTTATCATATGTACTCTCGCCTATTCCGCTTACATTCTTTATCTCTTCGATATCCCCGAAGGGGCCATTTGTTTCTCTGTAGTTTATGATATCCCTTGCCTTGCTTTCCCCAATGCCCGGCAAAGTCTGCAGCTGATTTGAATCTGCAGTATTGATGTCTACCAGTGCTTTACTTTCGTCTTCAGAGCCCAAAGTACTGTCCACTTTACTTCCATCAGGCTGAGCGGCGTTCCAGGTGCCATCAGTTACTGAACTTCCCGAGTCCAGCACCTCCTGCTCAGTCGGGATATATATCCGCATTCCGTCCGTCAGAACCTCAGCCAGATTCACATATCCGTGAGCCGCATCCCCTGAATAACCACCGGCCATGTCCAGCGCATCCTGAATCCGTGACCCGGAGCTAAGCTTATATACGCCTTCCTTTGAGACAGCACCGCATATATATACATATATATCCTCTGATACCTCATCTGCTGCATCCTTCGACTCCGCAGCAACTATGGTTTCATTTTCCGAACCACTGTACGCGGGTCTCGATTCTGTCTCCTCTTCAGTTTCCTCTACGCTGCTCTCAGCTACAGTAGAAACACTCAGCTCATCACTGCCACATGCCGAAAGTCCCGACACTGATAACAGTGCAAAAGCTGACATAATCATATATATATTTCTTCTTTTCATTTATCCTCCGCCGGAGGACACATATACTTTACGAACTAACTATAATTGTAACGAAATTCACTCGCTAATTCAAGCATCATTCGCTTTTCTTATGGCTGTTCCGATACCTGTATCTGTATAGAATTCCAGAAGCAGGCAGTGCTCAAGTCTTCCGTCAAGGATATGAACGCGGGACACACCATTATTCATAGCATCTATACAGTTCTGAAGCTTTGGAAGCATACCTCCACCAACTACGCCGTCATCGATCAACTCCTGAGCCTCCTCAACTGTCATCTCAGATATAAGAGTCTTCTTATCCATCGGATCTGTGAAGACACCCTCGATATCTGTCAGGAATACAAGTTTTTCGGCATTTATGGAGGTCGCCACTGCACATGCACAGTCATCTGCATTTATGTTGTAATCATGATCATCCTCTATTCCCATACCGATAGGAGCGATAACAGGGATGAAGTCAGCATCGAGCAGAGAATCGATAACAGAGCTGTCTGTCTCAACAACCTCTCCGACATATCCGATATCCTTTCCGTCAGAAAACTTCTTCTGAACCTTAAGTAGACCTGCATCCTTTCCGCTGATTCCAACTGCATTTAAGCCGACCTTCGACATAAGTCCTACGAGGCTTCTGTTTACGTTATTAAGCACCATCTCAGCAACCTCAAGTGTAGGCTCATCAGTTACCCTGAGACCATTCTGGAAATGTGTTTCCATCCCAAGTCTGTCTATCCATTTGCTGATTTCCTTGCCACCACCATGAACTATGACAGGTCTAAGACCAACCAGTTTAAGGAGTGCAACGTCCTGAATAACATTAAACTTCAGATTCTCATCCAGCATAGCTGAGCCGCCGTACTTTACGACAATCTTCTTACCATTAAACTTCTTGATATATGGAAGTGCTTCGATAAGGGTCTGCGCCTTCCTTTTAACTTCTTCTATATCATCATTTTTTACCATTTTTTCGTCCTCTCTGCGTATCATACATCTTTCCTCATATATTCAATGTGTCAAACAGCTTCATCCTAATGACATCTCTCTATGACACAGCTTAAAATATCCCCTGTTTATGAACGATAGTCCGCATTGATTGTAACATATTCGTGGGTAAGATCACAACCCCATGCTACCGCCTCATAGTTTCCGCTATGAATATCACAGAGAGCAGTCACTTCATCCGGAGACAGAACTCTCAGAGCTTCCTCCTCTGAAAACTCCGGAAGCTTTCCCTGCTCGATCAGCTTTATGCTTCCTTCGCTGCTCATCATAGTTATATCAGTTTTATCAGGATCGAACTTTGCCCCCGAATAGCCCATAGCACAGAATATTCTGCCGCAGTTTGCGTCTCTGCCATAAATAGCTGCCTTCGACAGGTTCGATGTAATTATTGACTTAGCAAGTGTTTTCGCCGTCTTATAATCAGGCGCACCTACAACCTTGGCTATAAATAAACGTGTTGCACCCTCGCCATCAGATGCCATAAGCCTTGCCAGAAACTCCATAACAGTATAAAGTGCTTCAACAAGCTCGCTTAAATCCTTAATTGCTTCTACTCTCTCATCACCGGTTATTCTGCCGCGCTTCACAGCCTCCATAAGCACCGATGTGATCTCACGAAGATCCTTCTCACCCGTTATATCTATATCATTCTCAAATATTCCTATTGAATCATAGGTCAGTTCCTTATTGCCTGCCAGACCATTTGATAACCATACAAATGTATCGTTAGTGGAAGTATCTCCATCCACTGAAACCATATTGAAGGTTCTCTCTACGACTGCCTTCAGGATTCTGTCAGCAAGAGATCTTTCGATTGCGATATCTGACATAGCAAAGCCCAGCATAGTACCCATATTTGGGTGTATCATTCCGGAGCCCTTACACATAGCTCCGATGTAGCAGGTCTTTCCGCCCATCTCGAACTCAACAGCTATTTCCTTCGGTACTGTATCCGTAGTCATTATAGCTTTGGCAGCCTCATTGGCTTCCATATAAGCATTTGCTTTATTCCCGTCAAAATACTGCCTGAGAACAGCAGAGCCTTCATAAGGCACGCCATACATATGCTTGGACAGGTCATAGATTCCTTCCTCTATCTTCTCTATCGGAAGCTGGGGACCTATAACACCGGTAGACATAGTGAGAACATGCTTCTTCTCGACACTGAGACACTTAGCAACCTGCGCCGCTTCACGCTCACAGTTCTTAAGACCCTCTTCACCTGTAGCCGCATTTGCAATACCTGTATTAATAACAATTGCACTGGCCTGGCCACCGGCTACAACCTTCATATCCCATTTAACAGGTGCAGCCTTGACTATATTTCTCGTAAATGTACCTACAACCGTTGCAGGAACATCACTCATTATAAGTGTCAGATCCCTGTTCTCACCTGACGGCTTTATTCCTACTCTTTTACTTGCTACGCTGTATCCTTTTGCGGCCAGTATACCGCCTTCAACCTTTTTTACCATATTATCTCCTTATGCGACTGACTCGGTTGTTTGTTATATGAATAGACAATTTATATTATGTAAACCTACGGGAAGAGTGGTGGCATAGTAAGTCCTTCTGTCTCCTCCACTCCAAACAGCAGATTCATATTCTGAACTGCCTGTCCTGCAGCACCCTTAACAATATTATCAAGTGCACCACAAACTATGACTCTTCCTGTTCTTTCATCTACTGTAAATCCGATATCTACGAAGTTACTTCCTTCTACCCATCTGGTTTCAGGGAATTTACCTTCGCCAAGAAGTCTGATAAAGTATTCATTTTCGTACTCAGTCTTAAATGCTTCAGCAACATCAGCAGCCTTATATCCAGGCATCAGACTTGCATAGCAGGTTGCAAGGATTCCTCTGTTCATAGGAACAAGATGCGGTGTGAAATTAATCGTAATAGGATAACCACCCGGCTGACCCTTTTCCTCGAAGATATCACTTACAGCACTGTTGCTATACTCTGCATCACCTTCAACTATTGAATAAACAGCATAACCCAGCTGCTCCTCTATCTCAGGTGTATGACGATGCGTTGCTACACCGTAAGGCTTAATGCTTTCATTTACCTCGCAATAAAGATTCGGAACCTTTGCTCCTCTTCCGGCTCCTGATGTTCCGGACTTTGCATCAATTATAATAGAAGATAGATCAAGCATTCCATTCTTTACCAGTGGGTAAAGCGAAAGAATAGAAGTCGTTGTGTAGCAGCCCGGATTAGCAACAAGTCTAACATCCGGAGTTGTTGCTGCTCTGTTTATCTCACAAAGTCCATAAACTGCCTCTTTAATAAACTGAGGAGCCTTATGCTCTATTTTATACCACTGCTCATATGTCTTAACATCCTTCAGACGAAAATCAGCTGAGAGATCGATAACCTTTGCCTTGTTAAGAATCTCCTCAGTAAGCACACCTGCCAGATATCCCTGTGGAGTAGCTGTAAATATAACATCAGCCTCATCTGCAAGCTCCGTCAGATTGTCATCCAGGCACTTTGCATCAACGAGCTTGAACATATTTCCATATACATCACTGTAATTCTGGTCAATATAGCTGTGAGATCCGTACCAAACAATCTCTACATCCTTTCTCGGAAGAAGCAGCCTCACAAGCTCCTGTCCCGCATATCCAGTTGACCCGATAATTCCAACTTTAATCATAATTTTCTCCTACCTTTTCCGAAAAATAAACGCTATACACTAATGTACTCCACAAAGTAAAATAAGTCAATGGGGGACATCACTTGCAAGTAAGAAACTATTGACTAATCCAAAACGAGCCGCCGGATTAATCCGACGGCTCTCATATGTTTCTTTGTGAAAATGTTCTATATCAAATCCCCTTAGTAGAAGATATGATTTCCTATCTGTAAATAGTTTCCACTATCGTATACAGACTGTGGTGTATTCCATGTAGGTCTGAAGTACATATAGCTTCCTACGTTGTTTGCACCATTCAGGGCATCCTGTGCTGCCTGAAGTGATGTAGAAGAACCACCGGTTGTAAGCGCTGTACTAAATGCGCCTGAATATGTTCCGGTGAACTGGCTTGGCGCGTAGATTACACTTGAAAGTGTTCCACCCCAGTAGCCGTTTGCAAGTCTGTTCATAACTACGCTGGCAACTGCAAGCTGTCCTTCATATGACTCTCCACCTGCCTCTGCATAAACGATTGCAGCAAGGAGATACAGATCACTTGATGAAGCCTGTACAGGTGCTTCTGTCGGAGCTTCTGTAGGAGCCTCAGTAGTAGGAGCAGCTGTTGTAGCCTCTGTTGTAGGCTGCTGTGTTGTAACCTGCTCTGTAGGAGCCTGTGTTGAAGCCTGTGTAGTGGCCTGTGTCTGTGCCTGTGTTGTTGCTTCTGTAGAAGCCTCTGTTGCCTGCTCTGTAGTTGCAGCTGCAACCTTGGTAGGAACAACCTCTTCAACACCGATAACGTCTCTATATGTCTTGCCATCCTTAGCCGCTTTCTCAGCAACCTCGGTAGCCTCATCATCTGTAATGATATAATCTGTCTTCAGATATCCCTGCTTATCACAGAAAGCAACGAGTGTCCACTCATCATCTGACTCAAGCACATCGCCATAATCACCTGTGTTAAGTACTGTAAGGATGTTTGCGTCCTCTGAAGTTTCTTTTCTGAGGTTAAGTCCTTCTGTTGTAACGATAAACTTTCCTGTCATATCGTTCTCAGAAGCTGTAAGACTCTCTGTATCGTTAGCTTTTGCAAGTACTGCATCGCTGTCATCAAGACGACCCTTAAGTGTATCGATAGAATTATCAGCCAGACATGCATCATCACTAAGTGTGATAACATACTCTGTCTTCTCTGCTTCTGCCTTCTCTACCTGAGTCTCCTCAGCAACAATAGCAGATACTGTTTTATTATCAGCTTCTGTAGCAGCACTCTTATCTGTTACAGCCTTTACTGTGATACCAACTGTACCGATCAGTGCAGCTGCTGTTAAAACAGCCAGAGTATTTCTTACTTTATACTTACCTGATAAGATATATTTTTTTGTATAAATCTTTGCATTCTCAAGTTTTAACTCAGTTCTGCGATTCATTTTCTAACCTTTCAGACCCTTAACACTTTTGTAATATTATGTCAACCGAACCCTGAATATTACAAATAATTTAGTCATTTGTTAACTTTTCTCGTTTATTATGTAAACAAATGTTACATAATTTCTCGATTTGTTACATTTCTGTTACAAATGTATACTATCACTCCGTAACATATATGTCAAGGTTTTTCTGAAAAATTATCATTTTTGTTACATTTTTAATATTTAGTTGTAACAATTGCCAAACTCAATTACTTTCTGCAAAGAAAAGGTCTATACCCTTTGCCATTCCTACAGCGATCTTCTTCTTATAATCATCCGTACTGAGGGCTGTATCGTCCTGTTCATTGGACAAAAATCCAACATCTATAACGGTTCCCGGCATATCCAGATAATTCAGGGTAGTAAGCTCATCCGTCTCATAGATTCCCATACGGGTCGCTCCGGTCTCTTCACACGATGTCTTAAGAATATCGTAACAAAGTTCATAATTCTTCTGATACATGGTTCCTGTATGAGAATTCGTAGATGTGGCTATGAATCCGAGCATTCCAGAAGCAGTCGCTTCAGTAGCAGCCGGTGTTTCTATCTTGATATATATCTCAGCACCGTAAGCGTTTGCCATCTGTGCACGCTTGGCATTACTTATATCTACGTTATTGGCTGTACGTGACATATAAACTGTGTAGCCTCTTTTAACCAGCTCAGCATTCAGATAATTTGCCACACTAAGTGTTACATCGTACTCAAAACTTCCGGTAGACACTCCCATGGCCCCCGGTGACATCTTGGACTTCATGCCCGCCATCTGCGCAGAAGTGGCAGTTGCATACTGGCCATTATCCAGAAGAGCCGGTGCATCGACATCAGGACTCATAGGCTCGAGAGATGTATCCTCTGTTATCTGCCTTGCCGGATCGATAAATACAACGTGACTCACCTTTGTAACATCCGTCTGCGTAGCCCACTTTATATCTGTCTCCTCAACGTACTCCGAAAGAAGGTAATAATTTCCTCCATTAATAACAACTCTGGTCCACTCGTCCTTTATTCCGGTACGTGTCAGATCAACGCCTTTATCCAGTGTTATGTAAACTTCCGCATCTTCCCTGGCTTCTTTTCTGACATTTACATTATCCTGAGTTGTAACAACATAGTCTCTTACAATTCTGAAACCATCCTCATCGATAAATGTATCCTCTTCGTCCACCTCTATCTCTGTTGTTGTCTCCTCCTCCTTCTCTCCACAGCCGGAAAAGGCAAACAGCATAACGAAAACAAGAAACGCAGCCAGCACTCTCGATTTCTTTCTTCCTATTATATTATCTCCGAAATTATATATTCTTTTTAACATATCTCTCCTTCGATCATATATCCTACGTTGCAAAGCTTAGGAAGCCTTAAGCGTTCCGAATACCAGCAGGCTGAGCAGGCCCATAATGACACCGGCCAGGATTACTCCACAGAGTGCAGCCAGAGTGCTCTTCTTAAAATCCAGGTTAAGGATACTTGCAGCCAGAGTTCCGGTCCATCCTCCGGTTCCAGGAAGCGGAATACCAACAAATAACAGCAGTGCTATATATGTACTTCTTCCCGCTTTGCTCGTAAGTGCTTTTCCACCCTTCTCTCCCTTTTCCAGGCAGAAGCTGAAAAACTTTCCGATCCATTTCAGTCCATTGGGCCACTCACGTTTCGCTCCCCACTCAAGAATCCTTCTCGCAAAAAGAAAGATAAAAGGAAGCGGAATCATATTTCCTATTATTGCTATCAGATATGAAAGCGGCATATTCAGCTCCATACCTACCGCATATGGTATCGCACCTCTCAGTTCAATGAGAGGCACCATAGATATCAAAAATACTATCAGATAATGCATATCTCTATGTCTCCTTTTTCAGCCTATAGCTGATTCTCCACGTAATTATTTATCCTTTCAAGAAGCGTGTCTCCATAATAATTCTCATACATAGCTCTACGCATCTCCTCAGGTTTATTCGTTATGATAGAGTCTACATCAAGAAGCATCATACTTTCAAGTGTATCTTTATCATCAACCGTCCAGACATAAACCTCCTTGTCAAGTTCATGTATCTGTCTGACTATCTCCGTATTCACATATCTGTATTTTATGCTAAATGCATCCGCATACGGCAGTGCATAGAAATCCCCAATTGCGACCGACATAACATAAACAGTCTTAATCCTCGGATCAATATTTTTAATCTTCCTTATAGATCCGTATGTCGGTGAGGTTACAACACAATTATCGTAATAATCAAACTCCTGTATCAACTCTGCGACCCTTGCCTCCAGATGATCATCCGTTCTGGCCGGCTTGATTTCTATATTGAGCATAGCCCTGTCGCCCACGAGCTCAAGCACCTGCCTGAGAGTCGGTATCTTTTCCTCGGCATATAGTTCCTTGTCACTTCCCTTGTACCTCTTGGTAGGAGAACATTCAAGAATCTTATCATAGGTGAGCTTTCCGACCTTCTTATTAACACCACACGTTCTCTTCAGACTCTCGTCATGCATAACGACGACCTCTCCATCCTTGGTCTGACGAACATCCAGCTCGACTACATCCGCTCCCTGTTCTATAGCTTTGTCAAAGGCCGCCAGAGTATTCTCCGGCGCATCCTCACTTGCTCCGCGGTGAGCCGTTATAGTAACCTTCGTCATATAGTCTGCATTTATGGATATAACATTGTATCTCTTAAGTGCATAAAAGCCCAAATCAACGATCATAGCTATACATATGATGAAAACAAATACCTTTCTCTCACGCCTGCTGCTCTTTTTAGCGTCGTACTCCTCCAGATTATCGATATTCGGTCCCTCTTCCTCAGGTGCCACATTGTAGTAAGAATTACAGATGTAGGCTACAACAATAGGAAGTCCCAGAATAACATATGTAAAGGATGAAACCGTTTTGATAACCTCGTAGACCATCATCCACACTCTGGATCCGAACTTTATTCTGAGAACAAACTCCAGTACATTTGATCTATACAGATAATCAATAGTAAATGGTATAACAATAAACATCAGGCATCCAAAAAGTACGGCGCATATATTTTTGAGCTTCTTTCCTGCAATCAGCTCTTTCCCTCTGTCAGCCGCTCCTCTATAGCTTAAACTATCTACATTAAAGATATGAAGCAGATATATATGCCTGAAATTATACAAGGTGTATATAACGTAAATCGCAACAAGAGCTATAGTCGCATAAATATTAATCGTAATTATGTCAACCACATATGGAGCCCTGATATTCAGAAATCTGAGATTCAGTATGATTGTTCCTATAACCGGAAAATAACAGAGTACAAATATAAATATCGGCAGATTTCTCGGTCTGAGAAGTCTGAAGGCTGTTTTTATTCCATAGCCCAGCATCCTAATCGGACTTGTCTTCATAAGCTTGTTGGCTCTGCTGCAGGAATAGCTGATTCCCGAAAAGTCTATGATTATATAAGCAGCAGCTATCACAAGAATAATGAAGATAAATGCATACGTTGACGGCGCCTTGAAAAACCTGTGCGCCGTTTCCTTGGACAGATATGCTATTCCCGAGAGCTTGACTGCTATATTAACAAGTGTAAAATACAGCGGTAAAAGCACAGCAAAAGATACTGTTTTAAGGATAACCTCAAACAGTATCGTATATAATAGATTAAATCTGAAAAGTTTTATGCTGTCTCGAAGATTTTTCATAGTCTTATAATAGTATCATACTATCCCCAAACGAGAAGAATCTGTATCTCTCCTCCACCGCAGTTTCATAAGCATCCATAACCGACTCACGATTATAAAATGCTGACACTAGCATTATAAGCGTTGACTCAGGCAAATGGAAGTTAGTAATTAAAGAATCTACTATTTTAAATTCATAGCCCGGATAAATAAAAATACTGGTCCAGCCGGACGCAGGCTGAAGAGTCTTGAATTCTTCATCCGGATTCTTTTGTATACCCTGCTGAGTTCCTACTGTTTCAAGTGTTCTGGTGCTTGTCGTACCAACAGAGATAACTCTTCCGCCGCCTCTTCTGGTTTCATTTATGATATCAGCTGCCTCGCTTCCGAGCTCATAGAACTCTGAATGCATATGATGATCCTCTATCTTATCAACCTTTACAGGACGGAAGGTCCCCAGTCCGACATGAAGAGTCAGTCTGGCAATACGTACACCCTTTTCCTCTATCCTCTTTAATAATTCTTCAGTAAAATGTAATCCCGCCGTAGGTGCAGCAGCGCTCCCCTCATGCTTCGCATAAACTGTCTGATAACGGTTCTTATCCTGAAGTTTATGCGTAATATACGGTGGAAGCGGCATCTCACCCAGCTTGTCCAGAACCTCTTCCCAGATTCCCTCATATTCAAAGCGGATGATTCTGTTTCCCTCTTCTACTGTATCTATAACCTCAGCTCGAAGGATAGCATCTGAACCCATAACATCATTACTGTCAGAGGCACCGAAATGTATGCGTGCCCCGGGCTTCAGTTTCTTTCCCGGCTTAACCAGGCACTCCCACACACGTGTATTTACATTTTTATTCTCAGAAGGAACACTTCCGGCAGCATCGGCTTCCTTGAGAAGAAGCACCTCAACTGCAGCTCCTGTTCCTTCCTTCACGCCCAGAAGGCGTGCGGGAATAACCTTCGTATCATTGATAACAAGGCAGTCCCCAGGATTCAGATATTCAATTATGTCATGAAAATGCTTATGTTCTATCTCACCCGTATCTCTGTGAATAACCATGAGGCGGGAATCATCACGCTTCTCCAGCGGATCCTGCGCGATGAGCTCCTCGGGCAAGTCATAGTAAAAATCCTTGACGTCCATATATATTCCTCATTTCAAGATTCTTTGCTTTTTTATATATACTTATTAAGCACGAATCTCAATTCCCTGTGCAGAAAGTGCAGAAAGAATCTTCTCTATAGCAGGATTTACTTCGTCATCCTTAAGTGTATGATCATCTGATCTGAAGGAAAGTGAGAAAGCAACACTCTTCTTACCCTTCTCAACCTGTTCGCCCTCATATACATCAAAGAGCTCAAGCTTCTCAAGGAACTTACCTGCATTCTTACGAATAGTTTTCTCTATTTCGCCAACATAAACAGCCTTGTCACAAACCAGTGCCAGGTCACGTGTTGATGCAGGATACTTAGCGATTCCGGCATACTTCACATCAAACTTGGCAAGCATAGATGCCGTGTCCATATTTACAACAGCGATATAAACCTCGCCCTTCATATCATAGTTAAGTGCTGCTTCCGGATGAAGCTGACCGATATAACCGACACGAAGCTTACCCTTCATGATATCAGCCTGTCTTCCCGGATGAAGGAATGGATAATCCTTAGTTGGAACATAGTCACATTCTTTTCCGAAACCGAGCTTTCCGAGCATCTCCTCAACAACACCCTTAAGAGTGAAGAAGTCACCATCACCATACATACCAAGTGCGATTCTCTCCTTTTCATTTGGAAGCTCTGTAAGTGGAAGCTCCTTAGGAAGATATACCTTGCCCAGCTCATACAGTCTGACATCCTTATTTCTTCTATTATAATTTATTGAAAGCGATGTAAGCAGTCCGTTAAGAGGAAGTGTTCTCATGATACTGAAGTCCTCACCAAGAGGATTAGTGATCTTGACAGCACGTCTCATGGTGCTGTCCTCAGGAATGAGAAGCTTATCAAAAACCTTCGGGCTTTCAAAGCTATAGCACATAGCCTGAGAAAATCCATTATCCTCAGCTACCATTCTGACGATCCTGTTGATTGCTTCATTATAGGATATACCGCCTATTCCTGCATTTATTGTAGGAAGTGTTGAAGGAATCTTGTCATATCCGTAGATACGCGCAATCTCTTCAGCAAGATCAGCCATACAGCCAAGATCCTGTCTGAATGTAGGAATTATAAGCTTCTTATTCTCAGCATCATAACCAAGTCCGAGCCTGTCATAGATATGAAGCTGTGTCTCAACAGGTATCTCCAGTCCGAGAAGAGCATTCATCTTCTCAGGCTCAAAGTCGAGTGTCCATGGCTTAACAGGTTCAGGATAAACATCCACTGAACCCTGAAGAACCTCTCCGCAGCCCATCTCCTCAACAAGCTGACATGCACGGTTTATCGCCTCTTCTGCAAGATTCGGATCAAGTCCCTTCTCGAACTTTCCTGCGGCATCAGTTCTGAGACCAAGTTTTCTCTCTGACTGACGGATATTTGTTCCATCAAAGCATGCAGCTTCAAAAAGAAGCGTATCCATACTCTCAGTAACCATGGAATTCTCACCACCCATGATTCCGGCGATGCCTATCTCCTTCTCACCATCGCATATCATCAGAACATCCTTGTTCAGCTCACGCTCGATACCATCGAGAGTTGTAAACTTATCACCATCCTCTGCACATCTGACTACTATCTTATTACCGGCAATTGTTGCCAGGTCAAATGCATGCATAGGCTGTCCCATTTCCTCCATAACATAGTTTGTGATATCTACTATATTATTGATGGCACGAATCCCCTGACTTCTGAGTCTGTCCTGCATCCACTTTGGTGAAGGACCGATCTTTACATTCTTAACAACCCTTGCTATATATCGCTTGCAAAGTTTTGTATCCTGTATATCAACTGAGACATAATCAGAGGTCTTCTCTTTTGAACTTTCCTTAACCTCAACTACAGGCGGCTTAAAGTCCAGATCAAATGTAGCTGCCGCCTCTCTTGCCATCCCGATTATGGAGAAGCAATCTACTCTGTTAGATGTAATCTCATATTCAACATTTGTATCATCAAGTCCGAGTGCTTTTATCGCATCATCTCCGGGCTTAACATCTGCATCCTTAGGGAAAACATATACTCCGTTTTCCGGTGCTTCCGGATAAAGCTCTCTGGATGAACCCAGCTCTTCGATGGCACACATCATACCATTTGAAGGAACGCCGCGAAGAGCACCAGCTTTGATACGAATTCCATCAGGAGGGAGCTCTCCTCCATCGTGTCCGCCTGCTACCTTACCGCCATCAAGAACGGTAGGTGTCATATCGCCGACTTTAACATTCGGAGCACCTGTAACTATCTGAATCGGTTCTGCAGCACCAATATCGACCTGGCAGACAACCAGCTTATCTGCATCAGGGTGCTTCTCTATAGAAAGGATCTTTCCAACAACAATCTTCTCGAGATTTTTGTCATACTGATTATAGTTCTCTACGTGAGAACCTGAAAGTGTTATCTTATCTACGAATTCCTGAGGTGATACATTTAAGTCAGGGACGTAGGCTTTTATCCATGAAATAGGTGTGTTCATATTTTTCTCCTTGTGTTATTTGCGTGATGCTCGTTACATATACTTCCTCTCGGGGTATCGCTCGAGCCATATCACTTCGTGATATGCAATCCCTGCTTCGCAAGTATTGATTCTGCTACGCAGAATGCTTCTGTCCTTCGGACAGACTCACGATTCTCCGAATCGTGAGCTGATTCGCTTCCGTTCGCAAACAGTCCACCGGACTGTTTTGCCCCCTAGCGGACGCTCGCGCTTGCTAAGCTCTTACTTCGCACTACGTGCTCGTAAGTCGCTAAGCGCCGAGGTCCGAAAGGCCCCCTCGCGAAAGCATATGTCACTCGCTATTCAATATATATATCATTTCCAAAACATATAGTATATTCATATATGAATTATTACTATTATTTACTTTATCTAGTCTCATCATCCTCGTAGAAAAATTATTCACTAGTGAGGGGTTAGAACTGCTCGAGGAAGCGAATGTCATTTTCGTACATGAGTCGCATGTCTGCGATTTCGTACTTTAGGAGCGCAACTCTCTCAAGGCCGATTCCGAATGCGAAACCTGAGTATTCATTAGGATCGATACCGCACATCTCGAGAACGTGTGGATGAACCATACCACATCCGAGTATCTCTATCCAGCCTGATCCCTTGCATACACCGCAGCCCTTGCCGCCACATTTGAAACATGTTACATCAACCTCAGCTGATGGCTCTGTAAATGGGAAGTGGTGCGGACGAAGCTTTGTTTTGGTCTTTGGTCCGAAGAAGTTTGTGGCAAACTGATCAAGTGTTCCCTTAAGATCAGCCATAGTCACGCCCTTTCCGATAACCAGTCCTTCAACCTGATGGAAGGATGGTGAATGAGTTGCGTCAACCTCATCGGATCTGAATACACGTCCGGGAGAGATAATCTTGATAGGAAGCTCTCTCTCAGGGAAGCCCGGTGTTGTCTCCTTCAACTTTCCGGCTGCAAGCATTATCCTGGCCTGAACCGAGGATGTCTGTGTACGAAGAACGATATCATCCTCTGTGGTCTGTCCCTTTGCAGGATCATGTCTACTTATATAAAATGTATCCTGCTCGTCCTTTGCAGGATGATTCTCAGGAATGTTGAGAAGCTTGAAGTTCATTCGATCATACTCTACTTCTGGTCCGTCTACTACTTCGTAGCCCATTCCGATAAATACTCTCTCAAGATCCTCCAATGCTATCTGATTCGGATGCTTATGACCTCTCATCATCTTTTTTCCGGGAAGAGTTACATCGATTGTTTCTCTTGCCATCTTTGCAGTAAGCATTTCCTTACGCATAGCTTCTCTTTTGGCATTCATTTTTAATTCAATCTGTTCACGAGCCTGGTTAACAAGCTGACCAAACTTTGGTCTCTCTTCTGGGCTGAGATCCTTCATGCCCTTCATGAGCATGGTAAGCTCACCCTTTTTACCAAGGATCGAAACCTTGACATCATCAAGGGACTCTGTGTTTTCAGAAGCAGCTATTTTCTGTTCAGCCTCTCTTCTGATCTTCTCAAGTAATTCCTTCATTATTATTATCCTCCGTTTTTCAAAAGATGACAGACAGGGTATATCCTGATTTGTCACCAAAAATAACAAACCGGGATGCACATATGTACATCCCGGGACGATTCTTAAACCGCGGTACCACCCGACTTCTATATTGCCAACTATTCTACAAACGGCAATATAACTCTTTCATTAACTCTGACTCCAGTGTGAAGATAACTCATAACTTCATTCCAACAGGACTTCCAGCCGATGATCCCGTCTCTCTGGTCGGTGAATGCTACAAGCTTTATGCACCATCATGGTCATATTATGTTTTTATACTAAATACTTATGTCATTATAGTTACTGGATATATCAAAGTCAAGAAATAAATATTTATCTACTTCACTTCCATCTGATTTACAGATTTTATTATAAAACCCCCCCCGATTACGTTTAGCCACATTTTTGTGGTTAATCAGGAGGTTTTTTATTATTTTATATTTGGTTTTAATCTCAAAGCCAGCAGGTATGTTTACATCTTCTCAAATATCAAATCCGCTCCATCCATTTCAAGAGTCACGGTTTCTTCTATAAGATCAACCTCACCCTTCAGAACCTTTTCGCCCTTGGTGATTATTATTTCATCTCCATCAACTGTATAATCACAGTCTGCTAAGTTTTCGTCTAATGATACCTTAGCCTTGTCTCCGCCTATCTCCAGACAAAGATTTGCGGAGTTAAGTCCGCGTGCCCTGAGCTGACTCTGGGTCATAGTCTTGCCGGACGCTTCTGCATAAGTAAACTTATAAGCTCCTTCCAGAGTGCCCGGCTCCTTCTTAAGCATATCTATCGAAACTATTACTCCCATGATCAGGACTAATAGAGAAACAAGAACAAGAACCGGATTTAACCGAAATTGTTTTTTGTTAGATAGAACCATAGGTTCAAAAAATACTGTCTTCTTTTCGTAGCCACTCATCTCTCTCTGACTTGCAAAGAAGAATACTTCATCTACCGGCTCCTGATTAACAGAATTCTTATCACTCAGTGATAAGCCTGATGTATTGTTTTTAGTGTTTTCCTCATTCATGACTAACTCCTTAATGTAAATTAATACCTCAAATCTTCTCAAATATTACATCGCCGGAGTTCATTTCCATTGTTATAGTCTCTTCATAGAGATCAACCTTACCGGTAATAACTTTATCTCCTCTTGTAAGTGTTATTTCATCTCCAACTACTTCAAGATCACACTCTCTTTCAACTCCATGAAGAGTTACAACAGCTGAATCACCATTTATATCCATTGTCATACCAACTGCATCTACTCCCCAAGCACGAGCTTCTTCAGGAGATACTTCTCTTCCATCTGCTTCAGCATATGCAAATTCATACTGACCATCTAATGTACCAGGTTCCTTGTGGAATATATCCTTTACAAGCAGCACTCCCATAACGAGAACAGCGACTGCTACGAGTATAACTATCGGACTGAACTGAAAGCCCTTATTCTTTACAACTACTGTATCATCAACTACCGGAGCCTGATTATATGATGGCTGATTATATGATGGCTGATCATATGATGGATGCTCAACTGTATATGAGCTCTCAGGTATACATTCTTTTTCTACATCAGCGCTTGTCTCATTTACGCTTGTTTCCTTTTCGGTTGTCTCATTTACACTTGACATCCTATACTTATTCTTTGGTGTTTCGTTTACAGAACCAGTCATTTCCTCTCTCATGTAATCCTCCTTTATACTTCCCCTAAAAAAATAAACTCTGGTTCTGCGTTTTTGCAAAACCAGAGTATGTTATCAGAAAGATATACATATGTCAACAGGAAATTTTAAATTTTTTTTATTTTTTTAATCCTCTACCTAACCTGCTTTTCGAAATCAGATGCAGGGTGTTTACACCAAGGACAGATAAAATCCTCAGGAAGGTCTTCTCCTTCATATACGTAACCGCAAACCTTACATACCCAGACGGTCTGTCCCTTCTCATTCTCGTCCTTAACAAGTGTGCCGACCTCATCGCCCTTTTTAATATCCTGTGGCTTCGGCTTGATATTTTCCTGATAGTATTCATAGGTTGCTGATCTGGCTACATTTCCATCTGCGTCAGAAAGTAATTCCATATCAGTAACATCACATATAAAAAGCGTATGTGTGCCCAGATCAACTGTATCATACACTGTTCCTGAGATATAGGCATTGGTTCCGTCCTTGATATATGTGATTCCATTTGAGCCAAGCCCTATCTTGCCGTAACCCTGGAACTTATTCACTTCTCTTCCGGACTGGAAGCCGAATCTCTTGAACAGCTCGAAATCTGCTGCTTCGCTGATGATTGATATATTAAACACCTTCGATTCAAGCAGCATGTCATGTGTATAATTCAGTTTATTCACCGCAAATGCAATTCTGTTCGGATCAGTTGTAACCTGAATAGCTGTGTTAGTGATACAGCCATTATGCTTATCTCCAACCTTCGTTGTCAGAACAAAAAGTCCATATGACAACTTGTACATAGCCTTATTATCCATATTGAACCCCCTTCGCTATACTCCAAAGAACCTCCCTTAGTATGTCAGACCGTCATCACCGATGCATCCGTCATCCGGACTGGTTTCAGGTGCAGGTTCCGGTGCAGGCGGAGCTGCCTCTGTCGCAGGCTCTGCAGCAGGTGCCTCTGTGGCCGGCTCAGCAGCGGGAGCTTCGGTCTCCGCTTCTGTTGCAGCTTCAGTTGCAGGAGCTGCTGTCTGCTTCTTTTTCTTCGGCTTTGCTGCTTCTGTTGCTTTTTCCGTAGTTGCCTCAGTAGTCTTCTCCTCAGTCTTTGCTTCAGTCTTCTTTTCTTCCTTCTTCTTATCCTTTGCTGCCTCTGTTTTTTCTTCTTTCTTCTCCGTAGTCTTCTCGGTCGCAGCTTCTGTAGTAGCTTCTGTAGCAGCTTGTGTGGTCTTATCATCTGAATCTCCACATCCACTTGCGGCAAAGCACATTACAGAAACAAGAAGTGCAAGTTTTATAGTTTTTTTCATAACTCATCCTCTTTTCCTAATTCATCCTATGATACTGCTGATACATCCATGAACCGGGTTTTCCATAATAGATATGCCATGCATCTACGCCTGTTTCCATAGTCCTGTTCGGATCATATACCCAGGTTCCGTCTGCCTCATCTATCTCAACCCATGAGTGAGGTGCCAGACCACCACTTCTGGAGCCGACAAAACCGGATACCTGATGAGCATTATAGCCAAGGCAAAGTGCCATGTTGTAGAAGGACGCTGCCATAACAAAGCAGTTTCCGGTCCACTGACTATAACCCTGATGTGCAAGCGCTCCGCTTCCCCATGATTCAAGATATATATGTCTTCCTGAATAAGAAAGTGTCGCAGCCCAGTTATATGCCGCATGCAGGTCTCTACCATGTGAATCTACGATCTTTTTTGCTTCAGCTGTAGACTCATTTGCTATTCCTACAGGTGTTACATACCAGTCATCCACGAAAACATCTGTTGCCATTGTTCCCGGTGTTTGATTAAATCCATCATTCTCAGTATAGAAGTAATACCAGTTGCCGCCACCTACAGAGAGCCAGCCTTGTACCATAACTCCATTTAGATAATAGTACCAATGTCTATTCTTATATAGCCATCCACCGCCTGAGTTTGCTGACTCAGACCAGATACCATCCTTATCTACGTAGTCATTTCCAATCCAGGTATCTCTCGCAAGAGTTCCATCTGTATTCAGATAATAATAATTTCCATCGTAGTAGAGCCATCCGGTGTACATATATCCGCTATATCCGAAATAATATGTCTGACCGTCTATATCCTTCCACTGCTCCCATGGATAGCTTCCATCCTCGTACTCATACCACCATCCGCCTGAGCCCTTAACCCAGCCTTCAGACGCTGCAGTACCATCGTGATTAAGCCATACTCCATCAACAGTGGTATCATGAGCCATAACTCCGGTGTCGTATAGATAGTACCTGTATCCGGAAACTGTCTGCCAGCCTGTACACATATATCCATTTTCATCAAACAGATACCAATATCCATCTATCTGTCTCCAGTCATTTTTTACAGCACTTCCATCTTCACTCGCATACCAATATCCTTTTTCATCCTGCTGCCAGCCACCTGATGCCGCATATGCGGATGAACTGCTTCCCAGCAAGGAACCAACTATCACCAATGATAGTAAAATTGATATAGCTCTTTTTTTCATGACACGCCTCCAATTTATATCATATATGCAGTATATTATACTACATATATATCTTTTTCACAACAAAGTCTCCATTAGATGAACCTCTTCACAAGTGGAATCATATGTAAAACTCTCGCAATTATGAATGACACTACAAAGATTCCAAAGGCAAGTAAAAATGTCATATATATGCCATACTTAAACGGATTCCACTTCATCGAGTATATCACTACTCTAAGTATTATCAGGTGTACCAGATATATACCGAGAGTCACCTTATCTACGGCCAGAAGTGCTCGTCCAAGTATTCCCGTTTTCTCACTTCTGAGTTTCAGCAGCAGACTGAAGAGGCAGAGTGACTGTACTACAACTATAGATGAGGCATAATTGTTCATCGCACCATAAACCCCTTTCAGACCAAGCTTAAAGGACATGATAGTCAGAATAACATTTGCCACCGAACTAATTATCAAAAGGATTACTGCCGGTATGGTTTTAAAACGTATATGTCCCTTGTATATAGCATGTCCTGCAAAAAAGTAAAGAGTATAAACCGTATAAACGCAGATATAGAAGCCACTCTTTCTGCTTGTGAACTTCTCAACACAAGAAAAAACAGACTGGAATATAAAGAGGACTATTATCAGATATCGAGAATCCTTTGCACTCATTGACTTTGCCGCAAGTCTGTAGATAGGAAGCATCAGGTATATGGCTAGCAGCATATAGAGATACCACAGCGGCTTCCAGCCTGTACCGAAGAACAGATTCTTAAGCCCCTTTAAGAAAAAGTGCATATCTATCGTATCTTTATATATAATCGCATCCACTAACTCATAGATGAAAAGTGTACAGACAAGAACAACTGCTATTCTCAGTATGTAACGTCTGAAAAGTCTGCCATATGTTATCTCTCGCGAATCATCCAGTAGGAGTGCTCCTGACACAAGAACAAATATAGGAACAGCCCACAGAGTGCTGTTTCGGATTGATATAGATGCAATCTTATCCGTTCCCATTATATTAAATCCTTCTATAACATACTGAAACACATGCAGTATAACTATAGCAAGTGCTGCAAAAACACGCATATATGAAAGAGAATTATCTCTCTGTGTATCCATCTTTGTCAAAGTCATATCTCCTTCCATTGATTTCCTCTGTGCAGTTTACAAAGTATTCTCCGTTAGCTTTTCTGTATCTCCATCCGATGTCATTCTTCTTCCAGCCTTCTATGGAAACTCCATTTGAAACTGACGAAAGACCTAGTGTGGACTTTGAATCATTATCCTGAAAATGCCACCATTCACTGCTTATCATTCCGAAGCCTGCCGGAACCATATAGTTCTTCAGCAGATTTGCATTTGAGTTGTTTGAGGCCATAACCGAATGATAGCTCAAATCATGCATATGTGACTGCATATCAAGCTCTGTTCCATCTATAGTTTCCAGCGTCATATCCATAGCAACTCCCAGATTATGGGTGGACCCCTTTGCCGCCAGAAACGCCCCGAGATCATAGCTGTCCGAAAGCATAGCTCTGTTATATGTCATAACATTTGGATCAATCGTCTCAGTTCCGACTGTGTCACCCTCACTTGCATAAACTATCTCAGGCACGTACTTTGTGAGTCCTGCAAGGCCTATAGTTCCTGTTGATACACCTGCCCTGTAATCAGCCAGGCTGATTCTTGAATATTCATACCCCGGCGTTATATAGTCCAGACATTTCGATGTTTCATCGTAGATATATCTGGTTGCCACATAAGGTCTGAAGGAATCATTTATCTTGATAACATATCCCCCGTCCCTTGCACTTTTCGCTCCGGCTATCAGCTTCTTTGCAGTCGGATAAAGAAGAGGTACTACAAATGTATCATCATCCAAAAGTACATGCTCATATCCTGTTACCACCGTTCCGGTCACAGAAGGAATCGCATAGTTATGTGCACAGTATATAGATGAATAACTGTTAGTTATATCATATCTACAGAGCTCTCCTATATATTCAGGAAGATTGATCATACAGTAATTGCTGTCGATATAGCCCTCCCCGTCGTTCGTCCTGACAAGGAATCTTCCGTTTTCCTCTCCCAGCACGGAAAAAGCACTCAGCACAGGTGCACTTCCGATCTGAGAGTCACCATCAGCGCTTTCGTAAACTGCCATATCTCTGGTTGTCCATACTGTTGCATAGAGAGGCGACTCTGCTGTCTCGATACTTAACTCTTCACTTTCATAGGTCTTGCTTCCGGCTGTCATACGTACTTGAAAAGCATACTGCGAAAAAGGCTCCAGACGACCGGTCGAAAAGCTCTCTTCTTTCTCTACTGTTCCTACCTCTTTCCAGTCAGAGTTTTCAGAATCAAGAGTTTTCTCTTTTCTAAAAATCTTATAGCTATCAGAGTCTTGCTTATCCCAGGTCAGTGTATATCTGTTATACCCATCCTCTTTTATCTCAACCTCCGGTGCATGAAGGTCCTTCTTTATTTCAGCCTCTGTAGTCTCCTCCTCTGTGGTTGCATCAGCCACACCTGAAGATGCATCATTTACCGTTGCAACAGGAGCTTCTGTAGTCTCTGCCTGTGGCTCATCATCCTTACTATTAAGTAAAAAGATAAGCCCCAGTCCAGTGATAACAACAATAGATGCAATTATGGAAATAATTATTATTTTTTTCTTTTTTGAATTATTCATTTCCCACCACTGATCATCTTTCCTCTATACATCTTTTTACAACCTTCTTCAGATAATAGCCCGTTCTCAGTTTTTTACTTATCTTTTCGGCATTCTTCCTCAGCTGTTCATACTGCTCGATAGTCATATTATTTCTGATAGCAGCTAAGTCTTCTATAGAATCTATAACCACTCCACATTTGTTCTTCATTATAAAGCCGGCCAGGGCTGCTTTCCTCCATATAGCTACGGGTATTCCCGAAGCAAGATATAGAGATGTTTTATGTGGATTATTAATTTTCAGATACCTTCCGAAGCTTCCTACACAGCTTTCACTCGATTCTCCGTCCCACACCAGTCCAAAGCTTCCATTCATGACATATGGTACCTCCTCAGGTTCATAGGCACCCTTGTATGAGACATTAGGATTTTCTTCCCCATTATAATTAACACCATATAGATTAAAATCAACCGAGTCGGGAAGATCATAAACATATCCTGATTTTTCTCTGCTGAGATTACCGGAAATAATAACCGGGAGGTCAGGGGACAGCTTTCTTGACTTCATTCTTTCAGCGTCATAATCATCTATCAGATAATCAAATATTCCAAGAGATATCTGCTTTTCTTCAGCATATCCTCTTTGAACCAGTATTTTCTTCATACGATTATTATGAACGATTATCCTGTCTCCATATTTCAGACAATTTTCTTCAAGTCTTACTCGCATGATTTTTCCGCGAGATGAACTGGCTCTGTCCATAAACTGAAAGCTTTCCAGATCATGTACAATAAAAACTATCTTTATATTATTTTTCCTTGCTTTTTTTAATGTCCTGTAAAGAAATATACTGTGCTCCAATATAACATACTGTATAAAAACCGTATCACCTTTTTTAAGAGATGAAAACATATCGTCCCATGATTTCTTCACATCAATATGCCGTTTTATTTTTTGGGTACTGTTTTTTTCCAGATTATTTTTATCATATCCTACAAATATCGGAGCTGCCCCCAGTTCAGACAGAATAGTTTCAACGTCAGCCCTTGCCTTCGTTCCACCCAAAAGTCTGTTTTCTTCACCTGTAAGATGTTCTTCAACATAATACAACATAACTAATTACCCATTGCTATAAGCAGATTAACTGCCATATATTCCTCTTGTTTCGATATATCCTGTAACGTCTGAATGCACGGATACGCTGAAGCTTGCTCATTTCATCAAATCTCTGCATCACACATACAATCTTCTTATTCTCTCCGGAAAGCTTAAAAACCGATAAAGCCTTCCCCTGATCAACGAATGCTCTGATTCTCTGCTTAGTCTCCTTTATATGAGAAAGAGTTATGGTCCAGAACACTAATTGCATAAGCTTTTTAAGTCCAACTTCTTTAACCGCTCCCACCTCGTTACTACCATGCTGTCTGTAGAGAGTCAGCTTTTCATCAATATAATCCACCTTCCCCAGAGAGGCTGCAGTAAGTACAACCCACCAGTCATGAATAAGAATTTTGGAAGCATCCTCATACATTTTATACTTAAGTGCTTCGTCTCTGGTTTTTCTATTGAACATCATAGTGCAGCCTGCACCACAGTTTTGAACAATAAGCGAATTAAGCACCAGATGCTCTGTATCCAGATTATTATACCTTGTAAATGAATCGCTTATCAGTTCTTTATTATGTTTGACTACCCTCATATTAGAGAAAACCAAAGCAGGCTTACCGGGATATTCCATCTCCGTTTTTTTTATTCTCGCCATGCTCTTTTCTATTTTTTCAGGAAGCCAGACATCATCCTGGTCCGAAAACATATAATAGCTTTCCTGCACACATTCCATCAGATAGAAGAAATTATTTCTGGCAGAGCCGCATCTTTTGCCATCTACTATTACAATCCTTCCGGGATTTTTTCTTACATACTCTTCAAGAATATCCACCGTACCATCAGTTGAACCATCATCATGTATATATATAGTTATATCCTTATAAGTCTGATTCAGGATAGAATCCAATTGTTCGGATATATATTTTTCGCCATTATATGTTGCCAAAAGAACGGCCACTTTATCATTTTCCATTTTTTGACTCATTACCTTCAATTAATGATTTATAAAACTCATATGATTCAAGCATATTTGTATACCTGAAATCCAAATAATCCTTTATGTCCTTATATGCGTTAAGTGTAGACTTACCATGCATATGTCTGACCTTGATCTGCGGAGTATATAGAGTACTATAATTATTTGTCTCGCACCTCTTCGCGAGTATCAGTTCCTCACAATAAAACTTTGTCTCAGGATCAAACAGCTTACTGTTTTCTTTAATGAACAAGTCTGACACTATGATACATGCTCCGGAAAAAACAGGATTTTCTACTTCATTTTTCCAAAGCTCTGACTTTTTGTTTCCTGTAAAAAGTCTGATAATTTCTATGACAAAAGCAGGAATAAATCTCTTTATTTTATTCTTTTTTATCCTGTTTTGTTCCCATGCAGCAGAGAATCGGATATCCTCCTTATGCTTTTTCGTTTCTTCTATTAACCTATCTACCATTTCCATGTCAGGGCTTTTTTCATACAGCGGCGACTGATGCTCCCTGACCATCGGTGCATAGATATCGGGACCTATCACGTAGTATTGGTCCCGCCTGCCTATCTGATTCAGTATATATAGAAAGTTCCTCTGTTTTATTATGATATCGTTATTTAAAGCTATAATAAACTTAGGCGAAAGCTTTCTTGCGATTTCATAGGCCTTGTTATTACCGGTGCTGAACCCATCAGGTATATCGCTTTTCACTACTCTTACATTGTTTCTGTTTTTTAAATGCTCCTTCAGGATATCAGCGCTTCCATCATTTGAACCATTATCATATAAAATAACAGCGCATTTTTCTATCCCATGTAAACGTTCAAGTGATTTTACACAGGCTTCTGTATCCTTATAATTTTTGTAGTGAAGAACAATAAATGCAGCAAATATCATGATTCATTCTCCGGCAATTTATATCTCAAAAGACGACTTATCAGGAAGTTTTCTTCTGAAAGCTTTATTCATTCTGCTTTTCAATGCAGCAAACTCTCTGTCAGTGAGTTCATCTGAATCGTTCAGACATACTACTTTGGTTTTCTTGTCATTTATTATCTTGGATATCACAGAGCTGTTACTTAGTGTGTGCAGCTTTCCAAATCCGGTGCTTGAAGGAACAAAGCTTCCGCTGACAAGCTGCCAGTCTCTCATAAGCCACTGGTTATTATCTTCCTTCAGATTCCTGAAACGATTAAGACATGTCCTGTTCAAAGAATCATACTCTTTTTCCCATAGCTCTTCATAGGTCTTTTTCAGAAATTTAGTACATACATGAAACTCATAAAACGAAGTAAAGCTGTTCCATGGTTTAAGAAGCAGATTTTTCACCAAATGCTTCATCTCATATCTAGGGTTATACCACTTCATTTTATTTGATGAGATCACACTTTTTTTATCGAAATAGGTATTGATGATACCCATGTTGTTCAGCTCTACATTTCCTATACCATATCTGTCTTCCATGATAGCAGGTGACAGTATGGCACTATCACACGGAAGTCCTTTACGGAAAAAATCCTTCTTCCTGACCGGATTTATAATAAATGTATCATCATTGAAATAAACAAATCTTTCCGAAAGTCCCTTTATCCTGTGAAGATTCAACTCAATAACGTGCGAGCTGAAGGTCGGCAGATATTCCTTCGGAATAAAGTCCTTATGATTTACTATTTTAAGCTTACGATTTGATGTGTCCAGCCACTCAGGCAGATGTCCCCAGGTAACAAAGAAGATTCTTCTTACCCATGGTGCATTTTTTTCAACTGCTCTGAACCAGTATCTAAGAGTGTCCGTATCCCTGAATCTGACAGATCTCGAATCCTCCTGAGCACTCTCTGCCATATACTTATTTCTTTCCTTCTGCCATGCAGGATCACTGTCATCGACCCATGTTATGATAAAATCTATTCCATGTTTCAAAACATATCCCCCTAATAACATCTAAACATAATACTTAAACATATTGTTTATATGTTCCTCAACAGTAACCGGCTTCATAAGACCTTCAAAATATTCATCTGCCATCTCACTGTGAGTCACTATATTCTTAAGCTTATCTATAAAATCCTCTTCATTTCCTGCTTCAAATACAAACCCATCGCATTTTGAAAGCTCTCTTGCTCCACCCAGATCACTTGAAAGAACCGGCACCCCATAAGCCGTAAATTCAATTGCCACCTGAGGGAGATTATCCTCCCAAAGAACAGGTATAACTCCGAGGTCAATCTGTTTCATTATATCCGGCAGCTCTGAATGATTATAACCATCGTGATACTCAGAAAATACAAGTGATTCATCAAGTTTTTTGATGCGTGATATCAGCAGGTCATCCTCTTTTGTTTTTCGTCCGGCATAGCACTTAAAAGCCACCTTATTTTGTAGTTCTTCAGGAAGCCTCTCCAGTGCATTTAAAAGAAATTCAAGTCCTTTTAGTTTTTCAAAATAGCCCATAAACCCAAGAACTATATAATCATCATTTGTTCTTCCATGGTACTTTTTTACAGCCTGCTCAGCCACTTTGGTTCCGACATAAACTGTATGAACCTTATCTTTATCTACTCCGTTTTTAAGGGCAATCTCCCTTGCTCTGTCAGATACTGCCAGTACACTGTCTACATATTTATTCAGCACACCGACATTATGCTTCAGGTATCTCTTAAAATCCTCTGCTGAAGCTATACTCGCTGAGGCTTTACTTTCCGAAGCCACCTCCTGAACACTACTTCCTCTCTTCTTCAGATAGAGATGCTTGAAAAAAAGCTTTGCTTTTTGGCTGACTGTCTCAAGATGCACTCTCTCAAGAAAAGTATCCAGCTTATAATAATTCTTAAACTGTGATTTACTTACACTTCCTGCCAGACACTCTCTGCAGTTAATTCCATTTTTACAGCCTTCACATGTATGACTGTTATTATAAAACAGATTGACCTGCGGACAGAACATATAATAATTATGTTGCGAATACAAAACCTTAATGTCAGGAAAATCTCTCTTGATCTTTAAACAGTTAAGCGGCAGGCCTTCTATATTGTTGAAATGTATAACATCGAATCCGTATTTTTTAACAAAGCTTGCAAATACCTGATATACCTTCATATCGCTCAGATATGTATCTATATCCTCATATATAGCTTTTACGGGAGCCATACAGGTTGAATTTATCAGTTTAAAGGTATGGCATCTTTTCCCGAATTCATTTGTAGACTCTACTATACGTATCCTTTTAGATATCAGATCATAGTATATACCGGAGCTCAGGAAGTATACTTCATGCTCCGTATTATTTATCAGATATTCAATAACATTTTTCTGATAAACATTTACTCCACCGCCACTATTATTTTTTTTATCAAATTGTATCCAGTTATAGTAAAGGATTTTCATTAACGATCTCCATCTTTTTTTACTAACCTGACAACCAGTCCAAATATAAAATTATATATAACCGATATTATAAGTGTAGCAACAAACGCCTCGATGAATAAAAGTACGACTGATGGTTCAAACAACCATATGAGCAGGAAGATCACCGGGTAATGGAATATATAAACCGGATAGCTTATCACCGAAAGCATCTGCAGTGGTTTTATCATTTCAAGAAGCTTCTTCACCACTCTTCCCATCAGAATTCCTATTATCATTACAGACCAGAGTAGTCCCAAGAATATATACTTATTCTGAAGGAACCACGGATTATCCAGTCCCAGAAGCTTCAGCCTGACAAGCGGTGTCAGCATTATGATCCCAATTGCCGCTCCGACAGCAAGCATATCACCTAATATTCTCAGCTTGCCGTCCTCATTCTTTATATGTTTTGAGATATAGTAGATGATTATTCCCATCATGAATACAGGAACATACCATCTGAGCTCTATACTGTTTTCCGGATATTTTGTAAATGGCCATACTATCGCTGCGACAGTTCCAATCCCCAGAAATGAAACGGCCTTCACCAGATCATTTTTAACTATTCGGTCAAATACTATAAAAAGCGGTGCTATCAGATAGAACTTTATGATGACCGGAATAAACCACAAATGTGCTGAACCCTTAATGAGAAGCAGGTTCTTTATTATATCACACTTCTCCATCAGTCCGGCATACCATGTAAGCAGTACACCTATGATCAGACATGGATATATCTTGACTATCTTCTTAACATAGAATCTGAGTATCCACTTTATCCCTATCTTCTCAGTCTTTCCAGACATCAGAAGAAGATAACCACCGGATACCATAAAAAACCAGACACCTATCTTGCCGACACCGTAAGAATAGTCGACCGTTTCAGGAAATCTGGCTATGACATGTGCAAAGAAAACTATGAGGCAGGCGAGTCCTCTCAGAGTATCAAGCCACAATATTCTGTTTGAACTTTGCATTTCGCTCTTTTTTTCTTTGCTGTTCACTATATACTTAACCTCTAATTATTCCTCTACTACACTGAAGCCTACTTCGACTTCAGTACATAGTAATAATCTGATTCACCCAGAAGCTCCAGCCCCTGCAGCCACATATCTGCAAAGCTGTTATCTTTATAGAGTATCACATATTGCACGCCCATATGTTTTACCGCTTCCGCCATAAGCTCAGGTGTCATTTCATGCACCTGACCTTCACACATAGTTCCGGTAAAAGCATCACTCAGCACACCGCTCCAGCTGCCCGATTCAATGGCCTCATCAAGGGGCATGGTCTGATAATTAGCATATGGATAAATAGGCACTAAAAGTGCATCATAGGTTCTTGCTTCAATATAGAAATAGCTGTCATACAAGGTAACCTTTGTATCCTCTGAATAACCCGAATCTTCTTCTATCAGATCACAGGCTATTACAACATCATCCTCAACCTTGTATATATTTGACACAGGTACGAGTCCTGTATTCTCATTACATCCGGTGTATACCTCAAAGGATTTCTCCCACACCTGTTCAAAAGAGAATACATAAAGCGCTATCACAAAAATATATATAATAATTTTAACCGGTAATTTCCTGAACTTCTCATATATCTTCATCACGAACACGGTATAACCCATAGCAACCGGAATGATCCAGAATAATCGGAAATACCTGAGTTCAAATCCCCAGTTTTCAACCAGATACCACGCCATCCAAGGATTCAGGCACACTAAGACAAGGACCACAAGGCTTACCAGGAAAAACATACGTTCCTTCTTGTTACCGAATATCAGAAAAAATACAAGAAGAACAACGTAGCCTATAAGCATCACCTTAATAGCCAACGAAAATGTCCACCAGTACAAACTAAGTGTCTGCCAGAAATATTCATTTCCCGGATAATTGTCCTTACCAAAATGCATCGCGTCACCTGTTTATCGTAAGATCTATCTTGCCTAATCTTCCCAGATAATAAACCACAAAATATACAGCACTTACTGCTCCCATCAGAAGTATATATCTGAGAATTCTCTTTTCCTTCTTCACTATCAAAAACGGAGTAAATGCCGCAAGCACAAAAGGATAAGTAAACATCATCGACAGTGAATACGTCATACTTCCGCACATAACTATGATTGATTTCCAGACATTCTTCCACTTGTCAGGTTCATCATATAGCTTCCATAGGAGAAGCAAAAGAAGCGGAACTGAAACATCCATTACAAAGGCTTTACCCTCATAGGTTCTGAATATATCATAGAAACCGGGAAGTAGCTGTGAACCGGCCATAATATTTGTAATCGACCAGTACATGATGTATCCCGCAACACTTGCATCTCTTTTCTCCTTACCGAGATACTTTGCAAGCTCCCAGATGACCAGACATTGAATCAGGATGAACACCCCCGTAAGAATAGTCCTGACTTCAACCATAGGATGTATGCCAAATGTCTTGCTTATCACTCCACTATGATCGAGGAAGGTGCATAGGTATCTATCGTTATTGAAGGAGGTTGCAGCCAGTCCCGTCTCAGGAACATATGTCATCAGCTCGTTATGTGCTACTGCATTACTTACCCATCCGACAAACCATACCTGATTGTTTCCACCAAGAAGGCGGCCATAATACTCAACAAAAAGAAGCTCTCCCACTATAAGGATAAAGATAACAAGGGAGCTGACCCAGTGCTCCCTTATATCCTTGACCCAATTGGAAAAGCCCTCATATATGTCCCTGTGCAACCAGATAGCTACTGCTATACATACCACAAGAACTACCCCTGTCCATATACGTCCGATAGTATCAACTGGAACGATATGAAACTTAAGAGGCATAACAAATATAAAAAACACAAGTTGATAAAAGAACATACCATATATCAACTGATGCACCGGTTTGTTACCGAGTTTCAGAAGATGTGATATAAGCACGCCAAAAACATAATATACAATTAAATATATGAAAAAGAATAGAATTGCTAAGCTAAGCTGTGACATCACAACGCTCCTGTTATATACGGATTCTGATACTAAAGCACTCAGATTTATCCAAGTTCTGCTCTGCTTATCTCAAGTGCTCTTGCTATAACCTGATCCATATCATAATACTTATATTCACCAAGTCTTCCGCCGAAGATAATTCCCTTACCCTCAGTCTCAAGCCTTGTGTTCTCTTCCTCTGCCAGCTTTCTGTACTCCTGGTAGAGATTACCGTTCTTCTCATCATTTACCGGATAATAAGGCTCATCTCCAAGCTTCCACTCAGAGCTGTACTCCCTTGATATAACTGTCTTCGGAAGATCATTTCCCTCTTCATCCTTGCCGAATTCAAACCACTTATGCTCGATGATACGAGTCCATGGAGTTTCGCTGTCTGTATAATTCACAGCTGCATTTCCCTGGAAATTAGGCTTATCGAGAAGTTCATTTTCAAATCTGACCGAACGATACTCCAGACATCCAAGCTTATAATCAAAGTAAGCATCTATAGCACCTGTGTAAACAACCTTGTCAGCCAGTGCATCATACTCTGCTTTATTCTCGAAATAATCAACACCGAGTCTCACCTCAGTGTCACCCAGCATATTGGCAACCATCTTCGTATAGCCACCTACCGGAATTCCCTGATAGAGCGCGTTGAAATAATTATTATCAAATGTAAGTCTGACCGGAAGTCTCTTTATGATAAAGCTCGGAAGCTCGGTACACTTTCTTCCCCACTGCTTCTCAGTGTAACCCTTTATCAGCTTCTCATATATATCCCTTCCTACAAGAGATATAGCCTGTTCCTCAAGATTCTTCGGCTCAGTGATTCCGGCCTCAGCCTTCTGCTCTTCTATTTTAGCAGCCGCTTCCTCCGGAGTAACGACTCCCCACATTTTATTGAATGTATACATGTTAAAAGGAAGGCTGTAAAGCTCTCCTTTATAATTGGCAACAGGAGAATTGGTAAAGCGGTTGAAGGTTGCAAACCTTGTAACGTAGTTCCATACCTCAGTATCGTTAGTGTGGAATATATGCGCACCATACTTATGCACCTTAATACCTTCTACATTTTCTGTATATACATTTCCTGCTATAGTATCTCTCTTATCGATCACAAGAACAGTTTTTCCTTTTGCACGTGCCTGCTCTGTGAAAACAGCACCGAAAAGTCCCGCTCCTACTACCAGATAATCATACTTTGACATACCCCTGCCTCCTTTAAGCTTTTATCGTTTTTTCACTTTCTTCAGTATACCACCAACTATCTCGGTTGTCAGCCTGTCCTTTGTGGCCAGCATAACCCCTAGGTATACCACAAAGAAAATAGTTCCGGAAATGGCTATAAGTATGAAGTTCTGAACTTCAATCTTTTCGAATATTCCGGAAAAGTCTAGAAACTTTACCCAGAAGGATGTTCCCAGTGCAATCAGTGTTGCAAGGCCTACCTTCCAGAAGCTTATCCGTGAAAATGCCTTCTTTATATCCACATCCTTTGTCATCTTCCTGAGGAACAGATACTGCACAACAAACACGACAAACTCGGCAGCCACAGTACCAAGTGCCGCTCCCGCTGACTTCATGGACGGGATAAAAATAATATTCAGGATCAGATCCACAATCGCCCCTGCTATCTCGGAGTAAAGGACTATCTTCTCCCTCCCAAGTGGAACCAGTATCTGAATTCCCATGATATTTGTCAGTCCGATAAAAAGCAGAGTCGGCATGATGATCTGCATGGCAAGTATGGAAGGGATAAACTTTACACCTGAAAGGAAAAGGATTCCCTCCTTTGCAAACAACATAAAGTACATCATGAGAGGAGTTGCAAAGATCACAACAAAATTAAGTGCTTTTTCAGTAATCCTTCTGAACTCGTCCATCTGCTTGTTTTCTATATAGTAGGATGCTCTTGGAAGGAGAACCGTTCCAAGGGATGTAACTATACTTACAAGAATAGTTTTTATCTTAACGGCTGCGTCATAATAACCTACATCGGCATCTGTCAGCATGAAGCCGAGCATGATTCCATCCAGATTCAGATAAACCGTTGTAGCACAGGACATAGCAAAGAAAATCATTATGGCCTTGTAATGCCGCCTGAAGTTATATCCTCCATACCACTTATACTCTATAAGTTTCTTCGAGTGGAAGAAATTCAGCACATTTGATGCCGATGCAGCAAATATAGTAATGGCACCATAAATCACATAATCATCCACAGACTTCACAAGCAGGAACATGGAAATAAGAGCCACAAACTTGAAAATGATGGATCTTATGGTTATATAAGTATACTGTTCCAAAGCCTTATACAGATACTCAATTCCGATGGCATTGAAGAAAATTGTTGAGCTTATGATGATCATCAGAAGCTTATCCTTCTGGAATCTTGGTATCAGAAAAAGGCTCGCAAAAAACAGCACATAAATAATCACACTCATCACAACATTAATGAGCAGAAGTTCATGTACCGTTTTACTCAGTTCCTTTTTGTCATCCCTTACCTTAGCACAGACTCTGATACCATAAGTAGGTATACCCAGCTGAGCGAACATAGCAAAGTATGCCACTACGGAAGTAGCAAACTTTACCGGTCCAGTTCCCTCCGGTCCAAGCACATGCGCTATGTACGGAAAGGTTATGATAGGAAAAATGAATCCTGACATAGTCAGGATTGCATTCATTATGAAGTTTTTCTTGATTGATTTCTCTTTCATGATAAATCTCTTATCGTCTACTCACAAACTCCATTTTCATCAACCCACCAGCCGTCTATATACTGATTTGATAACATGTACCCTTTATCACCAAAATAATACCACTTACCGTCAACCTTAAGCCATCTGCTCTCGGGCCACCATCCCGAACTATCCTCATACCACCAGCCTGTAGAATCACTCATCCAGTGACCACCTGAGTACTGCTCTACCCACGCTCCACTTTCATCTAACCAATACCCATCACGATATCCTTTAGAATCCATATAACCTATTTCATCAAAGTAATACCATTTACCATCTATCTTCTGCCACTGGGATTTCGGATACCATCCCAAAGTGTCCTCAGCCCACCAGCCAGTTGAGTTTTGTTTCCACGAAAGAATTCCTTTATAATCCTGGATTCCGGTAGCATTGTACCACTTTCCATCTATCCATTCATTTGAATATTTCTTGTCAGTTTTCTTATCATCTTTTTTATCGGCTGCTTTTGCAGCATCCAATGCTTTCTCGGCATTAATAAGCTTGTTTAGCACTGCTTCATCTATAAGTTTCTTCTGATCTTCTGATAAAGCATCATATGCTTCTCTTGCCTTCTTTATATCATTTTCATCGGACAGCTTTATGGTCGCCGGAAGTGCATTGATAATCGCCATAACTTCTTCAGCAGCTTTCTGATCTGCCTCTTTCTTTGCCGCTTCTTTTTCAGCCTGATTCACGTAGGGCGAAGACAAATCTATTACCATAGCAGGACGAACCCCAACATCATAAAAGTCCACATATCTTCCCATATCCATATAAATGTAACCAGCCTGGTAAACTATACAGGAATTGTTGGAATTAATTGCGGGAGTTCTAAGCCACCATTTGCCCTCTCCGTCATCGTATACACTGAGCTGATCTGCTATAGCAAATGATGTTCCTATAGCAACTCTCGCTTTATCGTTTGAATCATAATCAGAATCAAATCCATACTTTGGATTCGTAGCCTCCTCATAAGAAAGCAGAAATACGTTATCTAACGTATCATTTCCGCCTTTAGTCCCATACTCGGGGTTATTATGATTAACTACTTTTGATTGAATTATAGCAGTTTTTTCCTCATCAGAGAATGCATCGTCATAAAACTCCGTATTTAACCATTTTCTAATATCAGATGTCTCCCAGGTATAATTAACCCACTCCTTATTAAACATCCTGGAATCAAGTATCTTATCTGAAACAACTAACGCTGTTCCATCAGAATATTCTTCAAGAATCCTCCATGATACGAGTTGCTTTTCGTCATTCTTGTCAGCGTCTCCATCTTCATTTGTATCCTCTTGCCAATAATGACCTAGCGTAACACTTTCGCCCTTTTCTTCGGCTTCTACTCTGGATACACCTATCCCCTGAGAAAATGAAAATGAAATAATAAGTCCTGACAGAGTCAGGACTATTTTCTTTATTATTTTTTTTCTAATATTTTTCTTTATCATCTTATTAAAAGCTTTTCTCCGGTTTCTTACCTGTAAACTTGGCACGAAGAAAAGTAACCCCCTTATTCCATATATTTATTTTTTCCATATACATAAACGGAATCTCTTTGATTTCGTTTTTACTTATTCTTCCTGATTCAAGCTGATACTCAAGCCATACATTAAAGATTCTTTCACTTACTCTTCCCGGAAAACGGTTTTCGAAAAATGATAACTCTTTTCCGGCATAGTTCTCTCCATCAGATTCTGCATCAAGCCTCCTGGTCATCTCAAAAAGTATATCAAATAACCACTCGCAGTATTCATTCAGGAGATTTCTTTGCATGATCATCATATTGAACATATATCCCCAGGTACGTCCAAGTGCCTTATTATATGCACTCTCATATTCAGGATACTTTTCAAGCATAACTTCCTTTGCAGTATCAAGCTCCTTTATATAATGATTATGCGCATAATGCTTTTCAAGCGTCTCGATATAATATCTCCTCTTATTAGGAACAATAACTTTATATTCACCTAATAGAGGTTTTAACTGCCTGTATTTGAGTACCTTATCAAACAGGTCACCCTTCCTAGTCTTGTCCTTTCCGATTCCCTTAAAATATCTTCTGTAATGAACAAGTCCTATGTAATCAGCCTTCAGATTTTTCCATGCCCAGTAAAGACCTGTAAGTTCACAGAACTGTGCATTCTTATCGGAGATGTTTTCACCCGTGTTATCCTTTTGATAACCAAAATCCAGTGGGTTACCCTCTTCATCTGTTTTACCCTCTGCACCTACGTGAAGAGGTATATACATCTTATCCTTCGGCATTTCAAATTCTTTATGTGTTGCTACTACAATCCACGCTTTAGCTTTTCTGGCATAGTCCTGATTTATGAATCTATCATCCATATACTGATCACCCCATCTAATTTCATAAACACTTTAATATGCGTTCTTATTGATAAATCCTTTAAATACTGTAAGGAACATGATCTTTATATCAAGTCCCAAAGTCCAGTTTTCTATATAATAAAGATCATACTTGATTCTTTCAGGAATACTTGTATCACCTCTAAGTCCGTTGACCTGAGCCCAGCCTGTGATTCCGGGACGAACCTGATGCTTTACGTTATATCTCGGTATCTCTTCCATAAACTGCTCAACGAACTGTTTTCTCTCCGGTCGTGGACCTATGATGCTCATCGATCCGAAAAGCACATTGAAGAACTGAGGAAGCTCATCAATACTGGTCTTTCTGAGAAATGAACCTACCTTGGTAACTCTGGCATCTCCCTTAGTAGTCCAGCCCTTCTTTTCATCCTCCGGTCGCTGTTGAACCATAGATCTGAACTTATATATACTGAATTCCTTATTATGATATCCAACTCTCTTCTGCTTGAATATGATAGGTCCCGGTGATGAAACCTTTACCGCTATAGCAGCTATTAACATGATCGGAGAAAAAAGGATGATAAAGAACAGTGAACAAAGTATATCCATCGTTCTTTTTAAGAATCTGTTTCCCGGATCATTAAGCGGTACATTTCTGATATTTACTACCGCAACTCCATCCATATCTCCCGTAACAGGATTTGAACTGATGATTTCTGAGTAATCCGGAATAAACTTGGTATGTACACCATACTTTTCACAGGTATTAACAACATCTCCGAGCTTTGTATATGCTGCAAGAGGAAGTGTGATAGCTACCTCATCTATCTCCTGTTCCTGAAGGATTGTTCCAAGCTCTTCAAGCCTTCCAGTTACCTCTGTATGTCGATATGTTGTACCGATATCTGTCAGATCGTCCAGTATTCCATCTATTTGATATCCCCACTCAGGATTTCTCTTTATAGCATCTATAAGTCTGTCTGATGCATCCGAGAAACCAACCAGAAGTATATGCTTCTGATGATAACCATGACGTCTCATACTGGAAAGTGTTTTCTTGATAGTTATTCTTTCAAACATAACAAGAACGATGTTACTTATAAAGAACCATACGACAACTCTTATGGAATAATGCATGAAGTCGCCATGTTTTCTGAAAAGATACAAAAACAGTGACAGACACATAATCGCAGAAACATTTACAAGAATGATGTTTTTGATTATATCAAAAGAGCCCATCATTCTTTTAGGGTTATACATCTGAAAACCTTTATATAAAAGCAGATATACCGGAATAAGTCCGATCAACACCCATATATATGCTCGAATGGATAGTGCGTTCTGCATATCCTCTCCAAATGTGATATACAGCGCAAGAAAATATGAAACTACAAGAAACACCATATCCAGTATTATGTATGTAATATTGAAGTATCTCTGATTATTTTTAATCATAATCCTCTCAGCATCCTCCTAATAAAATGAGTGAATATACGCCGTCCAAGACTACTACTGTTCCATCTCACGAAGGATCATAACAGTCCTTTCAATTCCGGTCTTTATATCATATTTTGGCTTCCAGCCAATCCCAAGCAGCTTATGCCCGTCAAGTCTTGATTTTGTTGCAGTACTGTAGCCTGCTGCTTCAACAGCATCCGGTATCTCAAAAACAACCTCTTTACCGTTTATTCCGGCTACTATCCCGGCCAGATCCTTTAGTGTTATATCAGAGCTTTCCTCTGCAATATTGTAGGCCTCGCCGTTTTCTCCGCACAAAAGCACCATAAGTAGTCCTGATACGGAGTCAGAAACGTACTGATATGAATAAAACTGTGTTCCGGCAGATTTCAGTATTATATCTTCACCGGCTACACCTTTTTTTATGAACTGACTTATTGCTTTAGAATCACTTTGAAGCATTGTCGGGCCATATGTCCTTGTAAGTCTCGGAACAACAACCTCGAGATTTTTCTGAGCCTTATATGCCTGGCAAAGTGCCTCTCCGCATCTCTTACTTTCAGGATAGCCTGCTCTCATAGTATTTGAGTTTATATATCCTGAATAATTTTCATCAAAGAATTCCGTATCTCCGCGGTTTTCTCCATATATCTCGCATGAAGAAGCAAAAGCAAATCTAGTAGTATTATGATCCACTGCAAAATCCAGCATATTTTTAAGTCCGATTATGTTGGTTGTAATCGTTCCGATAGGATCAGTTGAATACTGCATAGGATGTGTATTGGACGCAAGATGAAGTATATAATCAACCACTCCGATGTCATCTCTCGTGAATGAATCATTTACATCATACTTTACGTATACCAGCTGAGGATTTCCCATATATTTATCAAATCTTGAACTTATCCTCTGCTCACTTCTTCCAAGTGCATAGACTGTACAGTTCAGACTGTCAGAAACATTCTTTTCCATGATCACATCGATCAAAAAACTACCTATAAGTCCCGTCGCCCCCGAAAGCATAACAGTCTTATCCTGCAGCTTATCCCATGGAAGAGGCAGATCAGCAACACACTTTACATCTTCCATATACTTGCTGTTATCGTAGAAATTCATTATCAATTCCTCACTTCAACCAATTATTCTTGTCGGATTTCAGATAAGCCTTAAACATCTCCAGATCATCCTTTGTTGTCAGCTTGATGTTCTTATCAGAGCCGGCAGCAAAATAAAGTCTGACTCCAAGCTCAACCATCATAGTATTTGTATAATGTGATCCGTAAATTCCTATCTCTTTTTCATATGCCTCATGATACTTCTCATCCAGAAGATCAAACCTATATGCCTGTGGTGTAGATACACGACGAAGAGTTTCACGAGGAATGAATTTAGTAGTACTCGTCTCATCATCTATAACAAATATCTGCTCATTATAAGGGAGTGATGTAACGGCATTTCCATATTTTTTAGCTTTGATTATAACATCTGTCAGAACCATATCCTCAACAAGAGGTCTTATTCCGTCATGAATAATGATAATATCATCAGGATTTGCCTTGCCTTCCAGATTATATACACCATTTCTTATGGATTCCTGTCCGGTACTTCCGCCTGAAACAATCCACTTCAGCTTATCTATATTAAACTGCTTTGCATAAGCCCAAAGTACATCATGCCAGCCGTCTATACATACAACTTCAATCGCATCTATCTGAGGATGCTTCTGAAATCCTTCAAGTGTATATATTATGACCGGTTTATCATATACATTAATAAACTGCTTGGGAATATCCTGTCCCATTCTTGAACCGGAACCACCGGCAATGATTATCGCTGTAGTCATTGTTTCCACCTTCCCGTCTGAACTAAAATAAACAAAACACTATTAGTAGATTATATCAAATCTTTCCTTCTCATACAATCTTTACAAGATACGGTATATCAGAGCTTATCTGAGATTATATATCGTGGTCGACCCTTTATCTCATCATAGATTCTGGCAACATAATAGCCAATAATACCAAGACTCATCATAATAACGCTTCCGATAAAACATTCCAGTATAATAACTGTCGTGAATCCACCCAGTGCAGTTCCCGTTATCTTCTGGATAATAGTAATTATCGTAAGTATAACCGATATAATAAAAATAACTATACCCAGTATCGTCACGAGCTGCATCGGGGCTGTTGTAAATGATGATATGTTTGTTATTGCATACTTTATCAAAGATTTTGTAGACCACTTTGACTCACCGGCTTCACGATCCTGCACTTCATATTCAATCTGTGTTGACTTAAAACCAACCCATGAAGAAAGCGCTCTGAAGAAAGCATTTTTCTCATGCATATTTATAAGTGCATTGATTGCTTTTCTGTCGACAAGTTTGAAATCAGATGCTCTGGACATATCAATTTTAGTCGCTTCACTTATTATCTTGTAAAAACTCTTAGCAGCAAATGCATGAAGACCACTCTCTTTACCTCTGTCAGACTTTACGCCTTCTACAATCTCATATCCTTCTTCCCAGAGTCTGTACATCTCTATTATTTTTTCCGGCGGATGCTGAAGATCACAGTCGATTACTACAGCACACTCTCCTTTTGCCTCTGCAAGTCCTGCAAACATCGCAGACTCCTTACCGAAATTTCTTGAAAAGTTTAGACCTCTTACATTCGGATCCAGTTCATGACTCTCTGTTATACATTTCCAGGTATTATCAGAAGAACCATCATTTACAAAGATCAGCTCATATTCGATTTTTTCATTTCTTAACAGACCTGCAATCGTATCTGCTGTTTTCCTGATTATCTGATCCTCATTATAAGCAGGTATTATTACTGAGAGCATTCCTTTCTCCTCCTAAATCCAAAATACAGATTTGAAATAACAAGTAAAAATATACCGACACAGCTAAGCAGTACTCCGGCCTTTTCACCGGGCATACTATACTTTATTACTATTTTATTATCACCCTTATCCAAAGGGATTGACATCATTGAAGAAGCAAACTTCTTTATCTCAACACTTTTTCCATTTACCTCAGCCTGCCAGCCTTTACTGGCTATTACCGGAATATAGAGTTCATTTCCGTCTTGCTCTGAATAAACCGAACATTCAATAAGTCCATTCTGAAAAGCATCCATTGTTACATTTTCATTTGACTGTTTGAGTCTCTCTGTCAGGTCTCCAAACTCTTCTGTATCCATATAATATAGCTGAACATCACTGAAATGTGTAAGATCCTCTCCGCTTATCCTGATCTCAGCTTCAGCTGTGTCATGAGGAACATATACCACACTTGGCGACAGCCATTTAGCATATCCCTGTGTTATTTTATTATTCAGATTTACAGTTGCTTCCATCTCCGATTCCCATGGCATATTGAGATATACCACGGCCGTCTCTGGAAGGTTACTTACTTTATAAACTATACTTGATTTAGATGAATCCGCGACCTCATATTCCAAAGGCTTATAAACATCCGTGTTTTCCCCTGAAAGCTCTCGGTACAGGCTGTTGGTATATTCAAATGGATTTTGAACAGACTCACTCTTATCATCTGACGTATCATTATATACTATTCCAAAAGGAAGTGCATAAGGATTTTTATATATACCCTTCTGTCCTTCTTCTTTGCTTAGCGCCTCATGTCCCGGGATATCATATTTGGACAGAACATACTTTACTCCCAGAAGTGAATCAGCAGGAGTAACAGAATAGTCAACTACGGTAACGCATCCCGCTTCCTCTCTGTACCCCAGATTATTCATAAGTGTCAGATATTCATTTTCGGGAGCTGATGTATATGAAGCGATTCCCATATATCCAATTCCCATATCTTCATCAAAATAAGAAGTTATGTTGTCATCCTTCATTACTCTGGTTGAATTCTGAGTAATTCTATATAGTGATGGATCCGCATCTTTTATCGAGTCGATCTGAGACTTATTCTGACTATAATAATTCTTATACTGCTCTACATCATCACGACAGTAAACATCTGAAATAAGCTTTGCATTCCACATCAATTCAGTAAATGAAACCAGTGTAAGTATTATGCACAGTCCCCTGTATAACCTCTTATTTTTATTTTCATATCTTGCCAGCACCCTGATAGATACATATATAAGAAATGCAAATATCACGGTTAAATATATGTTATCTATATCGCCCGGTTTTCCGGCGAACTGAATAATAAACATAATAAGCGAGTACGCTATGACAATTCTGAATATGACTTTTGAATCAATCTCATTTTTTCTGAAATAATCTCCAGCAAGAAAGACAAGAATAAACACACCCAGATATGCATATCTGCTCCAATATGAATCAGGTCTTTTAAGAAGTGAAAACAGCATAAAAAGCGGCTGCCAGAAGAAGCAAAGTATGACAAATGAAAGCATTCCCACTTCAACTACTCTTCTCAGTTTATTCTTTTCAGTATATATCAGAGCACATACACCTATCAAAACAAATGCACCGGCAAACAATACTGTCTCATCCGGAGCAGAAGTTACTGCTCCTATAGAATACTGATAAACTATTTTTAAAGGATTCCCCTTGAATGAAAGATTCAAATCATTCCAGTCTAGTCCGGAGCCCTTTCCGCCACCAAGTGCAATTAGATTCGGATAAAAGATAAAACAACTGATCAGAACTCCTATAAGCATATTTATACCATAGCTGATACATACCTTAATGTTTTCAAAGAACTTATTTTTCTTTTCATCTATGTTATACAGACATAATTCAAAGAGGAAATAGAACATAGAGAACAGACAATTCATACCTGCAGTATACCAGGAGAAAATGATAGATAGTGCTACAGCTACCGGCAGAATTATATAGTTCTTCTTATTTATCAGATAGTAAATTCCGAGCATGATAAGAGGCAGCATATATACACCATCAAGCCACATCAGATTGCCGGCCTGAGATATGTTGTACTGCATCAACGCATAGGAAAGCCCCAGGATCACTACATAAACCCTGCGAAGCTCATTTCTGAATCGTTTGATAAGAAATACAGACATAGTCAGATAACACATCGTTATCTTACATATGACAGAAATATCAAAAAAGGAATTTATACTGCTCTTATCAAAGAAGAATAAAAGCAGATTGAACGGAGACATCAGATAATAAGCAAGTACACCAACACCTGACTGTCCCATTCCGATAGTAAAACTGTATCTCACGCTGTTCTTACCCGAAAAAACATCCTTCAGGTAAGAAAAAAAATCAAGATACTGTATATTTGCATCATGAATAGCAAGTGTTTTACCCCCGAAAGGAGCAAAGTTATTCAGTTTTAAAAACAACATTAAAAAGGCAAACAACAATACACTTGTTGACAGAATAAACAGACTGTTATTTAGCTTTTTTGAAGACTGATTCTTCATCTCTCCCTCACACCGGCAATAGATTTATTTTTTATATCCAAATGCTCTTCTTAAAACAGATATTTTCGATATAATAACCGTTCCCACGATCACAAAAACAAGCTTAAAAGCTATACGTATGTACAGATACTCCGTCTCCGTTACTTCACCAAACAAGTGAGTTGCGATTCTGAACCACGGAAATGTATCCAGCTCAATGATATGCAGACATAAAACTATTAGGCTGTATCTTCCCAGATAAGCCACACCATCCATGATTTTGGATATCCCCTTAAAGCTTACAGCACTTATCACATAGCATATAAATATAACACACGCTGAAGCAGCAATGCTGTTTATTATGTCATTAACTCCACGTCCATAGTTATTATGAACCAGCCAGAAGCTCTGAAAATCTCTTATAAAACCTATCCAAAGCCACATGCAGATGATGAGCATAACGGCTTTTATCTCATTTCTTATCTTGCTTAAGTTTTTAAACAGGTCTCTGGACAGATACCCGATATACATATAAAAAGCTGCAGTACCACCCGCCTGAATACTCAGAGGAAACCAGCATATCCTTGTTGTAACAGCACCCAATATAAAGTATGCAGCGATTATGCTCATCCGGACATAAGGCCCCGCCTCAAGTGAGCATCTCATAACGATTGATCCCCAGAATGTTGCAAGAAGAAACCAGGTGGCTCCTATCCCGTATATAATAAAAGGCGTTTCATAATTATCTCCGGCTCCGTACATAGATGCTTTTACCCATCTGAGGAGAACAGTCTTATTGTCACTGCCATCATTTATCAGCATATTTATAATAACTGCCGATATGATCACGCATATACACGAAATAATATATGGAATGATCAGAGTACGAAATCTCTTATGTATAAATTCACGAATACTTGTTTTTTTATTGATAAAATAACCGGTTATCAGAAAGAATATCGGAACATGAAATGTAAAAACAAATCTGTTTATCTGACTGTTTCCGAGATGTCCCAGTATTATACATATTATGGATATGCCGCGTGCAACATCTATAAATCTATATCGGTTATCACTCACTTTTTTTTCCATATGATCAATTCTTTTTAACTGCTTTTTTCAGCCCCAGTTTACACATCATAAATATAAAGAATACTACCAAATCGAAACAAACTCTGAACACGCAGTTTATAAGTTCCGAATCGGATCTACGCCATATATCGCTGAATATAGGATAAAAATCTATGGCATGTATTACAAATAAAAACAGGGAATATTTTCCTATGAATAAAAGCGGGCTTACTATTTTTCCTATTTTTACTATATGCTTACTTATATTACATACAAAATATGTTCCGAAAACGGCTGCAATAAAACAGATTGGATATAGTGGATATCTCCTGACAGCTAGTTCCAGATATGACCATTCCCTAAAATCAGGGGAAGTGATCAGAAGAAGAACTATCCAGATAACAAACGCCTTTATAACACTCTGAGTATATTTCTCTTCTCTCATTTTTTCACCCAGATAGAAAAGCGGCATAATCGCAAGAACGATATCCAGCGAAAACGGAAGCCATATAGCATATCCAAAGCACACTCCGACACAGGATAGTATCATACATGCAATCAGTATCAGATTATCCTTTTCAAGAATGAGATGAATATAATCATAAAGTGATCTTCCGATAAAAAGTGCTATGAAAAACCAAGCCATCCCCATTGCAGGAACATCAAAACCCGCGAAGCTTGTCTGCATTCCACTTGAAAAAACAAGAGTATAAAACTGTGTTTTCCAATAGCCAAGATCAGAAATCAGATCAAAGCTGTTTATCAGATCATTTGCTATATGAACTGCAAAAACAAATCCCGCAGGAATAAGCAAATGAAAGGCTGCTCTTTTTACTTTTCTTATAAATTCGCTTATGTCAGAAGAGCATCTGTAGGTATAGCAGCTGAGCATAAAAAAGAGCGGCATATGAAACGAGAATATCACGCCTCTGATAATCGAACATGCAAGCCCACCTGTTCTAACAGTATGTCCGATAATAACCAAAATTATGGTTATTCCCTTAGCGATATCAATCCATTTTATCCTATCCTTTTCCATAGCCTCTCTCTTACTGTTTCTTTTTTATCTTTATACTGTCATGAACAAAATACGGAATCAGCGCCAGCCAAAATGTGTTATACCATAGATGAAGTACCAGATCATCCAGCATGGCATGCCCGGCAATAAGTATCATAATAATGATCATTATCCACGCTTTTTCTTTGACCATCCTGTACATCGAATATGAAAGAAGCAACATGATTATACAGAAAACAACATAGCCGAATCTCTGCAAAAACTGGAGATACAGATTATCCACATACAGATAATCTCCTTCTTCAGGATTACCCTCTGAATCAAGTCCATTTCCGACCCAGTTTATTCTCTGACCAAACGGTTTTATTCCATATTCCTGATATGATTTCTGACCAAAATAAAGTCTCTGTGCAAATATACTGTTTATTTTGGCATGTAACTCATTTGAGCTATCATACTTTACTGTTATCGCTATACTCACAAATGCACAAATAACAAATGTCAGCGTTATTCCCATAGTAACAAGTGCTTTAAACGGATTGTAGATATAGCGTATATGCTTCTTGAACTTTCTAAAAGGAATCTTTACTGCCAGAGATGCAAGTATAAGAAGTATGGTGAAGCCAAACGAAAGTCTGGAATCAGTCTTTTTATATATATAGTAGCACGCAAGAAATTCCATCAGAATTATGATCATATTTACTTTATCTTTCTTCAGATAAAACACAAGCGCAACTACATTGAACAGATATGCAGGTGCAAAAAGAGCATATCCAAAGCCCAGGAAATATCTGGGTCTTTCGGTATCCAAATCAAATTCATAATTAGGGATTATACCTATCAGACTGGAGACTATAACCAGCCCCAAAAGAACCGTAGTTACGGCAAGTGCAATCTTGGCTATATACTCAAAATCCTCATTCCTGCAGGAATACAAAAAAAACAGGCTCGTCGCAGCAGTAAAAGAATCTACCTTTTTTACCAACAATACTAAAGCCATAATGACACATAGTTGAATGACAAGCACAAAATAGTGCTTCTCTACTATATACTCCTTGAGCATAAGCATACAGATGCATCCAAGCATAAGCAGCTTATAAACAATCTCCCTATCAAGACCAAACATATGAGAGAAAAAAGATGTCCTAAGTATCATAACAACTAAAAACACAGCAAAAGAAACTCCAAAAAACAAACTGGAGTTCTTTCTTACATAAAACTTATCATAGTTATTATCATATCCAACAATACTTTTTCTGCTGACAACAATATTCATAAATACACCATTAGATCAGTATCATATTCTCTCTTTTATTAAACTGTTCCATTATCTCAGTCATTTTCAGTGTCACACTTCTGTCGACATCCGGTACAAAATGACCACGCTCTATAGCTCTTGCAAATGCAACGAGCTCATATCTGATTCCTTCTCCATCCAGCTGATAAAAATATCTCTTGTTATCAGCCTGATCCTCAAAACGAACTTCAAAATAGTCTGTTTTCCACCATGGAGCAGGAACATATATATATCCTCTGGAACCTGATATTATAAGCTCACCCTCAGATTTATAACCATCACCTATTTTGATGGAGCCGACACCACTGTCATATACAAAATCAATCTTAGAAAAGAGGTCATGTCCTCCATCGCTGAAACGGGTGGATATAACACTGTGCTTATAATTTACGCCCAATATCTGAAGAATCGGAAGAAGTGCCGTAGGCCCCCACTCATGTATACAGTCCCATTCACCCTCCTTGTCCCTGCTTCTGATACTTGTACAGGTTGAATCTACTGATATGACATCTCCGATTTTCCCTGCCTTTATCAGAAGGAGAAGTCTGGTATACGCGGTCGCATAAGCAGTTTTTATAGCCTCCATCAGAATCAGTTTTTTACTATCGGCAAGCTCCAGCAGTTCCTCACACTCAGACCTGTTCAAGGTCATTGGTGATTCGCAGAGAACATGCTTGCCCTCTTCCAAAGCCTTCTTTATATTTTCATAATGATACTTCGGAAGCGATCTAATATAAACAGCATCTATACTTCTTAAAAACTCTTCATAATTATCTGTTATAAGCTTCAGGTCTTCCTTTGCGCTTTCATCCATAACATCCATATTGTTTGTACATAATGCTTCAACATGAATGCCGTTAACAGACTTTGATTCCTTCCAGACTTTGTTAATAAACTTTGCATCTCCTACAAGGCCAAGTCTGACAGATGCCTTCTTGTCTCTTATCTCAGAGCTAGATACGCCTTCAGTTCGAGGCAGATAAACTACTTTACAGTAATCTCGCAGATAATCAAAATAGCCTTCCCAATCAGAGCCTACGGTAAATATATCAATATCATATTTTCTGATATCGTCTATTTTCTGACCTTCATACTCTTCTATGATAATTTCGTCAGCTATACCGGTTGCTCTTACAGCCTCAACACGTTCCATAAGCGACTGTTGAAGATTAATCTTACCTCTTGTTTTATCGTAGTCATCCGACGTAACTCCAACAATCAGATAATCACCAAGAGCTTTCGCACGTTCAAGAAGTCTTATATGACCATAATGAAGTAAATCATATGAACCATATGTAATAACTTTGATCATACCATCCCCCTAAAAAACTACTTCTCCATTTTATTAATCAAATCAACCATGGATTTTACTAACAGTTTATTATCCTCTATAGTCAGACTTCCGATATGCCCTACTCTAAATACTATATCCTTAAATGCCCCACCATTAGGACAAACCCATATACCATACTCATCCTTCAACCTTAAAAATACCTCATATGCAGATATCTGTGGAGAATAAAGTGATGTTACGGCATTTGATGGTGACTTAGAAAACAGCTCAAATGGAAGACCACTTTCCTCTATCCTTTTTCTGAAGTCAACAGCCAATTCATGCATTCTGTTCATTTCGCTTGAAACACCACCTGCTTCTTCAATTGTTTTTAGTCTTTTATGTATCTGTCTTATAACTCCTACTGCAGGTGTAAACGGAGTCTGTCCTCTCTCAGCATTCTTTAATGCATCACTGAAATCAAGATACATACTACAGGACTTTGTTTTGGATACCCTGTCCAGTGCCTTCGTTGAAAGAACAACAACAGATACTCCCGGTGCGCATGCCAAAGCCTTCTGAGATCCGGTCAAAAATACTCCGATTCCGAATTTTTGCATATCTACAAAATCAGCTAAAAACGAACTTATTCCATCAACTATAAGAAATAGTCCTTCCTCTTTACAGAACTTTGATATCATCTCCATATCATAAAGTACGCCCGTTGATGTCTCATGCATATTAACTAAAAATGTGGTATATCCTTTTCCGGAGTACTGAGCAAGCTGATCCGAAGTTATACCATATCCGGCCTCAAGCTTTAGTTCATCATATGGGATACTATGCCATTTACACAGGTCAACAAATCTCTGTCCAAAACTTCCACCATTTACAACAATAGCCTTGTCATCCGGTGTAAGTGTATTGATAACTGTAGCCTCCATTGCTGCTGTTCCCGAACCAGTAAGAAATACAACCTTTGAATCATCCGTTGCATTTACAAAGCTCTTCATTATGCGTTCTGATTCAAAAACTATCTGTGAGAATTCATCTGTTCGAAAATACGGAACCTGCTCTCCGCCGATTTCACATACATAATCCGGAGATTGAACAGGTCCAACTGTAAAATTAATCATAATAATCTTCCTCTTTATTAATAGTATTATTCAACTATTTCAGCATGATGCTTATCTCTGTCTTCCTCAGGAGGCGGCGTCATATAGTCATCCCCGTAAATATGCTTTAATACTGCATCATATCCAGCAGGCCCCTTTATCATGCGTCCCTCAAATTCATATTCCTTAGCCTCTTTAAAGCTTTCTCTCTCAAATATCTCATCAAAGCCAAACGCAGCCAGATAATTAATTACATCCTTAGAGTCAGAATCATAAGGATATTTCATTAGAACCTTATTTAGCTTATAGAGACAGCGTTTATGATCAACGAATTTTCCAATCCACTTGAACCACGATGCAACCTTAATTGCAAGCTTTCCCTTCCAGCTTCTTTTTCTTCTCTGGTCAACAAGCTCATCATACTGAATGATCTGATTTAAATTCCACCAGAAAAGCAGATGCATCTTGTGTGTGAATATCTTGAATTTTGAATCTGGCCAGCCATCAAGCGGTATGACATCTATCCATACATATTCCTCTCTGGGAATATTGGCCATATGATTTATTATCTTCATATTTTTTGTGATCATTCTGGCCCACGGATATTTTGATGTATTCTTCTTTTTCTGGAAAAGCTGAAGGCTGAAGCCTCTCCCTATCTCTTTTCCGGAGAGACGGATAAACTTCTCATAATCCTCTCTCGGCATGCAGACATCTACATCGTCATCCCAGGGAATAAAGCCCTTATGTCTGATTGCTCCGAGAAGTGTTCCACCAAGCATATAATATCTAAATCCATGCTCTTCACAAATTGCAATAAATCGTTCAAGAATCGATAATTCCTCCAGCTGCAATTGTCTAATTGAATCATTCTTCATATCAATCAACGTCTCCAATCCCACACTTCTTTAATGCCTTTTTTGTAAAGTATCCGCTTCTGAGCTTCTGACCTACTGCCTCAGCTCCCTTTTTAAGTTTTTCATATTCCTTCGGATCAAGAGAATCAAGCGTCTTTGCTAACTCATCTAAAGATTCTATTACTATTCCACAATTATTCTTTTTAACAAATCCGGCAAGTGCTGCCTTCTCCCATATAGCCACAGGAATATTAGAAGCCAAATACAGCGAAGTCTTGTGAGGATTATTAATCTTCAGGTATTCTCCATACGTGCCTGTACAGGTATCACAGCTCTCGCCGTCCCATACAAGTCCGAAGCTTCCGTTCATCACATAAGGCAGTTCATCCGGATCAAATGATCCATGATATACAAGCTTATCTGTTACTTCACCTTCATAGTCCACTCCATACAAATTGACTCTGAGATTATCAGGCATATTATAAACATAAGCAGCCTTGTGCGGACGTAGATTTCCAGCTATTATAGCCGCATTTTCACTACCCTTATCAGTCTTAAACTTACTTTCATCATAGTCCTTGATCAGATAATCAAAAATATCCAGGCTTACAACCTTGGTCTTCTCTGGAACTATTCTTTCGAAGTATTTCGCCATTCTCTTATTATGAGCTATGATGACTGATGCTGTTTTTATGGAGTTTATCTCCTCAAGCTTCATCCTGAACTTTGCAGTAAGTTTTTTTCTCTTTTTTGCACTTCTAAGAAGATCAATATCATGGATGATTAAAATGATCTCAACACCCTTTTTATCAAGCTTTTTAAAAACCTTGTTTAGCATTATTGAATGCTCGATGTTCGGGAATTGAATTATGATCTTATCCCCGGCCCTTAAATTCTTCAGACTTTCACGCCACTTCTTCGCAATTACAAAATGCTGTCTGAGTTTCCGGAATGCATTCATCTCTTCCCTGTTTTCAGTATTACCGGGAATAGCTATCTCATTTATTCCACAATCCAAAAAGATATACTTCAGATCGTCTCTAGCCTTTATTCCGGCTGTACGCTCTGTATTTTCAAATGTTTGGTATTCTGTCACAAAATAATCCATCTATATCTCCCTAATATTAATCATTATCAATCCAATACCCCTGGTCACAGTGAGGAATTCTTTTATCCTCAGGAGGCAGTTCCATATAATTACCGTAAATGTTTGACAGATATATATCGTAATTCTTATAACCAGGGAAGTATCCTTCCTCAAACCTGGTATCCTCCAACGGGAGATAATCCGCTTTAAGCCATTTCTCCTTATTGCCATACATACCTGTAAGTACACCAACATACTTGGCTTTTCTGAAGTCCACCTCACTGCAGACATGCTCTAAATGTTTTGCTATACGCTTACTTCCGATAAGCTTGGTAAAAGGACGAATGATATCCTTAAGCAGAGCTACCTTCGCACCCTTACTGCTCTTTCCTTTTTTCGACAGACTTAATAGGAGTATTCTTCTGAGAATTGTTATCCTTTTCACCTGTATCCTTGACAGGAAATTGTTTGAATATATTCCATCTACAGGGAAAATATCTATACCGATATAAGGACAGTCATCATCACCTGAATACTCAGACAGCCTTCCGATATCGTAGCTTATATATCTGGCATAATGCCGAATAAATGTACCGTTCTTAATCGAAAGAATATCTCTTCTCTCAGGAAGTGTTACTCTTCCCTTATAAAAAGAATAAAGAAATCTCTCATAATCCGGTCTCGGCATCATAACATCTATATCATCATCCCAAGGAATAAAGCCTTTATGCCTGACGGCTCCCAGCAAGGAGCCGCCACCTATTTCATAACGTACTTTATATTTTTTGCAGATCTTATCAAACTCAACAAGGAGTTTATAATATTCCTTCTGCATTTCCTCTAATGAAAGTAACTTCGATTCATCAATACTTTTTTTTAACTCGTTATTATTATCCATAGTTTATTCCCAATATCCGCTTGCACCAAACCAATAATTAACTCCGTCAATCCATAACCACTGATTGTTTGGATACCAACCTGCTGCATCCTCATACCACCAGCCTACGCTGTTGCAGCACCAATGTCCGCCATAGTATCTTTCATCCCAGCTTCCGTCTGCATTCAGCCAGCAGCCGTCACGATACTCTGAATAATCCATATATCCGGTTTCTGTGAAGTAATACCACTTTCCGTCAATTTTCTGCCACTGACTTATCGGATACCAGCCTGAAGTATCTTCAACCCACCATCCGGTGCCATTGACCTTCCACTGGAGTATTCCCTTATATGTCTGGGTTCCGTCGGCGTTATACCATTTTCCGTTCACCCACTCTTTGCTGTAATTTGTCTTCGGTGTATCACCACCGCCACTTCCACCGCCACTGTCCTTCTTAGGACCTACAGTTACTGTGGCTTTTATAGTATTTCCACCCTTTACTGCAGTAACAGTTGTTGTTCCTTCTTTTGATGGCCATACAACACCATTCTGATCAACTCTTGCTACAGATGTATCAGAAGATGACCAGCTTACAAGTGAATCCTTTGACTCTCCAGAAACAGTGAGAAGTGTAGCCTCTCCATTATTTACAGTTACAGCTGAACCATTAAAGCTTATAACTGCAGCTTTCTTGTTTCCGCTGAGTGTCAGGTTTGAAGAATTTCCGTAAACTCTGTCAGATTCATTTCCGTTTACGAAATTATCCTTCAGAACTGTAACTGTCTCGCCTGTCGGATCCCATGCATCTATATCAAACAATCCCTGAGTATAAGCGAGATTATTTGTAACTGACATTCCATAGAAATTAGTTGCATAGATACCGAATCTGTCATTACCTGAACCGGAATTTTTCGAACTGTTTGTTACTGAGTTTCCATTTATATTTACTGTGGTAGAATTTGTTCCTACCTTTATACCATTAACGCTTGTAAACTTAGTAGCATTTTTGGTTATTCCCGCATTTGTACAGCTGGATATCCAGATTCCTATAGGTGCATTTGCAACATAGTTTCCTTCTATATTAACCTTTTTATCTGCACAGTATGCTTTGATTCCGGCAACCTCCTCAGGAATAACTGAGCCGCCACTCTTATGACTGATATTCTTTACAGTGTTACCTGCAATAATGACATTATCATAATCCTTTGTGAAGATTCCGTAATTATATGCTTTATCAATTGAGTTATTGCTGATAGTAAGTGTATTAGCTGATGCTGCATCTGCATCTGCATTATAAACTACTGCAGTAATAGCCTGATCCTTAGCATTTGTTATCTTGTTATTATTTATAGTATCTTCCTTCTTGGATGATTTAGCAAAATCAAGAGCGATCGGATTCTCACTTCCGTCTATTGTGTTTCCCTCGATTACGTAACCTGAACCTATAATTCTTATTGAATATTTGTCGATATTTGAAATAGTGTTGTCCTTTATTGTTACGTTCTCTGCGTTATAGACACCGATTCCTCTCTTGGCAGTTTTTATGCTATTTCCCTGAATAACAGAACCTGTCTTTGTAGCTCCGATTCTGATACCTGAAACATCATCTGCAGTTGCACCTGATTCAGATGAATTGAAGGATACTGTATCTACTGTATTTCCGGCAATTGTTGCTTTATATCCGTCAACATATATACCGTAGTTCTTTGTATTGATTACCTTATTGTTCTGAACAGTAACTGAAGGATTATTTGCAGTAAGTCCCGGTTCAACCTGAACAAGAATACCACGATATACAGTATTGCTGATTGTGTTTCCCTTTACAATATTTCCGCTTGATCCGTAATTACCATATCCCAGATAAATTCCATATCTTGCTTTGTCTGCGTTGTTATTCTCTATGGTTAAATTATTTGAAGAAGCACACTGGATGAAGTCTCCACTTGAACTATTTAATACGTTTCCTGAAATTGTTCCTCCATCTGTAAGAGATGCTGTTATAGCATTTCCCTTTATGTTTTCAAAATAGTTATTTACAATAGTTATACCACTGTTCTTTGTTGTTATTCCCTTGTCTGCGTGATGTGTTCCGACTCCGCCGATAACATTTTTAAATGTACAGCCGGCTACTTTTATGTTTTTACTTGGTGTGTCGTCATAAGGCTTGGATTCTGAAGTTATACTGCTTGCAAAATCAAAATGAACAGCTTCCATATTCAGAACATCATCTATATCTACAGGCACATAGAAATCCTGAAACGTTGAATTCTGAACTGTTACATCCTTACATCCATCAATAACAAATGCATGATCGCCTCTTACATTCTTGATTGTTGTATTATGAATATTGATATTCTGAGCATGAGCAAAGTAGAATACAGTCATATTTATTCCTGTACCATCACTATATCTCTCCCTGCTTGCACTCTGTCCGCAGTCCCAAACACCACCGTATATCTCGACATTTTTGAAGCTGTCATATCCACCGGCTCCTGAACCATCAAACCACAGCATTGTGCTGTCGCCCTCTTCATTACTTCCTCTTTTAATTGTTGCATTATCATCAAGATGAAGAATAGTATTCTCACCAATCATAAGTGATGAACCGTTTTCAAGCAGATATGTACCTGCCGGAACATATACAACTGATGGATTTGAAGGTGTAGCAGCTGCTGCAGCTCTGGAAAGTACTGCATTTATTCCTCTACTAGCATCTTTCTGACCTGTATTATCAACATTATCAACTACATACTCATTATTTGCGTCAACCGATGAGCCGATCAGATCTGCATCTCCGGGACTTGCCTCATCATTAACGATTTCCTGTGATTCTTCCCCATCTATACTACCTTCCGCTTCCTCCGCATGGGCTATAAGCGTACCTGGAATACCACTAAACATAAGGCCTATAGCCATAACGAAAGAAAGAATAAATGACCATATTTTTCTCTTCATATACAGCACTCCTTTCCGTCTGATATTTTTTTTATAGTAAAAGATATTAATCTTTGATCTATCTTACTGATTCAAGGATAACACCAAGATTCTCTTTTTCTGTCTTGTCTAACTCACTCTTGGCGAAAATCATATCCTTTATTCTCGTTTTTCCGTATTTGGCCAGAACTATAAAAGCATCACTGTTTACAGCTTCCATAGTTGCATCTGCACTATCTATTATATTCTTAGATGTCTCGACTTTTATGTCCTTATTAACCTTAGCCAGTTCTTCTTTTATCATACTAACCAGCTCATCATCCTCAGATTTTTTATCCACTGGAATAATTGCAATCTTCTTTTTATCCTTTAATAGTGAGATATTAAATGCAAGTCTCTTGCAGCACTCTTCACGTTTACTATGTGATTTTGAAACTGTTCCGAACATCTTCATGTCTACATATGCAACATCCAGAGAGTTTCTTACTGAATCATTAAATATAAAAATAAGTAAAAAGATTCCGGCTATCAGGATAAATCCTCCGGCTCCACCTACTATCGCATACTTCAGAAGCTTCTTCTTACTGATAGTTGCCGGAGTTTCTGTAGGCTGCATTCCGCCCTGAGGTGTTGAAGGATGATCGATTATATCTACTTTGTCAATCGATGCAAAACTACCAATTCTGTTGGTGAACTCTTCCAGAACAGCCTCATTTATAAGCTTTGCTCTGTCCGGATCAACATCAGATACAACCACCTGCATCATATTGGCACCAAGCATATTTTTGTTTACCATCCACTTCAGGTCATTCGGAGTAATTTCCTTCATATCATCGTAGCTGTGAAGATCCAGCTTATCTATAACATTCTGAAGAGCTTCATCGCTTACTATAAGCATTAAAGCATCCTGCTGATAACCGTAAAGCACTTTGGATATATCCAGGCTTTCTCCACCCTCGATGCTGTCAAAGTTAAAATCGATATAGAGTTTGGCTGCCGAATTGTATGTATCTGCAGGCGGAACAGCATCCGTGTATATTCTCTTGTCAGCAGTAGTTGCATAAAATGCATCATGATTCTGATTTATTATCGTATTGATAACTGCCTTATCCGCAGCTGTTGTAGATGCTATCTCAGCCTTCTGCTTCTTGTAACTAAATCCCAACATACCTCCGGCACATATACCTGCTATAAGTATTATGAGAATTGCATTCTCCCACAGATATATGAAATATTGCCTTAGATCAACTATTCTTTCTTTAACTTCCATTTTGAACCTCTCTGATTCCATTTTTTTATTTCACGTCAAACGACTTAAGACTCAGTTTCTCTATATTACTTATAACGGATATTTTACCGTTTATTAATACTTTGAAACTGTAGGTGCCGCTCTTAATACGCTTTCTGTCCAGTCTGCATTTAAAACCAGAGAACTGAACATCCTTTTCGCTGTATAAAACCTCCGGCAGATCTTCCCTGAGGGCATGACCTGTTGAGATGATATACGACCTGTCCTTTCCTTCAAGTACAAGTTTAGTATCATTAAATACCGTATCCTCACTACCTTCACAAAAAGCCCAGCCTTCTATGTAGATGCTCCAGTCAATATCTGCAATATCTACTGAATACTTTATGCTTTCATCTACTTCGTAAGATGCGAGATTATCTGTCTCAATTATATCGTATATGACATCTTTTTCAAAGTTACAGGTAAAATCGCCCTTTTGCTGATTCAGATTTATATTATAGTTCGGATCATGCTTCTTAAATAATGGATGGGCTGCATAGAGTCTATCCTGTTCATCCATAAGCCTCTCAAACTTTGTAGTATCCAGAGCATCCTTGCCCCTGGTCACTGATTCATAGTGATAAAGCACTGCATCATTTCTTAATACATTGAAATAACCATTTTCCAGAAGCTTGAAACATAGATCAATATCGTTATATGCTACAGCATATTCTTCATCAAATCCACCGACTGCTTCGAACTTTTTCTTTTCAATCATAAGACATGCAGCTGTCACTCCTGATACATTTACACTCAGCTTATTTCGTCCGAAGTGGTACTTCTCACTGTCATCCTTTCCCATCAGGCAGTGCATCGGTCCCATATCTATACTTATTATACCAGCATGTTGTATAAGTTTTGTGTCCGGATAAAGAAGTTTTGCTCCAACTGCACCTGTATGAGGAAGTCCGGCTTGTCCAACCATCCTTCCAAGCCATTTTTCTTCTTTTATCACGATATCATCATTGAGGAATAAGAGAAAATCGCCCTCAGCCGCATTGGCACCGGTATTACACATATAGGAGAAATTAAACTCAGCCGGTTCATATATATATTTCGCCCTGGCCTCGTCAACTATTTTCTTGTACTTTGCCTTATTATCCTCGCTGCTTCCGTTATCTACGACTATTATCTCATAGTTCTTATATTCTGTTTTTTCCGTAAGCGACCCAAGACACTTTTCAAGAAGTTCGGGATTATCCTTTGACGGTATAATTATACTTACCATCGGGTCATTTTTCGGAGTATAGTTAACTCTGAAACGACGGATACTTCCTATCCATTCAACCTCGCCCTCTATATCTCTCCTGCGAAGAGCAGCCTTTCTGCATCTCTGCGAAAGCCGAAGAGTATTCTTCTCTTCCGGTGTAAGCGTCTCTCCTGTATAGGGAAATGCACCTATCAGCCTCATATGATATAGAATCTTGGATATATGCGCTATTTTTTTAGTTTTCTCGGTAAATCTCAAATGAAGATCATACTCATGGCAACCGTCGTATTTAGGATTAAACCCGCCAATCTTTTTAAGAAGATCTGTTCTGTATACTCCGGAATGAGCTATATAGTCTATTGACATCAGCGTATCCGGCGACCAGTCTGGTTTGAAGAACGGAGTATATCTGGTTATTCCATCATCACCCAGTCTATCCTCATCACCATAGATAAAATCAAGAGAGCTTTTTTCATTCAAAAGCTTTGCCACTTCGTAAAGTGCAAACGACGATAAAGTATCCTTTGAAGAAACAAATGTAATAAACTGACCCTTGGCCATCTTGATTCCAATATTCATCATCTCTGATGTATCAAGAGTTCCCTTGCCGATTTTTACACGAATATTCTTATCGGATTTGATCTTTTTAATGCTGTTTAAGTATGCTTTTATCTCTGACGGTGCAGAGGAATCCGATACTATAATTATCTCTCTGTTTTTATAGGACTGGTCTATTATTGAATCCAAACAGGAATTCAGATATTCCTCTGGAGAATCGCCCACTTGAATTACGACTGAAATAAGAGGTTCATAGCTGAGCTTCTCAGCTTTTTCATACCCACTCTCCTCATTTTCAATCCATTTCATATAATCCCCGCCGGTCTCAGAAAGAAGCTGATCATATCTTCTCTTATAAAGATCACGCGGATCTTCTTTTCTTCTTTTTTCTCTCTCCTTATTCCTCTTTTCCTCAAGTCTGAGTCGTTCCTTTTCCTCTTCCTTAAGTCTAGGCATCTTCTTCGTCATCACATAGATTCCGTAAAGAGGATTTCTGATGCCCTTTTTCATAAGAGCCATCTTCTTTTCCATGAAATTAATACGGCCAAGACGGCTGTTAAGCAGGTCATTTTTTTCTTCTAATTCATCATCTCTGTCTCTGACTGTATCTATTTTTTCTTTTGTTGCTTCTACCTGATCATAGAGCTCGCGTCTGAGAGCTTCTATCTCTTCTCTTAACGCTTTGTTTTCCTTCTCATAATCATTCATATCTTCTGATCCTCCTTCGGTCTTGTCCTCCGGATTCTTATAATTACCCAGATACATATATTTTCTGTTTTCACCGTGAACCATCAGCTGAAAACAGTCATCCATCTTCTCATAAAGATCTATATCCTCATCTTCGAGGCCAAAGGCTCTCAGGAAATCCCTTACTTCAAATCTACGACTCAGGCTTTCCGCCTCCTCCACATAGAGATATCTGATTACCCTGTATCTTATGAAGTCCTTCGGAACAGGAAAGTCGAGAACCCATTCATAGTCGAGACATATAAGTCCATGTTCTGTCTCGATAAAGTTGCTGAGTATGCTGTCAAGATTACTGAGCTTAAGCGCCGGAGTTCCCTCCTTCGGAGTACAGCCCGGAAAATTATCTGAAAAGCTCTCCGTCATCTCAAATGGCAGCTGATACTCTTCTCGTACATCCAGAACCCTGTCCATTAGAACGCCCAACTTATTTATCAGAGCATCCTTTTCATCATTTGCAAGATCCACATCTGAGATTAGAGCCTTTCCTTCCAGAAACTCAAAGCTGAGTCCATCCCTGTAATCGGAATAAGGTATAACTGTAATGGATTTGTAGTAATCCTTAAGCTTTCCGTAGTTAGCTCTGATTGTCTCTATATGTGACTTTGTTTCATCAAAAGAAGGCAGCTTTACAACGAGCTTCTTTCCATTTTCCTCTATGATCTTCGTTGTCACCTGATACATCGGAGCACGAAGTGAGTTGTATTTTGCATATAGAACCTCTGACATACTAACTCCCATTTCTATTAAGCTAGTGTTACCCTCTTCTCACATATGTATATATATGATGATGACTTATTCTCATCTCTTCGTATCTCCAAGGGGAAGATGTAATCCGGTGATGCGAAGTATTTATCCTTTATCAGAAAACCTTTTTCCGTAAGCAGAGCCTCGGCCTTCGGATCATCACCTGCCACGAGTAAAAGCCCTTTATCTCTTAAGCTTTTTTCTGCAAGCAGAAGCTTCTCCTCCGACAGCTCACCGATTATGGAAGCATACTCAAAGCCGTTTTTGACTCCGTCAGCCTTATCATAGGACTCCACCTGAATTATACTCAGGTTCTCAGCCTTCTTATTTCGAACACGGTTAACTATACATTTTCTTTCGTCTACATCAACTGCGACTACTTCCCTTACTCTTTCCGTAAAAAGCCCCGTCACAGCACCGCACTCGGCTCCTATTTCCAGGAGATCGGACTCAGGATCAAAATCATACCAATCATATACATTTTGCCTGATATGGGACAGATTGTAGAGATACTCCCACTTACTTTCGTGGGTAAGAAACTCTTCAAGGTCCGGCTCAGTATTTATAATGTTTATCAGCTCGTCATATATATCCATATCACTTACCTGACTTATGCCTTCTCTATCTTCACCTCGGAATTCATATCATAGAATCCAACTGTATTTTTATCAGATACAACTGTAATATTCAGAACATCATACAGTCTGTCATGTGCAACCAGGTCACTTCCAACAAAGCTTGTACAGCTCATCGAAAGCAGATACTCTCCTCCCTGCAGGTTCATCTCCTGAGTGAAGCTTGCTACATATACATCACCCTTTGAGGCTTTTCCGACACTCGCTTTTTCATACATAGTGTTGGTACCTGTGATGTCCTGTCCCTTAAGTGTTTTAAATGTATAAGTGAAAATCGGATCTTCCACATCCTCTTTGAATTCTACCTTGGATTTAAGTGTGAAACGACCACCCTTCAAAATAGTAGTCGTGAGATTTCCCTCATCATCAAAAACACCTATATCTATTATTTTAGCCTTTCCATCCCCGTACTCATCCAGATTCGGGTTAAGGTCAAAGCTGTCCTTCCAGAGACTTCCTTCAGATGGCTTCTTTTTCTCAGTCTGCTCCTGTGGCTTCTTAGCCGTCTTTTCTTCACGCCTCTGCTCACGTTTTTCTTCGAGCTCTTTTTCCTGTTCGATAAGTTCCTCTACCGTCATACCGGTCATGAGCTTCTTATACTTATTTATGATATCAATCGGCACACCCTCTGATATCTTCCTGCCGTGATCAAGAAGCAGAGCCTTGTCACAGTACTTCTCTATAGATGAGAGATCGTGGCTTACAAAAAGTATGGTCTTGCCGTTCTTCTTAAACTCCTCAAATTTCTTGAAGCATTTCAGCTGGAAGAAAACATCTCCTACCGAAAGTGCCTCATCGACAATGAGAATCTCCGGATCGATATTTATCGCAACTGCAAATGCAAGTCTGACAAACATACCTGAAGAATAAGTCTTGACCGGCTGATACACAAAATCTCCGATATCGGCAAACTCCAGTATCTCGTCCATCTTCTGATCAATCTCTTCACGACTGAAGCCTATCATAGTACCGTTCAGGTATACATTTTCTATACCTGTATACTCCATATTGAAACCGGCACCGAGTTCCAGAAGTGCGGAGATTCGTCCGTTTATCTGAACGTCACCGGCTGTCTGATTCAACACGCCTGTGATGATTTTAAGTATCGTGGACTTACCTGCTCCGTTGGTTCCGATAATTCCGACACATTCACCACGCTTAACCTCAAAGCTTACATTTCGAAGAGCATAATGCTCCTTGTATTTCTTCTGCTTTGTAAGTCCAAGCGACTCCTTCAGGCGGTCAACGGGCTTATCATAGAGCTTATAAAGTTTTGTGACATCTTGAATTTTAATTGCTATTTCGTCTGCCATGTCCTCATTTTCCCCTGAAAGTGTGTGTTAAAGCACATCAGCAAAATGTACCTTGAGCCTTCTGAATACCTTAACTCCGAGACCGAAGATAAGTATCGTAAGCACCCAGAAATATATAGTCCAAACCAGAGTATCACCCTCCCAGAACCATTTCTTATCAAGGAGACTGTCTCTGAATCCACTTACCACATAATACATAGGGTTTATCTTGAACAGCTTATGCACAAATGGACTTAGCATATTATCTGCATTCCACATAATAGGTGTGAGCCACACTCCCACCTGAAGGATAAATATATTGATAAACTGTCCCAGATCCCTGAAAAATACAACTATTGATGAGCTAAGATATGAAAGTCCCAGCACGAAAACCATATTGCAAATAATATAGTAAAACAGCTGAAGTGCATATATCGTAGGCACATATCCCATAAAGCAGCAAAGGATGATTGCAAATCCGATAAAGAAACAGTGCACTATAAAAGCTGACATTACCTTGACAAAAGGAAGTATATCTATGTTGAATACCACCTTCTTGACCAGATAATTATAATCGGTCATAGCATTCGTTCCGCCGTTAAGCGCATCCGAGAAGAAGAACCACGGAATTATACCTACTACTATGAACAGAACAAAAGGATGCTGACCTACGGTTCCGGCTCTGAAGCCGACCGTGAAGACGAACCAGTATACCGCTATCGTGACGATAGGCTGGATAAACGCCCAGATCATACCGAGATATGATCCTGCGTATTTGGTCTTGAAGTCATTCTTTGCGAGCGTGAGTGCTAGCTTTCTATTCTGATATATCTCCACAGGAATATCTATCAAAGAATAGAAATGTATCAGCACATAAAGTGCAACAAGATCCAGAATTGCACAGATTACAATATCCAGAACCAGGCTCTTAGTCTTGTTTTTTTCGTTATAACGTCTGAGAATCTCATCCTTATGGAACTGAACCAGCATATTCGGATCATCACCACCGGCATCAATAACCAGCATCTCCGGATCAGTATCCTGTATGTGTTCTCTTCGAGTGATACCCACCTGATTTTTTTCTTTTGTGAGCTGATCAAGCGGAATATCATATCTGATATCTGACAGTTCAAAATAAACACTATAGAGCACTGTTTTTCCTTCGAACTGTCCCAGGTCGAATCTCAAATTATCATAAGCAATCGGAAAATCAAACTTAAGAGTTTCTATCTCTCCCGTTCCATAGTTTTTAGTCTTGCTGCCATTTCCGTACCCGCGGTACTGAGCAGTGCAGCTGTTTGTATCTGTAAAATCACCGCCAGCCTTGGAGTAATAAATCTGATAATCATCATCCTTATTACTGGACAACTCAACTACAAACTTGACGCCTTCAGAATCTATATCCGAGTAGTCGATCTTCCAGAACACTATTAAGTTGAGAAGTATAACGAATAAAAAAAACAGTATTCGCAGTAAACTCTTTTTATCCATTTCCCAATTTTCCTATACGATTTATTTACAGTCCTCTTTCAGCCTTGTAAGCCGTGATTCCATCCCACTTCTGGTCCTTGTCAGAAAGTGTCAGATCTGCTTCTGTCATCCCTTCAGGCATAGGCCATTCCACGCCAATCTCAGGATCCTTCCAGAGGAGACCGCCCTCATCGTTTGGATGATAGAAGTCGGTACATTTGTAACAGAACTCTGCATAGTCTGAGAGTACTATGAAACCATGAGCAAAATTCTTTGGTATCATAAACTGCTTCTTGTTCTCAGCTGAGAGTAGAACTCCATACCACTTACCGAAGGTCTTGCTGCCCTCTCTCAGATCAACAGCAACATCAAATACTTCACCATTTACTACTCTTACCAGCTTGTCCTGTGGGAATTCCTTCTGGAAATGTAATCCCCTCAGAACACCTTTCTTGGAAGCACTCTGATTATCCTGTACAAATACATAATCCATGCCCGCTTCCTTCATATCATTCTCATTATATGTCTCCATGAAGTAGCCTCTGTCATCACCAAATACAGTTGGTGTTATGACCTTGAGTCCTTCTATAGTTACTCCATCTACTATACAATCTTCAACCTTTATCTTACCCATTTTTTCTTATCTCCGTTCTCATTACAGCAAGTCAATTAGGACTGTTCTCCACTGACTCACTACTATTCTATTATATGGCTTACATCCCCGGTCCATCGCTGTCATCAGGAAGAACCCAGCTTCCGTCAGGTGCCTGAACAGCTCCCGGAGTATTTTCTGTTATGACATTTCCGTCAGGATCGAGATATACGACTCCGCCCTCGTTTGGTGACACAATAACCGCACCCGGACCTTCTGCAGGAGCTTCTTTGTCATCTGAAGCTTCCTCGTCAGTACTCTCTTCGGTAGCTGCTTCGGTATCCTCTTCCTCGGACTCCTTCTTGTCCTTCTCGTCCTTGTCTTCCTTCTTCTGCTTATCTTCTTCCTGAGTTTCCTCTTCCTCTTCAGGTTCTGCCTCAGGTTCAGTTATTCCTTCTTCCTGCCTCTTCAAAGCTTCTTTTCTGTCGGCGGCAGTTTTTCCAGGAAGCTCGCTTTCATCAACTGTAAATGGTGAAACGCTTACACCCAGATCCTTCACACTGTCAGGATCAACTCCGAGTCTGCGACATGCCTCTTCATAATAATCATTTCTAGCCCATATCTGTGTACTGGTAGGAATGAGCTTATAATTATTTACTATGAAGTAATATGCCTCCGGAGCGTAGTCAGCCATCTTGTGTCCCCATGTCTCATAACCAAGCTGGAAGATGGCAACCTTGGTAGGATTTTTGATAAATTCCTCTATATCCTTCTTTCCAACTGAATCCCACATCCAAGGTGTGCTGACAGATGGTCCGTCTGTCACACGCTGTGCTGTATAGCTTATGGTATCGCATACATTTGTCTGCCATACCCTGTCCTCTTCATCAATAACCGCTGCAAGAACATCTGTATCTGCCTTGTAGCTGTTGAACGCTTCTCCGCTTATGAAGCCTACAGACATCTGGAAATCTGAGAAGAATGCAAGCCCCATGATTCCTATGATCACGCAGGTTGCGCATCTCTTCGCCATACTTTCCTTGATGAAATTATCCTTATTTTTGAACATATACTTAATAAGGACAAATGATGAAAGAAGTGCTGCAGTTCCGATAAACGGTACGCCGTGATAATTGAAAAGTCCTCTTGTGCCAAAGGAGAATGCAAACATATATACTGCAACTCCGGCGATTATTCCATACTTTCTTGCAAGTCTGTAAGAGAAGTAGATAACGCTTACAAACATAAAAGCCTTGAATACAAACAGAACTGTTATATCTGTTGCCAGAAGGTTAAGTGCATATGAGCATGGAGCTGTAATTCCTGTCACGAGTGTTGAGAAGATTCCTCCTCCGATACCATTCATATACTGTGGATAGTACAGTCTGTTTATTGTATATGCACAGAATCCGAAATCGTGGAACGAATGTGTCGCCAGCATATAGATGACCATAAGCACCCACGGAATGGCCATGAAAGCTGCAAGCTTGAGGTACCTCTTAATCATCATACCCCACCACTCGCCGCGGCTCTGACCACTTTCAATTCTCCATTTTATCTCCATTCCGATAACGCCAAGTCCCAGGAAGAACAGAGCGAATACCATAAGGAATGCGGTACCAAATGTAAACACGACCGCTATACTCATTCTTATACAGCTAGCTATACTTATGTCCCGTTTTTTCAAAAACATAAGAAATTCCAGTATGAATATCTGTGCACCTATAACGCATAAATGCTCTGACAGTATCTGGGTCGCAAAGTCTATATGCTGAAGAATTGCATGATAAACAAAAGGAGTTATTATAAGTATCCATTTGTTTACATACCTTCTATATGCAAAAACAAAATATGTCCAGAAAGCGGCGAACATGATATAGAAACAAAGTCTCTGAAGTGTTGCCGTATGTGCTCCCAAAAAATAGAAAAAGCAGCTGAAGAAGTAGGTCCACGGCATATGCTGTGAAGGAATATCCTTATAAAGGATCTTGCCCTTTGCCATCTCATAACCTATGGAATAAACATCCAGCTCATCCGGATCAAACCATACGTTATATATATACTTCAGCTGTATAAACAGGAATACGAGGAAGAGACCTATGGCTCCCAGGATGTACTTTCTCTTTCCGTACATAACCCAGCTAACGAGTCCATTTGTGCCCGCTTTAGATTTAGTCACCGGCTTGTTACTTCCATCCGAAGGTTTCTTCTTTACTGTTTCCTCGCCCTCGTTCTTGATACTCTCAAGTCTCTCCTTTATCTTCGACTCCATTTTTTCACTATCAACCTTTACATTTGATTTAACCATGATTTTTTATATCCTCATCAAAATTTATCCTCTCCTCTTCAATTACCAGAGGCCGGTTCATAACTCTCTTATTGATACTCATTATATATTCTCCCATGAATCCTATGGAGAACAGCTGAAGCGCACCAAGAAATGTTACTACGATGATAAGTGGTGCCATACCAGCTTCAAATCCATGCCAGTTTGTCAGTTTTAAAATGAGATAAATAAGTCCCACCAGGATACTGCCAAGTGCGATAAATGCACCGAAGAAGGTACAAAGTCTCAGACCTATCTTCGTATAGGAAGTGAAGGACAGCATCGCTGCATCATACAGAGTATAGAAATTGTTATGAGTTTTACCTGCTCTTCTCTCAGGCTGCTCATACTCTATCTCCTTGCGTTTGAAACCAAGCTCTGAGACAATTCCTCTCAGGAAAGGTGTCGGATCCTTAAGCTCTCTCAGGACCTCGATAAAATCACGATCATATAATCCTGAACCAGTAAAATGTTCTATCTGCTCAACATCAGAGAACTTCTTGATAAACTTATAATAGGTCGATCTCAGCTTATACATAAGCTTGCTCTCTTTACTGGAGGTCTTGATTCCTATAACTATCTTGTAACCCGATTCCCACGCTTCGAGATACTGCGGAATCAGATCAAGTGGATCCTGGAAATCGCATACCATCGAAACTACGCAGTCACCTGTTGTCTGAAGTATTCCGTAGTAAGGAGAATTGAACTGTCCGAAGTTCTTGGCATTAAAAATCGCTTTGACTTTTTTATTCCTCTTACATATCTCACGAAGAAGTGGTCTTGTATTGTCTGATGAATCATTATCAATAAAAAGAAGCTCGTAATCATACTGAGGGAGTTGCCCCTCAAACAGATCCTTTATAGCGTTGCTCATCGGAACAACATTTTCCTCTTCGTTATAGCATGGTATCAAAATGCTTATTTTCTTTTTTCCCATGTCGTCACCTTCTATGGATTCTCTTTTGCCCACTCAACAGTTTTCTTGATTCCTTCAAGGAATGATGTAGTGGGTTTATAACCTGTATCAGCCACTAGCTCCGATATGTCTGCCACAAGATGCATAACCTGATCCGGATTGTATTCTCTCTCTCCGATTCCCACCTCAAGATCAGGATTTATCGCATCTCTTATAGCATATATATAATCCTTAAGCAGCATATTTGTTCCGGAGCCGATCATATACGACTTCTGATCCACGCCCTTCTCAGCAATTGCTACAAAGGCCTTCGCACAATCCTCGGCATAGATGTAGTCCCAGACCTGCTCGGCAGGTGTAAACTGCATCCTTTCCCCTTTAAGCATCGCCCTGATTGCTGACATAACCATCGTATAGTCATTATCTCCCGGGCCATAACAGCTGAGAATTCTTGCCCAGTTATGCTTCATTCCGAGATTCTTACACTCCATCGCAGTAAGTCGGCCGGCCGCCAGCTTCGCAATTCCATATCCCGTTACGGGATTCTTCGGTACTGCATCTGAAAGAGTTCCGTCAAATATTCCGAACTCTGCCTGCGAGCCAGCTCCGACAAATGTTTTGCAGCCTGCTTCATAAGCGAGATGCACAGCATCAATGGCCGCGCGTACATTTGACTCCTGCTTTGCAGCATCGTTTCTTCCCGGGCCAAATGTAAAGCCCCATCCAAAATGGAAAAATGTATCGTGCTCCCAGCCCAGCTTGTCTCTCAGTGTCAGCAGATCCCACAGACCGCATTCGACTATCTGGAGCTTTCCTATCTCGGTGGAGTTATCACTGACCTTAAGTGCGGCTACCCCGGCCTCTTGTTCAGCCCATTCCAGATTCTTCAATTTTTCAGACATAGGTCTTATGATAGCAGTTACATTTACCCCCTGCTCCATAAGTATCTTTGCCACGTGCGAACCTATCATTCCTGTCGCACCGGTTATTATCGCATTTTTCATTCTTTTTCTCTCTATATCTATATTATTTAACTGCTTCGTGAATAACCTTGATCATATAATCAAGCTTCTCTTTTGTCATTCCCGGATAAACTCCTACCCAGAAGGAATTGTTCATGATGTAATTCGTTACATCAAGTGAGCCCGAAACCCTGTATGCATCTGTGCCACGAATCTGATCGAAGCAAGGATGAAGTGTGAGATTTCCACTGAACAGAAGTCTTGTCTGAACATTATGATCCTCGATATATCTGGTAACATCATTTCTCTTAAGTCCTGATTCTGGCTTAACACTTATAAGGAAGCCGAACCATGATGGTTCTGAATTCTCAGTAGCCTCAGGAAGTATCAGCTTATCCCCGAGATCAGCCAGACCATCTCTCAGGTACTTCCAGTTAGCCTTTCTCTTCTCAATAAATGTAGGGAACTTCTTCAGCTGTTCTACTCCTACAGCTGCCTGCATATCTGTAACCTTGAGGTTATATCCGAGATGGCTGTAAACATACTTATGATCATAACCTGCAGGAAGTTCTCCATACTGACCGTCAAATCTGTGTCCGCAGAAATTATCATGACCTGAAGGACAGATACAATCACGTCCCCAATCCCTCAGACTCTTTACTATACGATTAAGCAGAGGATCATCTGTATATACACATCCACCCTCACCCATAGTCATATGATGTGGTGGATAGAAGCTGCTTGTTCCGATATCTCCCCATGTACCTGAGAACTTAGTAACTCCGTCAATTGTATATTTGGTTCCCAGTGCATCACAGTTATCCTCTATCAGCCAGAGGTTATTCTTATCACAGAATTCCTTAACTGTCTTTATATCAAATGGGTTACCCAGTGTATGAGCCATCATGACAGCCTTTGTTTTATCACTGAGTGCTGCCTCAAGAAGCTCAGGATCGATATTATACTCAGGAAGCTTAACATCTACAAATACAGGAACTGCACCATACTGAAGAATTGGTGCTACTGTAGTAGGAAATCCTGCTGCAACTGTTATAACCTCATCACCCGGCTTAACCTGTCTGTCACCAAGAAGAGGTGATGTAAGAGTCATAAATGCAATCAGGTTTGCTGAGGATCCGCTGTTTACAAGATTTGCAAATCTCACACCTATCCACTCAGCAAAGTTCTTCTCAAATTCATCTGAGAATCTTCCTGTCGTTAACCAGAAATCCAAAGTTGCATCTGTAAGAGAAAGCATCTCCTTCTCATCATAAACACGTGATGCATATGCAATTCTGTCTCCCTCTTCAAATGCCTTCTCCTGCTCAGGCTTCTTGAACTGATCATAATACTCAGCAACAAGTCCCTTTATTTCTTCTCTGGCTTCTGCCTCACTATTCCACTTACCCATTTATTTTGTCTCCTTTCATCTACAATAAGTAAATTAGAACCATTCCCCTTTACTTATTCAAAAAATTCATCTATTTCAGCAATCATTTCATCAGCTATCCGATCCGGTTCAGCTATCCTTCTCTTGGAAAACTGTACAACCATCTCAATTGCTTTATCTATGTTCCAAACCGGCTTCCAGCCGAAGACCTGCTTTATAAGTGAGCAGTCAAGCTTCAGGAAGTTTGCCTCATGCGGACCTCCGTCGTGCTTGTTTATCCATGACATCGCAGAACCACCGTCTTTATTCCATGCTGCGCAGAACTTATCAACGATATCTCCTGTTGTAACGCAGTCGCTATCATCAGGACCGACATTGTAGAAACCGGCCTTTGACTTGTCCTCATACTGATCCTTTGCAATAGTCAGATAGATATTCAGCGGTTCCAAAACATGCTGATATGGTCTGGTTGAATAAGGATTTCTCACGATTATCTGCTCTCCCTTTTCAGCCGCCCTTACGCAGTCCGGAATGATTCTGTCCGGAGCAAAGTCACCTCCGCCGATTACATTTCCCGCTCTCGCTGTAGAAACAGCAACATCCATATCATTGTAAAATGAGTTGATATAACTATGTGTTACCAGCTCTGAGCATGACTTTGAATTTGAATATGGATCATATCCATCAAGAGGTTCATTCTCACGGTATCCCCAGCACCACTCATTATTCTTATAAACCTTGTCGGTCGTAACATTTAAAAACGACTTAACTGAAGGTGTCTGTCTAACAGCTTCGCAGATATTTACTGTTCCCATTACATTTGTTTCATAGGTTCCGACAGGGTCCTTATATGACTCTCTTACGATAGGCTGCGCCGCCAGATGGAGCACTATCTCAGGCTGTACATCCTTAAAGAGTTGCATCAGCTTCTCCCTATCCCTGATATCACCAACCACGTGGTTGATCTTATCTGCTATACCTGCCTCATCAAAAAGACTGGGGCTTGTCGGCGGTTCAAGCGAATAGCCTGTCACCTCAGCACCTGCTCCGATAAGAATCTGGCAGAGCCAGCTTCCCTTGAAGCCCGTGTGACCTGTGATCAGGACCTTTTTACCCTTATAAAACTCTAGATCTTTCTTATTCATACTTACTTATCCTCTTTTAACCATTTCATCCATGGTGCTTTACCACTTTCGATCAGTTCATTCAGCTTATCCATCTCTCTCTTGGTATCCATACACTGCCAATATCCATCATACTCGTATGCCATCAGCTGTCCATCGGCCGCAAGACCTCTGAGTGGTCCCTGTTCAAATACTGTAGTATCATCTACGAGATAATCAAAAACAGATGGCTCGAGAACCATATATCCACCATTGATACGTGCGCCCTCAGAATCTTCCTTTTCTCTGAATCTTGTAATCTGATTATCATCATTTATATCAAGGATTCCGAATCTCTGACCAAGCTTTATACCTGTTATGGTTGCAACCTTACCATGCTTTTTATGGAACTCAAGAAGCTCCTTAAGATTGATATCGCAGACACCGTCACCATAGGTCAGCATAAATGTCTCATCACCAACGAACTCCTTAACTCTCTTCAAACGTCCACCGGTCATTGTATTAAGTCCGGTATCAACAATCGTAACCTTCCATGGCTCAGCAACATTGTTATGCACCGTCATCTTATTATCATTTGAAAAGTCAAAAGTTATATCAGAGTTATGCAGATAATAATTTGCAAACCACTCCTTGATCACATGCTGCTTATAACCTGCACATATAACGAATTCATTAAATCCGTAATAAGAATACTCCTTCATGATATGCCAAAGTATCGGCTTTCCGCCTATCTCTATCATCGGCTTTGGTTTCAGATGACTCTCCTCACTTATTCTTGTACCGTATCCACCTGCCAAAAGTACAACCTTCATACCTATCTCCTTTGCTCTGATTTTTTCTATAGTTTCTTTATCCTGTCGATAGCCTCGACTGTATTCTCATAGCTTCCAAATGCAGTCAGTCGGAAATGCCCTTCTCCGCTCGGACCGAAGCCTGATCCCGGTGTTCCAACTACGTTTGCTTCCGTAAGCAGATAATCAAAGAAGTCCCAGCTGGACATACCATCAGGAGTTTTAAGCCAGATATAAGGTGCGTTCACACCACCTGATACAGTGTATCCTGCAGACTTAAGTCCCTCCAGTATATACTTTGCATTCTTCATATAATAAGCTATCTGCTCACCTGTCTGTCTCTGACCTTCATCACTGTAAACAGCCTCACCGGCTCTCTGTATGATATACGAAGCACCGTTAAACTTTGTTCCGTGTCTTCTTGCCCAAAGTGCATGGAGTGTATTTCCATCCGCATCCTTTATATCCTTCGGAATTACCGTGAAGCCAAGTCTGGTTCCGGTAAATCCTGCATTCTTAGAAAATGATCTGATCTCAATGGAGCAGCTTCTTGCACCCTCACACTCATAAATACTGTGAGGAACATCCTCCTCTGAGATATATGCTTCATATGCCGCATCATAAATAATAACTGCGCCTATTCTGTTTGCATAATCAACCCAGTCCTGAAGCTGTGACTTCGTGATAGTCGCTCCTGTAGGATTATTCGGGAAGCAGAGGTAGATGATATCCGGATTCTCTGCCGGAAACTCAGGTGCATAGCCGTTATCAGCCGTACATGGCATATAGATAACATCGCTCCAGAGTCCTGTCGCTGCATCATATGTTCCCGTCCTTCCAGCCATAACATTTGTATCAACATAAACCGGATAAACAGGATCACAAACTGCAACCTTTACATCTCTGTCGAATATCTCCTGTATGTTTCCGGAGTCAGACTTCGCGCCATCACTTATGAATATCTCGTCCGATGCGATATCAGCTCCCAGCTTTTTGTAAACCTTCTCTACTATTGTTTCTCTCAGAAAGTCATAACCGAGATCAGGAGCATAGCCTCTAAATGTATCTGCGCTCGCCATCTCGTCTACCGCCTTATGCATAGCCTCGATAACAGCCGGACAAAGGGGCTGGGTCACATCTCCTATTCCAAGTCTTATGATCTTCTTGTCCGGATTAGCCTCAGCAAATGCACTAACCTTCCTTGCAATGTCCGAGAATAAATAGCTTCCCGGAAGTTTCAAATAATCCTGATTAACTTTTATCATTTGTTTTTCCTCTTTCTAAAACTCACTACAAAGAAATTAATATTCTCCTTCAAACACCGTTGTTGCCGGTCCCGTCATAAATACAGCATTCTGGTCTCGATCCCACCGGATTCTCAGGTCTCCTCCAAGCAGAGAAACCGTTATCTCATCCTGTGTCTTTTTATTCAGGATGCATGCCACCACAGTCGCACAGGCTCCTGTACCACAGGCCATTGTCTCACCGGAGCCTCTCTCCCAAACACGCATCTTGACGTGGGTCTCATCTACCACTTCGACGAACTCCGTATTTACGCGATCAGGGAAAAGTCTGTTCGTTTCGAACATAGGGCCGATCTTATCAACCGGATAGTCATCCACCCTGTCAACAAATACTATGCAGTGAGGATTTCCCATAGATACACAGGTTCCGCTATAGTATTCTCTATCAAGAATGATTCCCATTCCCAGTACAACCTTCTCCTCGGGATTAATTCCAAAATTTTTAATAGGATTTATCTCAAGGATATTCGATATCTTTCCGGCAACGTATCCCTCAGACATAAGCACAGGTACCTTCTCAGGCTCGAAAACCGGAGCACCCATATTTACAGTAACCTGGGATACTACATAACCATTGTTATGTACTTCCTTATAGCCCTCTACCTCATCCACAGGCTTTATGGTAAGATTCAAAGTCTTTATACCGGACAAGGTTTCGACTGTTATTATCTTCTTATCTGTCAGGCCATGATCATATACATACTTACCCACGCACCTGATTCCATTTCCGCACATCTTACCGCGGGAACCATCGGCGTTGTACATATCCATCATAAAATCCGCCTTGTCACTTTTACGTATCAGAATAAGTCCATCGGAACCTATTCCAAAATGGCGGTCACTTACTTTGACAGCCAGTGCAGACGGATCATCTATCTCGTTTTCTGTGCAATTTACATATACATAATCGTTGCCTATTCCGTGCATTTTTGTGAATTTCATGATGTACTCCTTCAGACGTAGATATACATAGTATATTCTACCAAAAACTACCCATTTTGTAAAAGACTTTATGCACATAAATGGTGGTCTGAAACAAAATCGAGTAGGAGAAAATTTCTCTAGTTGAGAAATTTTCGACCTCTCACACCACCGTGCGTACGGTTCCGTACACGGCGGTTCAATCAACTTAACAAGTAACACACCTTTCGGTGTAGTAATCTAACATTGAGACTAATCCAAATGAGGTTAGTCTCTTTGTACTTATAGCCTTTTGTACCCATCCATTGTGAGCGAGTCTTGCATATCTGTCTCCACAATAGGCGATGTTATACGCCACCCATCTTGGTACGCCCAGCTTCATCAAATTCTTAGCTCTATTCTGCGGAGTTTTCCAATGTTTCCAAATACACATACGCAATCTAAAACGAATTCTTGAGTCCATTTCCTTGCAAAGTGTTTTCATACTACCTATCTTGAAGTAGTTTATCCAACCTCTGATGAGCTGATTGAGCTTTTCTACCTTGTAACTGTTGCTAACGCCCCAGCTACGGCTAGTGAATTCTTTCATTCTCTTCTTAAACTTTGCTACTGATTTGGCATGTGGCTTTGCTTTAAACTGATGTGCTCTAGTGTCAAAGTAGAATCCAAAACCAAGATATTTAATCCTGTTTGGTCTGTCCACTTTACTCTTAGTCATGTTGACTTTAAGCCCTAGTTTCTCTTCAATGAATCGTGAGATATTTCTCATAACTCTATTAGCAGACATTTCACTTCTGACCATAATAATACAGTCATCCGCGTATCTTACGAAGTTCAGCCCCCGCTTTTCCATTTCCTTATCAAGTTCATTCAACATGATGTTTGCCAATAATGGCGAGAGATTTCCTCCTTGTGGTGTTCCCACAATAGAGTCCTCGTACTCATCATCAATCATGATTCCACTGACTAGGTATTTTCTAACGATAGAAATAACATCTCCATCTTTTATGGTTCTACCTATGATAGTCATAAGTTTATCGTGATTAACTGTGTCAAAGAACTTCTCCAAGTCAATGTCTACAATCCAATCATTACCGTCATTCATCATATCGAGCGCTGTTAGGATTGCTTGTTGTGCACATCTATTAGGTCTGAATCCATAACTGTGGTCATGGAACTGTTCCTCATAGATTGGTGTTAAAACCTGTGCTATGGCTTGTTGTATCAATCTGTCTGTTACTGTTGGTACACCTAGGTTTCTGATTCCACCATCAGGCTTTGGTATCTCCACTCTTCGTACTGGCTGAGGTTTATACTTTCTTGTCCTCAACTGTTCCTTGATGATATCGCCGTTCTTTTCAAGATGTCCTTTGAGTTCTGTGTACTTCATTCCGTCCACTCCCTCTGCACCTTTGTTTCGTACGACTTGCA